>CAYTBN010000006.1:0-176689 GCA_964436045.1 uncultured Rickettsiales bacterium | reverse complement strand
CCGCCGCCGAGGAGGAGGCCCCCGCCGCCGAGGAGGAGGCCCCCGCCGCCGAGGAGGAGGCCCCCGCCGCCGAAGCGCAGGCGCCGCCGCCGGTCGAAGGTGCGGTCGCGGCCGGGAACGTGGTCCCCGCCCGGGTGACCCGGGTGACCCAGCACCACGCCTATCTGGCCTTGCCCGAGGACCACGAGGGCGTGTGCAGCGTGGACGAGATCCGACGCGCCGACTCCCGCGAGGAGGTTGCCGAGGACGAGGAGTTCCTCGTCTATGTGCTCCACCCGGAGGGAGCCGGCGACCTGCTCCGGGTCTCCCGCGCGCTGGCGCGCGGAGTCCGGAGCCCCGAGGATCTGCCCGTCTGCTTCAAGGAGCGGATCCCGGTGGAGGGCAAGGTGACCGCCCGGCGCAAGGGGGGCTACGACGTCTTCATCGCCGGCCAGCGAGCCTTCCTTCCGCTGTCGCAGGCGGACACCCACCAGCTCAAGGATCCCGAGTCGCTGGTGGGACAGCTGGCCCGGTTCCGCATCATCGAGATGGATCCCCGCCGCAAGAACCTGGTCGTGTCCCGCCGCAAGGTGCTCGAGACGGACGCCCGCCGACGGGCCACGGACCTGCGCGGCTCCATCGAGCAGGGCCAGGAGATGGACGGGGTGGTCCGGCGGCTCGCCGACTTCGGCGCCTTCGTCGACGTGGGCGGCCTCGAAGGCCTGGTCCACGTGACGGAGCTTTCCTGGCAGCGGGTGGAGCACCCGTCGGACATGCTGTCGCCCGGTGACGCCGTCCGGGTCAAGGTGCTGCGTTACACCCCCGAGGGCCGCAAGCTCTCGCTGAGCATCCGTGCCCTGCAGCCCAACCCCTGGGACGGCCTGGGCACCGACTTCGTCGAGGACGGCATCTATCCCGGGAAGGTGGTCCGAATCGAGCAGTTCGGGGCCTTCGTGGAGCTGGCTGACGGGCTCGACGGCCTGGTGCACAACACCGAGCTGAGCTGGGACGACAGCCGCCGTGGCGCCGACGAGGTGCTGACGGTCGGCGAAGAGATCCAGGTGCGGTTGCTGACCTTCGACGGCAAGCGGCGGCGAATCTCCCTGTCGATCAAGGCCGTCCAGGAGGATCCCTGGAAGGGGGTCGCCGAGCGTTTCACCATCGGCGCCAAGATCAAGGGAACCGTGGAGCGGGTGGCCAAGTTTGGCGTGTTCGTGTCCCTCGGCGAAGGGGTCACGGCGCTGCTGCCGGCCGGGCACACGGGGATCCCCCGGGAGCGAAGCCTGCTACGGGCTTTCCCTCCCGGGGCGACGGTCGAGGCGGAGGTGATCGAGCTCGATGTCCGCCGCCACAGGCTCACCCTGAGCAAGACCGGCTCCGACGACTCTGGCGCCCGGGAAATGGCCCAGTACCGCAAGCAGAAGAAGGCCGAGAAAACGAACTTCGGGACCTTCGGCGATCTGCTGGCCGGCATCAAGACCGACGACGAGGACTGAGAGGCTGGGATTCCCCCGCGCGCGCTCAGCGCAGACCAAACCGTTTTGTCAGGAAGTCGGCCAGCGGTGCCGGGTCGTCCAGGGGGAAGTGGGGCTTGCCTCCCGGGAGGGTCTTGTCGCCGGCCACGGCGATCACCCGGGATTCGGTGGCGTCGTAGGGCTGATGGGGGGCATCACGCCGTGAGATGAGCACGCGGGGGATGACCGCCTCGCGGAATCCCTCCACCACCACGATGTCCACGTCGCCCAGGTAGCGCGCGGTCAGCTGTTCCGGCGTCAGACCGGGATCGGTTTCCCCCATCACGGCCAGCTCGCGGTCGTTGGAGATGGCCACCCGGCTGGCGCCAGCGGAGCGGAACCGGTGGGTGTCCTTGCCCGGGCGATCCACCTGGAACGAGTGGGCGTCGTGTTTGATCGCCGCGACCTTGAGGCCGCGGCCGACCAGTTCACGGATCAGCGTCTCGAGGAAGGTGGTCTTGCCCGTGCCCGACGGGGCGGCGAAGGCGACGATCGGCGGGGGAGTGGTCACGGGGGATATCCCGGGGCCGCTATTTCAGCTTGACGGTCAACGTCTGGCCGATCTTCAGCGTGTCCCGCTTGAGACCGTTCCACTTCTTGATCGCGTCGATGGTGACGTCGTACCGCTGGGAGATGGACCACAGGCTCTCGCCGCTGCTCACCTTGTGGGTGACGGTGCGGGCCCTGGCCCGGGCCGGCGTTGCGGCGCGCCGGCCGCCGCCGCCGGTGTAGACCACCAGCTGGTCACCAGCGTGAATCGTGCTGGAACCACCCAGGGTGTTCCAGGACTGCAGCTCGTCCACCGAGACGCCGTGTTTGTGGGCGATCTTCCACAACGAATCCCCACGCTTGACGGTGTGGACCAGCTTTCGCGTCTCGCTGCGTGGCCCCGGGTAGACCGTCAGCTCCTGGCCCACGAGGATGGTGTCGCGCTTGAGGCTGTTCCAGCCCTTGAGCTTGGCGACCGTGACGTCGTAGTGCTCGCCGATCTCGCCCAGGGTGTCGCCGCGGACCACGGTGTGCACCATCGGCTCTTCGTCCGAGCGGGTCGAGGAGGCCGACCGCCGGTTTCGCTTCGGGGTCTTCTTTGCCGCCTTGCGATCGCCCTCGGGCGGCGCCTCGCTCTGCAGGTGCTCGGCCGCCTTCTCGGCGGCATCGGCCACCGCGTCCTGTTCGGCCTTGCGGGCCTTGGGGCCCGAGATGGCGGCGGCCAGGGGCTTCTTCGGTTTGGGCTTGGCGGCCGCGGGCTCAGCGGCCGGGGTGTCCGCGGAGGCCACGGCCGTCCCGGTCGCGATCGCGGTGGCGGGGGCTCCGTCGCCGATGTGCACCACGAGGCGATCGCCCCGGTGGATCACGTCCGACTTCAGCTCGTTCCATTCCTTGATCTGGGTCACGGTGACGCCGTAGCGCGAGGCGATGATCGACAGGGACTCGCCGCGCTCGACCGAGTGGGTCAGATCCCGGGGAGAACCGCTACTGGCCCGCACCGGGATCACCAGGTAGGTGCCCACCGCGATCTTGTTGGCGTTACGAACGCTGTTCATGGTGGTGATCGCCTTGACGGTCACCCCGTAGTTCGCGGCGATCTTCGACAGCGACTCCCCGCGAGCGACCTTGTGGCGCTTGAAGGAGAGCTTGCGCTCCTCGGGGACCTCGGCCAGCTTGGTGTGGAAGTCCTCGGCGGAGCCCGTCGGCACCTTGACGTTCCAGGCGACCCCCGGCGGCGTGCACCAGCGGCGCAGCTCCGGGTTCATCTCCATGATCGCGTCCTCGGTGGAGCCGGTCAGCTCGGCGATCAACCCGACGTCGGTGGCGTCGGTGACCGTGATCACCTCGAACTCCCAGGGGTCCAACCACTCGGGCACGTCCTCGTTCAGGCCGTAGCGCTCCGGGTACTTCGCGAGGATCATCGCGGCGATCATCTTGGGGACGTAGTTCTTGGTCTCGGGCTTCAGGTAGTCGCCCGCGCAGATCTCCCAGAAGTCGTCGGTCTCGTAACGGGCGATGGCCTTGCCCATCTTGCCCTCGCCAGCGTTGTACGCCGACGACGCGATCCACCAGTCGCCGAACATGGCGTACAGCCGCTCCATGTAGTCCGCGGCCGCGCGGGTCGCCTCGTAGGGATCCCGGCGCTGGTCGACCCACCAGTCGATGCGCATGCCGTAGCGTTTGCCGGTACCCGGGATGAACTGCCAGACCCCCGCGGCCTTGGCCCACGAGTACGCGTACGGAGAGAACCCGCTCTCGATCATCGCCTGGTAGATCAGGTCGGTGGGCATGCCGCGCTCGGTGAACGTCTCGGTGATCAAGGGCTCGTAACGCTGCTTGCGCCCGATCCACTTGACGAAGTGTTTCCTGCCCCGGGTCAGCAGGTACACCATCCAGTTCTGGACCTTTTCGTTGACCACGATCGGGTAGTCGAAGTCAGCGGGGTCGATCTGGTCCAGGAACAGCATCGGGACCCGGGTGACGCTCCTGACCGGATCGCGATAGTAGTCGTAGGGCGGATCGACGAAGTGATCTTCGACACCGAAGTACTGGAGCTCGGTGAAGCGGGTCTCGATCAGCTCGTTCCCCGCGGCCACGACCCGATCGCCCTCATGGTCGGCGAAGGCGCGGCCCACCGCCTCGAGCAAGACGTCGACGGAGGCCTCGCTGACCGGCACCGGGTTCCCGTCCGGGTCCGTGAATGCGGCCTCGATCTGTACGTCCTCGAACGGATCTTCCGGGATCAGGCACTCGGTGGGCTCGACCGCCTCGCAGTTGAGCCGGTCCAGGATCGCCTGGCGCTCCGAGACCGCGGGTTCGGGCGTCGACGGAGCCGGGGACGTGGAGTCCCCGGTCTCCGTGACCGCCTTCTCGTCATCGCCATCATCGGCAAGAGTCGAGGGCTGCTGCCCGGTACCCGGACCCGAGGATTCGGACGACGTACCTTCGTCGGCGTCGTCCGCGGCCCGGCATGGAAGTGAAGGGATGGCGATGGCCAGTAGTAGGGGCACCCCATACCGCCGCGTGGCGGTAAGAAGGCGCCAACGCGGCGCGTTCATCAGTTTTTTCCCCAGGGCTAGCTCCGGAACAGCATTCAGCCTGGGTATCCCGGGGTCTGCTCCCGCAACAACCTTCCGGAGCCCGATCACCTTCAACACACCAGATAAACAGACGGAAGTCAATGATTTTTCAGCGGTTGTGGGCTGTTGAGGACCCCCGTTTCCGACGCCTCGAATTCTTACCATAGTGCCTCCGCCTGCTCGACCGCCGCGCCGCTCGCCATCTCATCCCCATTGTCGGACCGCACCGGGCCTCCATTCACCTAAACACAGGGATCGCCCCCCCCCAACTACAGAGGAGTTACACGGGTTGCCGGGTTGCCTACCCGACGACCGGACCGTAAGGTCGGACCCCCATGGCCATCAGCGTCCTCATCGGCGAAGGCGACAGCGAACCCAGGCTCGCGATGACGCGTTTCCTTCGCAGCCACGGCTACCGGGTGCTGTCGAGCAGCGACGGCCGCCGCACCTTGCGGATGGTGCGGCGCGAGACGGCGCGGGTGGCGATCGTCGATCTGACGATGCGGGGCATGAGCGGCCCCAAGCTGCTGGCGGCCAACGCCGGCCGCCCCGAGCCGCTGGCCCTGATCGCGGTGGTGCCCGAGGACCGGATCTACGAGGCAGTCGCCGCGCTCAAGGGCGGGGTCTACGAGTACCTGACCAAACCCTTCGAGATGGACCACATGGAGTGGTTGCTGCAGCGTGCGGCGGCCGTGTCCGGTCCGGGCGAAGGGTTGACCCGGACCTTGCTCGATGGGTCGACGGGGAGCCGCGAGACCCGCCCGCTGTTCGGCTTCAGCCGATCGATGCAGGGGGTCTTCAGTTCCATCCAGCGGGCGGCCCTGGCCCGGCCGCCGGTGCTGTTGCTCGGAGAGGCCGGGACCGGCAAGGAGCTGGTGGCGCGGGTGCTGCACCACGCCAGCGCCCGCCGGGACGGTCCGTTCGTGGCGCTGCTCTCGGGATCGCTGGGCGCCGACGAGTTGCCGATGCGGCTGTTCGGCGGCGGCGACGATCCCGGGACGGGGGGCGGCGCCATCGGCGCGGCCCACGGCGGCACCCTGTTCATCGACGAGGTGCAGCGGCTACCGATGGAGGCGCAGCAGCGGCTGGTGCGCTCGCTCAAGGGGCACCCCGACGGCCCGGCAGCGGGCGACGATGGCGACGAGGCGCTGGACGTCCGGCTGGTGGCGTCATCGGAGCGGGACCTCACCGCCCAGCTGGGTGAGGGCACCATCCGCTCCGAACTCTACTGGTACCTGCGCGCCCTGACCATCCGGATCCCCCCCCTGCGCGAGCGGCGCGAGGACATCCTACCCCTGGCCCGCTGGCTGCTGACCCGCCACGCGACCAGCTCGGGGCAGCCGCCGCGGATCCTCGCCCCCGAGGCCCTCCACTGGCTGCAGGATCACCACTGGCCGGGCAACGTTCGGGAGCTGGAGAGCGTGCTGGTCCGTGGCCTCACCCTGGGCAACCGCACCGTGCTGGGTCGGGACGACCTGGCCGGGCCCTCGCGCCGGCTCGACGAGCGGGTGACCGGAGTACCGGACCAGAGCTTCGAGGACCTCTTGCTCAACCGCCTGCGGCCGGTCGTGCGCTCGTTCACGCCGGGCCCCGGAGGCTCGGATCTCTACGATCTGGTGGTCGAGGCCGCCGAAAAGGCGGTGGTCACCCTCGCGCTGCGCCGGTGTCAGGGTAATCAGTCGGCGGCCGCCCGGCTGCTGGGCATCAACCGAAACACGTTGCGCACCAAGATCGCGGAGTTGCGGATCCCCCACCGGAACCTCAAGCGGAGGCGGGCGTGACCCGCGATCCGGCACCACGAGTCCTGGCCCTGGGGGGGTTGGATCCAGGCGCCCGTGCCGGAGTGCTTGCCGACGCCAACGCCATCGCCACCGCCGGCGGGCGGCCGCTGACCGCCTGTGCCGCGCTGACCGCCCAGGGGGCCGAGGGCGTGGACGGTGTGTTCCCCGTGCCCGCCGAGTTCCTGGATCTGCAGCTGAATCACCTGCTGCCGGTGGACGCCGTCAAAACCGGGGTGTTGTGGTCGGTGGAGGTGATCGAGTGGCTCGTCGCCCGGGTCCGGGGTGGAGCGCTGCCCTCCCCCGTGGTCGATCCGGTCGTGCGGGCCAGCTCGGGGGGCCTGCTGGTGGAACCGGACGGCGTGCGTGCGATGCGCCGCCACCTGGTCCGCAGGAGCCGCGCCGTGACGCCCAACCTGGCCGAGGCCGGCCTGCTGATCAGACGCCAGGTCGAGACCCCGGATCAGATGGAGGACGCCGCCCGGGCACTGGTGGATGCCGGCGCCGCGTTGGCCGTGATCACCGGCGGACACCTGGCCGGCGAGATGGTCGACGTCGGGATGTCGCGGGACGATGCCGCGCCCTGGCGCGTGCCGCGGCAGCGGGTCCCCGGCTCCGCCCGGGGCACGGGCTGTCGCTTCGCCGCGGCGCTGGCCACCCACCTGGCCCTGGGACTCGACGACCACGAGGCGGTGATCCGGGCCGGTGAGCTTGTGGCCGACCACGTCCGCCAGAGCTAGTAGCACTCCCCCCACATGCCGGCGTCGCTGCTCTGGGCGTCGCCCAATGCCTGGTAGAACAGGGCAGCGAAGGTGGTGTTGGGATCGAACAGCATCACGTCGGCGTACCCCCCTTCGAGGGACGCGACCTCGAAGAACCCCGCCTCGGTGTGCACGTAGACCAGCAGCCGGTCGTAGGGATCCCAGCAATCGGCGTCGAAGGTCAGCCAGAAACAGCCGCCCGACAGCTGCTGCGACAGGAAACTCCGCGCCTCCTGGGCGTAACACTCGTCGGGCTCGCCGTCCCAGCCGATCTCCGGCGTGTCGATGCCGATGATCCGGATCTTCTCGTAGCTCCCGTCCTCCAGATCGACGTAGACGGTGTCCCCGTCGATCACGTCCCGCAGCTTGACGAGCAGCGGCTCGCGACAGGGGGCGTCCCCGGCGGCCAGGTAGCCGGGATCGGTGTAGAACGGGTCGTCGCCGCACCAGACGCTGTCGTCGTCCCCGGTGTCGTCGTCTCCGCTCGTGTCGTCGTCGGCCGCGTCGTCGTCGTCATCGTCGTCCGAGGTGTCCACCGGGAGGCAGGCGTACAAGGCCAGCGAGCCCAGCAGGAGGAGGAACAGCGGCCAGCGGATAGAGCGTGTCACGGCGCGTACTGTAGCAGTTGCGGGGCGGCCGCCTGCAGGCGGCGATTGACCCTGCCGTTCCCCTCGACTACTTCTCCCGCTGATGGCTGAAAGCTGAAAGCTCCCGCACCCGGAATCTCGCATTCCGGGAGGGAGTCGTGCTATGCCCCTGCCCCATGACGCGTATCATCTGTTCTCTGATCATCCTGTCGGTCGCCATGCTGGCTCCGGCGTGCTCCGAGGCCCCGGCCGACGAGAACGCGGTCCAAGCCTCGGTGACAACCCCCAAACCCGCAGCCAAGATGGAGACCGGCACCGCCGAGGCGGACGACCTGACCTCGCCGTCGAAGCCGGCTGACACGGAGGAGACCATGGCATTCACCCCCGCGACCGGCGACATCCCGGCTCCCGCAGACGTGGCCGCAGCCCCCGCGGACGCGACCACCACCGCTTCGGGCCTGGCCTACAAGGTGCTGCTACCAGGCACTGGTGAGCGCCCGACCGCCGACGACTCGGTCAAGGTCCACTACTCCGGCTGGACCACCGACGGGAAGATGTTCGACAGCTCGGTCAAGCGCGGTGAGCCGATCACCTTCCCGCTCAAGGGCGTGATCAAGGGCTGGACCGAGGGCGTGCAGCTGATGGCCGAGGGCGGCAAGAGCCGCTTCTGGATCCCCGCCGAGATGGCCTACGGCGAGACCCCGGCCCGTCCCGGCGCCCCGGCTGGCCTGCTCGTGTTCGACATCGAGTTGCTCGCCATCGACAAGCCGATCCCGGCCCCCGCCGACGTGGCCGCGGCCCCGGCCGGCGCCGTCACCACCGCTTCGGGGCTGGCCTACGTGGTCCAGCAGGCTGGCAGCGGCACGCGCCATCCGACGGCGACCGACACCGTGTCGGTGCACTACACGGGCTGGACCCTGGACGGGAAGATGTTCGACAGCTCGGTCAAGCGCGGCACACCCGCCGAGTTCCCGCTCAACCGGGTCATCGCCGGCTGGACCGAAGGGGTGCAGCTGATGGTCGAGGGCGAGAAGACCCGCTTCTGGATCCCCGCGGACCAGGCCTACGGCGAGACTCCGCGCCGGCCGGGCGCCCCGTCGGGCATGCTGGTGTTCGACATCGAATTGTTGCAGATCCGCTGATCCAGGAGGGCCCGATGCGAACGACTCCCCTCGCCGCCCTGCTGGCGCTGGTGCTGGTCGCGCCCACCAGCGGCTGCGACACGGTGTCATCCACCGACGACTGGGCCCTGCTGGACGCCGGCATCTGGCACACCTGTGGGATCAAGACCGACGGCAGCATCGAGTGCTGGGGCGCCGGCCTCGAGACCTCGCCGTGCAACTACACCGACCGCGCCTGCGGCCAGGGATTGCCCCCCGAGGGGACCTGGCAGGACGTGGCGGCCGCCGAACTCCACACCTGTGGGCTGGATTCCGACAGCGCGATCCAGTGCTGGGGCACCGAGTTCGACAACCGCGCCACCCCGCCCACGGGCGTGTTCTCTGCGGTGGACACCCATTGGGACCACAGCTGTGGTGTTCGCCCCGACGGCTCCATCGAGTGCTGGGGGGCCAACGACCACGGCGAGCTGGATGTTCCCACCAGCGCCTTCACCCAGGTCGCCATCGGGCTCTACCACGGCTGTGCTCTCGACGAGAACGGCGCGGTGGAGTGCTGGGGTGGAGGCGAGTCGGGCCAGTACCGATCCCCCGAGGGGACCTTCGTCCAGATCAGCGCCGGCCTCTATCACAACTGCGGAGTGACCACCGACGGCGCCGCGGTCTGCTGGGGCTGCGAGCACTTCCCGCTGGGCGAGGACAACGGCCAGTGCGAGGTCGAGGAGGGCGACTACGTCAAGGTGGCGGCCGGCGTCTACCACACCTGCGGGCTGAAGACCGACGGCACCATCGCCTGCTGGGGCTGCCAGGGCGACGAGGTGGACGCGGACTACGGCCAGTGCGGCGTGAAGGGAGCGTTCTTCGAGGACGTGACCGCCTCGAGCTTCCACACCTGTGCGATCAAGGACGATGGCCGGGTCGTGTGCTGGGGTTGCCAGAGCCCCGGCGTCGGCGAGACCAAGCCCGATCTGGGCCAGTGCACCCCGCCGTAGTCCCTCGGCTCACCAGACCACCACAATCCCCAACGGTGACGCCGCCTTGACCTCCGGTAGCGGCCGGCGGTTGCGGGGCCGCTGGTTGCCGGCGAAGGTGTGGCCGTTGGCCACCCGGCGCGCATCGGTGGCCACGGCGAAGTTGGTGATCGCAGGGTGGAGGAAGGGGAAGACCACCAACCATGACGCCACCGCCGCGATGAGCAGGCCGAAGTCCCAGGTGACGGTGTGGAGTCCGTAGCACAGCCACCCGAGCGCCAGGCTTCCCATCGAGACACCGAACCAGGTCCACCCGTTCTTCGCCAGCCGCCGTGACAGGTGAAGCGCCGAGCGCTCCTGGCCAATCTGGCGGTGGATCAGCTTCAGCGTGGACTGGGCCGCCAGGACCCCGGTGCCTTCCAGGGTCTGCACGCCGATGATGATCGGCAGAACCCAGGGTCCGTCGCTCGCGCTCAGGCTCCACCAGACCGCGCGGCCGCCACCATCGAACAGGGCCGACGGCACGATCCAGCTCAGCTGGTGCTGCTTGACCCGCTCGTGCATCTGGAACTGCCAGCCGGCCTGCTCCGTGGGAGCGTCGGCCGCCCCTGCCTCAGTCGCCCTGGCCACCACCGGCTGGAGCAGGACCAGCGCGGCGAGGAGGCAGATGGCGAGGCCGGCGGTGAACGGTCGCTGGATCGAATGGCTGCAGGTCATGGGAACCCCCAGGGCGAGCGCTCGCCCGCCGGCCTCGTTGGCTGGTTGTCGGTAACGTCGTGTCAGGTCAGGTCAGGACGCAGGGTCGGAGATCACTCCCAGCCCCACTCGTCCTCGTCGGCCCATCCGTCCCACGGCTCGTCGCAGGTGCCGTGGTCGGGGAACAACACGCTGGCGACCACGTCGCCGGGGTGCCGGTAGTGCGCGGCGAGCACGCCGCCTGCCCCGACTCCGTAGAGCACGTCCTCGATCACCACCGTGCGGCGGACCTGGTTGCACCAGCCGTCGTAGTAGGGATCGAAGCCCTGGCCCATCAGCGGCTCGGCGTTCAGCATCCCGATCTGGCGGATACCCTCGTCGACGGTGACGTGGAACACGGCCACGCCGGAGAAGTCGATGGTCTCGCCCCAGCTGTCGTCGGTGGCCAGCACCGGCACCGCCAGCAGGTCCCGGGCGGCGAAGTAGGTGAACGCGTGGTGGTCGTACAGCGCGTCGAGGGAGTTCCAGCCGGTGGGGATCACGACCCGCTCGGCCATCGCTGGTGCGCCCGGATCGGCGACGTCGAAGAGGCTGACGGCCATGCCAGTGACCATCCCGCTGCTCGGATCGATCTCCTCGCCGATGGCCAGCAGATGCTCATCGCCGAAGGGGTGCATGTAGGTCGAGTAACCGGTGATCTCCAGCTCGCCGAGCACCGTCGGGTTCGTCGGGTCGGTCAGGTCGATGGTGAACAGCGGATCCATGTTGATCTCGCGGTGGAAGGTCACCACGTAGACGATGTCGTCGAAGAACCGCACCGAGCGGATGTCCTCGCCGGGCGCCAGGTCGGGCACCTCGCCGACCACCTCGAGGATGCCGTCCTCGTCCTGCATCACATACAGGCCGTTGATCCACTGCTGGTCGTTGCGGCTCTCGGTCTCGATGCGGGAGGTGGCGATGCGGAAGGTCCCCTCGGCGTCGTCCATGGCAAAGGAGTTGACCGGGGTCCCCGGCACCTTGCCGCTGGCCTGGTAGATCGGGTGCTCGGGGCCACCCTCCAGGTCGAACTTGTGGATCCGGGTGCCCTGGTCGGCGGCGCGGGCCGCCCAGGGGCCGTAGGTGGGCTCGCTGACCGCCAGGTAGAGGCTGTCCACGCTGGCGTAGACCTCGCCCAGGCCGGTGATCGCCGAGGTGCCGGTGACCTCGGAGTCGGGATCGGTCAGGTCGACGGCCAGCACGCTGGTCATCACCAGGCCGTTGTCCCGGTTGGAGCGGAGAACGTCCGAGCAGTTACAGATCTGAGCGTCGTCGGTGACGGTCACGTCGACCCCGTCGAGCACCCGGTGGACCTTGCGCTTGGGCATCCAGTCGGCCAACGTCCGCGCCTCCACCTGGTCCTCCAGGTCCGCCTTCTTGAGGTCGGAACCGCGGAACTCGGTGTCGGCCAGGTCACGCGTGGTGATCAGGTACAGGCGCTCTTCGACGCGCCGCGAGTCGTAGTAGCGACCCTCGACGAAGACCTCCCGCTCCACCAGCGGCGCGGTGCGGTCGCTGATGTCGACGATGGTGACCTTGGTCACGTCGCCGGAGAGCCCCGCCGAGGTGTTGCTGTCGGTGGCGCCTTCCACGTAGGACAGGACCGCCAGCCGGTCATCCATCAGGAACATCGAGACCGGGTACCCCGCGATGGGCATCCGCGAGATCTCGTTCATGTCGTCCACCGGCCAGGCGTCGATGATGGCCAGGTCGTAGCCGTTGATCACGTAAAGGTAGTCGCCGTCGTTCTTGAGGAAGTCCGACTCGTCCACGTTCACCTCCTGGAGGTTGGTGGTCGAGTACTCCCGTTCATCGGCGGCCAGGGCGCCGTCGTCGTCCGACATGTCCTCGGACGCGCAGCCGAAGAAGATCATCAGCGGCAACGGTATCGGCGGCGTGTCGGATGGCGACCACGTGTACTCGTCGATGGCCATTTCCTCGATGTATCCCTCGAGCTCGTCACAGTTCTCGAAGGCCTGCAGATACGTATCCTCGTCGCTTCCCTCGCACCCGTTCCAGCGGAAGAACGTCAGCGAGAAGAGGACCAGGACCCCACACCACCAGCGAAGCGAACGTCTCATTCGAACTCACCTTCCCTGTGCCTTACCCCTGCGACGGGCCAGTGCAACGGGCGTGCCAGGGTCGGGGTCCGGATGGGCCCCCTGGGGGGGAATTCGACCTCGGGCTTGGGCTCGGGCTCGGGCTCGGGCTCGGGATCGGCCTACGGCCGGAGCTGCGCCACCGGTTCGGCCGCCGTTCCAGTATCGGCCACCGCCTCCAGCGCTTCCAGGGACGCCACATGCCGCTCGAGGCGGGCGAGGCGAGCGTGGAGGAGGTCTGCCTGGTCGCTCTGTTCGACCCGGGCCAGGTCGATATTGAGCACCACGGTCGACGTGGACACGTAGAGCAGCACGGTGTTCAGCGTCAGGAAGCCGAACACGATCACCAGCCCGGTCGCGCGGGCGATCCAGCGGCGGCGGTGCCGCTGCTCCTGGTAGAAGGCGAGCTGTCTGAGTTCCTTGGCGACGCTCTCGTCGACGGCCATGATCCCTCCTCGTTCCCCCGGCTGACCGGGAGACCCTCTCCCCCCTCTACCCTCGATCAACAGGATACAGCGGTGAGGGGGGCAGACGGAGAAAAAGGGGGCGCGGACGGACACCGCGCCGGGGGTCAGGGAGAGGCGATCCAGCCCGGCTTCACCTGGAACGTGAACCGGAAGTAGACCGTCGGCTCGACCTCGCCGTCCTGGATGTTGACCTGGTTCCAGATCCAGGTCGCGTTCGAGCCGTCCATCCCCTGTACCCGCGTGCCCCAGACGCCGCCGGGGTGGGTGCCGTAGGGGGTGGCGGCGCTCCAGCTGCTGTCGTCGAAATCCGGCCGTTCCCAGCCCTCGGGCGCGTCGTGATGGACCCGCCACGCCTCGCCGCTATCCAGCACGGAATCACCCACCCGCAGCTCGGCCAGCAGCCCGGCGATCACCCCCTGGTCCACTGCCTTGACGGCGAGCACGTTTCCTCCCGGCTGGACCGGGAAGGTCACGGTGTCGGTCAAGGTCCAGTTGATGGAGGTCTCGGGACCCACCTCCACCGGGGTGCCGTTGATGTACAGGCCGCCGATGACGTTGTCGACGGTGATGCGGAGGGTCGCGTCGGGCGGCGAACCGGGCTCGCAGCCCCCGGCAGCGGACGGATGGAGAAGCGCCAGCACGATCGCTGCGCCCGTGATGATCATCGGCAGCCGGGCCATGACAGACCTCCGTTTCCTCGCTCCTTGATGGGACCGCGGGACGACGGTTTGGTTCCGGGAAACCCGCCTACAGGTGCCGAGGCTCGCAGTAGCGCTCTTCCATGTCGTCGTAGTCGTAGGTGTTGTCGTCGACCACGACCTCGACGGGGATGGGATCGGCGTCGCCGCGCAGCGTGCATTCGTGGACGGTCAGGGGGCACTCGGCGGCTCGCATCTGGAAGGCGAAGCGCAGGCGATCGTCGTCGTAGGGGACCGAATAGGTGGTCAGGGCGACGGTGTACGAGACGCCCTCTTCGGTCTTGATGGTGCACCACTCGGGGGTCGCGCGGCCGGAGCTTGCTCCGGAGAGGCCGTAGCGGTCGTACATCAGGCAGATGTTGAAGTCGGCGCTGCGCTCGACGCCGTTGGGGTCGACGAAGGTCCGCTGGAAGGAGCCCATCACCTGGCCGGGGGTCCCGGTGTAGTCGGCGGAGAGGCCGGCGGTCAGATCGATGTCGCCGTCGTCGTGCAGGTAGTTGTCGGTGCTCGAATCGTCCACGTGGCCGTCGGCGCCCATCGCCCAGTCGTCGCGCCAAATGGTCTGCGGGTCGACGATCAGGCAGACATCATCGCCGGTTCCCTGGAACGACGCGGTGGCGCCGCCGAGCAGGCCGCTGCCCCAGTGCACCGGGCCGACCTCACCCACGAAGGGATCGGGCCACTCCTCGTCCTTCTCGACCAACTCCGGGGGATCGTCGGCGACCATCAGGTCGACCACGTCGGAGGCCATCGCCTCGCCGTTCTCGTCGTCCCAGTACTGGGAGACCGACAGCCCGTTGACGTCGCAGGCCACCAGTGCCAGCCCGGGCAACGCAAGGAGGATAAAACCGTGTCGCATGATCGTCCTCCTATCCCTCGAACAGGCCGTCGACGACGACCTCGTAGCCGTCGCGCTGGTCGATCACCAGATCGGTGGCGGTCGTCGTGATGAGATCGCCGGCCGTCAGGTACTTGCCCGGCATGTTCAGCACGTCGGGAAAGACCTCGCCCTCGCGGAACCAGGGCCCATCACCGCGGTTGGACGCGCCGCCGTCGGGGTTGCAGGTCTCCATGCCGTTGTCCACGTAGGCCCACAGCACCGGACGCCCCTCGGCGTCGTCCTGGGGATCCACGTGCCAGACCTTCCAGTCGGCCACGAAGAAGCCGTCCTCCTCGCGGAAGTCGAGGCGGTCGATACCGACGAACTCCAACTCAGTGGGATCGGTGTAGCCGAAGTAGTCGCGGCAGATGTCCCACAGCGCTTCGTCGTCCCAGGGCGGATCCTCGGCCTGGCCCAGCGCCAGCGCGTCGATCACCTGGTCCAGATCGCTGTAGCGTCCGGTGACCATCCGGCACTTGCCCTCGCGCACGCAGGGGTAGGCGTAGTTGCCCACGCTGGTGCCGCCGTAGGGGTAGCTGTTGCCCCAGGACTGGTCGCCGATCACCGGACCCATGAAAGGGTAGCTGAAGCCCAGGGTATCGGAGTCGGCGGCGGCGTAGACGCCCAAGTAGGCGATGCCCAGGGTCGATGCCCCGCCCGGCACCAGCTCGACCGGGATCTTGACCGTGCCGGTCAGGTCGATCTCGCGCAGCTCCTCGTCCCAGCAGGCGGGCGCGACGAGGATCGAGGCGACGACCAGGGAAGCCAGCACACAACGCTTCGTCATCGGTTGTCTCCTCATCAGAAACTCCAGAAGAGTTCGAACTTGACGCCGAAGGGATCCTGGCGGTCGCTGGCCTCGATCTCCCCCTCCTGATCCAGCTCGGACTGGTAGATCGAGGTCGACGCGCGGGAGTTGAAGACGTTGAGAATCTCCACCGCGGCCTGCATCTCCCCGGCCGGCCCGAGCTTGAAGTGGCGGCTGATGCGCAGGTCGAAATGGCCGTAGCCGCCCAGGGTGTCGAAGCTACCCCGGGGCAGGCGGTAGAGGTCGTAGCCGGTGGACTTGCCCGACAGGTACTTGCGGTCGAACCGGGACCCGGACTGGTAGTACAGCCCCAGCCCGATGGTGAACACCCTGGGGATCCGATAGCTGCCCGCCAGCTTGGCCACGAAGGGCCGGTCGGCGGGCAGGAACCCGTACTCGTTGGGCAGCTGGACCGGGTTGTCCAGGGAGATGGTCAGGTAGTCGTCGGTCAGCCCCTTGAGGATCGAGTAGGTGAGCGAGGCGTCCAACGTGAAGTTGCGGTGGAGGTTCTGCCTCACCATGAAAGTCCAGCCGAAGTAGTCGCGTCGGGCCAGGGTGGGGGTCCTCAGCCGGAAGAAGTCGTCGTAGATCCCGGACTGGGCGCCGATGGTCGAGCTGCCGGCGCCGTTCCAGATCAAGTTGATCTCGTCGTCCTCCCACAGGTTGCGGAACAGCTTGGAGGTGAAGCGGATCCCCACCATCAGCTGTTCCCAGACCAGCTGGTCGTAGCCGACGGTGAACTCGTAGGTGCGGGGGGCCACCATCAGCGGCCACAGGGCGTACTCGCTCTGGATCGGGTTGTTGAAGTAGAGGTCGTGGGAGTAGTTGGTGTCGTCGTCGAAGTACTCGCCGAGGTACAGCTTGTAGCCCGACCGCGTCTCGTCCAGGAAGCCGGAGACCGACATCCGGCCGCCGTCGCCGAACATGCCGAAGCCGCCGTAGATCTTCGAGGTCTTGTTGGCGCCGGGCGCCCAGGCGAAGCTGAGCCGGGGCAGGAACATCTGGGTGTTGACGATGGTCCGGCCGACGTCGTTCTTGAAGATCGAGCGCTCGTAGCGCAGGCCCAGGTCCAGGGTCAGTCGCTCGTGGGGCTTCCAGCTGTCCTGGATGTAGGCGGCGACCTCGGTGCCGCGGCCGGCGGAGTGGATCGCCCCCGGCCGCTCGACCCAGTAGTACTCGACCACCGAGCTGGGATCGCCCTCGGTCTCCAGCCGCTCCCAGTAGTACATGTTGCCGGTGAAGCCGTAGACCGTGTCCTGCTTGAGGAAGCGCAGGTCGGCGCCGATTTTCCACTCCATGGTGCCGAGGAAGTCCGGGAGGTACAGCGTCAGGTCGGAGCTGACGTTGTCCATGATCCGGTCGTCGAAGTACCAGTAGTAGTAGTTCTCGTGCGAGAAGGCGTCGCCGCTGCCCCGCACCCCCGGCGTCCACAGGTCGATGAACCCCTCGGGCTGATCGTCCTCGCAGGCCTTCCAGGGGATCGAGTCGTCCCAGGTGCAGGGCACCGGGGTGACCTCGATGTACTCCTTCATGTGGGTGTACTGGGTGTTGAGCACCGCGGAATCGCCCAGGAACCACTCCCACTTGGCCTTGAACAGGTTGTTGCCCTGGGCTTGGCGGCGCTCGGCCTCGGGCAGCACCCGGTTGCTCTGGCGCTGGTTGTCGATGGTGGCCGGGCTGCCCAGCCCCGTCAGCGTGAAGCGGTGCGCGTAATGGGGCATCGCCGTGATCTTGGCGAACAGGTTGTGGCCGCGGTACAGGCGGGGTGCCTCGACCCCCATCTCGGTGTGCCGGGTGCGATCGAACGAGTAGCTGCCGTGGTACCAGACCCGATCCTTGACGATGGGTCCGCCGGTCGCGATGGAGATCGACACGTTCTCGTCCAGCGCGTCGTACTCGCTGGACTCGATCTCCTCGCCGTTGGGCTCGTAGATCGCGTCCCGCCGGGGGCTGATCTCGCCGTTCTCGTATTCGACGCCGACGCGCGCATCGAACTCGTTGGATCCGGACTCGGTGACCACGTTGATGATGCCGCCGAGGGCCTGGCCGTACTCGGCCTGATACAGGCCGGTGAGCACCTGCACCTCCTGGATCGAGTCGTAGTTGAAGTTCATCGAGAACGTGCCGGTGACCGGGTCGGAGATGTTGGTGCCGTCGAGCAGCCAGGCGTTCTCCTGGGAGGCGCCGCCCATCACGTTGGGGTTGGAGCCGCCGGTGACGCCGGGGGTGAACTGGACGATGCGCTGGTAACTGCGGTCGGAGGGGACGTCCTCGAGGAACTCCTTGGTCAGGGTCCCGCCCACGGCCGAGGACTCCACGTCCAGGGTCGGGCGGGCGATCCTGACCTCGACGGCGGTGGCTGCCTGGAACGGCTTGAGCACCACATCGACCGGAGCCGTGCCGCCGATGGTGACCCGCACCTCCTCGACTACCTGGGTCTGGTAGTCGGCCAGCTCGACCCGCACCTGGTACACGCCAGGCGGCACGTTGGGGACCCAGACCTCGCCCTTGTAGTTGGTGGTGACCGTGCGGGTGCCCATCAACTCGGGGCCGGCGAGGATCACCCGCGCCCCCAGCAGCTTGGACCCGGATTCGTCGGCGACCACCACCTTGACCTGGCCGGTGGTCTCGACGGCGCCCGCTGGCACCGGCCCCACCACCCTGAGCAGCAACAGCAGCGACAGCCAGCCGATCCGGCGCAATCGTGGCATCGGGTCTTCCTCGGGTACCCGGGAGGATGGAGCCCGCGCGACCGCGTGCCGCCTCCCCCGGAGTCCGCTTTGCGGACCCACAATCTTTAGCGGGTCGCTCGCGCAAAGGTCAAGGAACGCGCGCGAGCGAAGACCAAAGGGTATGGTAAGGTCGAATCGCCTTCGAATCCGGAGAGATCCGATGAGACAGACGACCCTTTCGCCCCTGGTCGGGCTGGTGCTGCTGGCCACGATCGGCTGGACCGCTGGCGCCCGCGCGACCACGGTCCACCCCTTCTCCCTCGACGAGCTGATCTACGTGGCCGACCGGATCGTGGTCGGCCAGGTGCTGACCACCGAGGCCCGGTTCACCCCGGACGGCGGTGCCATCGTCACCACCGTCGAGCTGCAGGTGGACCAGGTGCTCAAGGGGGCACCCGTGGACGGCGTGCTCGATGTGCGGGTTCTGGGCGGCGAGACCGGTGGCTTCGCCCTGCACGTGGAGGGAGCGCCGCGCTTCGACGCCGGCGAGCGAACCCTGCTGTTCCTCGAGGACGGCGTCTACGGCCCCGAGGTGCTCGGCTGGGCCCAGGGCAAGCTCCAGCTGGAGTGGAATCCGGACGCTGGCGAGACCTTCGCCCATCGCCGGGTGGTGGTCGGTGAGGACACCGCCGCCGACTGGATGCCGGCCGAGGGGCTGTCCGCCGCGGCGCTGACCGACACCATCCGGTTGCGGGTACGCGCCGGACACGTGCCTCCCTACCGCGACATCCCGGGGCTGCAGCCGCACAAGCAAGCGGCGTTCCGCGACCACTGGGGACTGGGGGTGGACCGATGAGGCGCGCTGCCCTGTCCGCCGTCCTCGTCGCCGCCCTGGGCTGGAGCGCCACCGCGCTGGCGTGGCGGACCATCGAACCGCCGCGGATCTGGGACCTGACCGACATGCCGGTGGTCTGGTACGCCCCGGACGTGGACGAGTACGAGCCGGTGGCGATGCCCACCGGGGTGACCATCGATCACCTGGAGACCTCCATCGCCCACTGGTGGCAGGACATACCGTGCTCGCCCCTGGACGCGGTCTACGGCGGCTCGGTGGGGAACGCGGGCGAGTACAGCCACGACAACTCGACCCGGTTCTACTACGACGACCCACGGAACCAGCTGGGATCGGGAATCCTGGCGGCCACCATGACCTGGTATGACTCCGGGGACGTGATCTCGTCCAACGGCAGCCAGTTCTACAAGACCTCGGACTTCGACATCATCTTCAACAGCGACGTCAACTGGGGCACCACCGACGAGGTCTACGGCGGAGGCTGCACCGGCCTGTACAGCTTCGAGGCGGTGGCCACCCACGAGATCGGCCACGGCTTCGGCCTGGGCCACCCCTGCGAGGCGGACGAGGCCTGCCCCGACCCGATCCTGCGAGGGGCGGTGATGTACTGGTCCATCGGCTCGTGCGAGACCGGCCGCGAGGTGCCCAACGAGGACGACATCGCCGGCATCAACGCCCTGTACGGCATCTACACCGACTTCGAGGCCGCGGGCGACACCCTGGGCGGGATCCCACTCGAGGTCTCGTTTGCGGTGCCCGACGAGCTGACCGATGGGGTCGAGACCTACCTCTGGACCTTCGGCGACGGCAGCGATCCGTCCGCCGACGCCGCCCCGACCCACACCTACGAGTCGGAGGGCCAGTTCACGGTGAGTCTGGCCGTGACC
Organism: uncultured Rickettsiales bacterium; assembly: GCA_964436045.1. GTDB lineage: Bacteria > Myxococcota_A > UBA796 > UBA9615 > CAYRNR01 > CAYTBN01. The sequence goes on along the minus strand of CAYTBN010000006.1, from coordinate 156,817 downwards.
GGAACCGACCCCGAGTGCGGCACGTTCGAGGACACGGCGCGCAAGGTGGGCTACGTGTTGGCCTGCGACACCCCCGAGCCGACCTTCGAGTGGGCCAATCTGGGCGAGGGCTGGATCCAGTTCAACAACACCACCCCGGCCTCCACCTTCGGCTGCATCCAGGACTACACCTGGGACATGGGCGACGGCACCGAGCTCTCGGGATACGAGCCCCAGCACGATTACGGCAAGGACGGTTCGTGGACGGTCACGCTGACCGCCAGCGGCCCCGGGGGCTCGGACGTTTCCAAGGCGACCATCGAGGTCAAGATGAAGGCCGACCCGCGCGAGGACGAACCCCACGTTTGCTCGGCCTCCCCCCGTGCCGGCGCACCCACCGGGGCCGCCGCCGCTGCTCTACTGTTCGTGCTGCTCCGCCTCCGCCGCCGGTCATAGCTGGCACTGGCGGGCCGGTTCTGGACAGGGTCCCCCGCGGCGGGTAGATTCCGGCGGAATCCAAGCGGCCACAAGCGCGTTTGTCCGACCGGATGCAAGAGACCACACACCAGCAGATCCGCGGCTTGCTCGAGCAGCGGATCACCGACGCCGACCTGCTCAAGCCCTACCGGCCGCGCTGCCACGACGTGGGCGATCTGGTCCGGGTCAGGGCCACCGGCGTGCTCCCTGCCCGCGAGGCGGAGATCGGGTTCCGCGTCCTCAAGCAGATCGGCGGCGGATTTGCGGGCCAGGTATACCGGGTTCAGCTCGAGGAGCTCGAGGGCGAGGCCATCGACGGGCTCGAGGTCGGCAAGATCTACGCGGTCAAGGTACTGGTGCCCCCGTCGCGCTTCTCGCTGATGTTCCGCAACCTGCTGTACTCGATGGCGTTCCAGGGCTCGTTCTCGGCCCAGGTCAACCCCGACGCGGTGCGGGCCGGCGCGCTGTGGCAGAAGCTGATCCGCCGCGGGGCCGCCCTGTCCCTGGGCAGCGAGCGGGCGGTGGTGGACATCCACGCCACCTTCCACGACGAGCAGCTGCTCAGCTTCGGCGAGATCAGCGAGTGGGTCACCGGCCGCGTCTGGCGTTTTGCGATCAACGACCACGTCTTCCGGCGCCTGTTCACCCGCAGCCGTGACGGCGCCCCGGACGAGGGCCTGGGTTCGGTGGAGTACCTGCGCAAGAAGGCCTTCATGCGCGATCTGGTGCGCCACTTCCACACCATGGGCGCCCCGGAGCTGGCACGTCAGTACGAGTGGTGGACCCTCAAGAGCCAGCCCAACGCGCTCAAGCGGATGGACGGCGTCACCGCCGGACTCGACGACCTGTGCGCCATCGACTTCCGGGCCGGGCTGGCCCTGCTGCCCTTCCTGCCGATGGCACCCGGCGACATCCCGCTCATCATCCGGGGGCTGCTGCGGGGCCGGCTGGTGCAGTTCGATCGAGGGAACCTGGACGTCCTGGACGCCTACCTGGTTCAGCACGAGGAGCACTTCACCGACTACCGGCCTGCGGTGGCCGAGCTGGTGAAACGCGAGGCTGCCTACCGTGGGTCGTTGCCGGACGTGACCCATCACCACGTCCGCCTGTTCAAGCCCGAGCTGCGCTCGTCGATCCGCAAGGGCTACATCACCGCCTGGCGGACCCTGGCGCTGGTGGACCCCGCGGGCCAGGACAGGCTGCGCCGCTCCACCCCATTTTTCCTCCTGTTCCTGCTGCTGGGGCTATTGCCGCTGATCGGCCGGCCCCTGCGCAGGGTGCTGGGTGACCGCAAGTACGCCGGCCACGTGCGGCAGACCCTGACCAGCTGGGGCTACTTCCTCCGCCGCTGCCGAGCCTCACAACACGCCAAGATCATCGACTGGCACCGGGACGAGGCAGTCACGGCCGAGACCGCCACCCGCCTCGCCGACCGGCCGCTCCGCACCTGGTTGCGCGGGCTGCTGGTGGGCTGGATGCCGGCCAAGCTCCACCGCTATCTGACCGATGGGGCCTACTTCAAGGAGCGGACCTGGGACGCGCTCACCTATCCGATCAAGCTCTACCTGGTGAACGAGGAGCGGGAGAAGTGGCTCCGCGACCAGGTCGAAGAGGGTCGCGAGGAGGGGATGCTGTCCGACGAGGAGGCGGACGACATCCTGGGCAAGCTGGGTGATCCCTTCATCCAGAAGTACCTCAAGTCGGTGGCCGTCCACGCCTGTACCCTGCCGGTGACCCAGCTGGTCGCGGCGGTGGCGGCGCCCACGGCCGCGTGGTGGATCCACACCCGCGGAGGCTCCACGGCCGAGGCGGCAGCGGCGGCCACCGCGACGGTGATCTTCTTGCAGACCACACCCATTTCCCCCGGGTCGATGGTCCGCGGCGCGTACGTGTTCTTCATGATGATCAAGGACCGCAACGTCCGGAACTACTGGATCGCGGCCTTCGTCAGCTTCTGGCACTACATCGGCTACCTGGCGTTCCCGATCCAGATGGTGGCCAAGTACCCGGACCTGGCGCGCTTCATGGCAGGTCGCTGGGCGGCCAAGCTGGTCAACATCATCCCCGTGTTCGGTGAGCGCGGCGCCCTGCTCGAGCACTGGATGTTCGACGGATTCTTCAACGCGCCGATCACCATCCGCCGCTGGTTGGGCGACCTCTTCGGCAGGGGCAAGAAGGACGCGGCTGCCGAGGAGCGGACGTGAACTTCACGCCCACGTTGCTGGCCGAGGCCGAGGCCGCCTGGAAACGCCGGGCGGCGCAGCCGGCGCCGGCGAAGAAGCGCCGTGGCGGCCGCAAGCACCCCGTCCCACGGCCCTTCCTCAAGTGGGTCGGTGGCAAGGGCCACCTGGTGCCCGAGCTGAAGCGACGCATCCCCCGGGACTTCGACGGCACCTACCACGAGCCCTTCGTGGGCGGGGGCGCCCTGTTCTTCGCCCTGCAGCCAGACCGTGCTCACCTATCGGACAACAACCTGCGGCTGGTCCGCACCTACCGGGCCATCCGCGACGACGTCGACGCGGTCATCGCCCGGCTCGAGCAGCTGCCCCACGACAAGGAGCTGTTCCTCCAGCTGCGTCGCGAGCCCATCGACGAGTGCCCGGACGACGCCACCGTGGCCGCCTGGATGCTGTACCTGAACAAGACCGCCTTCAACGGCCTCTACCGGGTCAACAGCCGCAACATCTACAACGTGCCCTTCGGCCGCTACACCAACCCGCTGATCTGCGACGATCGCAACCTGCGCGCCTGCCACCAGGTACTCCAGGGGGTGGAGATCGACCACGAGCCGTTCTTCTCGGTGCGCGACCGGGCCGTCGCGGGTGACTTCGTCTACTTCGATCCGCCCTACATCCCCCTGTCGGCCACCTCCAATTTCACCTCGTACACCGATGGCGCGTTCGGAGACGACGAACAGGTACGGTTGCGGGACGTCGCGCTGGAACTGAAGGAGCGGGGCGTGCGGGTTCTGCTATCCAACTCCTCAGCCGACAGAGTTCGCGAACTCTACACTCCCGGATTCCGCAAAGTAGAGACCGTACCTGTCCCCCGCCGCGTGAACTCCAAGGGCTCGGGCCGCGGCGCCGTGGACGAGCTGCTGATCTCGTGACCGACACCCAGGAGACCCTGCCCATGCCCGGACTCGCCACCGCAGTCACCTCGGGTCGAGTGCTGGAGGTTCAGGTCGCCGCGCTGGCCGCGGGGCTCGGCCTCGAGGTCCGCACCCAGTACAAGATCGGCCGCCGGATCTGGGGCGCCGTCCGCAAGATCGACCTGATCCTGACCCACCCCGGCGACCGGCAGCGGCTGGGCGTGGAGTGCAAGTACCAGGGAACCCAGGGTTCGGCGGAGGAGAAGATCCCGCTGATCCTCCAGGACATCGGCGCGTGGCCGATCCCCGGCATCGTGGTGTTCGCGGGCGACGGCTTCTCGCCCCACATGCAGGGCTACTTGCTCTCCTCGGGCAAGGCGGTGGAGTTGGAGGACCTGGAGCCCTGGCTACGGCTGTACTTCGGGCTGGAACTGAGGGGCTGAGGGCAGTAGCGGCTCGGCCTGGCCCACGGTCACCGTGCCGGCCATGTACACGATGAACGGCACCTTGTAGTCCACCGGGGTGACGTGCCCCTCGTAGACGTCGACGGTGATCTGCGCCTCGGCCGCCCGGCCGATGTACGGCGTGTAGTGGCACCCGGATATGGTCCAGAACGTCCGAGGGCGATGCCAGTGAACCGGCATCGCCCTCGGGTTATCGAGTGGCGGGGTGGACGGGACTCGAACCCGCGGCCTCCGGCGTGACAGGCCGGCGTTATAACCAACTTAACTACCACCCCGCGTAACAGCGGTTCTGGTGGGCGGGACAGGGTTCGAACCTGCGACCCCCGGCTTGTAAGGCCGATGCTCTCCCAGCTGAGCTACCCGCCCAAGCCTAACCGGTTCGAAGCCTAATCGCACCCAGGGATCCGGTCAACCGGATCGACTTCCGCCCTGGTCTAGTTCAGCGCCTTCTTCAATGCCGTGCCCGCGCTGAAACGGACACCCTTGCTCGCCGCGATCTGGATCGGCTCCCCGGTCTTGGGGTTGCGGCCCGTGCGCGCGGCTCGGTCGCTCACGGCGAACGACCCGAACCCGACGAGTCCCACCTTCTCGCCCGAGACCAGGCCTTCAGTGATGCTGTCGGTGAGCGCGGTCACGGCCTTTTCGACGGAAGCGCGGGTCATCCCGGTTCGATCGGAAACGGCGGCGATCAGCTGGGTCTTGGTCATCCGTGGTACCTCCCGCCCCGCGCTGTCAGGATTCTTTTCCGACAGCCTGGTGGCGGCTCAAGTGGGCAAGGTTTTTACAGCTGCGATCGTTGAGTGTCAAGCCCCTGTGGGCCGATCGTGAACAAAAATCAGGGGTTGACGGGCGCGGGTATCGCGGGGGGTAGAGCGGAGCGGCTCTCGGCGGCCCGGAACAGGGACTCCGGATCGTCCAGAACGAGGGCATGCCGCAGCACCTGATCCATGTGATCGACGCAGATGATCTCCAGCGCGGACCGGATCTTCTTGGGGATCTCGGCGATGTCCTTCTCGTTCTCCCGGGGGATCAACAACGTGGACACGCCGCCCCGGTGAGCCGCCAGCGACTTCTCCTTCAACCCGCCGATGGCCCGCACCTGGCCACGCAGGGTCACCTCGCCGGTCATCGCCAGCTGATGACGCACGGGTAGCTGCAACAGGGCTGACACCATCGCCGTGGCCATCGAGATCCCTGCGGAGGGGCCGTCGGTCCCACGGAAACCGGGCAGATGCACGTGGATGTCCAGGTGCTGGTAGAAGTCGTCATCGAGGCCAAAGGCGCGGCTGCGGGTCCGGATGTAGCTCAGCGCCCCCTGGGCCGACTCCTGGAACACCTTGCCCAGCTGGCCTGTCAGCAGCAGCTTGCCCTTGCCCGGCATCATGCTGGCCTCGATGCCGAGCATCTCGCCGCCGAACTGGGTCCACGCCAGGCCGTTGACCAGCCCGATCTCGTCGGCCTTCTCGGTCTCGCTGAGCATGAACCGCGGCACGCCCAGATAACGTTTCACCCGCCGCGGGCCCACCTCGACGAAGTGCTCCCGCCCGCTCGCCACCACCTCCTTGGCCACCTTGCGGCAGAGGGCGGCGATGTCCCGCTCCAGGTTCCGGACGCCGGCCTCCTTCGTGTAGCGCTGGATGATCAACCGGATCGCGTCGGAGCGGATCTTGATGTTCCGCTCCTCGAGCCCGTTCTCCAGGCGCTGCTTGGGCACCAGGAAGCGGCGGGCGATGGCCCGCTTCTCCTCCTCGGTGTAGCCGTGCAGCTCGAGGATCTCCATCCGGTCGCGCAGGGGCCAGGGGATGCCGTCCAGGGTGTTGGCGGTGGTGATGAACATCACCCGCGACAGGTCGTAGTCCAGGTCCAGGTAGTGGTCGCCGAAGTTGGCGTTCTGCTCCGGATCGAGCACCTCCAGCAGCGCCGCCGACGGGTCGCCGCGGAAGTCCATCGACATCTTGTCGACCTCGTCGAGCAGGAACACCGGGTTGTTGGACTCCGAGCGCTTGAGGCACTGGATGATCTTGCCCGGCAGGGCGCCGATGTAGGTGCGGCGGTGCCCGCGGATCTCGGCCTCGTCCCGCACCCCGCCGAGGGACAGACGCACGTAGTTGCGACCGGTAGCCCGGGCGATGGACTTGCCCAGCGAGGTCTTGCCGACCCCAGGCGGGCCGACGAAGCACAAGATCGGGCCCCGCATCCGCTCCACCAGCGAGGAGACCGCCAGGTACTCGAGGATCCGCTCCTTGGGCTTTCGCAGGCCGTAATGGTCCTCGTCCAGGACCCTGGTGGCCCGCTCGACATCCAGCTTCTCGTCCGTGAAGTCCATCCACGGCAGCGCCAGCGCCCAGTCGATGTAGTTGCGCACCACGGTCGCCTCGGCGCTCATGGCGTTCATCATCTTGAGCTTCTTGAACTCGCGGCCGATGCGGTCCTTGACGTTGTCCGGCATCGACTTGGCCTGGATCTGGTTGTCCAGCTCGGCCATCTCGTTGCGGAACTCGTCCTTCTCGCCCAGCTCGCGCTGGATCGCCTGCATCTGCTCGTTGAGGTAGTACTCCCGCTGGGTCCGCTCCATCTGCTTCTTGACCCGCGAGCGGATCTTCTTCTGGACCTCGAGGATCTCGATCTCGGACTGGATGTGGGAATACAGGGTCTCCAGCCGGGACTTGGTCTCGGTGTTCTGCAGCAGCTCCTGCTTGGCCGACAGCTTGAGGGTCAGCTGGGCCGCCATCACGTCGGAGAGCTTGCCTGGTTCGTCGATCTCGTTGGTGGTGACCGTCATCTCCGGGGGGATCTTCTTCTCGAGCCCCACGTACTTCTCGAAGGTGCCCTTGATGCTCCGCATCAGGGCCTCGACCTCCACGGGATCGGTCTCGGAGTCGGCCATCTCGATGGCCTCGACCCGGAAGTGATCGCCATCGGCCACGAAGCCGCCGATTCGGGCTCGCCGCATGCCCTCGACCAGCACCTTGACCGTGCCGTCCGGCAGCCGCAGCAGCTGCATGATCTTGCTGACCGTGCCCACGTCGTAGATGTCGTCCGGGCCGGGCTCGTCGGTCTTGGCCTGGCGCTGGGCCGCCAGGAAGATCTCCTTGCCCGACGACATGGCCGCATTCAGCGCCTGGATCGATCGCTCGCGCCCCACGAACAGGGGGATCACCATGTAGGGGAACACGACGATGTCCCGCAGCGGCAACAGCGGCAGATCGCCGCCTTCCACGGGCTCGGACACACTGCTGGTACTGTCTTGTTTCTTGAAGATCATGCGCCGTCAGGCGCCCGCCGTCAGGCGAGCTCCGCCTCGGTCGTCCCGCTCTCGTAGACCAGGATCGGCTTCTTGTTGTGGACGACCACCTCTTCGGTGATCCGGCATTCGGTGACGTTCTTGACCGAGGGGATCTCGTACATCACGTCCAGCATCAACTCCTCGAGGATCGCGCGCAGGCCGCGCGCACCGCTCTTGCGCTCCACCGCCTTGTGGGCGATGGCGCGCAGGGCACCCTCGTTGAACTTGAGCTTCACGTTCTCGAACTCGAACAGCTTCTGGTACTGCTTGCTCAGCGCGTTCTTGGGCCGGACCAGGATCTCTCGCAGCGAGTCCTCGTCCAGCTCCGCCAACGCGGCGGTGACCGGCACGCGGCCGATGAACTCGGGGATCATGCCGAACTTGAGCAGGTCCTCGGGCTGGGTCTGGGTCAAGATATCGCTGGGGCTCATCTCGTCGCTGCCCCCGAGATCGGCGCCAAACCCCAGCATCTTCTTGCCCACCCGGCGCTCGATCAGCTTTTCGAGGCCCACGAAGGCGCCGCCGCAGATGAACAGGATGTTGGTGGTGTCGATCTGCAGGAAGTCCTGCTGCGGATGCTTGCGCCCGCCCTTGGGGGGCACGTTGGCGACGGTCCCCTCGATGATCTTCAACAACGCCTGCTGCACACCCTCACCGCTGACGTCGCGGGTGATCGAGGGGTTCTCGCTCTTGCGGCTGATCTTGTCGATCTCGTCGATGTAGATGATGCCCTTCTGGGTCCGCTCCACGTTGTACTCGGCGGCCTGGTACAGGCTGAGCACGATGTTCTCGACGTCTTCGCCAACGTAGCCAGCCTCGGTCAAGCTGGTGGCGTCGGCGATGGCGAAGGGCACGTTGAGGAACCGGGCCAGGGTCTGGGCCAGCAGGGTCTTTCCCGAGCCGGTGGGGCCGATCAGCAGGACGTTGGCCTTCTGCAGCTCGACGTCGTCGCCGCGGGTCCCCCGGGACTCGATGCGCTTGTAGTGGTTGTAGACCGCGACCGACAGCACCTTCTTGGCGTGCTCCTGGCCGATCACGTACTCGTCGAGGTAGCTCTTGATGTCCTGCGGCTTGGAGACCAGCCCCTTGGATGAGTAGTAGTCCTCCCGCTCGTATTCCTCGGCGATGATGTCATTGCACAGCTCGATGCACTCGTCGCAGATGTAGACCGTGGGGCCCGCGATCAGCTTGCGGACCTCCTTCTGGCTCTTTCCGCAGAACGAGCAGCACAGGTCGCTGCTTTCATCCCGGCCCTTGCGTACCATCCCGCTTTCGGCCTTTCTGTCCCCGCGCGGCTGCGCTCCCGTCCGCGCGTCCGCACCATACTATATACGGTCTCTCCACCGGGCCGCGTTTCGCAAGCACTACCTGCGAAGCACGCCCGCTCAGTCCTCCTGCGTATCGGCGCCCAGCGCCCGTTCGGACAGCACCTGATCGATGACGCCGTAGGAACGCGCCTCCTCCGCCGTCATGTAGTAATCACGTTCCGTGTCCTGGGCTATCCGATCCAGCGGTTGACCCGTATGAAGGGCCAACATCTCGTTGAGCGCCTGGCGCTTGCGCAGGATCTCCTTGGCGTGGATCTCGATGTCCGTCGCCTGCCCCCGGAATCCCCCGAGGGGCTGGTGGATCAACACCGTGGAGTGGGGCAGCGCCTGGCGCTTGCCCGCGGTGCCAGCCGCCAGCAACACCGCACCCATCGATGCCGCCTGCCCGAGGCAGATGGTCGATACGTCGGGCTTGATGTACTGCATGGTGTCGTAGATCGCGAGCCCCGCCATCACGTCCCCGCCCGGGGAGTTGACGTACATGAAGATGTCCTTCTCCGGGTCCTCGCTCTCCAGCACCAGCAGCTGGCCGATGATGAGGTTGGCCACATCCATGTTCACCGGCGTGCCCAGGAAGATGATGCGGTCCTTGAGCAGCCGCGAGTAGACGTCGTAGATCCGCTCACCGCGGTGGGTCTGCTCGATGATGCGGGGATCGGGGATGATGAAGCGTTCCTGATCTCGGATCGTGGTCATGGTCGGCATTCTACCCTGCCGTGCGGCATGGTTCGCCCGCCCCGGAGCACGGCGGTCCGGCGCGGCGCCGCGCCCCAGGCACGGCCACGGTTCGTCGAGGCAACCCCGCTGCAGCGGCAGGGATTCCGGCTAGTTCCCGTCCCGAAATGGCCCTTTTCCGCGATCTCTGCGTGGGTCGGCAAGCTCAGGACTCGGCGGGGGTCTCGGCCTCGGGCACAGTCTCGGCCTCGGGCTCGGGCTCGGGCTCGGGCTCGGCCTCGGGCTCGGGCTCGGCCTCGGGCTCGGCCGCATCCACCGCCGCTGCAACCGCCTCCACCTTCGCCGGCGGAGCGTCCTCGGGGATCTCGTCCGGATCCTCGTCCACGATCTCCGCCCGCTCCAGCAGCAGGTCCAGGGCCTTGTCCTCGACCATCCGGTTCGCCAGCTCGTCCAGACCGCCGGACTTCATCAGGTAGCCCTTGATGGTCTCGGGCCGCTGTCCCGACTCCTGGGCCATCTGGGCGATCCGCGCCTCCTTCTCCTCGTCGGAGATGGTCAGCTCCTCCTGGCGGGCGACGGCCTCGAGCACCAGCTCGCGGCGGACCACGAAGTCCGCCTCTTGCAGCAACCCGGCCTTCTTCTCTTCATCGAGGTCGTCCAGCGAGAACTGCGGCGCCTGCTGGTAACCCGGCATCATCTGGGCGGCGATGCTCGAGATCAGCTGCTGGCCCCGGTCCTCGACCATCTGCGGCGGCACCTCGAAGGTGTTGGCGGCGATGATCTTGCGGAGCAGCTTGCGGCCCGCATCGTCCCGCGCGTGCTTGTCCTTGGATTCCTGGATCCGGAAGCGGATGGCCGCGTTCATCGCGTCCATGGTGTCGTGGCCCACGTCCTTGGCGAAATCGTCGTCCAGCTCCGGATACCGGACGTTCTTGATCTCGTGCACCTCCAGCTTGGCCTGCACGGTCTTTCCGGCCCAGTCCGACTCGAGGTAGTCGTCGGGGATGGCGATCTCGCCCTCCCGGCTCTCGCCCTTGGTGGCGCCGTTGACCAGTTCGACCAGGAAGCCGTGGTAGTGGTCCTCGGGCACACTGACCATCAGGTGCTCGCGAGTGAGGTCGTCCTGGCCGGCCAGCGACAGGGTGAATGTCACTTCGGCCACGTCGCCGTCGCCCACCGGGCGCTCCTCCTCGACGGTGCCCAGGCTACCCGCCTGACGCTGCATGCCCTCGACCTGCTCGACCACCTCGGCGTCCTCGACCTCGGGCTTGTCCCAGACCACCTTGAGCCCGCTGTATTCGACGACGACGACATGGGGCTTGACCTCGACGGTCACCGAGAAGGTGAAGACCTGGCCGGCGGAGAGGTCGCCCTGATCGATCTCGGGGCGGCCGACCGGGGTGATCTTGTGCTCGTCGATGGCCTTGTCGAAGGCGTCGCCGATGAGCTTGGCGGTGACCTCGCCGCGGATCTCGTTACCGAAGCGCTGCTCGAGAAGCCTGCGCGGCACCTTGCCGGGGCGGAACCCGGGAAGCAACACTTCCTTGCGCAGGGTGCGGAAGGCGCTGGTGACCTCCTCGTCCACCGTATCGGCGGGCACCGTGAAGGAGAGCTTCTTGTTGACGCTGCTGAGGTCCTCGATCTGGACGTCCATCGTGTCACCCTTCCGGGGAGAGATTCACAACCACCGGACTCAAACGCGCCATCATGGGATCTACGCCCCGCCTGTCAAGCGCGCGCGCGAAAATACGGCTTCGCGTGGTGCGAGAAGGGGGACTCGAACCCCCACGGGGCCAGCCCACTGGATCCTAAGTCCAGCGCGTCTACCAATTCCGCCATTCTCGCCCCGAAAAAAAGCCGACGACGACCAGCGTCGGCGGCTCAGTCCTTTTGATGGTGAGCCCAGAAGGAATCGAACCTTCAACACGCGGATTAAGAGTCCGCTGCTCTGCCAGTTGAGCTATGGGCCCACAGCCCCGTGTTACCACGGCGCGAATCCATCTACATCGCGACGAATCGGCCGTCAAGTGGAATTGACCTCGCCAGGATCACTCGCCGCCACCGCTGTTCGCGACCCGGCGCAGGCCGATCGCTGCCTCCCCTTGCCCCAGCGTGACGGGCGTCGCGCAGTCGCCTGGGCAGCCGTCGCCGCACAGGGCGAAGGGCACGGATACGTGGCCCGGCGTCGCCCCCGAGGACACCGTCACGCCGCTGACCTCCGCGTGGGCGATCACCTCCGGCGTCTCGCCGTCGCGCACCAGCTCCGAGTCCAGGTCGAATCCCTGGATCACCAGGTCGTAGGTGCCGTCGGGGACGCCGTGGACCAGGTAGGTCCCTGGATCCCGTGGGAACAGCTCGAACTCGTCGCCCGCGGCGGAGGTCAGGCAGACCCGGGTGCTCCCCATCGCGTCGAAGGGGTCGTCGTCCGGGTCCACGAGCAGGTCCACCTGCAGGTCGATGGCCTGGTAGTCGGGGGGCGGGCAGCCGAACAGGGCGACGAGGGTCCACAGGAGCAGGGGCAGGCGCCGGATCAGTTGACGAGCCCCCCGCCCTGGGGCGTGGGATTGCCCACGGGCATCGGAATCTCACCGAAGCGCTGCTCGTGGATACGGATCCGCTCCACCAACGTCCGCATCAGTCCCTTGGCGTGACGCGGGCTCATGATCAGCCGCGAGTGGATCATGCCCTTGGGCTCCTGGGGCTGGACGAAGCCGAAGTCCACGATGAACTCCGTCTCGCTCGCCGCGACGATCTGCAGGTTGGTGTAGCGACCCCCGGTGATGCCCTCTTCCCAGGTCAGCTTGACGTTGGTCTTGACGGGTTTCTTGTGTTCGGACTCGCTCATCGGTGGCCTCCTTGCGGACGAATTCGCGCTCAGAAGTCGACCCGGTTGAGGGTCCACAGCTCGACGGGGGAATTGCGGATCTGGAACTGGATGATCCCGGTGTTGCGGGCCAGATACCAGTCCCCGCCGAACGGGCTGCTCTCCTCATCGTGGTCGAAGGTGACCTGCATCACACTCTGGAACGTGCCGCCGAAGGTCTCGACCTCGTCCACGCTGTCGACGAACTCGGACGACCAGCTCTCGCCGTTGCTGCTCGAGCTCACCGCGTCGCCGGGGTACAGATCGACGCCGGCGAACAGCAGGGAGTCGGCGTAGAACACCTCGTCCCAGGCGCCGAGGCCCCCGGTGTTGTCCACGGCGCCCGCACCCCAGAACAAGACTCCGTCGTCGGTCTTCGACCAGTACGTGTCCATGAAGAACAGGGCGGGCTCGGCCTCGGCCTCGTCCAGCGCCAGCTCCTGGGCGGTGCCGAACTTCCACGACAGCACGTGGACGTCCACGCCATCGAGCTGACGTTCGCCCATGTACCAGACCTCGTAAAGCTCGGTGTGGTCCACGTGGGTGTACTGCCACACGTAGCCATCGGCCAGCACGAAGAACTCCTTGGAGTTGGCTCCCGAGGTGCTGATGCTCGAGCCGCAGGCGGTCAGCGAGAGGGCGGCTGCGGCCACCAGCGCGGTGAGGATTCGGTGAACGGTCACGGCTTGCTCCTCCATCTGTCGCAGTCCTACCAGGGAGGGGGCACCCCGTCCAGCGGGGGGATCGTGCACGGAGGAGGCGTCGAACGTAGGTGGGGAGAGCCGTGGACGATGCCGGGCTGCCGGAGCCGTGCACGGCACGGCCGCGCACAGCTCCTACTACGAGAGGGAGATCGAGGAGAAGCGGGAGGAGGGAAGCAGGAGAAAGGAAGCAGGAGAGAGGAAGCAGGAGAGAGGAAGCAGGAGAACTTCAGTCTCGCCGACTGAACCAAATTCGCGTTTCGGCAAACCGAAACCCCTATTTGGTTCGAAATACGAGTAATAAACAGGGCCCGCCCGACTGAAACCATCTTATGTTTCAAAAAACGAACCAAACCAAGCCCCCGACTTGCCGAAACGCGAGTTTGGTTCATCTGAGCCTGGAACGGCCAAACAACGCCAAACACACACCTGCTGCAGAACTCCGATACACAAGCGCAGCGATGACGCCTTCTCCCCTTCCAAGCCCGTGCGAAGCGATGACGCCCTCTCCCCTCCCTGGCGCGAGCGAAGCGATGACGCCTTCCCCTTCTTCCTCCATCCTCCTATCCCCCCTTTTCCTCTAGTCGCAGGGGTTATGGGAGGTGGGGGTGGGTGGACGCAGTCCAGCCATCCAAGGGGCTGTGGAGCTTCTGGTCGGGCGTCGGGGGATCGCACGATTCGCGAAGGTCGGACGGGTGAGGGGCAGCCTCCCACCCGAACCAGCCGCCCGTCCAGAAATCCACAGCCACGGCACCTTCCATCGACCCTCCCAGAAGCACCTCCGCCACACGCCCGAAAAACGGACCTCGGCCTGGAGTTGGTCCCGGAAGGACGCCGCCGCTCCCTCTCGCAGCAGGGATCGGGCCCCCCACGGGCATTTCGCCGTGCACGGCGCCCGCCTGGCCTGCGGGGTCCACAATCCTCCCCGGGGACTGGAACGCAGAAAGCTGAGCACGGTAGGCTGACGCCTCCTCCAGGGAGAACACCGATGCCCGACGTGATCCTCGCCATCGATCAGGGAACCACCGGCAGCACCGCGCTGTTGCTGGACGACCAGTTGAACACCCTGGCCAAGGTCAACCGCGAGTTCCCCCAGATCTTTCCGCGGCCTGGCTGGGTCGAGCACGACCCGGAGGCGATCTGGGCGTCCGTCACCGAGACCGTCCGCGCAGTCCTGGACGAGGCCGGGGTCACCGCCGACCGCATTGCCGGTATCGGCATCACCAATCAGCGGGAGACCACCGTGTTGTGGGACCGGCGTACGGGCCGCGCCGTCCACAACGCCATCGTCTGGCAGTGCCGCCGCACCGCCGACCGCTGCGCGGCGCTGGCCGAGCGCGGTTTCGACCAGGAGGTGCGACAGCGCACTGGACTGGTGCTCGATCCCTACTTCTCGGGCACCAAGCTGGCCTGGCTGCTGGACGAGGTGGAGGACGCTCGCGATCGCGCGGAGGCCGGCGAGCTCGCCTTCGGCACCATCGACACCTACCTGACCTGGCGCCTGACCGGCGGTGCGGCCCACGTCACCGACCTGTCCAACGCGTCGCGCACGATGTTGATGGGGATCGAGTCCCAGGCCTGGGACGAGACCATGCTCGACACCCTGCGGATCCCCGCCGGGGTGCTGCCGCAGATCCGCTCCTGTTCGGAGATCTACGGCCACACACGCGGGCTGGACGTGCTGCCCGACGGCATCCCCGTCGCCGGGATGGCGGGGGACCAGCAGGCCGCCCTGTTCGGCCAGGCGGGGTTCGAGGCCGGGGCGGCCAAGTGCACCTTCGGCACGGGCGCGTTCCTGGTGCTCAACACCGGTGACGCCCCGGTACGCTCCGACAACGGCCTGCTGACCACCATCGGCTGGCGGCTCGGCGACCAGGTGAGCTACGCGCTGGAGGGGTCGGTGTTCGTCGCGGGCGCCGCGGTGCAGTGGCTGCGGGACGGGCTGGGACTCTTCGAGTCGGCGCCGGAGATCGAGGCGCTCGCCGAGTCGGTGCCGGACACCGGGGGTGTGTTCTTTGTCCCGGCCCTGGCCGGGCTCGGCGCCCCCCACTGGAACGCCCACGCCCGCGGCGTGATCTGCGGGCTCGACCGCGGCACCACCCGCGCCCATCTGGCCCGGGCCACCCTGGAGGGGATCGCCCTGCAGAACGTGGACATCCTGCGGGCGATGGAGGCCGACCTGGGCGCGCCGATGACGGTTCTGCGGGTGGACGGTGGCGCGGCGGCCAACGACCTGTTGATGCAGATCCAGGCCGACCTGCTGGGGGTGTCCATCGTCCGGCCCCGGATGCTGGAGACCACCGCCGCCGGGGCTGCGATGCTGGCGGGTCTTGCGACCGGCGTCTGGGGCGGCATCGACGACCTACGTTCGGCCTGGCGCGAGGACCGGCGCTTCGAGCCCGCCATGTCCCGGGATGAAGCCGAGGTCAAGATCGCAGCCTGGCACCGAGCGATCGAGAAAGCCTGACGCCTACTCCGACGAGTACACCGGGACGTTCGCGGCCTGGCCGTCGAGTTCGCCGCCGGTAAAGCGGCTGGTGGACTCGACCTCCACGTGGAACTCGAAGGCGACGAGCTGGCCGTGGGCCTCGCCGTCGGTGGCCTCCCAGGCGCTGATCTCGATCCAGGCCTCGTCGACAGGGGCGATGGCGCCGTCCGGATCCACATGGTTGCCGGCCGCGTCGAACTCGCCACCGGTCTCGAAGCGGGTCCCCTGGGACAGGGTGTGGACCGGCGTCATCTCCAGGGTGATCTGGCCGCCGTCCGCCCCGGTCAGTGCCAGCCGGGTCGCCACCGCGTCGATGCGAAACTCGAGGGCATCACAGTCCAGCTCGAAGCCCGCCAGCCCAGCCGTCCCGGCGGCGGCGCAAGGATCCTCACAGCCGGCGGACAGCAGGGCGCATAGCAGAAGTGCGGCGACGGGAGAGGAGCGCATGGGGCCGGCTCAGCTGCTCTGGAGCGTGGCGATGCCGGACGTGCCGATACAGACCTGGACCTGACTGAGCTTGTTGTTGCCCTTGTTGCGGAAGCCGATGCGCTTGAGGCAGCCGACCCCGCTCTGGTCGTCACCGTTGTACGCGTTGCCGCTGTACGAGCCGATGTAGCCCTTGGTGTTGAACTCGAACCAGGTGCCGTTGTCCACCTCGCCGCCATCCATGATCGAGATGTGAGGCACGTAGTCGGGGCTGGTGTCGTCGCTGTAACTGTAGAAGCCGGTCTGGCCGAACTTGTTGGGGTAACCGTCGTAGCCGTCCAGCGGGATGGTCTCCCACTCGCCGCTGTTGGGGGACGTCTCCGCGCGCACGTCCCAGATGCAGGTCGTGCTGCTGCCGCCGTCGTCGTGATTGGCATCCACGTAGTGGTAGATCCGCAGGGCGCGGTTCTCCGATATGGTCTGGATCCGGGTCAGGTTCACCGTGGTCATGTAGTCGTTGGACACACGCCTCAGGCGATACTTGTCCCGGAAACGCGCCATGCTGGGCGCGGCGATGGCCGCGAGCACGGCCACGACGGCCAGCACCACGGCCAACTCGATCATCGTGAACGCGCGATCGTTGCGCAGAGATGCCACGGCGACCTCCAGGGGAGTAATATCCTCTCATAGGGTATCGGGAGGATCGGCATCGAGCAAGAAAATGCGCCGCCCACAAGACCTGTGATTCCCCAACCCCCGATCCCCCGGCCGATCCACGTCACCCGCAGTCTCGCGGCCGCTCTCGCGCTGCTGTGTCTGCTCCTATCCGTCGGTTGCGCGCACCGCCAGCCGCTGCCGATCCCGGACACGCCCCAGGTCAAACCGCCGGTCCTGTTCGACGGTTCCAAGCAGCTGACCAAGCGCGCGCTACGCGGCGCCATGGGCACCCAGGCGACCCCCTGGTGGGCCCTGTCGGTCCCCATGCGCCGCTACTGGGTCTCCCTCGATCGGGAACGGATCGTCGAGGACCAGTCCCGCATCGAGCGCTACTACGAGGCGATGGGCTTCTTCGACGCCCGCTGCCCGAGCCACTCGATCCGCTACACCGGCAAGGAGAGCGCCGACGGACTGCGCTGGGCCACGATCACGTTCACGGTGGTCGAGGGCGACCGATCGCTGGTGCGCGACGTGACGATCGAGGGCGCCGAGGGGCTGAACTCCCGGGTGCGAGCCGCGGTGGACAGAGCCGTCACCCTGCAGCCCGGCAAGCCCTTTTCGCTGCCGGAACAGGAGGAGGATCGGGCCGCCCTCGAGCGGACGCTGATGGACGAGGGCTTCGCTTACGCCACGGTCGAGCGCCAGGCCGACGCATTCCCCGACGACCGCGTCGTCGACCTGACCTACCGGATCACGCCGGGGATCCGCTGCACCTTCGCCGACGTCCAGATCGCCGGCGTGGCCACCATGCCCCTCAAGCGAATCCAGCGACAGGTCCGCATCGAACCCGGCGACCCCTACTCCCTGGCCGCCCTACGCAAGCTCCAGGCCGATATCTACGGGGTGGGCGTGTTCTCGATGGTCACGGTCACCCCGGACCTGAGTGACGACGAAAACCACCAGATCCAGGTGCTAATCAGCGTCCGTGAGGCCAAGCCGATCTCGCTCAAGGTCGGCGCCGGTCTGGGCCTGGAGCGGGGGCGGGACGACGCCCACGTGTCGTTCACCTTCGCCCACGACAACCTGTTCGGCCAGCTGGTGCAGCTCCGTTCGTACAACCGGGTCGGCTGGGCGCTGGTGCCGGACCTGCTGCACCCCGACCTCCACGGCCCGATCGTCGAGGGCAGCCTCGAGCTGACCGAGCCGACCCCCCTGCGGACGGTCAAGTTCCGCCAGTGGGGCGCGTTCAACGTGGACCTGGAGCAAGGCTACAAGTTCCTCTCGCCGTCCGCCGGGGCGGGTGTGGACTGGCATCTACACCGTCGACTGACCGCGGGGATCGCCTACAACATCGAGTTCTTCTGGCTCTACTGGAAGGACCCGGACCTGTTCTCGTCGCTGACGCCCTACACCCTGCCCGAGATCGACAACGACGGCATCTACTGGCTCAGCTACCTGGAACAGCACCTCACCTGGGACGCCCGCGACGACATCCTCAGCCCCTCCCGCGGCGCCTTCGCCCGGGTCAGCCTGACCGAAGCTGGCGGATTCCTGGGCGGGGGTTTCGACTACGTCAAGCTGGCGACCGAGGTCCGCGGGTACATCGATCCCGTGCCGAAATTCCTGGTCATCGCCGGGCGGGTGCAGTTCGGGCAGATCTGGGTCCGCGGGGACACCGTCGCGGCGCCGCTGAGCCAGAAGTTCGCCCTCGGCGGCTCGTCCAGCGTGCGCGGCTGGGGGCGAGATCAGCTCGGCCCGCGCTGGCAACCCGAGACCTGCTCCGGCGGCGGGTCGTGTTTCGCCAATGAGAACGCCAACGAGAGCACGTCCTCGTGCCCGAGCCGCGAGTGCCGCCCGATCGCCACCGGCGGCCACCTGATGCTGGCCGCGGGGCTGGAGCTGCGTGCCCTCCCGTTCCCCCTCGGCCGCTCGGTTCGCCTGGGGTTCGCGGTCTTCCTGGACGCTGGCCGGGTTTGGGACAATCCCACCTCCTTCGCGTTCTCGGACCTGATGCTGAGCACAGGGCTGGGCCCACGCCTGCGCACGTCGTTCGCTTCCTTCCGCCTGGACCTGGCGATCCGCCTGAACCGGGACGAGGAGGCCTTCCCCACCGATCCGATGGTCGCCGTCCACTTCGGCCTCAGCGAGGCGTTCTGAGATGGGCGAGCCGAAGGCCCCCCGCCGCCGCCGCTGGCTACGCCTGGTGTGGCTCGGACTGCTCGGCCTGGCCGGCGGTCTGCTCGCCGTGGTCGCCGTGGCCATCCTGGCGCTCAACAGCTCCGCGGGCCTGGCGATGGCGGTCGATCGCGGGCTGCCCATGGCCAACGGGTCGTTGAACGGTGAGCTGCAGATCGAGGGGGCCTCGGGCCACCTGCTGTCGAGCTTCGAGCTGCGGGGCGTCACGCTGCGGGACGCGGCAGGCGCCGAGGTCGTCGCCGCCGAGACGATCCGGATCCAGTGGCACCCCTGGTCCCTGGTCCACAGCCACGTCGACGTCACCGAGCTGGCCGTCAGCGGAGCCCGCGGCACCCTGGTGCAGGGGCCCGACGGGCTGAACCTGATCGGGATCTTGCCCGCAGGCGACCCGGACGCGCCGAAGAAGGAGCTGCCGGTCAGCATCGAGATCCAACGCGCAGCCCTGGATGGCGTGTTGACCTACGACGCCGATGGCGACGGCGAGCGACCGCCCTACGCCCTCGAGGACCTGGACCTGGCCGGCTCCTTCGCGATGGCGGCCGGCCGGATCGAACCCCGCATCCAGCGGCTCGGTATGCGCGCCGTCGAGCCGCCGCTGGGGCCGCTGACGCTCTCCGGATTCGCCGAGATCGCCGACGGCGCGATCCCGGCCTTCGAGATCGACCTGAGCGCCCTGGACGCCAGCGTACGCTCCCGCGGCGCGGTGGGCCCCCTCGGCGCCCCGGAGCTGGACCTGAATCTGGTGGTCGAAGAGCTGCAACCCGAGCGCCTGGCACCGTTGGCAGAGCTCCCGCTGACCGGGCCGCTGGGGCTTGACGCGGACATCCGCGGACCGCTGACGGCGCTGCAGTTCGTCGCCGACCTGACCGCCCCCCGCGGCGGTATCCACCTGGACGTGACCACCGACGTGAAGGCCCGCCCGTTGACCTACGCGGGCACCCTCGATCTGGACCAGCTCGATCTGGCGTCCTTCCTCGACATCCGGATCGAGGACGGAAACACGGTCGAGCTGCCCAGCGATCTGTCCGGCCGCGTCGAGGTGGACGCGCAGGGCACGTCGCGGGCAGAGCTGAGCGGGACCCTGGCGCTGGACCTGGCGGACAGCCGCTGGCGGGACTACGAGGTCGACCGGCTCGTGTTGCAGGCGGCGATCGCTCCCGATCTGCAGGTGACCTTCGATCGCCTATCGGTCCAGGCCCCGATGGGGGGCGCGGAGCTCCACGGACGGGTCCGGGTGCCCGAGCAGCGCTTCGCCGTCGCCGGCACCCTGGCGGACGTGGATCTGGTGGGGATCGGGGCCCGAACGGGGGTCGCGGAGCTGGGGGGCGTCGCCCAGGGATTGCTGGACGCCGGAGGCGGCTGGGGCGGGGCGTCTGGATTCTGGATCGAGGGGGACGGTCAGCTCCGTGTCGCGGGCCTGCGAACGCCGGCCACCCGGGTCGCCTCGCTGACGGTCGCCTTCGACGCCGGCTACAGCGGCGCCGGACCCAGCGGGACCATCCGCGGGGCGGCCTTCGACGCCGAGGCCGGCGGGGTCGCGTTGCGGGACCTGGGCTTCGCCGTCGACCTGTCGCCCACCACCGCCCGCGGCGAGGTGACCGCCAGCCGCGACGAGCAGCTCTCGCTGCGGGCCCTGGCGCTGGTCGACTGGTCCCAGGACCTGAAGATCGCCACGGACCTGCTACACATCGAGGCCTACGGCAGCGTCTGGGACAACGACGGGATCGCCCAGGTGACCCTGGGTGACGCCGGAGCGATCGAGGTCCACGGCGTGGACCTGCGGGGCGAGGACGGGCGGCTGACCGCCGAGGGGGTGATCGCGCGGGAGGGGACATCGGACTTCGAGGCCCACGCCGAGCGGCTGCAGCTGGCTGCCTTGCAGCCGATCCTCCCCGAGGACGCGCTGCGGCTGCGGGGAGCGGTCGGGGTGGATCTGAAGCTGTCGGGTCCCGCGGGGATGCCCAGCGTCAACCTGCAGCTGCAGGGCGCACAGTTCGTGTACGGCGACTACGGGCCGTTTGGCCTCGAGGTGGGCATGGTGGTGGCGGGCGGCCTCACCACCGTGGTGGCCAATGCCGGCGGCCCCGACATCGAGCCCCTGACCCTGCAGGGCATCTTGCCCTACACGATCAACCTGACCGATCCCGGGTTCGATCCCGACTCGATCCTCCAGCTGTTTGCCGAGATCCCGCTGCAGGATGCGGGCAACCTGGGTCACGTGCTGCCCCAGGCGACGAGCCTGCCGCCGGGCAAGTTCGGCATCACCCTGTCCGTCGGCGGCAGCGGACGGAACCCGACCGCGGTGGCGGGTCTGGTGCTGCGCGGGGTCGATCTGGTGGGCCTGCCGCCGATGATGGCCGACCTCGATGGACGGGCCGAGGGGGGCCAGATCGCGGTGGAGGGCCGGCTGCGCGACGCCCGCGCCCAGCTGCTCGGCCTGACCC
Organism: uncultured Rickettsiales bacterium; assembly: GCA_964436045.1. Classification (GTDB taxonomy): domain Bacteria; phylum Myxococcota_A; class UBA796; order UBA9615; family CAYRNR01; genus CAYTBN01. The sequence continues at coordinate 135,742 of CAYTBN010000006.1, read as the reverse complement.
TGGACGGCGATCTGGACCTGGGCCGGTGGCTCCTCGACCGGCTCGGCAGCGGCGAGGACGGGGATCCGCCGGGGGGCAAACCCCCCGGGCCCTACGTCGCGAACCTGGTCACCGATGTGGACGTGATCGGGCTGCCGGTGGAGACCCTGCGCTACTACACCGCCGCGGTCGAGCCGTTCCACGGCAAGCTCACCGGCACGATCCGCCTCGACGGCTCGCCGTTCTCCCCACGGGTGGCGGCCGATCTGGGCCTGCGGGGCGGGCGGCTGGGCGAGGTATACCTCGACAGGACTCGTCTGACCCTGGGGGTGGAGCAGGGCCAGGCCGAGGCGGGTCTGGACGTCACGGCCCGGGGAGGCGGGACGCTCGCGCTGGCAGTGTCCAGCCCGGTGGACCTGTCCTTCGCGGCCGCGCGCACCCTCGAAGAGCGCTTCGGGCTGCCGGGGCTGCAGGGCACCCTGCTGGGCAACGATCTGCCGTTCGGGTTGCTCACCGCCTTCGTCGACGGCGCCGAGGACGCCACCGGCAGCCTCAGCGCAACGGGTTCGGTGCGCGGAACCCTGCTCGATCCCCATCCCGAGTTCGACGTCTCGATGCCGACCGGCAGCGTCTGCATGGCGCCCCTGGACGTCTGCTACGAGGATATCGAGCTGGCGGCTCACTCGACCCTTGAGAACCTCGAGCTGGAGAACTTCGAGATGATCAGCCGGACGGCACGGATCGCCGAGGATCCAGGGGGCAGGCGGAACAAGAAGGGCGTGGAGAAGACCACCGGCTCGGTCCATGCCGAGGGGTCCTTTGCCCTCGACCCGGACAACCGCGGCGATGCAGTGCTGGACGTCAACGCCAAGGACTTCTGGGTCTCGGACACCCACCGGCTGCGGCTGCGCACCGATGCCAGGGTCTCGGTCCGCGGGCGTTATCCCGACCTGCGGGTGCGGGGCGATGTGGAGGTCCGCGAGCTGAAGGTGGAGATGGGCGACGAGCTGCGACGCAGCGCGTTCTCGCTGGAGCGGGATCCAAGGCTAGTCGTTCATCGCGGTCGGGAAGACGTGGAGGAGGAGGAGGTCGAGAGCGAGGAACGGATCCGGCTGACGGACCACCTGGACCTGCGCGTCCACGTCTCCCTGGACACCAACTGCTGGCTGTTCCTGGACGTGAGCACCCTGCCCGGCCTGGGCCGAATCCGCCCCGACCTCCAGCTCACCGGCGATCTGGAACTGGCGATCCAGCAGGGCGAGATGTTCGGCGACGGGGATGTCCGCGCCCTGCGCGGCAACCTGACCGTGCTGGGCAAGCAGTTCAAGGTCGACGAGGGGGTGGTTACCTTCACCGGCAGCTCGCCGCCTGACCCGATCCTGGACGTCAGCGCGATCCACCGCAGCCGCTACGGCGACATCACCATCACCGTCACCGGTCGCAGCCGGACCCCGACACTGAGCTTCACGAGCGACGAGTACGACGACGAGGCCGACATCCTGTCGATCCTGCTGTTCGGCGCGCCGATGGACGAGCTGCGCCCGGGCAGCTCCACGGACCAGGGTGACGAGCTGGGGATCCTGGCGGCGATGGGCTTCGCCCAGGCCAACCAGGCGATGGCCAAGCTATTCGGCCATTCCGCCGTGGACATGATCAACCTCGAGACCAATCCGGCCGGTCCGGGCAGCTACGGCATCGAGGTGGGCAAGTCGATCACCGACCGGGTGTTCCTGATCACGCGCTACCGCTTCGGCGGGGTGGAGGAGGACCAGAACGTCTTCGAGGCCCAGCTCGAGATCCAGATCACCCGCTCGCTGTACATCGAGATGCGATATGGGGACGCGGGCAACGGCGGGATCGAGGTGTTCTGGAAGCGCAAGTTGCACAATCCACCGAGTCGCACGAAGGTGAAAACGGACGACGGATGAGCGAACGACGGCGATACGGGCTCTCGCTTCGCGCCAAGGTGCTCGGCAGCTACCTGGGGGTGCTGCTGATCTTCGGCACCGTGCTGGGGTTCGCCCTGTTCCAGATGGCCGAGACCCGCTCCAACCTGTCGTCGATGGCCTCGGGCTACATGGCCATGTCCCGGGAGACCGAGCTGCTGTCCAGCCTACCGCTGGGCTACCTGCTCGGCCGCGAGCAGCCGGACTGGGAACGCTACCGGCCCAACCTCGACCAGCTGTACCTGGACCAGATGGACCGCCACCTCGACGCCATCGCCGAGCACGGCCGCGCTGTCCAGGGGCAGCTGGGCAGCCCTGTGGAGTTCGCCGCCCTGCGCGACGTGCAGGGCCAGGCCGGGGACGTCTCGAAGATGCTGAACGGATATCGCCGTGACCAGGCGACGCTGGAGGGCTGCCTGCGGCGCGCCGACCCCGCCTGTCTCGCAGCGGCGGCCGCCGAACTGGGGGACCAGCGGGCCGATATCAGCGAACACCTGGCGCTCCTGCGCACCAAGCTGGAGATCCGCATCCAGAGCGCCCTGGAGACGGCCGGCGCGACCCAGATGCAGGCCAGCCGCCGGCTGCTGTGGCTCAGCACCACCGCCATCGTGCTGGCGGGGCTGATGTTCCTGTTGGTGCACCTCTCGCTGCGGCCCATCGAGCGGCTGCAGCGCGGCGCCAAGCGGGTGGCCGAGGGGCGCTACGGCGAGCGTGTCGAGGTGGGCACGGGCGACGAGATCGGCAAGCTGGCCGACGAGTTCAACCGGATGGCGGCGGCGCTGGGTGAGCGGGAGAAGCGGCTGGTCCAGATGGAGCGGCTGGCCACGGTCGGCCGGATGTCGGCCCAGGTCGCCCACGAGATCCGCAACCCGCTCAACGCGCTGAGCCTCAACGCCGAGATGCTCGAGGACGAGGTGGCCGAGCTCCCCGATGCGTCCCGGGACGAGGCCATGGAGCTGCTGGGGCAGCTGCGGGCGGAGATCGACCGCCTGGCCCAGGTGACCGAGACCTACCTGTCGCTGGCGCGGATGCCGACCCCCGAGCTGGAGGAGGGCGACCTGGGCGACCTGCTGCGGCGGGTGCTGGACTTCGTCGCCGACGAGCTGGCCCAGGCGCGGATCACCGCCACCCTGGAGCTGGAGCACGGCCTGCCGCCGGTCCCGATGGACGAGGGGCAGCTACGCCAGGTCCTGCTCAACCTGCTGCGCAACGGGGTCGAGGCCCAGCCCGACGGAGGCACGATCCGGGTCGCCGCCGCGGCCGTCGAGGACGGCGTCGAGTTCTGCGTCGAGGACCGCGGGGAGGGAGTCCCGGCGGACCAGCGGGAGACCATCTTCGATCCCTTCGTGACCACCCGCGAACGGGGCACGGGCCTGGGCCTGGCCATCACCCGCCAGATCGTCGAAGCCCACGCCGGCACCATCCGCTGCGAAACCGCCCCCGGCGCCGGCGCCCTCTTCCGCGTCCGCCTGCCGTTGCGGGTGGACGGGAAGTCCCCGTGAGCCCCGCGGGTTTGGTTGACGCGCCGCCCACCTCGGCGCTGGAATAACCGCCATGAGCGCCCCAACGACCATCCTCGTCGTGGACGACGAACGCAGCAACCGCGCCAGCCTGGGCCGGATCCTGGCCCGGGCCGGCTACGACGTGGTCGAAGCGGCCAGCGGCGCCGAGGCCCTCGATCGGCTCCGCTCCCGGTCCACCGCGGTCCTGCTCACCGATCTCAAGATGCCGGGCATGGACGGAGTCGAGCTGCTGCGCGCCGCCCGCCTGGTCTCGCCGGACATCGAGGTGGTGCTGATGACCGCCTACGGCACGGTCGAGACCGCGGTCGAGGCGATGAAGGAAGGAGCCTACGATTTCCTGACCAAACCGCTCAAGCGCCACGACGTGCTCCAGGCGGTCTCCAAGGCCGTGGAAAAACGCTCACTGGTGGTCGAGAACCGAGAGCTGCGCGCCCGGCTGAAGGTCGCCGCCGACGCCGGTCCCCTGGGCCGCATCGTCGGCAACTCGGTGGCCCTGCGCTCCGCGCTGGAGGTGGTACGCCAGGTGGCCCCCACCGACGCGACCGTGCTGGTCAGCGGCGAGAGCGGCACCGGCAAGGAGCTGGTGGCCCGGGCGATCCACGAACTGAGCCCGCGGACCGGCAAGCCCCTGGTCCGGCTGGCCTGCGCGGCCCTGCCCGAGACCCTGCTGGAGAGCGAGCTGTTCGGCCACGAGGCAGGCGCGTTCACGGGCGCGGCGGGCAAACGGCAGGGGCGCTTCGAGACCGCCGACGGCGGTAGCCTGCTGCTGGACGAGGTCAGCGAGACCTCGCCGGCCACCCAGGTGAAGCTGCTGCGGGTGCTGCAAGAGGGCGAGTTCGAGCGGGTGGGCGGCAGCCGCACCCTGTCGGTGGACGTGCGGATCATCGCCGCCACCAACCGGGATCTCGAGGAGATGGTCGCCGAGCGCTCCTTCCGCGAGGACCTGTTCTATCGACTCAATGTGATCCGGCTGGATCTGCCCCCCCTGCGAAACCGGGCCGGCGACGTGCCCCTGCTGGTGGACCACTTCGTCCGCCTCTACGCCGAACGCCACCGCAAGCCCGTCGAAGGCGTAGACGCCGAGGCCATGGACCTGCTGGACGGCTACCGCTGGCCCGGCAACGTCCGCGAGCTCCAGAACACCCTCGAGCGCGCCGTCGTCCTGGCCCAGACCGACCGTCTCAGCGCCACCGACCTGCCCGAGTCGATCCGCGGCGGCGAACGCCGCTCCGACGAGCTCTCCTTCCCTGTGGGCACACCGCTGAAAGAGGTCGAGCGCCGGATGATCCTCGAGACCCTGCGCACCACGGGCGGCGACAAAAAGCTCGCCGCCAGCCTGCTGGGCATCCACAGCCGGACGATCTACCGCCGGATGGAGGAGGAGCGGGCGCGGGAGTCGGGGGATTCCGAGGAGTGATCCCGTCACAAAAGTGCGAGCACAAAAGTAGTCAACTGCGCTCCGAGACCCACCTTCCGCGATCGCCGAGATCGCAATCGCCTCCCACAACCGACCAGAATTCCTGAGCTTCCTCACCTGACGGGCGTCTCGCGCCCGACCTGGCACGGTGGTTGCTTTATCCCAGCAGGGTAGGGCGGAGTGCACGCGGGCCGCCCGAGGGAGCACAACGATGGTCAATCTCACCCGACTGGAAGCGATCGCCCTCAGCACCTGCCTGGTCCTCGCGCTCGCGGGGGCCGCGCTGGCCGACGAGCCGTCGGCTTCGAGCGCTACGCACGACGATCTTGGTGATCCGATCTGCGAACAGGACGTGGCCGACCTGCAGCTGTGGCTGTACTCGATGGCCGCCGAGGCCGACCGGCTGCTGTCGGACGAGCCGCTGGACGCACAGCTGCAGGATCCGGTGCTGCAGCCGCTGGCGGCCCAGGTCGCCGGGGAGTGCTCACCCCTGGGCTGGGCGCTGACCAGGGTGGGACCGGCGACGGGGCGACAGAAGGTGCTGCTGCTGGCCGAGTACCTGCCCGCCGCGATCGAGGAGTGTGACTGCGCGGTCGACCTGGCGGCGCTGAGCTACCTGCTGTGGCGGGTGAGCGCGTCACCGAGGGTGATCAAACGGGGAGAGGCGGGCCTCGAGTCGCGGTTCGGGCGGCTGGATCGGACCTCCCGGGACCTGGAGCAGCCGGTCGACCAGCACATCGAAAAGGGCCGGCAGAACCGGGCCCGCTGGACTCCCCGCTAGCAGGGCGGCTACTCGTTGGCCCAGGATGGCGACGACACAAAAAGACGGCAAGGTTGGTCAGCCGTCGCGGGCAAGGCGTCGGCGTAGGAGCTGCCCGTCGCCGGATCGACCAGCTCGGGGGCCAGCTCCAGGAGGGGCTCGAGGACGAAGCGGCGGCCGGTCATGCCCGGGTGGGGTACGGTCAGGGTGGGGGTGTCGATCACCCGGTCGTGGAACAGCAGCAGGTCCAGGTCGCAGGTGCGGTCGCCGTCCGGGTGGTCCCGGCGGCGGCCGAGGGTCTGTTCGACCCCGTGCAACGCCTCGAGCAGGGCCCCAGGAGACCCCCCCCAGCTCAGCTCGACCACGGCGTTGAGGAAGGGCTGCCGGCTGGTGATGCCGATCGGCTCGGTCTCGTAGAGGCCGGACTGACCGAGGATGCCAGCACCCAGCGCGGTCAGTTCGCGGAGCGCTCGCTCGAGGATCGCGCGCCGATCCCCCAGATTACTTCCAAGGGCGACGAAGGCAGCCACGGTGTGGATCAGAAGAGCTCGTCGAGGGCGACCAGCGAACCGACCAGGATCACGGCCGACGAGAACAGCAGCATGAAGGGCGCGGTCAGCCCCCACCAGCGGTGGCGTTCGCGGCGGACGAAGGACATCACCGTGCCCACGGTCGTGCCCAGTTGAGCCATCATCAGCGCCCCGCCGCCGACCAGGAACAGCATCGCGCCGAGCTCGTCGTCTATCTCGTCGACCACGAAGATCGATACCAGGCAGACCACGGGTAGCGCGGCCCAGGTGAGCAACACGGACAGCGCCGCCGAGACCGGGCCGATCCAGCCGCCGGGTCCCGCCTCGGCGTAGACCGGCGCGGTGGTACCCGCGAACATCGGGGCGCTGTCGATGAGAGGCGGGGGCGGGGGCTGGATCCGCTGCGGCCCCAGGATCAGCTGGACGAGCCGGATCCGGTCGGCCGGGATCAGCAGGTCGTCTTCCTCGCCGAGCTGCACCAGCCGGATCCGGCCGTCGGCGTCCGGGGGCTGCAGGGCTGGATGGGACCTGGAAATCACCGTGCCATGGGGCAGGGTGGCGACCCGCGCGGCCAGGGCTCCCACCAGCTCGGCGAAGGACTCGTCGTCCTCCGCGGCTGCCGCGCCCTCCAGCTCCGCTGCCGCCCCCGCAGCGGACGGCACGAAAAACAGTAGATCGCGCGTGAGCACCAGGGTCCCAGGGTGGCGAAGGATGCCCCGTCGCGCGCGTATTTGCACCAGGCGCTGGTCATCGATGTTCATTGCCGTCTCGTCGTTCATGGTGGCTGGATCCTAGGCAAACGTGTCGGATCTCGCCAGCGAACCGATGGTATCCTGAGCCCGCTGGACCCTGGAGGGACGCCGTGATCCACCGAACCCCGAACTTTTTGCTGCTGCTCGCCCTCATCTCGCTACTCGCGACCGCAGGCTGTGGTCCCGAATGCCCCGAGGGCTGGACGGCCACCGAGAGCGGCGACTGCGTGCCCGCCGACGACGACGACGATCTGTTCGACGACGACGACACCGGAGACGACGACACCGGAGACGACGACACCACCGCTGGTGACGACGACACAACCGCGGGCGACGACGACACAACCGCGGGCGACGACGACACAACCGCCGGAGACGACGACACCACCGCCTGATCCGGCCCGACCATCTCCATCGACAGGCACGCCGTGATCGGGGCACAGAAAGCCCCGCATCTCCCCCGCGTCGGTCGATTATTTTGGGCTGCGCTGCTTGTGCGCGGGCGCGGATATCGGGCACCATCGGGCACATGAGGCGTCTGTTGCTGTGTGTTTTGTTGCTGATTCCCCACGCTGCCGCTGCGCAGGATGGGGACGACGACGTCGACTGGGGGGAAGGCAAGGGGCAGGACGACGAGACCGAGGGTGAGGGCGAGCCGGAGGGGGAAGCCGAGTCCGATCCCAAGGCCGAGTCCGAGGCCGAGTCCGATCCCGAGGCCGATCCCGAGTCCGAGGCCGATCCCGAGGCCGAGTCCGAGGCCGATCCCGAGTCCGAGGCCAATCGCGAATCCGAGGCCGAGGGTGATCCCGACATCGGCGAACTCGAGGACCGGGAATACGAGGAGGGCGAGGACGAGGGCGACACTCGCATCAAGCGCTCCTACTACGAGTCCGGACCCGACCGTGACGTCCTGCTGCCCCAGACCATCGGCGGGCTGTACGTGGTGCCGCTGAAGGCCGACGAGGACCTGAGTGTCTTCCTCGAGGCGCTGGAGATCCCCGCCGACACGGGCGCCGTGCTGATCGACGGCCAGCCCGAGGATCGCTTCGCGTTCGACGGCATCAAGCTCAAGCTACCGCCACCGCTGATGATCTTCGAGCTGGAGACCGGGGTCCACGTGGTGGCCATCACCCGCGACGCCTTCACCCACGAGCACCAGGTCCAGTGCGTCGAGGGAGAGGTCGCGATCGTGCTGGTCGACCAGGTCCTCGGCGGCCTGAGAACGGTGGACGAGGCGAGCGAGGAGCGGCAACGCGAGTTGATGATCGAGCTGTTCACGGCCATCGGCGACACCGAGGAGATCGTCGAGAAGATCCGCATCTGCAGGCGCTTCCTCGAGATCCACCCGGTGGGCGACGCCGCCGACAAGGCCCAGGCGATCCTGGCCGACCTGGAGTCCAAGGTCACCCACGAGGACGAGGGCCAGCTCGACCTGTCGGACAACGAGAGCACCGAGGAGCTGATCCGCCAGCGCAAGCTGGCCCAGTTCGCCGGGGCCCCCCGGCCGCCGGGAGCGGCCTCGCGCCAGGTCGGCGGATTTGTGCTGCTGGGCGGCGCGCTGGGCTGTAGCGTGGGCGCGGTGATCTTCGACCAGACGGCAGCCACCGCGGCCGACGACTACCATCACGAGCTGGTCTACGGCACCGACGCGTCCGCGCAGCCCTATCTGCGGCAGGCGCGACAGAACACCACCGGATTCAAGCTGACGCTGACCGGCGCCATCGCCCTGGGGACCACCGCCATCGCGATCTTGGTCGCAGACAGGGCGGTGCACGCGCGCTGGAAGCGGCTGCGCGAAGAGCTGGGGATCGAAAAAGAGGACGACGGGGAGGTCATGGTGGTGCCGACCGCGATGCCGCTGCCCAACGGCGGCGTCGGAATCGGCGTGGGAGGAGTGTGGCGATGAGACGCTGGCTCGCACTCTCGCTGGTGGCAACCGCCCTCACCGGCTGCCCCTTGGACCCCAGCGCCAACGCCGACTTCGAGCGGCAGGTCGACCCCCGCGAGGTGGCCGAGGCGGTGGGATGCTGGATGAACCCGATGGATGAGCAGGGCCACATGCTCAGCGCGGACTGCACGCCCCTGTTGCATCCGGTCGACCTGGACGTCGGCCAGTGGGAGACACACGGCGTCTTCGACTTCGACGTGGAGCCGATCCCGATGCTGGGCGGCCAGGTCTACCGCTTCATGTACACGGCCGGTGGCCCGAACTACGCCCAGTCGACGGGATTCGCACAATCGGCCAACGGCGTCAGCATCCAGCGCTACTCGCTCAACCCGGTGCTGACCCCACCCATCGACGAGCCCATCGCCCAGCTGGCGTGCACGGCCATCGACCGCACGACCGGCGTCTACCACGCCTGGTACCGCCGGGAAAAAGGCGTGCTGTACCACGCCACGGCGACGGACGGCCGCTCGTGGACCAAGGACATCACCGGCGACATCACCTCGATCACCTCGGACGAGCCCGGTGGCCTCTCGACGGTGCTGACCTGTGACGCCTGGTTCACCGGCACCGAGGTCCAGATGCTGGTCGGTGGCCTGTTCGGCGATCCGGCCAACGGCGAGGTCCAGTTCGCCATCGGCGAGACCCACTCCAGCGACGGCTTCGTGTTCGACCCGGTCCACCTGCCGATCTTCACCCCCGATCCGTCGTCTGAATGGATGGCGGGCGGCGTCGGCTCCCCCTCGGTGGTCGGCTGGAACGGCGACCAGTACATGTTCTTCATCGGTGCGATGGAGTACGAGGAGCCGGACGATCCCTTCCTGGAGCCCTTCCAGTCCAGGATCGGATTGGCCCACCGCGGTCAGGGCGAGACCGAGTTCACCCTGCTACGGGATCTGCCGCTGACCTTCGACGCCGCCTCGCCCACCCGCGTGCGCGCCGCCGTGGCCGGCGAATGGGTACTGCTCTACATGCGAGACCTGTACGACGGCGCGGTGATCCACGAGGACCCCTTCGACGCCATGGGACTGATGCTCGTCTACATGCCAGACCTGGCGGGGGAGGGATCATGAGCCGCGTATTCGCCGCCCTCGTCCTGTCCGCCGCCCTCGGCCTGCTGGTCGTCGCCTGCGGCTCGGCCTCCGACTGCTCGAACCTCTGCGACACCCTGGTCAGCGACTGCACGCTGGGCACCTGGACCAGCAGCAGCACCTGCGCCGAGGGCTGCACCGACGAACTCTTCCGGCACCCGGACCGCACCGCGGTCATGGAGTGCTACGAGACCGCCGCCGACGGCTGCGACCTGGACTCCCTGGTGGACTGCAAGCTGCTGGCGTTCCAGACCGGCAACGTCCCCGAGTAGCACCGCCCTCAGTCCCGTCCCGCCCCTGACGAACTCCGCTCAGGCTGATAACCTGGCTCGCTATGGGGAGGCTGCCATGCTGATCACGACACGGTTCTGGTTCCTTCTGTCCCTGACCTGCGCCCTCGTCCTGGTGGGGTGCCCCACGGACGACGACGACGACACGTCCGGGGACGACGACATCTCCGAGGACGACGACGCCACCGACGACGATGACGACGACTCCACGGGCGACGACGACACCACGGGTGACGACGACACCACGGGTGACGACGACACCACCGGCCCGGAGGACGCGGACGGGGACGGCTACACCGCGGACGAGGATTGCGACGACACCGATCCCGAGGTCCACCCCGGCGCCACCGAGATCTGCAACGGGGGCGTGGACGACGACTGTGATCCGGCGACGGACGAGCTGGACGACGGCGACGGCGATGGATTCGCCGAGTGCGCGGGCGACTGCGACGACGGGGAGGCCGCGGTGTACCCCGGGGCCGAGGAGATCTGCGACGGGCTCGACAACGACTGCGACCCGGCCACGGATGAGGTGGCGGACGACGACGGTGACGGGATCAGCGAGTGCGAGGGGGACTGCGACGACGGCAACGGAGATGTGGCTCCCAGCGCCGACGAGGGCTGCGACGGGATCGATACCGACTGCGACGGCGCGCTCGGGCCGGAAGAGGCCGACGGCGACGGCGATGGCCAGATGATCTGCGACGGTGACTGCGACGATGCCGACCCCGCCACCTACACCGGTGCGCCCGAGCAGTGCGACCAGGCGGACAACGACTGCGACGGAGAGGTGGACGAGGACACCGGAGACGACCTGGACGGGGACGGCTACACCCCCTGTCTGGGCGACTGTGACGACGGCAACGTCGACGTCCACCCCGACGCGCCCGAGGCGTGCGACGGCCTGGACAACGACTGCGACGGCGCCCTGCCCCCGGTCGAGACCGACGGTGACGGCGACGGCTACATGGTCTGCGACGGGGACTGCGACGACGGCGACCCGGCCCTGAACCCGGCCGACGGCGACGGCGACGGCTTCTCCACCTGCGACGGCGATTGCAACGACCTCGATCCGGCCCTGAACCCGGCGGACGGCGACGGCGACAGCGTATCCTCCTGCGACGGCGACTGCGACGACGCCGATGCGAACCAGTTCCCGGGCAACACCGAGGCCTGCGACGGTCAGGATAACGACTGCGACGGCGACGTGGACGGGGACGATTCCGGCGTCCCGGACGGGGACGGCGACGGCGCCAACCTCTGCGACGACTGCGACGACGCCGATCCCCAGTCCTTCCCCGGCGCCGCCGAGGCCTGCGACGGGGCAGACAACGACTGCGACGGCCTCGTGCCCGCCCAGGAGATCGACGCCGACGGCGACGGGACGATGGTCTGCGACGGCGACTGCAACGACGAGGACGCCACCACCCACCCCGGCGCCGTCGAGGTCTGCGACGGATTCGACAACGACTGCGACGGCTACCTGCCCCCCGGCGAGAACGACGGCGACGGGGACGGCTACCGGATCTGTGACGGAGACTGCGCGGACCTGGATCCCGACTCCTACCCCGGCGCGGTCGAGCTGTGTGACGGGGCGGACAATGACTGCGACGGCACCCTGCCCCCGTTCGAGGCGGACGACGACGGCGACGGCGCGATGATCTGCGACGGCGACTGCGATGACGCCGATCCAGCGGCCTTCCCCGGCGCGGCGGAGCTGTGCGACGGGATCGACAACGACTGCGATGGCGCCCTGCCCGACGACGAGGCCGACTCCGATGGCGATGGCGTGGCGGCCTGCGACGGGGACTGCGACGACGCCGATCCGGCCACCCACCCCGGCGCCAGCGAGCTGTGTGACGGCGTCGACAACGACTGTGACGGGTACCTGCCCCCCGGTGAGAACGACGGCGACGCCGACGGTGTCCTGATCTGCGACGGCGATTGCGCCGACCTGGATCCCGACACCTACCCCGGCGCGTTCGAACTGTGCGACGGCGTCGACAACGACTGTGACGGCACCCTGCCCCCGGGGGAGGCCGACGACGACGGCGACGGCTTCCTGATCTGTGACGGCGACTGCGACGACGCCGATCCCGACAGCTGGCCCGGCGCGCCCGAACTGTGCGACGGGATCGACAACGACTGCGACGGCGCCCTGCCCGACGTCGAGGCCGACGCCGACGGGGACGGCCAGGCGGCCTGCGACGGCGATTGCGCCGACGGCGACGCCACCGTGTTCGACGGCGCGCCCGAGCTGTGCGACGGGATCGACAACGACTGCGACGGCAGCGTCCCGGCGGACGAGGAGGACGGCGACGGCGACGGCTACGCCCCCTGCGAGGGCGACTGCGACGACGGCGACGACGTCTCCTTCCCCGGCGCCGCCGAGCTGTGCGACGGCGTCGACAACGACTGCGACGGCGTCCTACCCGACGACGAGGCCGACGCGGACGGCGACGGCGTGATGATCTGCGAGGCGGACTGCGACGACGCCGACCCGACCAAGGATGGCTGGGCCGCCGAGGACAGCGGCTACATGCGCTCGGACTGCAACCCGGTGGTGTCCTACGGGGCCAGCGGCGAGTGGGACGACTATGGCCTGCTGTCGGGCGCCGTGATCCACGACGGCAGCCAGTACCTGATGTACTACACCGGGATCGACGTCTCGAACTGGCGTATCGGCGCGGCCACGTCCGACGACGGCGTCACCTGGACCAAGTACGAGGGCAACCCGGTCATCGACCTGGGTGCCAACGGCGAGTGGGACGATGCCCACGTCCTGTGGGCCGAGGCCCTGTACGACGGCGCCACCTACCACCTGTGGTACACGGCTTCCGACGGCAGCTACTACCGCATCGGCCACGCCACCTCCGCCGACGGCCTGACCTGGACCAAGGACCCCGACAATCCGGTGGTGGACCGCGGCCCCTACTACGAGTGGGATTACTACTACACGTTCCACCCCACGGTGGCCGAGTACGACGGTGAGTACCACATGTGGTACACGGGCTACGACGGCACCTACCGCATCGGCCACGCCACCTCCGCCGACGGCTCGGCGTGGACCAAGGACGATGCCAACCCGCGCGTGCAGCCCGAGCTGGCCATCGAGGGCAGCTACCTGCTCCACCCGTCGGTCCGCGAGGTCGACGGTCAGCTGACGATGATGTCCTACTACCAGACCGGCACCAGCGCGCGGATGCGATCGCTGACCACCGCCGATGGACTGAACTGGAGCCGCACCCCCGCCGACGTGTCCTTCGCACCGGGCGCGGCCGGCGCCTGGGACGACGGCATGACCAGGGCCGGCTACCTGCTGCCGGTCGACGGCGGCGCCTACATGTACTACCGGGGCGCGTCGTCCTCGAGCTGGGCCTACAACCAGGTCGGCGTGGCCTACAACGTCGCCCCCACCGCCGAGCTCACCGCCCCCGCCGACGGCGCCACCTTCACCCAGGGCGACTGGGTGACCATCGACGGGGTGATGACCGACCACGCCTACGTCGAGAACCTGGATGTGTACCTGGAGAGCGACCTGCAGGGCATGCTGCTGCACACCACGGCCGACCTGCTGGGCGAGGTCTCCCTGTCCACCGTCAACCTGGCCCCCGGGGTCCACACCCTGATCCTGACGGCCATCGACGAGGGCGGTCTGGAGGCCAGCGACTCGATCACCGTCGAGGTGCTCCCCTGGGACTGCCTGAACGACCCCACCGGCATCCCGGACTGGGACGGCGACGGCTACACGGTCTGCGAGGGGGACTGCGACGACCTGGACTCCGCGGTCGGCGGCTGGGACCGCACCACCTCCGGATGGATGCGCAACCCCTGCAACCCGGTGATCCCGGTTCAGACCAGCGAATCGTTCGCCGACCAGCGGGTGCAGCCGGGACAGGTGGTCTCCGACGGGGACTTGCTGCACTCCTGGTACACCGCCTACGACAGCTCGACCTGGCGCTTCGGCTACGCCCACACCCCCGACGGCATGCACTGGCACGTGGCCCACGAGGGGGCACCGGTTCGCTTCTGGCCGTCGGTCGCGCTGGATGTGGGCGAATCGGGGGAGTGGGACGACAGCGGCGTCTGGTCCACCAGCCCCGTGGAAACCCCAGCGGGCGACGTGGCCCTCTACTACAGCGGCTACGACGGCGCCAACTGGCGTATCGGGCTGGCCGACTCCGCGGACTGGGAGAACCTGGAGCGCGACCCCGCCAGCCCCGTCCTCGATCTGGGCTCCCCCGGGGCTTTCGACGACACCCAGGTCTACGATCCGGCCGTGCTCTACGACGGCTTCTCCTACCAGATGTGGTACGGCGGACGGCCCGACAACTCCAGTGCGGTCCAGATCGGCTATGCCGGATCCACCGACGGGACGACCTGGAATCGCTTCGGCACCACCCCGGTGCTCGGCGTGACCCCGGGCGACTGGGACGCGAGCCACGTCTTCGGCCCCACCGTCGCGTCCACCGACGAGGGATACGTGATGGCCTATCAGGGTTACTCCAGCACCTACCAGCTGGGGCTGGCGTTCTCGGAGGACGGGGAGGACTGGACCAAGTCCGGCTTCAATCCCCTGTCCCTGGGCGACGCCGGCGCGTGGGACGACTACACCATGCAGGCTCCGGCCATCCACTGGGACGGCACCGACCTGCACCTGTGGTACACGGCTTGCGGCGCGTACGGCTGCACCGAGTACGGCGCCGGCTACATGATGAACCGCCGACCGGAGACCGCCATCAGCTCCCCCGGCGACGGCGACAGCTTCGCCCAGGGCAGCGTGATCAGCTTTGCCGGCGTGGCCTCGGACTACGCCGCCCTCGACTCCCTCGAGGCGGTCTGGACCGATACCTGGGGCAACGTGCTGGACACGTCGAATCCGGACGTGCTGGGCGACATCGAGTTCCTGACCTCGTCCCTGACCCTGGGCAACCACCTGATCACCCTGACGGTCACCGACGAGGGCGGCCTGTACGCCACCGACTCGATCACGATCAGCGTCTACTGATCCGCAGGCAGGTCTTTCGCGCAGCGGAAGCCGTAGATCGTGCTGACCTCGTCGGCGGGCAGGAAGTAGCGGAAGCTGGCTCGCATCCAGTACCAGTTGTTGGTGTACCACGAGCCCCCGCGGACCACGCGGTAGCCGGTGTCGGGGGCCGACGCCCGCTCGGCGCCGACCTTCCAGGCGGGCTGCTCGACGTAGGGGTCGGCCACCCACTCCCAGACGTTGCCAGTTAGATTCAGCGCGCCGAAGGAGCTGGCGCCGGCCGGGTAGCTGTCGGCGGGGGCCACGTGGGAGAACCCGTCGAACTCCTTGCCCTCGTACCAGTTGGCCCGCGCCTCGCCGTCCTCCCAGCGGTTACCCCACGCCCAGCGGCGGCCGTCGTCGCCCCGGGCGGCCCGCTCCCACTCCAGCTCCGTGGGCAGCCGCTTGCCGGCCCAGCGGCAGTAGGCGTCGGCGTCGGCCCAGGTGACCAGGAAGACCGGATCACCGCCGGTACCCTTGCGCGGCTCGCCCTCGACCCAGGCCCAGCGGGTGAAGTCGGTCGCGCCGATCCCCGGGACCGGGTGCCCCGTCTCACCCACGAACCCCCGGTAGGCGTCGTTGGTCACCTCGGTGCGGTCCAGGAAGAACGCCGCCACGGGCAGCCGGACCGCTGGAACCTCATCGGGATCCCCCTCGTCGTCTCCGATCCAGGCCTCGCCGGAGGGCACCAGCACCATGCCCGCGGGTGGCTCGACCGGTTCGGGCTCGGCCGCTTCCGCGGGGGCGGTCGTGGCCAGCGCCAGCGCAATCAGCCATCCGGCAATCAAGGCGCCACCCGCCCCTCGGCGCCCGTCGGGTCGGTGAACGCTGGCTCGGCAACCGGCTGGAGCAGATCCCCCTCCCCCAGCAGCGCGCGGGTGGTCTCGAGGGCCTGGCTCATCCGGGCGCAATCGGCGGCGTCCAGCCGCGGATGGTGGCCGCAGCGGGGCAGCTCGGTCAGGATCTCGAAGACCGTGTGGTTCGTGCGGCCGGTGGCGTCGGTGGCGTCGACCCAGGTGGGGGCATAGCCCACGTCGGCCAGCGCCAGGCCGCCGTCCGGGGCCAGCGCCAGCGTCATCTCCAGGATGATGCCCACGTCCTCGTTTCGCTTTCGCATGTTGGACACGAAGTTGCCAAGCGACCAGGCGACGAACCCCTCGCGGCCGTCGGACGCGGTCACCACCTCGTAGGGCTGCACCCAGTGGGGGTGGCCGCCCAGCACGATGTCCGCGCCGGCCTCCACGAGCCGGTGACCCAGCTCCACCACCTCGGGCCGGGGTTTGTCCTGGTATTCGTAACCCCAGTGACAGCCCACGATCACCAGGTCCGCACCATCGGCCAGCACGTCGGCGATCTCCGCCTCCATCCGCTCCGGATCGAGCTTGCTGACGATACTCTCGCGCCCCGGCGGGAGCGGGATGCCATTGGAAGAGAACGTGTAGGCCAGAAACGCCACCTTCAGCCCCGCCAGCTCGACCCACAGGGCCGGATCCTCGTCCGGATCGGCCCGGGTACCCACGTGTCGCAGCCCCTCGGCGTCCAGGGCCTGCAGTGTCCGGATCAACCCCTTCTCCCGACGGTCCATGCAGTGGTTGTTGGCAGTCTGCAGCACGTCGAAGCCCGCGCCGCGCAGGTCGGTGGCCAGGGTCCGCGGCGAGTTGAAGGCCGGGTAGCCGGCGTAGGCCATGTCCTCGCCAGCGAGGGTCGTCTCCAGGTTGCCGAAGGTCAGATCCGCGGCCGACAGTCGCTCGGCGACCGCGTCGAAATAGCCATCCACCAGATACCGGCCATCGGGTTGCAGCGCGGCCCGCACCTGGGAGCCGTGCATCATCAGATCCCCCACTGCGGTCAGGGTGATCAGGTGGGGTTGTACACCCTCGGCGGCGGCCGCGGCCTCCACGTCGGGCAGAGGAGTCAGCGCCCGCGCGGATTCGGCGGGGACGAACAGCGTCAGCAGCAGCAGGAACCGCATCCAGGTCAATGTGGCTACCCTTCTTCCATCCAGACGGTTCGATAGCGGATCTCTTCGAACGCCAGATCCCAGCGCCCGTCTCCCCCTTCGGTCAATACCCCCTCCTCGTGGATCCCCAGCGAGTACGGGGCCGCGGCCGCCGAGACGATCCAGTCGTCCGCCTGGTCGTTGGCCTCGCCGGCCGCCGCGCGCTCCGCCCGGATCAGCGACAACAACACCGAGTCGTGACTGACGGGGTTGGTGCTCAGCACCAGCGAGCTGGGGGAATCCGAATCCCACAGCCGGGTCTCGACGTAGGGATCCGGTACGCGATCGGCGCCGTTGTGGGTGCCGAACAGGGCCTCGCTGATCGACAACCGGCGGCGATCGCAGAGGACCGGATGGGCGGCCAGCTCGGCGCACTGCACGCCGCTGTCCCAGCGCGGCCAACCGTCGCGGGAGCCGTGGACCGTGTCCCAGACGTCCCGGGCCAGGCCGAACATGTTCTTGAGCGCGCCGGTGACGCCGCCGAAGTGGCCCTTGAGAAGGTGTAGATCGATCAGGTGCTGGGCCTCGACCACCGGGGTGGGCACCCGGATCTCGAGGGGGGCGGCGGACTCCGCGTCGATCAACGACGGGAAGGTCAGCACCTCGCTCTCGGACGGCGGGACGTCCAGAGTAGAACAGGTAGTTCCCATCCGGATAGGCCGCCCGCAGGGGTTCGACCACGTTGGCGATCTCGCCGCGGGAGGCATCGAACACGGTGATGTGGGCAGGGCAGAGGCCCAGGTCCACCAGCGCGTCCATCACCGCCAGCACCATGGCCCCGCTGTTGTTCAGCTTGCCCTCGTCCGCGCCGCTGTGGGAGTTGAAGTTGACCTTGATCGCCACCCTGTCGTCGCAGGTGTAGTTCCCCAGCAGCCCCGCCCAGCCCGTCCGGGCGTCGGGGGCGCCGGTCAGCTCCACGATCCCGGCGGCGAGCATCGCAGTCAGCACGCCCGCGTCGATGCGGCTGTGGGAGGGCGACGCCACCGGATCGCTGTAGTCGTAGTCGGTCACCCGGGTGTCGTGTACCCGGATCACCGTCCGCTCCAGCTCCTCGTTGGCGATCTCCCCCGCAACCGGCGTGCAGTCGTCGCCCGCGCTGTCGTCGTCGTCGTCCCCGCCCCCGACGGGATCGCAGGGATCGTCCGTGGGGCAGCCGAGGGCTGGCAGCAGCGCGGCCCCGGCGGCGACCGTCAGGCCGTCCCGCAACAGCTGGCGTCGTGAACGTCGTTTTGATCCACCCATGCAACTCCCGTCGGGGAAATCCTAGCCCACGACGCCGGGACGGCCACTCCGTTCCCCGACTCCTCGCAAGAAATCCAGCACGAGCTCGCGATACCGGCGCCGATGGCGGGCCCAGCCGGTGACGTGCTCTGTCGCGGGTAGTACGACCCGCTCGCAAGGTCCCTGGAGCACCTGTCGCTGGAGCAGGGCGGTCTCGGCGGGCGGCAAGACCTCATCCCGCTCACCGTGGAGGATCAGCGCGGGTATCCGCGGGATACGCGCCGCCGCGGCCTCCAGGTCCCGCCGGTAACGCCAGCCCATCCCGTCCAGGTACAGCCGCCGCGCCGCCGCTCGTCGCCGCTCCGGCGGATCTCCGGTCATCCGGGCGTCGATGACCCCTTTGCAGGCCGCGTACAGGTGCACCACCGGTCCCGAGTCCAACACCAACCCCACCAGCCCCGGGCACTCGGCGGCACCCATCAGGACCACCGCGGCGCCCATGGAGAATCCATACCCCGCGAACCGCCGGAATCCCCGCTCCCGCAGATGGGCCGCCCCGGCCTTGACGTCCAGCGGACGGGCGCCCAGCGAGAGCCCCAGCGGATCACCGGCGTCACTGTCGCCATGACTCCGGGCATCCAGCAGCAGGACCGGGTGGCCGGCAGCCCGCAGGAAGCGCGCGACCGGTAGGTAATCGTGACGGGTGGCCCCGAAGTGGTGGTGTACCAGCACCGGAAGGCGCCCGGCACCGCTCTGATCGCCCTCCGAGGGCAGGAACCACGCCGCCAGGGACAACCCGTCCGCGGTCGACAGGCGCACCTCCGCCAACGGCCCGCCGGCCCGCCGATCCGGCGCGCCGGTCACCCGCGCAGGCACCGGCTCCGCGAGCCGCGCCAGCAGCAGGCCGGCCTCGCGCCAGCGGGGACCCACGCCGGGAAGCCGCTCGCCCACGTCCCGGGACAGGTTCGCCAGCCAGCGATCACCCACCCGATCACCTCCGGCCGCCAAGCATACCCGCTCCCCCTCCCTGCCTGACGCCTGACGCCTGACACCTGACACCTGACGCCTGACCCCTGGCGCCTGGACTCCCATCCCCCCAGGGAGTAGATCTCCGAATAGGTGAGGTGCTCTTGGCCTATTTGCTGACGGTCAGCGAACGAGACGCCACTGGCGAGGTGGCGGAGGTCTATCGCGACATCCGCCGTCAGATGGGCTCCGTCCCCGCGCTGTTCTGCGCCCTGATCACCGATCCGGTGGTGCTGCGAGAGGCCTGGCGAGCGTATCCCTACGCCATGGACTACGGCGCGGGGGGGCGGGCCGAGCGGGAGATCACGGCGCTGGCCGTCGCCCGCGTCCTGGCCTGCCGCTACGGTACCGACGCGGCGACCCACCAGCTGGTCGAGATGGGCATGCAGCACGCCCAGATCGCCGCCCTGTTCCGCGAGCCCAGCGACCCGCCCAGCGCCCACGACACGCTGATCGCCCTGGCCGAGTCCCTGACCCGGGGCAACGACGACGAGGTCAGGGCGCGGATCGCGGCACTGCGCGACGCCGGCCTGGGCGAGCAGAAGATCCGCGAAGCCGCGACCGTGTGCGTGTGGTTCAACCTGCTCGACCGGCTGGTTGACGGTCTCGGCGTGCCCCGCGACCCCATCCACCGACCCGGGCCGCTCCAATTGATCCGCACCGCCGCCTACGATATCGCCACTCGCCTGTGGCGCACGGGCGAGGTTCCCGAGGTGGCGGCGCGACCGGAGGCGGGCGCTGGCGAGACCGCGGTGGTGATCCTCCGTCAGCTGATCCGCCGGCTGGAGCCCCTCCGCCGCCTGCCGCCGCGCGCCTTCCGCAACGGCATCGAGGAGAACCCGCGGACCATCGATCAAGCCCTGATCCAGAACATGCGTGACGATGGCTGGGACGATCAGGCGATATTCCACGCTGCGGTCGTGCTGGCGGGCCGGCGTGCGATGGCGTGCTGGGATGCGGTTCTGCGCCATCTGGACGATCCGCTCAGCGGGTCGCACGCCGTGGTTTGAGTTCGGCTCCCCGGCAATCGGGCACTTGCGGTCACTCGCGCGAGGGAGGATGCTTACGGGAACGAGGGGAGCTTCGGGGCCAACCATGAGCGCGCTGCGCGAGCAATGGGCAGAGCTGGGACGCACCGGAGTGCTGAGCGTCGGACTTCCATCTCGCTTCGGGGGACAGGGTGGCGGTCCAGCCCAGGTCTGGCGGAGCGCGCGACGGGTCGGCCAGAACACTTCAGACCTCGGCGTCAGCCTCTCGTGGGTGATCCACCACCTGGCCGGCCGCTTCCAGATCGGCAAGCACGGCACCGACGAGCAAAAGGCCGCGTGGCTGCCCCGGCTGGCCAGCGGTGAATCCATCGCGGCGATCGCCTGGGAAGAATCGCCGGACGGCGGGATCGACGCCACCGCCGTGCAGGACGACGGGGGTCGTTTCCACCTCCAGGGCACCAAGATCGGAGTCATCAACGCCCCGGTCGCCGATCTGATGGTGGTGGGCGCCCGGACGCGGACCCTGGAGGGCCCCGACGGATTGAGCGCATTCCTCGTCCACCGGGACACGCCCGGTGTGCTGCTCGATCCAGCCGCCGACCGGCCATTCTGCCCCTCGAGCCCCCTGGCCAACGTGGTGTTCGACGACTGTCGAATCCCCCCCGAGAGCATGCTGGGGGAGCCCGGCGAGGCGGGATCGATGGCCGCCGAGGTGAGCGAACAGTTCGATATCCTTGTGATCCAGGTGATCTGTGGCTATCTGGCGGGGCTCCTGGATCAAGTGACCCCCCACCTGCGACAAAGCGACGCCTCCCGGCTCGCACTGCTCAAGCTGCGGGGCCGGCACATGGCCCTGCAGACCATCAACACGGCCATCGTCGAGCAGTGGGACGAGCGGGGGGAGAGCCCCTCACGCTTCGCCGCGGCCGAGCTCGCGGCGAGGGAGCTGATCCTGCTCACCCGAAGCGATCTGGGCGAGTTGCCCGATCACCCCGTCGTCGCCGCGGCCCAGCGCGACCTGCAACTGATCGGTCTGGGCTGGCCCAACACCCGCCGTCGCCTGCTGGAGACGATGCGCCTCGAAGAAGCCGCCGCGGCCGTCCAGGACTGAACGGGACCCGCCGGGCCCGCTTGACGCCTACTTTGACCGCAGCTACCCTTTCGCCGAGCTGAACAGAGGTAGGGTGCCCGATCGGCCGGGAGCCAGGGGCACCTGGGAACGGATAGCTGGATGAGCAGCGCAGACCAGATCGAACTCGAAGGGTCGATCACCGAGGTGTTCCCCGGCGGTACCTTCAAGGTGGAGACCGAGAACGGTCACGCCGTGCTCGCCCACCTGGGCGGCAAGATGCGCAAGTTCCGCATCCGGGTCCTGCTAGGTGACCGTGTGATCGTCGCGGTCTCGCCCTACGACCTGAGTCGGGGTCGGATCATCTATCGTCAGCGCTAGGAACAGCACCCGGCGGACGCTCGAGGGAGCCGGGATGTTGTCGCGTCGACGCCAAGGGCCCTGCGCCGTTCTCCGCACATGGAGTACCGATGACTCGTAACGCACCGATGGTGTTCACAAGCCCGCGCCTGTTCGTCAACAACCTGCCGTACTCGGCCACCGAGGAGGAGCTGCGAGCCATCTTCGAGGTCGCGGGCTGGGAGGTCTTGGACGCCCGGGTGATCTTCGACCGGGCCACCGGGCTCAGCAAGCGCTTCGGTTTTGTGGAGTTGAACTCGATCCAGGAGGCCCGTCAGGCCCAGAAGACCCTCGACGGCTTCGTGCTCCGCGACGATCGCCTCGACATCTACCCCGCCAAGGACGATCCCGACCCGCGCAGCGCCACCCGCCGCCGCAAGGTCTAGCCAGCCTCCATCCTACTTTTCGGAACGGGAACTAGCTACCGTCAGTCGTGAAGGTCCAGCCCTTTGACCACGGTGTCCCCGCGATGGTGGCCGCCACCTCGACGTCGTAGGTGACGCCCGGCTCCATCGGCTCGGCTGGCAGCAGCACCACCGTCGACCACAGCGTGTCGTCGCTCTCGGGATCGAGCAGGATCAGGTCCACTGGCTCGCCTCCCCGGGGGGTGACCGAGCAGCCCTCCGGGTCGAGCTGGATATCGAAGTGGTTGTCGCTGTCGTGCCAGTGCCCGGCCTGGAAGGTCACGGAGATCGGCGAGCCCACCTGGTTGACGCCCGGCGCCGGGTCCGGCACCTCCGCGTCGCTGTGGAAGGTCGGCGGCACACCGGCTTGCCCCGGCGCCGGATAGATGGCGGTCAGCAGCTGTCCACCGTCTTCGACGGTGTCCCAGGGACCGACCGCGACCATGTCGCCGAACTGCCCGCCGAAGCCAACGCCCGCGCCGTCGATCAGCGGCCGCAGGAGCGGGGGGCGGTGGTAGACCGTGTTGATCCAGGCGTCCACCGCCCGGCGCGGATCCACGGTGTCGCCGTTACCGGTTCGGACCACCATCTCGTACACGCTGTGGGTCGCCAGGTCGATCTCGTCACCGGCCGCGCCGAGACGTTCGAGGGCATCGTACCCGCTGTAGTTGACCGCCGCTGCCTGGGTCTCCAGCATGCTGTACTCGGCGGTCTCGTCCATGTAGGCCGCGTGGCGATCGGTGGTGGTGGCACACCCGGGCGTCAGCGACACCAGCTCCACCTGGGCGAGGTTGCGATAGCAGTTGAGCCAGCGCCACGCCTCGTCCTGGGAGCCGCTCGGGACCATTTCGAGCTCGGGATACTCGGCGGGGCAGCCCGCCTCCACGATCGCCTCGAGCCCGTCGTCGGTGGGATCGACGGTCCACGCGTCGGGCTCGCCGTCCGGCGTCAGCGCCGGATCTTCGAGCTCGAAACAGGCGACGGACGTCAAACAGACGAGGGAGAGGAGCAGAGGGACGATGGAGTGGGGGGCGCCGGAGGCCTTCCTGGCCATGACCAACCTACCTTCCATGAAAAACATTAGTCGCTCTTTTGTCATGGTAGCCGGTCATTTTCGAATCCAAAAACAAAAAAGACCTCGCCGCCGATCCGAACCACATGCTCCCCAGCCCGCTGTGGCCGGCAGCGCAGTTCGAACCGGGATCCGTACTCCTGCACCTCCGCCGGGACCGCGGTGCCATCCGGTTCCTCCACCTGGAAGGCCGGCGGTCGTGGCGCGGCCTCCAGCAGCTGACCAGACACCAACAACTCCCGCGTGTTCTTCAGATCCGGGAGAGCGTCGAAGACCGCGAGCCGCCGGGCGACCACCACGCTGGCGAAGACCTGCTCCGGACCGGTCGACACGCCGATGGCACCTGCGGTGAACTCGCCGTCGACCCACAGATCGACCCCAAGCGGAACCAGGAGCGCTTCCGCGCAGGCACGGGCCTCCAGGCTGGGGGAGAGCGCGACGGCGGCGATGGCCTCGTCGAGGGGACCGGCGAGGGTCGGCAGCAACGACTCGCGGCGTCCCACCACGTCGCGGCCCTGGTCGTCGATGGAGGTGACGCGCTCCTCCGTCGCCATCCAGTGGGCGTGGTGACGGGCCAGCTCGTCGAGGTCCACGTCGCTGATCAACTCGTCGCCACCCCGCTCGCGCCGCGCGGCATCGAGCAGGCGCCGCAGCTCGACCTCGACATCGGCAGGATCGGGGCCCAGATGGGAAGGTCTCGCCCGTCGCGGGCCCGCCGACCGGTCGCGTCCGACCAGCAACGCCACCGCGGTCACCCCCGCCGCGATGGCCGCGACGGCGAGGATCGTGGGGTCGAAGAGCGCCACCGGCTAGCCGGACCGGCCGGCGGTCGGATCTTCGATGGTGCGAAGAACGGCCGGGAGTTCGAGATCGTCACGCACGACCCGCACCCCGTGCTCCTGCGCGGCCTGCGCCAACAGGCCCTGATCGCCGCCGACCAGGATCAGCCGGCACTCGCCCGTCCCAGCCCCATCCCAGGCCTCGACCAGTCCCAGCAGCGTGGTGGCGGTGGGGGTGCTGGGGCAGACCAGGATGGCCGCCGCGGCCGAGCTGGCGCGGGCGCGTTCCGCCAGCAGCCCGGGTGAGAGCATCCGGCCCATGGAAACCGCCCGCCAGCCCCGCTGGGTCGCTGCCAGCAGCGCGCGCAGGGCATCCGGACCGGCCGGCTCCTCCCCCCCAGCCACGGCGATCAACGCAAGCGGCGCCGCCGGCGGTGCCTCCTCGGCGAGGGGCCCCAGGTAACCGCGGATCTCCTCGCCGGCCAGCTGGCGCGCTGCCCACGACGCCTCACCCCCGTCGCCGTTCGAGAGTTCCCGCAGCAGGGGCAGCAGGACCGAGCCGACGACCTGCCGTGTCGGCAGCAGGACCAGGATCCGCCTCAGCCCGCGGCGGAAACCGAGAGCATCGCCACCGTGGGCGAGGGCGCTGAGCTGTTCGACCACCAGGTTTCCGACGCCGGGCGCCGCGGGACGCGCCGTGGGTGACGAAGGAGGGCCGGAGCGGATCAGCCCCTCCAGCTCGTCCACCTTCAGGCCGGCGATCTCTCCGATCGAGTACCCGCGGGAGGCCAGCAGTGCCAGCAGGCGTAAACGTTCGACCTCGGCCTCGCTGTATTCCCGGTAGCCTCCGGTGGTGCGCTGGGGGGTGACCACCCCGTGCCGTCGCTCCCAGGCGCGGAGGAGCTCGGGGCTCATCCCGGTCATACGCGAGACGGTCTTGATGCGGTAGCCCTTCATGCCCCACAGCCAATCGCGCGGGAGGGCGCGTGTCAACTACCAGCGGGATACCAGGGAGGGCGCGGGGTTCAATAGGCCATTCGCGCGAGGATCTCGCCATCGACCACGGCATAGGCGTAGCCGCCATCGACTCCCGGATCGACGGCCACGTCCAGCTGGGGACCGGTGACGTCCACGTGGGCCAGCTCGTGGCGGTACAGATCGATCACCGCCATCGAACGCCCCTCGCGCAGGGCCACGAACAGATAGCCGGCCTGATCGTCGATGGCCATCGCCACCGGGGACTCCCCCAGGGGCATCGAATAGGTCTCGCCGGCGACCGGATCGACCACCACCAAGCTGTGTGCGTCGCGGCAGGCCACGTAGACCAGGCCGGAGTCATGATCCTGGACCATGTCCACCGGACCACTCTCCACCGGCAGCAACGTCGGGCCCTCGCCGTCGGCGCCGAAGCGGATCAGGGTGCCCATGTTCTGCTGCGCCACGTAGACCGAGCCGTCGCCCTCGTCCACCAGCAACTTGCCCTGTACTGGCCCGCCCGGGAACGTCCGCGACCACACCTCGCCGGAGGCGTCGTAGGCGTGCAGGCGGCTGTAGTAGGCGTCGGGGGCCGACAGTACGAGCACCCGATCCCGCGCCGCGTCCAGCACCAGATCCACGGGCAGCTCGTCGAGGGGCTCGGGGCAGATCATCGTCGCGTCATTGCGGATCTTCAGGCACTGGAACTCGGTGGCGCCATCCGGGGCCATGTCCGCCAGCAACAGCTGCCCGGCCTCCACGCTGAAGCTCATCAACCGGCGGGGGAGCTCACCCGCTGCGGCAGCCGAGACCTGGACCGGATCGCCGTGGATCACGTGGCTCGGCTCGTCGCCGATGTGGACCATCACCGGCACGCCGTCGAAGTCGGGAAGCCGGACGAAGATCTCATTGCCTCCTGGACTGGCGATCAGCCCTTCGGGCGGTCCGCCACGCTCCCCGAGCGGCCGCACGCTGGCGTAGCCGACCAGATGGGCGGAGCGACCGTCCACCAGGGCGATATCCGAGGAGTCGTCCCCGGCCACGTACACCGCGCGATTGATGGGATCGACGGTGACCTTGGAGGCCTGGATCGGCTCGTGATCGAGGGTAGAGAGCTGGATCGGGATCACCGAGAACGCGCCTGCGTGGTGCAACAGATCCCGGTCGCTCAAGGATGAGCATCCCGAGCCCGCCAGCACGGCGAGCAGCGCCAGGGTCGGACCCCGCATCGCCCACGCGAATCGGCGGCTCACCGCATCACCCCCAGGAGCCGCAGCTGTCCGCCGACCAGGAACCCGACGCGATGCTCGGGGTTGTCGTACTTGTCGTGAACCACCGGCACGAACACGTCCGCGTAGGTGCCGAGCTGTACTCCCACCCTGCCGGGCCCCCACAGGTCCACGCCCATGGCCAGCCGCGGGGCGGGCATCACGGCCCACTGGGGGTCCGCGATCCCGGTTCGGTCCAGGACGTCCGCGGTGGGTTGCTGGCGCACCGCGACGACGATCAAGTTGCCCTGCAGGCCGATCCACAGGTTGGCCCGACGGATGTCTTGGCAGGCCTGGATGCCGCCGCCGGCCCGCAGCATGTCGGTGTCGATCGGCGTGTCGGATGCGGCCTCGTACACCCCCTCGCCGTGGGACCACCCCAGGTCCAGGGTCAACCGCACGTTGCGGGCCGACCGCTGGAAACGACGTCGTGCCGAGAGGTCGATGCCCGCCGAGAACGACGGGTAGTTCTGGGCGAAGGGTCCCAGGACGCCGAACGCCCCGAGCCCACCGGCCAGGCTCCAACGCTTCTCCGGGCGGCGCTCGTCGGCCAGGGCGTCCACCGACAGGCTCTTGCCTGCCGACACATTCACGGTCCGCTGGATCAGCACCCGACCCGAGTCGGGTTCGACCACCTCCACGCGGTGGGATCCCGGCTCCACCGACAGCGCCTGCGGGAGGGTGCCGCGGGCCACGCCGTCCACGCTGATCCGGCAGTCGGCGAGCAGCCGGCTGTAGCTGGTGAGCAATCCCCGCTCGGCCGCCAGCAGTGCTCCCTCACCGCCGGACAGGAAGATGTCCTCGCGGCCCACCTCCTTGAACATCGCCTGGGGTACCTGGGCGCCGCCGGTGAACGAGATGGTGTGGTCGCGGGCGTACTGATGCGCCTCGACGACGGTGATCACGCCGTCGCCGTCCAGGTCCGCCACGCCAGCGCGGCGGGAGAGCGACTCGAGCAGGTAATGCGTGTAGACCCCGTGACCCAGCTCGGGATCCTCGAGCGCAGGCTGGTGGAAGGCCGCCGCGAACAGGTGCGCCTCCGCCTCGCCGACCCGGGTGTAGACCCGCGGGTCGAGGGGGCTACGACGGCGCGCGATCTCCTCGCGGGTATCCATGGCCAGGAAACTCTTGGCCTCGCCGTTGTGGCAGCTGTCGAGGATCATCACCCGCCGCCGGCAGGGCAGCTTGCCCAGGATACGCTGCAGCGCGTCGACGGACACCGCCGAGCTCTCCAGCCGGGCGGGATTGGTGTCCCGGGGGCAGATGTACAGGGAGGAGCCTCGGGTGTCGGTCTCCAGGCTGCCGTGGCCGGAGAAGTAAAGCACGAAGGTGTCGTTGCGCTGCAGGGTGGTGGCCATGTCGTCGATGGCCGCCAGGATCTCGATCCGGCTGGTGCGCGCCGCCGCCGTCAGGACCACCACCTCATCGAACCCACCCCACATCGGATCCGCCAGCAGATCGCCGAAGGCGTTGGCGTCCTCGGAGGCGAAACGTAGGGCCGGGAAGGTGGCGTCGTCGTACTCGTCGATGCCGATCAGGAGGGCGATCCGTCGCGGCTGGAACGCCAGGTCGAGGGTCACGGGGTCCACTGGCGCGTCGGCCAGGCCCCGCGTGGACGGCTGCGCTGGCGCCCTGTCGGGCACCGCGACGACCGCCATCGCGAGCAGGGCAGCGCTCGCGATCAGGGCGGCTCGGCGAGTTGTCGGGCCTCGAGTTCGACCCACGCCACCTCCACCTGGTCTCCCAGCGGATCCAGCTGCGGCCGGGTGCCTTCACCCGGGTTCCAGTCCTCCGGTGGATGTTCCGAGGACCAGACCGCAGCAAACCGGTAGAGACCTGCCTCCGTTACATAGAATACCTGGATCTTGCCCTCTCTTTGAAGATCGTTTGCGCCCACGACCCCCTGCTGGGTCACCAGAGGCTCCCAGCCGGCGCCCGGTGAGTCGGCCAGGAAGGTCAATATTCCGGGGCGGGTCAGGTCAGCCCGCAGGTAGACTCCGTCGCCCACTCCGACCTCGGTGCCGCCGCCCAGCCGGGCAGGGGAGGTCTCACCTGGACGCTGGACCAGGTAGTCGAGATGCACCTCGGCCGCGCTGACTCCACCCGGGCCCTTTTCCCTGGCACCTTCGGGTCCGCCGTCCCCCGTGATCAACGGCTGGATGGCGAAGATCAGCACGACCGTCGCCGCCGCCGCACAGGCGCCGGACATCGCGGCCACGGCCGGCGTCCGTCGCCACCAGGGTGGTCGCACACGTTCGTCCCGCAGCCGTCGCCGTATCTCGCCCCGAACGGCCCGATCCAGGTGAGGAGGAACCTCCTCACACGGTTCGAGTTCGGCCAGGGCGGCTACCGGCGGCTCCGGTCCCTCGATGATCTCTGCGCGTTCTGTTTCCCTCATCCGATCATTTCCTCCTGTCCCGGTCCCCTCTCCAGGATCTCGCGGAGCTGCCGGCGGCCGCGGAAGATGGTCATCTTCGCGGCAGCCGTCGTGCAGTCCATCGCCTCACCCACCTCCGCCGCGGTGTAGCCGTACATGTCGTGCAGCAGCAACGCGGATCGACGTCGGTCGGACAGCCGCCCCAGGGCCTCGAGCAGCATCCCCTTGCGCTGCTCCAGCCCGGCCCTCATCTCGGGGCCGCGGCCGGGACCCGCCGGTTCGGGCGCGGGTGTCTCGGGCCGTGGACGGGACTCGATATCCCGGTACCCCTTGGAGCGATTGCGATCGATGCAGAGGCGATAGACGATGGTGTACAGGAACGTGGAGAACTTGGCCGTGGGCTTGTAGCGGTCCCGGGCCTTGTGAAGCCGCACGAACGCTTCCTGGTAGATCTCCTCCACCAGATCCTCCCGCCTGACGAACCGGCGGATGTAGAAATACACCCGCTCCCGGTAACGCAGGTACAGGTCCTCGAAGGCGCTCTCGTCCCCTTCGCAATAGGCGAGCATCAGCTTCTTGTCGGTGTCTGTCACCTCTTGCCCCACTCAACGTTCCTCGAATGAAAACGTAACACGGAGCCTCGTGGGCTCATGGAGTGGGACACCGGCACGGGGGCAAAGGTTCCCGGGAAGCCGGGATCGGGTGGAGCGGACCGGGCTGGGGGCGCCGGCTTCCCGAGTCCGACGCCCCCGTCCGTGATCCGAGCGCCGACCGCCGCCCACCCGACCCCCCCGGGTCTGCCTCGCATCAGGTCCGACGGCCTGCGCGACGTCTACCCCCCAACTGGGGTAGCTCGCTGACCAGACGAGAATCCAAGACCCGTGCCAGCGAGCGCACACCGACGACGTCCAGCGTTCGCGAGGTCCGCCACCCCGCTCTCGCGCCCCGGACCGTCCGGAATCCGGACACCACGTCCGGAATCCGGTCGGTAAGCCCTCGGGAACAGCGGCGGCGCCTCGTCCGTCCTATGCTTGTGAATATCCGGACCCCGCCCGGGGACTATCCCCATGGGCACCGGGTGTGGCCGGGCTCCGGGAGGACGAGGCATGGCGAGCGGGATCGCAGGCTGGCTGCGGGGCGTGATGGGCCGGCGGGCCGACGCCGGCGGCGGGGAGCGCTGGCTGCTGGTCGACGATCCGGACAACGGCTACTACAACTTCCGCCTGATGCGCTTCGCCGCCGACGGCGATCTGGTGCGCTACCCCGACCATATCTGGAGCACGGCCACGCGCTGGGGGCGACCCGGGGGTCTGCGGGAGCACCTGGGTGAGTTGGCGCGGCGCCTGGACGGCACCCTGTACGCCGACGTGCTGATCATCTTGTCGGCGGAGGATCGGCGGCGCGAGCTGGAGCACGGGGCAGCCAGTTGGGAGGAGGGTCTCCAGGCCCTGGTGGAGCGTCAGATCGGGCGC
Organism: uncultured Rickettsiales bacterium; assembly: GCA_964436045.1. Lineage (GTDB taxonomy): Bacteria > Myxococcota_A > UBA796 > UBA9615 > CAYRNR01 > CAYTBN01. The sequence goes on along the minus strand of CAYTBN010000006.1, from coordinate 105,433 downwards.
CTGTGCCAGCAGCAGGGCTGGCGGATGGCGGATCCCCGCCGCGGACCGCGACTGAGGGTGATCGGCGATGGCGAGCCTGCCATGGGCGGCCAGCCCCTGGGCCTGCAGGCCGGCGAGTTCGCCACGGCGTTGATGCCCAACCTCTACCACGGCCCCGGTGAGGGCTCGACGCCCTTTGCCAGCGTCTACATCCGCGTCCCGCGGGAGGCCGGCGGCGCGGGCGGGTTCCGCCAGGTGGGCGTGTTCCACGATGACCAGCTGGCGTTCACCGTCGGATCCCACTGGCTGGACAACGGCCGCGACGCCGAGCTGCCGGGCCCGGCGCTCTACACCCTGCACCGCCCGCCGGGGCACCCCGAGATGCTGCATCGCCTCAACCCCGACCTTGCCGACGCCTACCGGCTGCGCCAGACCGCCGGTCCGCAGGGCGACACCGTGACCGTCGAGGACGGGGCGGGTGGCGCTCCGGTCCTCGAGGTGATGCTGATCCCGGCCAACGTATCCCGTCCGTCCGAGGCCGCGGCGGGGACCGGCGGCACCCTGGTGCCCGAAGGCGTCTCGGTGGGTGACGGATTGACCCTGATCCCGGAGCCCGAGCCGGATCCGCGGGTGATCCTCAGCCGCCGCGCGCTGCTGGTCCAGCGGGTGCACTTCCCCCGGGTCATGGGGGGCTATCAGCTGGATATCGGGGACGACGGTAGCGTAGCTCCCCAGCTGCCCGAACCGGCGGCCAGGGTGCTGGTCGACGGCGAGCAGATCGAGTTGAGACCGCTGCGCGCGGGTGTGACCGTCGATGGCGAAGAGCTGTCCGCCGACCGGACATTCCCGCTCACCGGCGAGCGCGACATCGGACTGAGCCGGGGCCGGCTGACCTACCGGTCCTGCACCCACGACGATCCCCGCTGGCCCTACCTGGGCGAATTCTCGGTTCCCGCCGAGCCCCACGAGCTCGAGCTGGGCAGCGCCTTCCGCATCGGCCGCGACCGACGCAAGTGCGAGATCGCACTGCCCGACCGTGGAATCCACGAGAACATCCACTGGCTGCCGACGGTGGATCCCCGCGGGACGATTCCCACCCGCGGCGGCGAGGTGGAGGTGGCCTCGTTCACCACCGACTCGATCATGGTCGCGGGACGTCACGCGGAGATCGATCTGCGGGGCAGCGAACCCAAGGTGCGGGCCCTGAGCCGCGCCTGCCCGGTGTTCGTCCGCCGCCGTACTGGCGCCCGTCTGCGCCTCATCGCCAAGGAGGGCGCGACGGCCCAGCCCCTGCGGCAGGGAGACGAGCTGCTGGTGGGCAACACCTTGTTCCGGGTGATCCTGCCCATCGGCGCGGTCCCCGCGCCACCGGTGAACCTCTCGCCAGCGGGCGCGGCACCTGCCGGGAATCCCGGCGCAGGCGCAACAGGCGCGGGCCCGGGCGATAGCAGCGCCAGCGCAGCCCCCCACCGCAGGGCGCGGACCCTCCCCCACCTGGGCCCCCAGACCGACCTGTCGTTGCCCGCGCGCAAGCCGCCGCCGAGGAAGTGTTCCCCGGTCGACCCGGACGCCACGCTGATGGAGAATGCGACCAGCGACCGCGAGGATGATCGCTACGGGGATCTGCCCCGATTCCTGCGCAAGCGCTCCGACCTCCCCAGGGTGGGCACGGCGCGCATCACCCTCGAACAGGGGCTGACGGTGATGGACAGCCGGTAGTCGGGGGATCAGCCGGACTTGCCGCCCCCCGAGCCCCCGTCCCCCTCGCCGGCCGGCTCGCTGTCCCCGGGCTCCCCCGCCGTCTCCGGCTCGTCCGCCGGGCTCTCGTCCCCTGCTGGGTCGATGGCACCGCGCTTGCCCGCCGGTACGACCACGCCTTCGGCGGGGGCGGGGGCGTCCCCGCTTTCCGCCGCGGTCTTGCCGCCGGTCACCTCGGCCTCTTCGGACGCCGGGGGCTCGCCGGCCGACGGGCTCTCGTCGCGGCCGCGGAGCTTGCCGGCCTCGCCCCCATCGCCGACGCGGCCATCTCGCCGCCCGTCCCGGCGGGCGCGGCCCGCCTTGGAGGGGCGGCTGATCTCGTGCTGTCGGCGGGAGCGGTAGTCGGTGGGCCAGGGCCGCGGCGCCCCCGGCCGGGTGGCCCAGAGGCTTCCCCCCTCGCCCGTCCGACCCACCGGGTCACTTCCAGCACTGGGATCGGTGCCGTGGTCGACCACCACGCCCTCGGCGGGCGCGGGGGTATCGACGGCGTCGGGCGACAGGGCGAGATCGCCGGTTCCCGCCTCGGCAACCCCCGTGGAGGGGACCGCCGCGGGAGCGGAGTGTGTCGCGCGGCGGCTGCCCCCCTCGACCGGCACGACCGCCTCCTCCTCTTGCCCGGCTTCGGGCGGGTCGCGCAGGGAACCGTCGGCAGCCCGCGGCGGCGTGGGGGCCCCCTGACGGCGGCCGCTGGCCGAGATCCGGCCGTCGTCCAGCCCGGACGGAAGTTCGCGGTCGACGGAGCCGAGGAACGCCAGCTGGTCGATGGCGGCCGGACCGAACGCGAGGGCGGCCAGCCCGGCGCACAGCACCAGCGCCAGCAGGGACAGCGCGGCCACCCACAGCAGACCGGTCCGCCGCCGGGGCAAGGGTTCGTTGATCGGGGACGGCTCGGCACGGATGGCCCGGGTCTCCGGCGACGGCTCCCTGAGCAGCACGGGCTCCGCGGGTCCGACACCTTCCTCGAGCACACGGACCGCCGGCAGACTCTCGGCGTCTTCCGGGACCGCCGTCGGCGCCGCAAACGCCACCTCGTCGGCCCGCGGCCAGGGCACCTCTTCGTCGGGCGGGGTCGGCAGCGGCGCTGGGTTCTCGATCTCCACGGTGACCGGGGAGGGTGGTGGTGGGGCCTCCTCGCTGCCCAGTCGCAGGGGCTTGGCAGTCCCGGCATCGGCTGGCAGGAACAGCTCTTCCCGCGAGGCGTCGAAGGCGGCCGACGGCGTCAACGCGGGCAGTGCGGATGAATCCAGCGGCCGCTGCGGGGTGGTGTCCCCCGCCTCGATCAGCTCGTCGCAGTACGCCGCGACGGTCTCCGCGTCGGGACGGGCGTCGGGGGATCGGGTGATCAGCTGGTCGAGGAGTTCGTCCAGCAACGGCATGTGCGCCTCGCCCGCCGCGGCCAGGGAGAGGGGAACCCGCTCGTAGCGCGAGGCTCCTTCGCGCAGCTTGTTGAAGTCGACGACCCCGCGAGCCACCAGGTCGCGAATCGGTTGGCCGCCAGCCAGGGTGTGGAGCAGCACGCCCAGGCCGAAGACGTCGGTCGGCGGGCCGACCGTGGGCTCGCCGCGCAGCTGCTCGGGGGAGGCGAACTCCGGGGTCCCGACGAATCCGCCCTGGATGGTCACGTGGCGGCGGGGAACGAGCTCCGGGAAGGCGCGGGCGATTCCCCAGTCCGCCACCCGGATCACCAGCGGGTACTCGTTGATGTCCCGCACCAGGATGTTGGCCGGCTTCAGGTCCCGGTGGATCACCCCGATGGCGTGGGCCGTGGCCAGCGCGCGGGCGATCTGGGCGCCCACCACCAGCACGCTGCGGGCGGACAGCTTAGTCTGGGCGCGCAGCACGTCGTCCAGGCTGCCCCCCGGCATGAACCCGGTGGCCAGATAGTAGGGCTCGGCGCCGTCCACCTTGAGCTCGCGGAAGGACACCACGTTGGGGTGATCCAGACGCCGCAGCACCTCGCCCTCGAGGCGCAGCCGATCCCTGAGGATGCCCTGTCCCCGATCGTGGTGGAGGACCTTGAGCGCCACGTCCCGCATCTCGGGGTCGTCGGCCACCAGGTCGATGGAGCGATAGGTGACGCCCGCGCCGCCCGCGCCCAGCCGGCGCCGGATGCGAAAACGGCCATCGATGCTCTCACCGGACTCGAAGAAATACGCCCAGCCGGTGGCGGGGCGGGTGCGGCCGCAGGGTGTGTGGGGGCAGAAGTCGTCGATCTCGTCGAGGTAGTGCAGACAGTACGAGCAGTAGTGCGTGCGCTCGGGCCTACCCACAGCTGCCTCCCTCGGGCGGTCGGGTGCACCGGTCCCCCGGCAGCTAGAACTCGCCAGCTGCACCGGTTATTCGATCAGACCCGATTGTGTCGGAAAGGGGTAGGCCGGTGGCGGGAAAATCGCGTCCCTCAGCTAGCCTTCGCCCGCTTCCTTCTCGCGCAGGAACGCAGACAGCGTCCCCTCGTACTTGCGCAACGCTTTGCGGTCCTTGAGGGTCAGCGCGGCGAAGCGATCCTTGAGCGCCCGGCGGGCGGTGCGCTTGGCGGTCTTGCGGGCGGTTCGATCCAGGTTCTTGGTGTTGGCCATGGTGCCGACCTCTCGTGCCCGGCGATCCGGGCGTTCTCGCTCTCCCTGGGAGCCGGGGGATGGTAGGGAGCGCCCCGTGTACTGTCAAGGGTCTCGCGGGTGGGCGAAGCAACTGGTACATTGCCGCGAAGGAGGACCGCCAGGTGGCCCAGGGAAAGCCCGCAAAGAAAGGTCGTGACCAGGGCACGGGGCCCCGGGCGCCGGAGACCCAGGACGCGGCCGCCGGGGGTGCGAAGGCGGGCGACGACGCTGACATCGAGGTCGACGAAGCCCTGGTCGACGGGGAGGGCCTCGAGATCGATCTGGAGGAAGAGGTCCCGCTGGACGACCTGGGCGAGGGGGAGGACGAGCCCGCGCAGGATTCCGCAGACGAGAGCACGGTGGAGGATCCGTTCACACCCGGCGAGGGCGACCAGGGCTGGACTTCCACCGGCCGTTTCCGGCCCGAGGATCTCGATCTCGACGATTCCATCGACCCGGATTCGTTGCCGGACGACTCCATCAACGATCTGCTCGGGGACTCCTTCGACGAGTACGGCGACCCCGACGATCCGATGCCCCAGATCCCCGAGCCGGAGAAGCCGCTCCCACCCCAGGACGCGGTCGCGAGCCTGCCCGATGACGACCAGGAACTCTCGGCGGTCGACACCCTGTCCTTCGGGCCGGGGGAGAGCAGCGTCGAGGACGATCCCCTGCGCACCGAGGCCAACCATCTGCTGCTCCAGGGCAAGCTGGACGAGGCGCTGACCACCATCTCGACCCTGCGCAAGATGACCCCGGCCGACAGCCAACTCGACGAACGCTACGAGGAGCTGATGGCGCGGGTGATCCACGCCTACTTCCCCGGCGCCGGTCCCGACTCCATGCCGCGGCTGACCGTCAGCCTGGGCGAGATCACCGAGCTGGTGACCGACCCGCTGATGGGGCAACTGCTGTGCCGGATGGATGGCAAGACCCCCCTGCGGGACCTGGATTCGGCCCTGCCGGACCTGGCCCCCGGCAGCCTCTATCAGCTGCTCTCGCGGGCCAAGGGCATGGGCCTGATCCGGATGGACTGAGAGGCTGTCAACCTCTGAGCCCGAGATTCGCTGGCGTGCTGCTTGACACTCCGCCCCCTGTTTGGGTATCCATCCTCCGCTTTGACGGGCACGTTCCTTGAATGACAGAACAGGATGATCGCACCTTCATGAGCCACGCCCTGGCGGAGGCCCGCAAGGCCGCCGCAGAGGGTGAAGTCCCCGTCGGCGCCGTCCTCGTCCGTGACGGGCAGGTGGTATCGCTGGGGCGCAACGCGCGGGAGCGCAGCGGCGATCCGACCGACCACGCCGAGATGCTGGCCATCCGGCGCGCGACGGGACCGGACTCGCCCACCCGCTGGCGGCTCGAGGACGCGACGCTGTACGTGACGCTGGAACCCTGCGCCATGTGCATGGGCGCCGCGCTCCAGGCCCGGATCCCGCGGATCGTGTACGGCTGTACCGATCCCAAGGCCGGCGCCGCCGACACCCTCTTCCAGCTGGGAGACGACGAACGTCTCAACCACCGGATCGAGATCGTCGGTGGGGTGATGGCCGGGGACGCGGCGAACTTGCTACGCTCGTTCTTCGCGCGATTGCGGCGAAAGAAGAGCGGTCATCCGTAGTTGTCCCGCGGGCAAGGTCCGTGGAGAGGTGGCCGAGTGGACGAAGGCGCTTGATTCGAAATCAAGTGTGCCGCAAGGCACCGGGGGTTCGAATCCCCCCCTCTCCGCCACTTGACTTTGCCCGCAGGCAGGGAGACATTCCGAGCAGTGCGCCGCTGGAGAGGTGACCGAGTGGCTGAAGGTGCACGACTGGAAATCGTGTGTACTGCAAGGTACCGCGGGTTCGAATCCCGCCCTCTCCGCCAGGCGACACGACCGTGGGTAGGCGGGATGGCTGGGTCCCGGGAGACTGGAGCCGGTGAACTCCGCCAGGTCCGAAAGGAAGCAACGGTAGCTGGTACTCCGGGGCTTCCGGTTCAACCCAGCCATCCCTCGTACCCACGGATGGGCGACCGATGACCTACCAGGCGATAGCCCGCCGATGCCGACCCCAGCGCTTCGAAGAAGTGGTCGGCCAGCCCCACGTCACCCAGACGCTGCAGAACGCCATCCGGCTGGGCCGGATCCACCACGCGTTCCTGTTCTGCGGCACCCGCGGCGTGGGCAAGACGACGGCCGCGAGGATCCTGGCCAAGGCGCTCAACTGCGAGCAGGGGCCGGCCGTCAACCCCTGCAACGAGTGTGAGAACTGCCTGGAGATCACCCGCGGCGGACATCCGGACGTCACGGAGATCGACGGGGCCTCGAACAACCGGGTCGACGACATCCGCGATCTGATCGAGACCGTTCGCTACCTGCCGTCCAAGAGCAAGTACCGCATCTACATCATCGACGAGGTCCACATGGTCACCCAGCAGGCGTTCAACGCCCTGCTGAAGACCCTGGAGGAACCCCCGGAGCACGTCATCTTCGTCTTCGCGACGACCGAGCCGCAGAAGATCCCGGAGACCGTGCTCAGCCGTTGCCAGCGCTTCGACTTCAAGATGCTGCGGCAGCGGACGATCTACGAACGCCTGCACCAGATCTGCGAGCAGGAGGGGCTGGACATCCCCGAGTCCGTGCTGATGCCCATCGCCCGCGAGGCGGCCGGGTCGATGCGGGATGGCCAGAGCCTGCTGGACCAGGTGCTGTCCTTCGCCGACGGGCCGATCACCGCGGACCGGGCGGCCGAGATCCTGGGCCTGGTCGACCGCAAGCTGCTCCATGAGCTACTGCGCGCGGTGATCGACGGCGAGTCGGACGTCGTGCTGCGGACCTACGCCGAGATCACCCAGTTCGGCGTGGACTCGCGCAGCCTGGCCAACGAGCTGTTGACCCTGTTGCGTCACGCCACGGTGGCCACGCTGCTGGAAGACACCGCCCGCCTGATCGACCTGCCCATCGAGGAGACCGAGGCCCTGGGCGCCCTGGCCCGCCAGGCTGGCGTCGAGGCGGTCCAGCGGCGCTTCGACCTCCTGTCCAGCGCCACCGACGAGATCGCCCGCAGCGACACGCCGGACCTGGTGCTGGAGATGGCATTGATCCGGATGTCACGCGTGCGACCCTTCGTGCCCGTCGACACCCTGGTGGAACGCCTGCTCGAGCTGGAACGGCGGCTGATGAGCGGCCGCGTGGGTACCCGCTCGGCGCCGGCGTCGAGGCCCGCGTCGAGGCCCGCGTCGAGGCCCGCCCCCGCCAAGCGTACGGCCCCCGAGCCGCGACCGGCGCGAACAGCTACGCGGCCGCCGCCCATCGCCAAGGAGCCGACGCCCCCCAAGGTGGAGGAGCCGCCCCCCAAGGCGGAAGTGCCGCCGCCCCCCGTGGTAGAGGAGCCGCCGCCCCCCAAGGCGGAGGTGCCGCCGCCCCCCGTGGTGGAGGAGCCGCCGCCCCCCAAGGCGGAGGTGCCGCCACCGATCGAGGAGCCTCCGGCCCCCGCAGAGCCCCGGGCCGCCCTCGACGCCACCGGCTGGGCGGCGTTCGTCGAGTCGGTCAGCGGGAGCACCGCCGCGATCCTGAGCGAAGGCCGATTCCGGCGGGTGGATGGCGAGGAGCTGATCCTGGGCTTCCCCAAGCCGTCCGTTCACCAGATGGCGGTCAAGAAGCTGGCCTCGGCGCGGGGTCAGAAGGCGTTGACGGCGTTCTTCGGCGCGGGCGTTCGAGTGGTCTGCGAGGAGGTCAGCGAAGACGACGCGGGTCCGCTGAGCCCCGGCGAGCAGGTCCGCGCCGACACGACCGCGCGCCGGAAAGCTCGCGAAGAGCGGGCGCGATCCCACCCCGCCGTCGACAAGATCCAGGCCCAGTTCCCCGGCTCCACGGTCGGCCGGATCCGTCACCTGGAAGACTGAGCACGCCTCACCACCCGACGACGACCACACCTGCCCAATCCTCGACTGGCGCTCCGGCTGCGATCAGCGCACGTTGAGCCTTCGCGAGCGCCTCGGGGAGGGGCTGCCGATCCGTCGCCTTGAGCAACGCCTTGTACAGCGGCGCTCGCTCCGGGCCCGCGGGGAGCAACAACACGTGGGGCGAACCGCTGGCGACCAGGGCCCCGGCGAGGGTCCGGGTGCTGGCCGCCGTGCCCGCTGCGACCGGCGTCTCGAGGACCGTCCAGCGTCGGCGTGGATGCCAGTCGACCACCGCCACGGCGTCGGCCACGTCCCCCCCCAGCACCATCCGGCTGAGCACCGGATCCAGCGGATGGACCCTGACCGCGCAGGCCAGATGGAGAACCGGCGGGGGGGGGTCTGCCGGGTGGCTGAGGGCGGCCAGTCCCTCCCGCACCACCGCGGTGCGCACCCTGTCTTGCAGGATATGGAGCGACGCCGAGGGGCCGGAGGGGAGACCGTCGAAGACCTCCGCTTCCCGCAGTCGAGGCTTGCCGTCGTAGGGCGCGGCCGCCGCCCCCCCCGCCGGGGACCGTGACAACACAAAACGCTCCACCAGGTGGGCTTCACCGTCCCATAGCGCGGCCTCGGAGAGATTCGCCAGCGTGGGATCGAGGGCGAACAGCAGCCGGCCGCCGTCCAGATCCGCCAGCCCGGCTTCGTGGGGGCCGATCAGGGCGTCGTACAGCAGCGCACCGGCGCCCTTCCAGTCTTCCAGTTGCCTGGCGCGCGCTCCGGCCACGGGCGGGTCGGCCAGCAACAGGACCGCGTCCTCCAGCTGCTGGTGCGGCAACTCGATGGGCACGATCGACGACTGCTCAGCGGACACCAGCACCGTCCACCCGCCCTCGCGGGTCAGGACCACCCCCAGAACCGGGATCTCCGACGCGGGGAGGGGGGCCGAGCTGCCGGCGATCCAGCCCTCGCTCAGCAGTTGCTCCACCAGCTCGCGACCCCGCCCCTGGTCCGCCAGCAGGGCGATCAGGGCATCCCTCGATGCCCCGGCGGCTGGCAGCAACGGCGGGTGGGCGGTCCAGGGTGGGGAGGCCGCCACGCCCGCGTCCGACGGGAGCGCCGCTCGCAGGTGTCGCTCGGCTGCCGCCGTGTCTCCCTGCTCCAGGGAGAGGCACGCTCGGGCGTGGTGGAGGATCGGCGCGTCGGCGAGATCGGGGGGCAGGGCCGCCAACACGGCCGCTGCGGCCTCGGGGTCGCGGGCCAGCAACTCCAGCGTGATCCGGGCGGCCGCCACCCGGCCACGCCCGGAGTCCACCCCTTCGCGTTCGAGGATCGTATCGGCCTGGCCCAGGGCCTGACGCGCCTCGTCCAGCCGCTCGCGGGCGGCATGCATCGCGGCCATCACCAGCAGCGCCTCGGCCGCCAGCCCGGGATCCGCGTAACTGACCTGCGCCCCGGTGTAACCGAGGGCGTTGCGATTTCGACCCAGCGATCGCAGGGCGTGGTCCTCCGCCTCCTCCCAGCGCCGCTCCCGCGCCATCGCGCCCGCCAATCGCACCTGCTGGCGGATCCACTCCCTGCGATCGCCACCGTCGTCCAGCTGACGGGCCGCGCGGCTCCACTCGCGGCGGGCGTCGTCCCCGCGACCGAGTTGCGCGAGCAGGTCGGCGCGGCGCCCGAGCAGCGGGCCGATCTCCCCGGTCTCCCGCTCCCTGCGGGCGAACTCGATGGCCTCGTCGATCCGCCGCTGCGCCTCGCCGAGCCAGCCCTCCCGCCGCTCCACCTCGGCCAAGCTGGCCAGCGCCGCCACCGACTCGCCGTCCTCGATGGACAGCACTCGCTCCAGTGCGGACCGGGACCGGACCAGGTCATCCGCCTCGAGAGCTGCGTAGCCGAGAGCGGTGAGGAAGGGGGGCAGCTGTCCAGGCTCGCCGAGGATGTCCGCCGATCGAATCGTCAACTCGAGTCCCGTCACCGCCAGGGGCGGGTCCCCGGCGGAGAGGTACTCGGTGGCGGCGGCGAACAGCAACCCGGGCAGGGATGCCGGGCCCTGGTAGTCCGCCCATGAAGCCAGCCGTAGATCCATGCGCTGCAGCGCCCCCAGCAGTGCCGCGTCGCTGTCGTCGACGGACGCCGTCGTGCGCAGGTGGATGAGGCAGGCCCGCCCGGCGAGGGCTCCGCCGCCGGACTGGGCGGACGCGATCAACGCCGCGTCGGTCCACGGGAGGGCGTCGACCACGCGATCGTGCTCCAGGTGCAGTTCGGCCAACAACAGCCGCACGGCAACCGGCGCCTGGCGATCCACCCCGGCGTCCGCGAGGGGTAGCGCGATCTTCAGCTCGGCGACGGCGTCCGCCAGGGCCCCATGGCGGCCGTGCCAGCGCCCGCGCGCCACCCGCGCCACCCGCTCGCCCGCCGTGTTCTCCTGCGCGATGTAGCGGTCCACCGCCGAATCCAGATCGGCGAGCGCCGCCGCGGTCTCCCCGGCCGCCTCGGCACGAGCGGCGCGCGCCAGCAGGGCGGGGCCGTCCAGCTCCTCGGTCTCGGGGACGGCCCCGGCCAGGAGCAGCGCGGCGACGAGGGTGGCGATGGCTGCGATGGTCCGGCGCATGGCTCCGATTCCGGTCCTTGGGACAGCCGATCATATCATCGGAAAAGTGGCGTCACGACGCGGTCTTGCGGCGTCTCTGGCCAAATTGACACTCAAAGAACGCGCGTGATAGCGTGGTCGCCTCCTGATCTGGTGAGACTGGATCCGGCGGGGCCGTCGGGCCATCAAAAGAGGGCGCCACGCGGTTGCACTCGCGGTGGGCGGTGGCCGAAAATCTGGGGTCCCGACATCGAAGATACAAGCTATCCGCACGTACATCGCGGAAAGGAGAATCGCCATGGCTGACGGTGCGAGTGACGAGCGGCTCGTCGAGATCAACAACGAGCTCAACAGCATTCTCGAAGAGCGGATCACCCTCCTCACCACGGCGCTGAAGACCACCGAGCGCCTGACCCAGCAGATCGCCAACACGGAGCTGGACATCAAGCGTAATGGTGAGATGCAGTCCAAGCTCGAGATCGAGGTGGGGGAAATCGGCGGGCAGCTCTCGAGCCTGACCCAGACCACCGACTCCCTGACCGCGGCGCGGGACGAGAAGCAGAACGAGCGCTTCGAGCGGGAGAAGGAGATCCAGCGCCTCGAGATGACGATCTCCGACAAGAGCAAGGAGATCGACAACGACGACGACAAGATCCGCGACCTCGAGAAGGAGCTCAGCAAGCTCGAGCGCGAGAACAAGAAGCTCAAGAATCGGGTCAAGGTCCTCGAGGAGGGCGTGGACCGGATGCGCAAGGTCCGCGGGGAGTACATGAAGAGCATCCAGGACCTGAACAAGGAGATGACCAACCTGGCCGGCGCGCAGGAACAGGCCCAGGGGGCCCTCGCGGATGCCGAGGCGGAGGGTGGCGAGTAGCCGGTGACACCGGTCCGAACCACACCAAACCACCAGCTGGGGTAAGTCATGGCGAAGCAGAAAAACGAGGACGCCACGGACGTGTCGGTGGCCGCGTTCGACAGCAACAAGGCGATGGCCGCTTGCCACGGGATCCTGGCCTCGATCGTCGCCGCCCAGGAAGAGCTCGGCGACGCGATCCACGGGCGATTCCAGTTCAAGCAGCGACAGCGGATCCTGGCAGCCGGACTCACGGCCGCCGGGCGGGCGTCACACGCGTCTATGGACATCCCCCGCGGGTTCGGCGCGGCGCCGGGCGTGATCGCCTCGGGCATGGCTCCCGCCAGTGACGCGATGCGCCGCGAAGAGATCGAGGCGTTGATCGAGCACCGCATCCAACTAGGCGTCGACAAGGCGCTGGGTGAGATCCGAGGTCAGTCCGGAGAGCTCCGGGAGATCGTCGATCAGGCCGTCAACGCCAAGGCGGGGCAGCTCGAAGCCCGTCTGGTCAGTATCGTCCAGGAAACGCTCACCGACTCCCTCAAGACCCTCGAGGAGTCCCTCGAAGACCGCATGCGCGAGATCGCCGCGGCGGCGACGACCGCGGCAGCGGAGCGCGAACGCGTCAACAAGGCCCTGGACGAGGCGCGCAAGGCCGCCGAGCAGGGGCTGAAGGCGGCCAGCGGCGATGAGATCCTCGAGCAGATCGAGGACGTGCGCGACATCCGCATCGACGTGGGCGACTACAACGTCGGTGACATCGAGGAGCGCGGCGCCGGGGCGTCCGAGGCCGTCGACGCCAGCTTGGACGAGGCGGCTGCGGAGGAAGAGGTCGAGGCCGGCGAGGAAGAGGTCGAGGCCGGCGAGGAAGAGGTCGAGGCCGGCGAGGAAGAGGTCGAGGCCGGCGAGGAAGAGATCGAGGCCGGCGAGGAAGAGATCGAGGCCGGCGAGGAAGAGGTCGAGGCAGCCGAAGAGGAGATCGCCGCCGAGGAGGCCCCCGAAGGGGAGGACTTCGGCATCGAGGTGGACGAGAACGATCTCCAGTCCTCGGAGTTGGAGGAGATCGAGGTCGACATGTCAGGCGAGGCCGATCTGGACATCGTCCAGACCGGCGACGGCGAGCCGCTGGTCATCGCCGACGACGAGGCCGACCAGGACGCCGAGGTCGTCGAGGACGCCGGCCGCGATCCCATCGAGATCGAGACAGGCGACGGCGAGACCGAGGGTGTCGAAGGGGATCCGGAGGCGGTCAACCGCTACCTGGAACTGGCCAGCAAGCTGCGGGTCCGCAAGAACTTCCCGGCCGCCATGGAGCTGTATATCAAGGTCCTGGAACTGGAAGCCGACAACTTCGAGGCCCACGTGGGACTCGGCGCGGTCCACCTCCAGGCCCCGGACTTCGACGCGGCCTCCGAGGAGTTCGCCACGGCACTGGACATCGATCCGAACAGCCCCGCGGGCTACCTCGGAATGGGCGAAGTCCACTTCCTCAAGAAGGAATACAGCAAGGCGATCAAGCAGTACGCCAAGTGCCTCAAGCTGGACAGCGAGCTGGCCCAGGCCTACTGCAACCGCGGGCTGAGCTACTTCTACCAAAAGAACCACAAGAAGGCGTTCCTGGACCTGCAGAAGGCCTACCGCCTCGACCCCGAGATCCCCAACATCAAGAAGAGACTGCAGATGGTCATGAAGGTCATCAAGAAGCAGGAGAGCAAGAAGGGCTAGCCCGCCTTTCGCCACGTCGCTGGCACACCCTGCCGACCACGAGCTGCGTAACCCGCTTCGCACTTCCCCGGTGATTCGCGTAGTCCGTTACGCCGCTGAGATACCCTTGGCGATGTGAGTTAGCCTCAGCTACCCGCTAACCAGCTGATATCATTGATGTTTTTCTACGCCAAGCGCTCGGTCGGTCGCTGGCACGGTCCTTGCTTCACCCGCAGACAGTTTGAAGCAGAAACCCGACGACACGGGAGTAGAAGATGGTCAAGGAAGAACTGAGGATGCCCAAGTACCGCGGCAGTGAGTGGAAGCGAACCCGGGGCGTGATGGCGCGGTCGTTCTACAAGGAGCTGAGGCACAACGGCCTCACGAACCAGCAGGTGATCGAGCTGTCGACCCAGCTCCTGCACCTGGTCAGCGCCGACCTGGAAGGGTCCGTCAGGATCCGCTAGCCCCGCTCCCCGTCCGATCCTCACACCGGTCCCGGAACTCGAATCCCAGGACCGATCCGTCTACTGCACAAGGCTAGAAGTAGATCTGCACCTGGGCGCCACCGCCTGCGGGGTGGTAGTGCTGCCACTTGCGGTAGAAGAAGGGGGCCCGGGCGGCGATGGTCACCTCGATGTTCTCCTTGGGGAAGAACTTGACGCCCGCGGCCGCTTCGTAGAAGCCGAAGTACTCGACGATACAGTGCTCGTCGTTGGACTCGTCGCCACACTCCTCGCCCGAGGGCACGTCGTACCGCAGCGTCTTGCGCACGTAGTTGTGCCCGGTCCCCTCGAAGAAGATGGCAAAGCTCTCGGTGGGCTTGATCGCCAGGTTCACCCCAGCGTGGGCGTCCCAGTGCCAGGGGGTGAATCGCATGTCGAAACCCACCTCGAACTGGAGGCTGACCGGGCTGCCGAGGGGAGCGGCACCGATACCCACGAAGGGGTCCACGCCGATCTTCAGGCCCGGATCGGCCCCCGCCTTCAGCCGGGCGCCCACCACGAACAGGCCGCCGGTCCGCACGTCCTTGACCACCGCGTACTTGGCGCCCAGATCGGCCGTGAAGCCGATGCCCTGGGACCAGTGGCGGGCGTGACCGAAGATCGAGAAGTTCCGCCGCAGCGCATATTCGGCGCCGAAGTCGTAGTTGAACATGTCCGCATAGCCGTAAGCGATGGCCAGGTGGACCTTGCTACGGGTATTCAGCGACAGGAAGTTGAACGGCTCGAGGAAGTACATCTCCTCGTACTTGGCGCCCCGTGAGTCATCCGTCTCCGACTCCCAGGCCGGGGCCTCGCTCTCGGCCTCGTCCAGCGCGCCGGCCTCCAGTGCCTTGATCCGCCGTACGATCTCGGTGCGGTACATGGTGTTGGGGTACTCGTCCAGGTACCCGTACCAGGCGTCCATCTCCTCGAGCTCCGCGAACCCTTCGACCTCCTCCTTGTACAGGCGGTAGATCTTGGAGTTGTCCTCCTTGACCAGGGGCTCCTCATCATCCTCGATGATGATGTCCTCCTCGTCGTCCTGCGCCCGCGCGGACACGGGCAGGACGAGCGCGGCGACCAGCACCCACAACGGCGACCACCAACCGCGAAGCATCACGACCTCCGGGAAGCCCTCGCCACCCGCGTTCCGAGGCAGCAGGGCCGTCCATCTAAGTACAAAGCCGGGGTGATTTCAAGCTGCGCAGCCCCCTGATCAGGCCGTGGTATCTTGGCCGTCCGATGGACCACGCCACCTACTTGCGAGAGATCGAGGCGCTGGTCCAGCACCTCTGCCCACGGGCTCAGCTGCTGGGCGACATGGACCTCCACGAAATCGAGCAGCTATTCGACGGAGGGATCCCGCTGGAGTCCGCCTTGGCCGGAATCCGGAAGGGCGCGAAGCGGCTCTCCCGCCTGAAACGCCCCCCGCGCGGACTCCCCCTCGCCCGGATGCGCAAAGACATCGAGCTGGCCGACCGCCACGGCGCGGAGGACCGCGATGCGGCGCGCAAACCCGATCCTGCTCCCGAGGAGGGCGGCGGACCCGAGGCCGACGACAGCTGGCGCCCGGTGGTTCGCGCGCTGGCAGCGGATCCGCCCGAGCCAGCGGCGACGGCTCTGTCCGAGCTGGCCGGCACGGAGGGGCTGGGGCAGGAGCGGGCCTTCGTTCGCTTCCTGGCCATCTCCCGGGAGCACTACCAGCGGGTCCTGGAGGCCTTGCCCGCGGGGGCGCAAGTGGACCTGCGCGACAGCGTGGGCGCTGCATCGGCCGCGATTCTCGCCAGCATGAGCGCGGACGCGCGCGAGGATCTGGTGGCCGAGCTTGTGAGGCGCAGGCTAATCGAGCAGGATCCGGTACTGGATCCCCGACGTTTCTGGCAGGATTGACGATCCATGAGCGCCGCGCCCACAGGTACCCCGACATACACGGTCGCACCGGTCCAAGGCCGGGCGGTCGCCCGCGCCGCGAACGGCTGGGAATGCCCCGAGTGCGCGGGCGCAGGCGTGGTGCGGCGCGTGGGCGAAGGCGGCTATCCGGTGGTGGGCCCCTGCGGCTGTCGGGCGTTCTCACGCCGGATGGAGCTGTTCAATCGAGCCGGAGTCCCGGCCCTGTTTGGCGACAGCCGACTGGACACTTTCGCTCCGAGGACCGATAGCCAGGGAGACGGCTGGAAGGCGGCGCGGGAGCTGGTGCGCAGCTATCCGCTGGAACGGCGGGGGCTGGTCCTGCTGGGACCGGTCGGGGTGGGAAAGACCCACCTCGCCGCTGCGATCGTGAGGGAACTGACGCTGGAGAAGGGAGTCCCGTGCCTGTTCTGCGACTTCGTCCAGCTGCTCCACGATCTCAAGGCGACCTACGAGCGCCGGGAGGGCTCCGCCGCGCTGCTGGAGCCCCTGGCCCGGGTCGAGGTGTTGGTGATCGACGACCTGGGCAAGGGCCGGGGCACCGACTGGGAGCTGGACGTGCTCGACGACCTGGTGAGCCGCCGGTACAACGCCGACACCACGACGGTCGCGACCACCAACCACCTGGATCGGGAGATGGACTCGCGGGAGCGGCGATCGGGCTTCGTCGCCGACACCCTGGCCCAACGGGTCGGAACGCGGATCCAGTCGCGGCTTCACGGGATGTGTGAGTTCTACGAGATGGATGGGGAGGATTTCCGGCGGTCCCGGCGCGTCAGACGCGGTTCGCGGAGATGAGGAAAGAGGAGTAGACCGATGGCTGACGGCAGCAACGATCGTCCGCAGGAAGAGCCGCGCGCCGGAAATCCGCTGGGCGGGAATCGCTCAGGGGGCTGGCTCCACAAGCTGATCGGGGACGAAGAGGACCGCAAGCCCCGATTGATCGGGCTGATCGGCGTACTGGTCGTGCTGCTGATCCTCTTCCTGTACGCCATGATCAACCACCGGGCGACGGAACGAAAGAACCTCGGTGTGATCGCCGCGGTCGCCGAGCAGAACACGCCCATCGCCCGCCTCGCCGTGGTCAAGCAGGAAGTCGTCGAAGGCGTGGTATCGACCCACCTGCGCTGGTCGGAAATCGCGCCTTCCGGTGCCGAGGGGAACGTCCTCGAGCTGCAGGTACCCGGAGACACCCTCCACGTAGGTGTCGGCCAGACGACGGTGACCCACCGCAAGCTCGACGACCCCCTGGAGCTCGTCTACTTCGAGCAGCTGTCCGGCAGCGAGGGTGAGCAGCAGGGGCTGATCGAGGACAAGGGACCCTATTACTACCGCTTCCAGGGAGACCGCTCGGCCAGCGTCGGCCGCACAGCCAAGCGGCTGTGGGCCGTTCTGACGGAAGAGCGGCCCGCGCCGTCCTACCTCGACGTCGAGACCCGCGCCCTCGGCGGCCTGGACGTGGCCCTGCTCCTGGGCGAGCAATGGGAGCTGACCCTGGGGCCGACCGGCGTGGTCGATCCCCGTCTCGTGCGCTCGCCCCGGGACGACTTCGGCCGCTTCGATCTCGGCGCAGCTGTGCAGACCACCAACAAGCTGGAGGTCAAGCTCGAGGAGGTCCTGCGGCAGGTGGAGTACGCCGAGCAGCTCGATCCGGATCTGGTCTACTACCGCGTCGCCGTCAGGCTGACCAACACGGGGGAGGAGCCCCTCACCATCGATCCCAACCTGTTCCAGCTCCAGGACGACGCCGGCCAGGTGTTCCGCCCGGGTCTGACCTCCCGGGTCGAGCTAGGGCCGGGACGTGGCCAGACCGCGCGCCTGCACTTCAAGGCGCCGCCGACGGTGACGGGCATGCGATTCACCATCCCCGGAGAGACGGTGGCAGGCGGTGACGGGACGCAGCCGCTGGTGATCTTCCTGCAACGAGACGATGCCTATCTCGGCGACGTGCTGCCCGTGGGCGACTTCCTGGTCAGCCTCGACCACGTGGAACGTAAGGTCGTCGAGGGCGACTTCGTGATCGTGGTCAACCTGACTGTGGCCAACCTCACGTGGGAGACCGCGACCCTGCGAACCAAGCAGTTCTTCCTCGAAGCTCTTCACTACGACAACGCCGAGAGCATCGAGGCGAGCGAACTGTCGATCGCCGAGATCGAACCCTACTTCCCCGAACAAGTGGCTGTCTCCTTCTCGGTGGGGCCGGAGCTGGAACGGGCGGATCCCCAGCTCCGCTTCGAGTCGCTGCGCAAGAAAGTGGTCCACACCAACGCGGTGTTCAACCTGGCCCCACTGGACGACGTGGACCCGTACGCCGGACGCCACTACGCCCAGCAGGTCTGCGCGGCCCAGCAGTACCGACGCTTCCACGAGCTGATGTTCGGGGGGCCGAGGGGCGTGCTCGGATTGCTGTCGGACAAGAAGGCCCGTGAGAAGGAGGCCCTGCGCCACCTGGACCTGGCGGGCAGCTTCTACCCCGAGTCCACCGTCATCGCGACGGCCGCGCCCTAGGAAGCTGTCAGCGGGCCATCCGCCGGATCCAGGCCACCACTCCGGCGCCGATCACCAACAAGGTGACCCCGGGCACCGCGATCACCATCACCAGCGCCACCTGCAGGCCGGTCATCATCAGCGGCCGGTCCTCTTCGTCCCGGGCCCGGATGGTGATCAGGTCCTCTTCGTGCACCAGGTAGCTGACGCTGTTGAGCACCAGATCGGAGTTGCCGAACAGCGAGAACGAACCGTTGGCGGCGAAGTCGCTGTCCCCGAAGACGATCACCGGGGCTCGCGGCTCGTCGTCGTCCGCGGCGTGGTCGTGGCCCGCCTGGGCATCGGCCGCGTCGTCCTCGGCCGAGTCGTCGTCGCCGGAGGACGGCGGGGAGCCCGCAGTCCGGGGCACCTCGACTACAGCACCCACCGCCAGCGGCCCCATCTCGTCCACCTCGGCGTCGAAGGCCGCCTCCAGGGACTCCAGGTCCGTCTCCGCCCAGGCCGCCTTGCCGGTCTGCAAGAGCTCCGCGCCATGCTCCCGGTCGGCTGTGGGCCGCACGGTGCGCGTGCCCCCGAGGATCGCCGGCACCTCGAGCTCGCGGGTGATCTCGTGGAAGCCGGGCTCGGCGAAGATGGTGGTGTAGTCCCCCACCAGAGTCAGCCGCATCGGGTCCACGTCCACCACCAGGTTGCGGCCCAGCTCGATCCCCCAGGCCGCCAGCTGCTCGTCGAGACCGCTCTCGGTGCCCGGGTTCACCAGCACCATCAGCCCGCCGCCGCGGACCTCGACGAACTCGCGAATCAGCTCGACCTCGGTGGGCAGCAGCGGCGCGGTCGGTCCGGCGATCACCAGGGCATCCGCGTCCGCGGGGACCACGCCGGTCTTGAACAGCTCGAGCTCCTGCAGCTCGAAGCCGCTCTGGCCCAGCCGCTCACGCAGCTCGCTGTACCCGTCGGATTCCATCCCGTGAATGGTGTGCTCGCCGTGACCTGCCAGGAAGTAGATCGTCTTGCGGTCATCCCGGGTGGCCTTGATCAACGCGTTGGTCAGGTCGTTCTCGTCGGGTAGGATGATCCGCTCCTCGCGATCTCCACACTCGATGAACACCACGCCATTCTGGAAGACGCTGCGGTCCATCGCCAGCCGCGGTTCGATGTCCGGATCGATCAGCTCGACGGTCAGCAGCTCGCTATGGAGCTGGAGGCGCTCGGTGAGCTTGCGGAAGGTATCTCGCTGCCGGATCGCGTCGCCGGAAGAGTCCATCTGGCGATAAAAACCGGTGATGGCCACCGGCTGATCCAGGGCCGTCAGTACGCCGACCGCCTCGCCGGACAGGGAGTGGATCGAACCCTCGGTGATGTCCTTCTCCCAGTAGTGCCGCGAGGACAGGAAGTTGGCCAGCACCAGGATGCCGCCCACCAGCAGTACGAGCAGCCAGGACACCAGCTGTCCGACGGTGCCCCGCCGGGCGACGACCCGGACGATGGGATCCCAGTCCAGGTAGATCCACACCGCCAGCAGCACGATCGAACCGATGCCGAAGTACATCACCCACGACGGTGCGAACCCCGCCATCAGGCTCAGCATCTGCAGCATCGCGAACACGAGGCCCGCCACGACACCGAGGGCGCCGAGGACGCGGCCGATCCAGGGAAGGGAATCGCGCATCGTCAGCCCCCTATCTCGACCGCAGCGCCTCGACCCGCTGCTGGCCGAGGAAGAGGAAGAACAGACAGAAACTCAATAGGTAGATCAGATCGCGGGTATCGATCCGCCCGCTGGTGAAGCTCTCGAGGTGACGCACCAGCGAGATGTACTCGATGGTGCTCTGGATCCACTCGGTCTGGGTGACCACCGTGCCGATCTCGATCACCCACACCATCAGCAGCGTCACGATGCCCAGGATCGCCGACACGATCATGTTCTCGGTCATCGAGCTGGCGGCGATCCCCACCGACACGTAGCAGGCGCCGATCAGCGCCAGCCCGAGCAGGCTGGTCAACATCACCGGTGTGTCCGGCTCGCCCCAGGCATACAGCACGACCGGCGCGTACCCCAGCAGCGCCAGCATGATGCCGAACAACCCCATCGCGCCGAGGAACTTGCCCGCCACGATCTCCCACGACGACACCGGGGAGGTCAGCAGCAGCTCGATGGAGCGCTGGCGCCGCTCCCCGGCGATCAGGTGCATGGTCAGCACGGGGATCAGGAAGATCAGGATGATGCCGCTGACGCCGACGAAGGGGTCGACCACGTCGGTGTGCAGGTTGAAGTGAGCCGGGCCCATGTAGCCGGAGGGCGGCCGCTGGCAGAGGTCGGCGAACCAGGCCACTTGCCCGCCGAAGAAGAAGCCGAGGATGAACACCGCCGCGGCCAGTACCACGTAGGTCCACGGGCTGGACACGTAGACCCGCAGCTCCCGGCCGGCGATGTGCAGTGCATTGCTCACGGCGACACCTCCTCGCCGACGGGCTCGACGGCTGCCGGCTGCGGGGACACGGGGGCGGGCACCACACCCGCTCCCACCAGCTGGAGATAGATGTCCTCCAGCGTTGCCACCTCTTCGCGCAGCTCGATCAGCCCGAGGCCGCTGTCGACCACCTCGCGGGCGATGACCTCGCGCAGGTCGTTGGGGCCGGTGTCCAGCCGGAAGCGGTCGTCACCGACGGACTGGACCCCGAGGACACCCTCGATGTGCTCCAGCTGGGCCAGGCAGTCCTCGCCGGGCCTGGCCAGCTGCACGGTCACGTGGCGCTCGCTCTCCACCCGCTCGGCCAGCTTCTGCTCGGTGTCCTGGGCCACGATCCGGCCGCGGTCGATGATCACGACCCGGTCGCAGGTCATCGTCACCTCGTGGAGGATGTGGGTCGACAGCAACACCGTGTGCTCGCCACCCAGCCCCTTGATCACGTCGCGGACGTCGGAGATCTGAGCCGGATCCAGGCCGCTGGTGGGTTCGTCGAGGATCAGGTAGCGGGGCTCGTGGACCAGCGCCTGGGCCAAGCCCACCCGCTGGCGGTACCCCTTGGAGAGCTGGCCGATGACCCGTTTGCGGGCCGCGCCCAGCCCGCACAGCTCCAGGGCCCGGTCGACGGCGGCGGTCCGCTTCGACCCCGGCACTCCTTTGATCTTGGCCGCGAACGCCAGGTACCCGCGCACGTCCATGCTCAGGTACAGCGGCGGAAACTCGGGCATGTAGCCCAACCGTCGCTTGACCTCCTTGGGGTGCTTGTGGACCTCGTAGCCCGCCACGCTGGCCGTACCCTTGGTGGCCCCCAGCGAGCCGGCCAGGATCCGCATGGTCGTCGTCTTGCCGGCGCCGTTGGGACCCAGGAAACCCAGGACCTCCCCGTCGGCGGCAGAGAACGACACGTCGCGGACCGCCGTCAGCGCTCCGTAGATCTTGGTCAGTCCCTGGACCTCGATCATCGTCGGCTCCTCGTGGTGTGCTGGCGTGAACACCCCGGACGGAGGGTTCATCCCGCGGCGAGATAGGTTAATAGCACGCGCGCTGGTGTCAAGCCGGTCGG
Organism: uncultured Rickettsiales bacterium; assembly: GCA_964436045.1. Taxonomy (GTDB): domain Bacteria; phylum Myxococcota_A; class UBA796; order UBA9615; family CAYRNR01; genus CAYTBN01. Next base: position 83,662 of record CAYTBN010000006.1, on the reverse strand, counting down.
GACGGTCGGCGGCGGAGCCACAGCAGGGGGAGGGCGCCCAGCGCGAGGGCGAGCTGGCGGTTCGCGGGCGCGGGTGCCGCGCAGGCGCAGCCGGCATCGTCGTCGTACGCGGCGGTCACCCGGGGTGGCGGGTGGCCGATCCCGTCGTCGTCGTCGCCGCCCGTGTCGTCGTCGCCAACGGTGTCGTCATCGCCGACCGTGTCGTCGTCACCCGTGTCGTCGTCGCCCGTGTCGTCGTCGCCCGTGTCGTCGTCGTCGTCACCGACCATGACGGCCAGTTCGTCCCACAGCAGCGGATCGTTGCCATCGAACTGCAGCGCCCAGAAGCCGAAGCCGCCTATGTCGTGTTCGTCGACGAGCTCGATCTTCGACAGCACCGACTCGTCGTCGTCGTACCAGGTCTGGTGCCAGCCCTGGGACTCGTACATGTAGTAGGGGGTATCCGACTCGGGCTCCCACTGGCGCCCGTACTGCTGGGCGTTGGACACGGCCGAGGTGTAGACGACCGACGAGCCGTCTTCGGTGGCCTCGCCCGGAATGTCATCGGACACCGACGGCCAGTCGCGGCCGTACAGCGGCAGCCCCATGTAGACCTCGTGACGGTTGGCCTCGCCCCCCCACTCGATGTAGTCCTCGAGTGTCCAGTCCAGCGAGTAGCTCCCCCAGAGGTTGCTGCCGTACTTGGGCGAGTTGGGCCCGGGATCACCGCCCGAGTAGTGGTAGCCATAGCCCATGATGAACAGGCCGTTGGAGGCATACATCAGCTCGTCGTAGTCGTAGGCCCCGCTCCAGTCGACCGCCGGAGTGGCCAGGGTCAGCCAGGGGTTGGCCATCGCCGCCTCGAGGCCAGCCTGCAGCTCCTGCATGAAGGCCACCAGGTCCTCCTTGTTGCCGCTGCTCATCGCCTCGAAGTCCACGTCGACCCCGTCGCCGCCACCGCTCAGCACCTCGTCGACCAGGGTGTCGACGGCGTTGGCGCGGTTCGACGGACTGCTCAGCAGGGTGTTCAGGCTCGAGGAGCTGAAGTTGGTGACCGTGACCAGTACCCGGCAGCCCTCGGCGTGGGCGGCGGTGATCAGTTGATCGCTGGCCGACCCCCCCCAGCCGTGGGAGTACTCGATGTCGCCCGAGCTATCCATCTCCAGCGAGAAGTAGTTGACCTGGGTCAGCACGTCGAAGCGCAGCCCGTCGATGCCGGCATCGACCCACGACGGCAGGTACCCGATCACCTCCAGGTCCGACCGCGAACCCCGCGCCGCCCGGGCGCGGCTCGCCCCGGGTTGCGCCCAGGCCCCCTCCCATTCGAGGGCGGCGGCCAGGACCTCGTCGGGCAAGGCGGCCACCTCGGTAAACGGCACGTCGAACCGATGGGTCTCCAGCAGGCGGGCGTGGGGGCTCACCTGGGCCCCGGCCACGCCCGCGATCCCCAGGCACCCCAGCGCCAGGATCCCGATTCCCGATCCCAGGTAGTCCGCTCGCATCCCGCACCGCTCCTCGCCCCCAGTCTAGTTAGCCATTAGGTTACCTGCCACAAGGTCGGGTGCCACGACGTGGCACCCGTATCGGGGACCTGGGATACTGAAATGAGGAGGCGCGATTGGCTGGCGGCTGGCGGGGGATTCTGGACGACCATCGCGGGGAGCTGGCGCGGGCCTGCGATCCGGACGGGTGTGAGCCCGGGGCGGCCGCTGCCCTGCTCGACGGTCTCTCCGCCGATCCACCCACGGCACGAGTGGAGGGCATCCTGCCCTTCGCGGGCGTCCCCGAACCCCAGCTCCTCAGGACGGTCCACCGCCTGCGAGACGCCCTGCTCGAACACCTGCCCACGGACTCTGGCGACGACCGGGCGGAGGTCCGTCGCCGGGCCGACGCGCTGGCTCTGGACTTGCTCACCGAGCGCGAACGACGCCGGGAAACACGCGCACGCCTGACCGAGGCCCAGGCCGCCGCCGAAGCCCAGGTGCGGCGCCTGCGCGCCCTCGGTCAGCTCACCGCGGCGGTGGCCCACACCTTCAACAATCTACTGACGGTGGTCGCCGGCTACGCCTCGGCCCTGGAGACCAGCCCCCGCCTGGACGGCCTTGAGCGGCGCGCCATCGACCGCATCATCATCGCCGCCGAACAGGCCACGTCGATGACCGAGCACCTGACCCGCTCCGCCCGGGGCGACCCACCGCGGGTCGCCGAGGTGCAGGTGCTGGCCTTCCTGCTCCAGTCCCGGGATCTGCTGCGCACGATGGTCGGCCGCAGCATCCAACTCGAGGTCCTCGCCCAGCAGGACATGCCGCGGATTCATTGCGACCCGGCACGCCTCCACGACGCCGTGCTCTACCTGGCCGCCAACGCCCGCGAGGCGATGCCCTCGGGGGGCACCCTGACCCTGTCGGCCTACGCGGAGCCAGAGGGCGACGCCCCCCGGGCCGTGGTCATCGAGGTCCGCGACAACGGCGAGGGTATCGCCCCGGCCGCCCTCCCCCACGTCTTCGAGCCGGGCTTCACCACCCGCCCCCGCCCCGACGCCGCCGGCCTCGGCTGCGCCCAGGTCAGGACCCTCGTCGAGGAGTCGGGCGGCACGGTGGAGGCCGACAGTCAGCCCGGCGATGGCGCGACCTTTCGGCTGCGACTGCCGGTGGCCTGAGGCGGGCCGGGATCAGTAGATCCGCGAGGCGGACGCCTTCTTGGCCTTGGCGTTGCGGTGCAGGGTGGTGAAGTCGAGGCCCAGGGCCAGGCCGATGATGTCGGCGCTTCCGCTGTAATCGCCGTCGTCGATGTCGCCGACCACGGTGGCCTCGAGGCCGATGTGGGTACCCTCGGCGACCTCGGCGGTGATGGTGCGGGGTGTGTAGAAGATGTGGGCGTAGGAGAAGTGGATCTCGAAGCCCTCGAAGCGGCCAGAGACGCCGACGCCGACCATGTGCTTGTTGCTGTCGAACATGGTCAGGTTCAGGGTCGCGTCCGGGATCGCGCTGGACTCGAAGGCGTAGCCGAAGCGGATGCCGAGCCGGTCGGGGATCGGCTGGATCTCACCCCCGAAGCGGATGCTGTAGGCGTTCTTCCAGCCCTGGGGGAGCCGGAACGAACCCTCGCCGTCGGTGCCCTTGTACGTGTCCAGCGAACCACACTCCACCAGCTCGACGCCGTCGCCGCCAACGCAGGGGTCGATGGGATCGGTGCGGCCCTTGATCTCGTCGACGATGGGCTGGCAGTCGCCGTTCTCGTCGCAATCCTGGAGGGGCACCTCCACGTCCGAGCCGACGATGGCGTCCGCCCGCGACCAGAAGTCGATGGTGCCGGCCAGCTCCAGGTTGAGCCAGCTGGTGGGCTCGACCATCACCCCGGCCCGCAGGATCGCCGGCTGCTTGGTGGTGACGGTGATGTCGTCGTCGACCCCCATCAGGTTCAGGGGCGAGGTATCCAGGTCGATGCCGGCCAGCTCCAAGAACTGTCCGTACTCCTCGCCGATCTGCTCCAGGTATTCCCCGCCGAGTTCGCCGGACAGGCTGGCTGAGCCACTGCCGCGGAACGTGTACTGGGGCGAGAACGACAGGCCGATCCGCATCGTGTGATGGGGGATGATCATCAGCCCGGCGTTCCACGACGGCTGCCACTGCTGCGCCTCGAACTGGGTCAGCGTGTCCCACTGGGGATGCTCGGGGTTGACGTCGACGTCGAGATTCTCGATGTCCGACGAGGCCCAGAAGTCCTGCTTCATCGAGATGTAGATGATCTGGAAGCTGCCGCCGATGGCGATGAAGTCCAGAGGCGCGGGCAGTCGCCAGCCCAGCCCGAGGGCGAAGTTGCCCTGGATCAGCCGCAGCTTGGTCAGCCGGTAGCGGTTGGCGCCGTAGAGCGGATAGGAGATCCAGGGCGCCAGCGGCGCGTAGAGCCCCATGGCGATGGTCAGGTCCGGATCCTCGAAACCGTAGGACAGCGAGTACTCCGGGATCGGCCGGAAGCTGTCCTGGTTGCTCACCTCGGTGAAGGGGCCGCCCACGTCCGGGCCGCCTGTGCCGTCGATCAGGTAATCGCCGTTGTCGTCGAGCTTGTACCGGCCCTCGCCGCCGCCGCGCCGGAAGGTGACCGGGTTCTGCAATCCCATCAGCCCGCCGCGCAGTTGCAGCCCGTTCATCAGGTGCAGACCGGCCGGGTTGTAGTACAGGGCCAGGCCGTCGTTCGCGGTGGCGACGAAGGCCCCCGCCCTCCCCGCGGCGACGATGCCGGTGTCCGGAGTGAACAGCCCCGCACCCCAGGCGGGCGCCGCCCACAGGAGGACGAGCAGAACCCAGGCAGTGGTCAAGCGACGCATGGAGTCTCCTCCCGTTGGTCCCGAAGGGGGAAGGGTAGCACGAGGACTCACTCCGCCGAACGGCTGCCGACCACGTCGGCCACCGTCGCGGTCAGCCAGTCGGTGACATCCACCGAGGATTCCAGCAAGCGCTGGCGGCGGCGGGCCCAGGTGGCGGCGGTCTGGGCTGGATCGGCGAGCAGGTCCAGGCTCAATCGCAAGGCCTCGTCCTGGCGCGTGCGCCGGTACAGCAGCCCGAAGCGATTCTCCAGCTCGTCCATGTAGCCCAGCCGGGCGGTGTGGACAAAAACCGCCGGGGTCCCCAGTACGGCGGCCTCGGCGGCGGTTGTCGCCCCCTCACCGACCACCAGCGAGGCGGCCGCGAGGGCATGGTGCAGGTCGGCCGGCGGCAGGTCCAGCACCCGATCGGCCAGGGATGCGGGCACGCCGCGCTCGCTGCTGATCACCGTCTTGGTCCGGGCGGCGAGCGCGCGGACGAACCCCTCCCGGTCGACAAAACCCCGGTCGCCCAGATCGTGGCTGGCCTCCCAGCTGACGAAGCGCACCAGGGCGAAGGGCTCGCCCGGCGTGAGCCCGGCTCGGACCAGCCGCGACGGATCGGGAGTGAACCGGCGGGGGTGCAGATAGGCCAGCTCCTGCGTGCCGTCGTACTGCCGCTGGTTGCGGCGCGGGCGGCCGCGCCAGGCGCGGGGTGTCAGCACGGCTGTGGCCAGGGGGAATACCCAGCGGTTGGTGACCCCCGCGGTCTCGGTGTCGTAGCAGACCAGCGAGGGGATCCCCAGCAGCCGGCCGACCGGGGCGATACAGGGCCCCATGATCCCCAGCAGGGCATCCGGCCGGAACTCCCGGCACAACGACGCCAGCCGTGCCGACCGCGTGGCCAGCTCCCCGGCCAGACCCAGCGGTCCGCCGCCGATGGCGGACAGCTCCCGGAACGGCAGGTCGTAGGCCTGCAGCAGCTCGACGGCGACCTCCTTGCGGCGGGCTGCGAACAGCACCTCCCCCCCTCCCGCGCGAACCTCTTCGGCCAGCGGCCGGAAGAAATGCACGTGGGCGGGGTGGAGGACGTCGAACAGCAGGCGCACCGGTCACTCCGAATCGCAGACCGTGGGCAGATCCTCGAACAGGCCGGTGGACAGGAACTCGGCGGCGGTCCAGGCGGTGTAGTAGTCGTCCTGGACCACCCAGTGACCCAGGTTGGCGCGGGTGATCAGACCGGCGGTCACCGGGGTCCCGTCGGCGGCCTCGATGTTGCCCGAGAACGGCGGCTCGATGCTCTCGCGCTCCAGCCACTCCATCTCCGAGAAGGTCCACTCCACCGGTTCCACCAGCTGGGTCCCGGACGCCACAGCGATGGCGTTGACCGTCGGGAAGGGCGTCGCGTGATCGAGGAACCCGTTGCTCTGCAGCACCGAGGTCGCCTCACCCGGCTCCGCCCGCAGATACCACTCGGGGGCGAAGTTGATCGGATCGACCACCTCGGCCAGCAGCTGGGCCAGCCCCATCGCTGGATGGAACAGGGTCAGCGGACCGTCCTCCTCGCCGATGGCGTCCCGCAGGATCTCTTCGATGTCGAAGGGGCTCTTGCGGTGCAGCAGGGTGTAGCCGATGGTACCGCCCATCCCGTTGACGAACACGGTGTCGAGTTCGGGTTCGACCGCGGCCAGCATCATGCCGATATGGGCCCCCTGGGAGTGGCCGAAGAACGCCAGGTGGTCGGTATCCAGCTCGAGTTCCGGGTGGTCCGGCGCCAGCGACTCCCGCAGGAAGCGGATCGCAACCGACGCGTCGACCGCCTCCTGTCGGAACACCGTGCGACTCGATTCGGGATTGAAGAAGTTGTAGCTGTGCAGGTCCGGCTGGGCCCCGCTGTCCTCACCCCGGCTGCCGTGCAGGGGGGGCTCGAAGCTCAGGGTCGCCACTCCCCGCGCCGAGAGCAACTGCCCCTGGGCGGTGGCGGAGTTGGGATGGAAGTGATCGTAGACGGTGCCCCCGGTCCCCGGCAGGGCGAGCACGACGGGGAAACCATCGTCCGGTGGCTCGCCCGTGGGCACTGTGACGGCGAACCGCAGCGACTCGTGGCGCTGGAGAACCGGCTCGCCGTCGACGAACTCGAAGCCACCGCCCTCGGTGGAATACGGGGGGTCGCCGCGCTGGAAGATCGGCGTCTCGTAGGTCCCCTCGTAGACCGTCAAGAAGCCGTACAGGTTGTAGTCGGAGCTCAGGTCGAAGCTCAGCACCTCCGGCGCGTCCAGCTTCGCGGGGTCCGCCACCCAGTCCCGGATCGTCCGCAGCTCGGCGGTGGTGGTCCCGGTGGTGAACACCGTGGCGGCGGCGATGGCGGTCGGCTCGATGCCCACGGCGAGAGCGGCGTCCCCCAGCGGTGCGTAGACCTCGCCCAGGTCGCCGGCACCGCCGATCCAATCGCTGAGGGTCTCGGGCACCACCAGCGGCGCGCGGTCGGCGTCCCCCAGCGAGTCGAGGATCACCAGCGCGTAGGTGGTCTCTGGTCGCAACACAAAACCGGCGGCGGGGAAGGCCGAGAACGTCCGGGCGGCGGTATAGGTGCCCGCCTCAGCCTGCCAGTCGATCTGGAGGGCGATCCGCTCGCCGAACGCCGCGCTGTCCGGATCGACGTTCACCAGCTGAACCGGACTGGTCACCTCCAGCGTGGCGGGTGAGGAGGGCCAGGTGACGTGATCCAGGTCGCCGTCGAAGCGCAGGTGGATCACCGGATTGGTGCCCGCGCCGCGGACCAGGGCATGGACGGCGGCCACGTACACGTCGATCAGATCGCCGTCGCCGTGGTTGGGGAAGGGGGTCAGATCCGGCGCGCCGTCGACGGTCAGGCGGGCATCCGAGGGCCATGGGAACGAGGCGAAGCCGTCGGCCAACGTGGGGTCCAGCAGGACCGAAGTCTTCGGTTCGGGCATCGCTGGGTCGGGAGAGCAGGCAGTCAGCGCGACGAACGCCAGCGAGCCGATCCACCAGCGGCGAGGATGCCGGGTGCCACGGCCGGCTCCCGGGGTCTCTCCCCGAATACAGATAGCGCTCAACCGGAGCCGCCTCCGCCGGATCCGGGCGCGCCGGTTCCACTGCCGCCCCGGCGGCGGCGGCGGCGGCGGCGGCGGCGGCGGGGGGGCTCGGTCGGCTCGTCCGGAGAAGATCCGCGCGGGGTCGCACTGGACTCCGGCGCCGGGGAGGGGGGTGCCTCCTCGGTCAGCTCCGGGGTCCCCCTGCCAGGGGCCGAGTCCGCTGGCGCGCTGCGCAGCTCCGACGAGGCCACGGCCCGCACCTCGCCCGTGGACTCCAGCGGTCCCCGCCCCTTGCCCCGGCGGCGGCGGCGGGTCTTGCCCCGAACCGAACGAACGGAATCCTGCTCACCCTCGGCGGCTTCCATCCGGGATTGAACCTGCTGCGCCAGGTTCTTGCGGAAGCGGTGGGGTACGTATGGCCGCTTGTTGCGTTCGGTGGGCTCCGGGACCTCGATCACCACGTCGCCCAGGATCCGGGATTGGCAGGCCAGCCGCTCCTGGGTCACGTGGAACACGTTGCCCAGGTGGGCCTCCTCCTCCCACTCCATCGGGGACAGGTTGTCCGCGCCCTCGCGCACGATCACCCGGCAGAGAGCGCACCCGCCCCGCCCGCCGCACTGGCTCTCGACGCCGGCGTCGGCCTCGATGGCAGCGGCGAAGACGGACAGCCCGTTGCGGACGTCCACCTCGGTCCCCTCGGGGAGGAAGGTCACCTTCGGCATGCGGGGGAGTATAGCCCCAGGAGTCTGTCGGCGCGCGCTACCAGGAGACCCGCAGCGTTCCCGTGCGATCAGGCCACAGCCGACCCGCTCCGGGGTACAGCCCCAGCGAGATCGAGGGTGGGGCGCCGGGTAACGGGATCCACACGGGTGCGAAGCGAGACAGATCCCCAGACGGCTGGCCCTCCAGCGCCCCGCCGTAGAACGCCTCGATCACCTGCTGGTTCCAGACCTGGGTCGCGCTGGCCCCCAGATCGAGGCCCCGGATCCGTCCGCGGGTATCGACAACGACCTGGACCCGCGATGCCGTCCACGGGGACAGGGCTCCCGCCAGTGGACGCGGCTCCCCGACCCCGCGCCCCAGCAGCGGGCCCTGGACTGGTGACCACCAGCGCGCCTGGTCCAGGGCCAGGCGCAGCCGCTCGGTCAGCGGATCGACCTCGCTGAACCGCCGCGCTCGCGCGTGGGCAGCCCCGGGCGCGGGGGCGAGGGTCGACAGCCCCAGCACCTCGGACGCCGGGTGGCTCAGGGCCAGCGGATCTGCGACAGCAGCCCACGGGGTGGGGTGGCCGACCGGGGGTGGCTCGGGGTGCAGCACCAGACCCCGGCCCTCGCTCTCCACCGAGACCAGGGTCAGGCCTCCCGCCGCCACGTGGCGAAGCTGCTGCAGGGCGCGCAGCTCATCGGCGCCGGGGAAGGACACGGTGACCGCAGGCGCAGCCAGGCTCGCGAGCACCCGGTGTTCCGACAGGTCGTCGGGCAGGAAACCCAGCAGCGCCAGGGCGCCGGGCACGGTCACCCGCTCGGGGGCCCGCGGGTCCGGCACCGAGACGGAGGCACAGGGCGGCTCGGCAATCGCGGCTGTCCAGCCGGCGTCGGCGTCTCCCCAGAGCCGATCGATGGCCCATCGCGGCAGCGGCGGGCCCAGCGACGCCGACTGGGACGTGCCAGGCCAGGGCGCGACGCCGCCACCACGGGACCAGGGCGGCGCCAGGTAGGGGTGGAGCAACGCCTGGGCCAGATTGCTGGACGGCGGCGCGTGGGTCGACGGGCGGAACAGGGGCGAGAGTGGCGACGACAACGGCAGCACCGGGGTCGAACCGGCGAGGCGCCGGCCGAGGGCGTCCCGCTCGATGTCCCCGGTCAGGGGGTCGAGGGTCCACCCGCTCAGCAGGCCATCCATGCCGTAGGCCAGCTCCAGCGCCACCGGATCGAATCCGTCGTCCAGCAGCGCCATCGGCCGGCCGTGGGTGTCGTGGGACACCTGCAGGGTGGCGCCGGGACGCCGCCAGGCGTCGAGGGATCCGGCGCTGGTCCGGGACACCTCGTCGAGCGTGGCGCTGCTCCCGCCGTCGACGGCCCGGCGGTATCGGCCGTGGGGGTCGGTCTCGACGACCCGGCCCAGGGCCCCGCCCCGCCAGACGCCGAGCCCGCTGACGAAGCTCTCGTACTCGACCAGCCCACCGAGCAGTGCCTCGGTGCGCGCCAGCCGACCGTCGCTGCCATACAGCATGTACCAGGCGCCGGAAGGCCAGCGGACCGAACCCAGCGCGCCAGCGGCGGTCCAGTCGAAGCTGGCGGTGGCCTCGTCGGGCCACTCGGCCGCGGTCACTCGCCCCTCCCCATCGGCGATCAGGGTCCAGGTGCGGCCGTCTGGCGCCCCCATCCGCGAGGGCCAGCCAGCCGCCGCCACGGCCAGCCACCAGGGATCCCCGGCCCCCGCCGCCGCTGCGGTCACCCGGCCGCGGTCGTCGCGGCGCACCCGCAAGATCGACCGCTCACCATCCAGCACCTCGTTGACATACCCCGAGGCCTCCCGCCGCAGGGCCACCGACCGGCCGCTGGCCGCGTCCACCGATATGGTCCGCCCCGACGGACCGCGCGTCACCTGGTAGGCCGTTCGCCCGCCCCGGGACAGCGAATTCAGCCGCCCGGCTCCGTCGTACCCGAGCCTCAGATCCAGCCCCCCCCCTCCGCGCAGGCGGATCGGGCGACCGCTGTCCCGGTCGCGTTCCAGCTCCCACTCCTCCGCCGCGTCCGCGATGTGGGTGAGGCCGATGTCGTCGTGGAGCAACTTCAGGTCGCCCGTCGGGCCGCCTTCGAGCCCCGCCAGCCGCCCTCCCTCGTGGAGCGCCCGCAGCTGGAGCCCGTCGTCCGCTGACAGCCCCAGCACCGTGCCCGCGCTGTCGCCGGTCAGGGTCGCGCGTAACCCCGGCGAGTTGCGCTCCAGACCTCCCAGCCGCAAGGCGTCGGCCATGGAAAAGGTGAGGACGTTGGCGTCCGAGTCGACCACCCGCAGCGAGCCATCGGCTGCGCGATCGATGGTCACGTCGTGGTCCCCGGAGGCGCGCGCCGCCGCCAACCGGTCACCTGCGTCCCAGCGCAGCGTCAGCTCCGCCCCGCCCGGCGCTGCGATCCGCGAAAGTCGCCCCGCCTCGTCCCGCTCGAGCCTCAGGACGTCGCTGCCGGGGAACGTGACCCGTTCCAGTTCGCCCCACAAGTTGCGCCCGAGTCGCAGGTCCCCGCGCGCTCCCTCCTCGCGGCTCAGGCGGCGCTGGGCGTCGTACTGGTAGCGGACCGTGACCCCGTCCCCGTCGCGGGCCGACTCCAGCAGGCCGGCTTCGGTGAAGCCCAGATCGATGGCGTCGCCAGCCGACGTTCGGAGCCCGGTGGGCCGGTCGGCGGCGTCGGTGGTCACCTCCAGGCTGCCACCGGGGCCCTCCACACGGATCAGGTGACCGGCTGTGTCATAGGCCAGACGCAGGTCGCCGATCACCAGCGGCCGGTTGGCGCCACCGTCGAAGCGAACCACCGCCGCGCCCCGCTCATCGCGGATCGTGCGCTCCATGGTGACGGTGTCGAAGGAGACCTCCGAGTCGCCCCGCGGACCGCTGACCGCCGCCCCCAAGCTGCCCGCCTGCGCCCCGTAGGCGATGATCGTCTGCCCCGCCGGACCGCTGAACGACGTCACCCGGTGATCGACCCCCGTGTACCGGATCCGGACCCAATCCCGCGGCCCGTAGACAGCCACCAGCATCCCGTCGCGCTCGTCGTACTCGAACAACCAGTCGCCGTCGGGCCCGCGGATCTCCGCCAGCCGGCCGCCGTGCTGAACCACCTCGAGCCGCCGCCCCTCGCCGCCGACCGCCCCGATCAGTCGGCCGCCCCCGTCCCGCTCCAGCGAGAGCGACGGGCCGCGATCGATATCGAGCCTCCGGATCCCCGTCCGCTCGCGGGTCACGGTCACAGGAGCCCCGACCAGGGGCATCCGCGAGACGAGCCATCCCTGGACGTCGAAATGATCCTCGGTCCCGTCGGCGAAGATCCGGGTAGCGCGGCCGTCGTCGGCCACCTCCAGGCGCTGGTGCCCCCGCGCCTCGGACACGTAGGCCCCCGTGACGCCGACGCCCTCGCCCAGGAAGCGGATCCGCATGGCCGCCATGAAGGCGTCGTCCTGCTCCAGCCGCCGACGGAAGCGCGCACCGCTCGGTATCGAAGCCCCGGCGGGGACCGTGCCGGAACGACGACGCTCGACGATCTCGTCGATCAGATCGTCGCGCTGCGGCACCTCGCCCTCGCGCATGGCATAGAACGCGTGCACGAAGCCGTCGTCCTCGACGATCTCCATCACGCCGAAGACGCCGGGCCGCAGGCGCTGCTGGCCGCCGGACCGCCAGCGGTCGGGGAGACCGTTGAGGCGGACCTCCTCCAGATCGACGTCGGCCTGGGCGTTGTAGGTCAGCGGCAGGACCAGGTGGGTGGCGGGCATGCCATGGGGCAGGTAGTCGTGGCGCCAGATCAGGTTGCCCGACAGCAGGTTGACCCGCACACCGGCCGGCCCCTCGAGGAACACGTCGGCGGCGGTCCCCAGCCCCAGGTGGCCGTTGACCAGGTCCTCGACGCAGGCGGCCTCCTCCTCCGGCCCCAGCACGAAGCGAACCGCCCGCAGCTCGGACGCCGCCTCCTCCACCGCGAACACGCCCGACTCGGTGTACTCCAGCGGCTCCGTGGCCCGCTTGCCGGCCGCTTCACCGGAGATCCCCCCCCACAGCAGCAGCGCCGTCGCCGCCGCCGGAGCGAGCCAGCGCGCCCCCCCCGCCACCTGCGCGGGACCTCGATTGACGCCTCCGGGACCCCGTGCCACCATCGAGCCACTCCGATGCCGCGAGAGAGCATACCCCTTCCCGCCAAACTGCTCGACGCCGTCGACGCCCAGGTGGGCCCGGACGAGCGCCAGCGCTTCGTCGCCCGCGCCGTCGCCGCCGCCCTCCTCCAGCGGCGCCTCGCCCGGACCGACGGCGACCCCGGCCTCGAGCCCTGGTGGCCCCTGGACGAGGTCGACTTCGTGATGTTGAGCAGCGGAGAGGTCTGGCTGGCGGACGGGGAAGAGTAACGGTCCCGCGCACCCTCCGTGATACGATCCGGATGAGGCGGGTGCAGATGATTCGACGCAACGTCCACTTCCTTTCCGCGCTCGTGGTCCTGGCCTGCGTCGGATGGACTCCTCGTGGACACGCGAACTGGTCCCCGGACACCGTGCTCAGCGACGCCAGCGCCTCCTTCCTGGGTGAGGAGGGGGATGCGGGCATCAGCGTGTCCGCCGACGGCGATCTGGACGGGGATGGGTTCGATGACATCCTGATCAGCGCGCCGCCCTACAGCCAGGTGGTCGCCGGCGGCGGCAAGCTCTATGTGGTGTTTGGTCACGCCAGCGGCTGGGCGATGGACACGCCGTTGTCCCAGGCCGATTCTTCGTTTCTCAGCCTCACCCCCGACGGAAACCTGGGTTCCCATGCGACGATCGTCGGCGATGTGAACGGGGACGGGTTCGACGACTTCCTGGCCTCCGAGCCCGGCTGCCACGAACGAGCGGGGTGTGCCTATCTGGTGCTGGGCAAGGCGGCCGGGTGGGTGCTGGACGTGACCATCGACAACGCGGATGCGTGGTTCGTGGGGGAGAATCCCTACGACACCGTCGCCACCGTGGGGGACGTGGGGGACGTGGATGGGGACGGGTTCGACGATTTCCTGGTGGGCGCGGAGTACAGCTCCGAGGCCGGCAGCGGCGCCGGTCAGGTCTACCTATTCAGCGGTGGGCAGCAAGGGTGGGCGCCGGAGACCTCGCTGGCGGCGGCCGATGCGTCCTTCCTGCCCGAGCACGCCGAGGACTACCTGTCAGCCCTGCGCGGCCGCGGCGACGTCGACGGGGACGGGTTCAACGATCTCCTTCTGGGCGCGGACGGCGCCGACGCTGGCGAGAACAACACCGGGGAGAGCTACCTGCTGCTCGGCAACGCGGGCGGCTGGTCGATGGACTCCTCGCTGGCGACCGCAGACGCATCCTTCGTCGGCCAGGGATCTCCCGCCGACCACAGCGACCAGTCGGGCTTCAGCGGCTGCCTCGGCGACGTGACCGGCGATGGCCTGGCGGATGTCGTCGTCAGCGCGTTCGGGCACGAGAACCCCGATGGTTCCAGCGGACGAGTCTACGTCGTGCCCGGAATGGCGCGCGGCTGGCAGATGGACCAGCCCCTGGGTTCGGCAGCTGTCGTGCTGGAGGGAGAGGAGCCGGAAGACCACTTCGGCTCCCACCTGGCCTGCCTGGAGGACGTGAACGGGGACGGGATCGGCGATCTGCTGGTGGGCGCTTTCATGAACAGCGAGAACGGCGAGGAAGCGGGACAGACCTACCTGTACCTGGGTGGCGATGACCTGCTCGACACAGACCCCCAGCCCTTCGCCAGCTTCCACGGCGAGGTCCCCGGAGACCGCTCGGGCGCCGACGTCGGTGGGGGTGGCGACGTGAACGGCGACGGCTTCAACGACTTCCTGATCGCGTCGATCCACAACGCCGAGGGCGGCGATCCCCTGGACGGCCAGGTCTACCTGTTCTTCGGCTGGAACAGCTGCACGGACGAAGACGGGGACGGGTTCGAGGACTGCGACGGCGACTGCCATGACCTGGACCCCGAGGTGAACCCGGGGATGGACGAGGTCTGCGACGACCACTTCGACAATGACTGCGACGGCCAGATCGACGGCCTCGATCCGGACTGCGGGGACAGCGGAAAGCCCGGGACCGACGACGAGAGGCGCGGCTGTCGGGTCGCAGCGCGCGGCAACGTTGTCCCAGCATGGATCGCCGGGGCGCTGCTGCTGATCACCCTGGCGGCGGTTCGTCGCCGCCCGCGGTGATCCTTCCGTAATGGTGGCGTTCGGCCCCTGGCTATTCCTGTTCCTGGCCGTGGCATCCCGCCTCGTGCCGCGGGGAGACGCGGTTCCGGGGCCCTGGCGGACCCGGGTCGACCTGCCCCTGGTCCTGGCGAGTGGCGTGCTCGGCGGCCTGGCGCTGGCCTTCGGGTTCGCGCGACGGTTCGCGATCGTCTATCCGATCACGTCGTCCGACTTCGCCCAGTACTGCCAGATCGTCGACGTCCTGGCCCACGGCGATCCCAGCACGCTGATGACCTCGCGTTCGGTGATCGCCGGCTGGCTACCTGCGGCCGTGGTGGATTCCGTTGGGCTGATCGATGCGCTCGCCATCAGCGCCCTGCTCGGCTCGATGGTGATCTGTGGCTCGCTCTACCTGTGGGGGCGGGTGGTGTGGGGTCCAACCGCTGGCGTCGCGGCGGTGGTGCTGACCGGCGCGATGGGACCGCTGGCGATCCTGCCCCGGGACATCTCGTTCTACACGGCGATCGTCGCTTGTTCCGTGCTCGCCGCGGCGGGGGTGGCCGCGACCTTCCGCTTCCGGGGCCCCGCTCCCGCGGCCCTGGCCGGCACGGGGATCGCCCTCGGGTTGCTGATGGACGTCCGGGGCGTGGTGTGGGCGGTGGCGCTGGTGGGACCCGCGATGGTGGCCGCGGCGATGCGAGCCCGGGGCGTCCGCGGCGCCGCCCTGCGATGCGCGCTGATCGTGGTCCCGATCGTGGCATCGTGGTGGGTGGCGCGGTCCGCGTTCCCCGAGCACACGGCGAGCCTGGAGGGCCAGGCCTGGAACCACGTCGACGAGGCAGTGCGCCGGACCCAGACCGTCGACCAGTGGTCGATGGCCGACGCCCGCCAGCGGTCAAAGCGTGGCTTCGTCTGGGGGCGCAGTTCCCCGGTGGAGTTGCCGACCGCGATGGGATTCCTGTGGGAACTGGCGCGCAGCGTCCCCGACCCGGTCCATGGCCACGAGGAGCTCGGCAAGGTCTGGCGGCGCGAAGGATTACCCTGGGTGGCGCCCTCGCTGCTGGCGCTCGCGGTGACATGCCTGGCCCTTGCCCGCCGGCCGTGGCCACTCGCGGCCCTGCTGTGCTCGACGCTGCCGTTCCTGGCGACGCTGTACAACACCGTCAACACCCTGCCGCAGCTGCGTTACCTGGCCACCGGGATGATCGCCATGCCGGTGATCCTGGGTGTGGGCTTCGCGGTGGTGTCGGCTGCCCCGCTGGCGAGGATCAAGGTGACGGAGCCGGGGGCGAAACAGCTGCCGTGGCGGATGCTGACGGCGCTGGCCGCGTTGGCGGTGCTCGTCACAGTGGATGTCGCGGGTCTCTTCGAAAGCCGCCAGGTCGCGTCCCAGCTTCACGATCTGACCCAGTCCGAACCCCGCCGGACCATCGAACGGGTGCAGCGGGGGGCAAGGGACTCGGCCTGTGAACGTGCGCTGTGGGACGATCTGCAATCGGGGAGGCCCATCGAGACCCGGCTCTATCCCGTCCCGCCCGCGTCTGCATCGCCGTCGTCGTCCTCGCCCTCGCCCTCGCCCTCGCCCTCGCCCTCGCCACCACCCCGCACCCAGTTGTAGACCGAGCGGGTGGTGCCGCTGACCCCCTCACCCATGCGCCGCAGGGCGACCATCAGGGGGTCGGTGGAGAGCTCGACGGACTCCTTGTACGACGACGCGGAGCGCACGATCTCCTGGTAGACGCTGGCCCGGTCGTCCTCGGTGATCTTCTCGTACTCGCCGCCCACGATGGCGTCGTACTCGCCCGCGTCGATCCAGCGGCGCAACTCGTTGAGACGAAGTACCGGGAAGGGGTGGGTGCGGCCCATCAGGTTGAGCACCTTGGCCACGCTGTCCAGCACGTTGCCGTAGGACTCGTACTCCTCGGCCTGGGCGGCAAAGGCGTCCAGGTTCATCTGCTTGGTCAGGCCGCCGCCGGCCAGCTTCATCTGCACCCGGAAGGCGATGTCCGGGTCCTGGGCCACCAGCAATCCGGCGCGGTCGGCGGACAGCTCGCTCTTGCGGTCCCACTCCAGCAGGGCGGTGATGATGGTCAGCAGCACGGCGCCGCCCACCGGCACCTGCAGCGCCAGGATCATCAGCCGGATCATCAGCCGCAGCATCGTCTTGTACAGGGCGTGGCCGGACAGCACGTGCCCCAGCTCGTGGCCCAGCACCGCCTGCAGCTCGTCCCGGTCCAGCAGGATCATCATCGCCGAGTTGATCACCACGAAGGGGCGGTCGACCCCGACGGCGCCCGCGTTGACGAAGGGGGTCTGGGAGACGTACAGCTCCGGCTTCTCATCGATGCCGAGGATCTCGCAGGCCTCCAGGTAGTCCTCCCACAGGTCGGGGAACTGGTCGGGGCCAACCCGGGCGGCGGATGCCAGGTGGATCAGCCGCAACGAGCGCTCGCCGATGGTGCCGAAGATCTTGCGCAGCACCAGGTCGAATCCCGGGATCTTGCGCAGGGTGACCAGGGCCGCCCGGTCGGCGGGGTGCTCGTAGGCGCGGGGCGAAATCTCGGGGAAACAGAGCCGACCGCGGACACTGCGGGGTCGGTCGTCGGCCTTCTTCTTCCTCTTCCTGGGCATGGTCACTCCTCGCGGGCGGCACACCTCCCCCGGCGGCCGCGCCGTCGACCGGTACTACGAGCGGGGGGCCCGATTATTTACCAGGTACCCGGATACCCGTGGTGGCCCACCGAGCACAGGACCAGCTGCCTCGGGCCACGCCGGGGTACGGCGCACTGGTATCCGTGGATGGTCCGCACGGTGTCGTGGAACTCGATGAACAGGTACTTCTCGCCCGCCTGGTGGTTGGCATAGTCCGCCAGGAGCTGTTCGAAGCCCCGGACGAACAGGCCCGTGCCACCCCCCTGGCGCGGGTATCGCCAGGACGAATACACCATCACCTTGATCTCGCACTTGGCGTCGAGCAGCTTGTAGAAGTCGCGGAACACCTCTTCGAGGTTCTGGCGGAAGACCTGGGTCTCCGGACGCTGGCCGGGCCGTCCCCACTCCACCTGGGCCGCGGCCACCAGCCGCCGGTAGGGCCGTGCCGGGAAGCGCAGCCCCTCGATCCCCGCGCCGCACGGTGGCGAGGACTGCCTCACCCGATCCTCGACGCACCACGCCACGTCCCACAGATAGGAACCGGACTTGCGGCGGTCGTCGTTGAGGAAGGTCGCGTGACCATGCCGTTTGCCCACCCGGGCCAGGGTGGCCTTGACCGCACCGGTCCAGTCGCCGTGGCGCTCCGCCAGCTCCAGGTGGCGGTTGCGCACGATCGAACGGCAGAACTCCTGGAACAGGACCTTGAGGTCCATGCCTCCCCTCCATCACCGGCCGCGCTTGGAAACTCGCCTCCCAACATACCGCCCGCCAGGGACCGTTGGGAACCCGCTGGCGGGCTGTTCGAGCCGCGGCGGCCCTGCTACGGTGGGCCCAGACCGAGAGGTTCCCGTGGCCCGTCCCCTCCTGCGCTGCCTCCTTCTCACCGCCGCCTGCGCGTCGGGGGGGCTGTGTGTCACGGGCAGCGCGCGGGCCGAAGACCCCGGGGGCATCGCGGTGGCGCCGATGACGGCGCTGGAGGTGGCCGAGAGCACGGCCGCGATCCTGACCGGCATCGCCGAAGGCGTGGCAGCAGAACACGCAAACGCGGGGCGTTTCGTGGCCCACGGCGAACTGCTGCGGACCGTGGACGCCAGCAAGGACGATGGCTGTCGCAGCGCCAGCTGCCTGGCCACGGCGGCCCGCTCCCTCGGCGCCGCCCATCTGTTGACCGGCGAGGTCGGCCGGATCGGTGAGGTCCGCGTGGTGACGGTCCAGCTCACCAGGGTTGTCGACGAGGTCACGGTGTCCGCCGCCAGCCGTCAGTGCGAGACCTGCGACGAGGGAGCACTGCCCGCTCTGCTCGACGACGCGCTGTACGAGGTGCTGTCCGCGCTGGACCGGGCCGACTCCGAGGTCAGCGCCGACGGACGCTCGATCACCCTGTCGCTTCGTCGACGTGCGTCCGCAGCCCACTACCAGGATCGCCACAGGACGCTGGAGAACAGGGCGCTTCTTCTGGACGGTGTCCAGCTGTCCAGCCTGACCCGTCCAGACGAGGGCCTGGGGTGCCTCGAGCGGGGAGAGCCGGTGGTCATGACCACCACCCTGCAGGTGATCAACACCACGGACAGGGAGGCCGCGGTCGTCGGCGAGCTCGGCATCGAGGTGTTCGACGAGTTCGGCGAGGACCCGCTGGTGGCCAGCCGCTTCCCGGTGCACCAGGCCGTCGGGGTGGCCAGCGAGGCGGAGGCCCGGATCGCCGAGGATGGTTCTTGGATCCCGCCCACCAACGTGTGGAAGGAGTCGGTGGAACTGCAGCTGCCGACGGCGTCCGCGGCGCCGATGCGGGTCCGCGTCACCTGGGATCAAGAGCTGCTCGAAGAGCTGGTCACCCGCCCCGTGGCCCGGGTGGCGCGGGTCGACGATCTGTACCTGGAGCGGGCCGGCGAGCGGGTCCAGACGCTGGAGTGGGGTCAGCCGATGACCGTCCACCTCGTGCTCACCAAGCACGAGACCGTCGCCGCCGCCGAGGTCACGCTCAACATGCGGCGCAAGCTGCGCTACTGGTTCGATACCGACGATACCCACGCCTTCCATGCCATCGCTGCCAGCGCCGACGGCGCCTACCAGCTGGTACTGCCGTTCACCCCGGAGCTATCCCAGCAGGACAGCACCGAGAGCCTGGCGTTCGAGGTATGGATCAACGGCTGTCTGCAGCACCGATCGTCGGACTTCCGCTGACGGGAGAGAGACCCATGAGACGGCGGTTGATCCCGACGACCGAATGAGATCAGGCGAGTGACGACCCGGAGCGCGCCCCCGCTGTCGTGCTAAGGTCGAGCTGGGCACGCCTACCGAGGGAGACTGCCGTGCGCTGGACGATCCCGTTCCTACTGACGACCCTGCTGTTGTTCGGATGCCAGGACTACGAACTGGACGCTGGCAGCGGAGAGGACGACGACACCACCGACGACGATGACGATGACGGCAGCCCAGGGGATGACGACGACGACACCGCGGACGACGACGACACCGGGGACGACGATACCGCGGACGACGATGACGACGACGCGACCCCCAGCCTCGAGGAGGTCATCGTAGGCTGGTACGTGTACGACGACGGCATCCACTACCAGACCACCTCCAATCCGAACTTCCACGTGGACCACCACGGCGACACCGACCTGTACTGGTACGAACCCAGCGGCGGCCACGGCCTGCTCGATCCCAACCTGGGCCACCAGCAGGCCTACGATCTGATCGAGCAACACATCATCGACCACACCAACCTCGATCCCTCCTACCTGCAGGAGGAGTTCTCGTACGAAGGGGACTCGGATCTGGCGACCTTCGAGTGGGCCACCTTCACCTACGCCATGGCCTACCTGACCTACCCGCCGAAGTACGGGGGCCAGTGGACCATCGACGTGGAGGCGGTCGACGACGGCATCGAGGTGATGGTCAACGCCCACATCATCGGCTTCATGAAGCTCAACGAGGCCAACGCGACCTTCGACCTGGACGTGGACCGGGACGGCATTACCGGCGTGCTGCAGCCGACCGTCGAGAACGTGATCATCATCATCCTCGTGGACGACTCGGCGGTCGACAAGTACATCCGCAACCTGGTCTTCGCCTACGACGGCATCCCGATCCAGATGGGCCAGTAACCCCGCTCGCCGACCCTGGTGAGATGAAGGCGGAAGGCTGAAGGCTTCGGGGGGCTTCGTGAGAAGGCGGGCTAGAAATCGAGCTTGAGGGCCAGGCTGAGCTGCCAGCCGGTCAGGTCGAGGGCGCCCTCGGTCTGCCAGGCCTTGAGGTACTGGACGTTGGTGGCGTCGATGGTCAGGAAGGCGTCGTTGAGGCCAGCGAGGGCATCGTTCTGCGACGCGCGGCGGGGCTCGACCCGGTCCAGCAGCAGCCCGACGCCAAAACCGTAGTGCCAGGCGCCCTTGCCCCCCTTGACCTCCGAGGACGAGGAGTGCTCCCGCCACAGGACGTAGTCCCAGCCCAGCAGGGCGTAGGGCACCACCGGGAACTCCGCGATGGGGTCGATCCCCAGCTTGAAGCCCCAGCGCAGGGGCGTCAGCGTCATCATGATGTTCTCGCCGGAGACCTCGGAGCTGGCGGCGCCCACCTGGAAGGAGGCCTTCTGGTGGAATCCCACCGAGGCCCCGATCTCCAGCTGTACGTAGCGGGCGATGGGCACGAACCCGACGTGCAACCGCCAGATGGCCTTGGCGCCCGGGTCGTAGACGCTGGTGTAGGCGGTGTTGTCCCCGGCCGGGAACCACCACGACACGCCAAGCGAGGTGGTGAACCACTTGGGAGATTCGTCCGGTTCGTTGAGGAAGCCGGCGTAGGCCCGCCCCGGGGCCATCGCCCCCAGCAGGCACGCGATCAGCAGCGCGAGAATCGTTCGTTGGCTCATGGCGGTGCTCATCTTCTCACCTTCGGTTTCGTCGCATCAACGCGGCGGCGGCCAATAACCCCAGGATCGCCACCCTGCGCGCGCGGGTAGCGGTCGTGTCACAGCCGCTGCACCCGTAGCCGCCCTCGTCCCCGGCCAACCAGGCGGCGCCGCCGGTCTGCTGGGGTGTGGCCGAGACCACATCGGTGAACGGGCCCGTCACCTCGTCGCTGGTGACCGCGGCCACGGCAAAGTAGTAGGTCACGTCGTTGGTCAGGGGCGAGATCGTCAGGGACACCGAACCGTCGTCGGGCGTGGTGTCGTCGTCGCCGGAGGTGTCGTCGTCCCCGGTGGTGTCGTCGTCCCCGGTGGTGTCGTCGTCCCCGGCGGTGTCGTCGTCCCCCGTGCTGTCGTCGTCGTCCTCCAGCAGGATCGCCATCGACATGGACGAGGTGCCGGTCGCCGCGTCGACCGTGATGCCGGAACAGACGCTCTCGTCCTCGTCATCGCAGTAGCCGGGGTCGCCGTCACCGGGATCGAAGCTCTCGATGCCGAAGTAGACCAGGTAGTGGTCGACGGTGATCCCGGCGACCTCCACCTCCGCCCAGCTCAGCGTCACCTTTGCGTTGCCTGCCGAGGCGTAGAACCCCTCCGGAGCGGTCAGCTCTGCCTCGACCTCGGCGCTCAGCTCGACGGCGTTGCGGCCGATGGAACCGTCGGCTGCCTCGACAAAGGCGAACACCGTGTTGTCGCCTTCGGCCAGCTGGCTGCCGTCGAACGCGACGTCGGTGGCCGTGTCGGCGATCACGCTGGTCACATCCGGCGACAGATCGCTCCCCGAGCCGTCCACGTCGCCGCCGAGCAGCACGCTGAGCGTGCCGTCCGTGTCGCTGGTCAGCGTCACGGTGACGTCGCTCTCCAGGTCGATGGGATCCGGCGCGACCGCGTCGATGGTGATCCAGGGATTGGCCGTCAACACCTGGGCCAGGTCGGCGTCCGGGTCGACCACCAGCAGATAACCGTCGTCGCTGGCGGCCGCAGCTGCCACGCCCGATGACGCGGCCACCTGGCCCCAGGAGCTGCCGTCGTCGCAGTCCAGGAAATCCACCACGCCGCCGCCCGCCACGGCGAGCCAGCAGTCGCCCCCCGTCTCCAGCAATGTCAGGCCACCCCCGCCGAGGGCTGTGCCCAGCGGATCGGCCGTCAACGCGCCGCCGAGGATCTCGAACACGCTGCCATCGGAGGCCAGGGCGTAGAACGGGTCGGTGCCGGTCACGTCCGCGAGGTCTGTGGCTCCGGTCTCCACGACCTCGGCCACCAGGCTGTCCCCGCTCAGGTCCAGGTCCACCAGCTGGCCACTGGCCAGGGCGATCATCAGCCGCTCCCCCGATGCGTCGATGGCCATCGCCACCGGAGCGGCGTCCGCCACCGTGGCGGTCAGGTCGAAGGGGAACTCGCCGTCGGTGACCTCGGCCGAGGTCGTCATGTCGGCCGCGTAGACGTTTCCGGAGGTGGATGCCGCGTAGCCGTCGCTGCCGGCCACCGCGATGGCGCTCAATTCGGGGGCGTCGGCCAGCGCGATCGCGGTCTGCTCGACCAGGATCGCGGGGAAGTAGGCCGTCGAGACCGTGAAACGCTCCAGCGTGCCGTCGTCGCAGGCCACCACCAGCGCGGCCATCGAGGAGGACTGGGCCACGTCCCTCGGACCGGCGCAGGTGCCGTAGGTGACCGCCGCCGCGGTCAGATCGGCGGTGTCGATCACCGACAAGGTGCCCCCGTCGCCGTCCAGCACCACCGCCAGACGGTCGGCGTCGGTGAAGGCCGCGGCCACAGGACCGCTGCCGACGGGGTAACTGCCTGACACCTCTTCGGGTTGGGCGCCCGCCGGGGCGGCCAGCGACACGGTTGCGATCAACGCTGCCAGAAAACGGACTGTCATCGCGCACGGACTCCTTCGGGCTTGAGTGCAGCAAGGAGCATGCCAGCGCGGGGACGGCCAACTACCCGTGATCACGGGGTTTGTGCATGCGGACAGGGCGACAAAGTGTCAAACCCCCGAGGTCGGACCCCCGGCCATTGACAATCTGTCACTCGGTTTCAGGAGAATCGCGGGGCGCGCACACCCGCACACGGTCGGCAGGGAATGGCCCGAACGACGGCTCAGACGCCGCTTGAGCGCTTTACGGACAGTTCGAACTCGTAGTTGGTGTCGAAACGAACCTCGACTCGCATCGGCCGGCAACAGACCTCGCAGTCTTCCCGGTACTTCTGCAGTCGAGCGGCCAGTTCCACTTGAACGTGGACTATCTCGCCACAATACGGACAGACAACTTCCACCGCGGCATCCATCTCGCCTCCCGGTCTTGACGCCTACGGTGACTACACCCCTCCAGATTCCACAACGATATCGCGGCCTAACTAGCTCCTACCTCCCACCTCAGCTGGGTTCCGTGCCACCTGCTGTCATCATAGCACCAGGGCACCTCAGGAGCCTTGTCAAGAAAAGGTCAATTCCACAAAAGCCAGGTCGGTCCGGCGTCCGTCTGGCGCCCGACGCTGTCGCGCGCGTACCCTGGGTCGGTGATGAAGAGCAGGTCGTCGAATGCCAGCCGAACCACGCCCCCCCGCGCGCTGTTGTGGGCCTGGCCCCCGCTGCTCGCCGGATTGGCGCTGCTGGCCAACGGTTACCGCTACGGAACCACCGACCAGGCGATCCACCTGACCTTCCTGCGCGAGCTGATGGACCCGGGCGGGATGGCGGCCGATCTGGTGGCGACCCGGGGCGGCGCTCACGCCAGCCTCTGGTGGCATCTGCAGACGCCGCTGGTGCGCTGGATCGGGTGGGAGAACCTGCCCCACCTCTACCTTTGCCTCTACGTGGTGGCCCTCACCGCCACCTTCGCCCTGCTGGTCCAGCTCGCCCGCACGTTGCTGGGCAATCCCTGGGCCGCGCTGGTGGCCCCCCTGCTGCTGGTGGTGTTCAAGGGCTGCCCGGCCCACGTCCACACCTTCGAGCCCGAGCTGATCAACCGCACGGCGGTCCACCCGCTGCTGCTGGGTGCGGTCTGGCTCCTGCTGCGCGGCCGGCCGATCCGTGCGGCGGCCCTCTGCGGGCTGGCCTTCGACCTGCACGCGACCACGGCGAGCCACGTCGCCCTCGCGCTGGCGGTGGCCACGGTGGCCGACCCCGCCCTGCGTCCCCGCGCGCTCCGGGCTGCCGGAGTGTTCCTGATCTGCGCGGCCCCCCTGCTGGCGATGGTCGCCCTGCGCGGGGGCCCAGGAGCCTGGTGGGTCGACGAGGCATGGATGAACATCCTTCGCTGGCGGATGCCCCACCACCTGTTCCCGGACCGCTGGCCCGCCGCCGTCTGGTTGGTCGCCGGGTTCCAGCTGGGGCTGTGGGTGGTCGCGTCCCGCTGGGTCGCGGATCGCACGACGCGGCGACGGGCGCATCTGCTGATCGCTGGCGTCCTGCTGTGTGGTCCCCTGCTGGGGACGCTGGCGGCCGGCCCGCTGCCCCTCGCTCCGCTGCTGGCCCTGCATCTCTGGGAGGCGTGGATCCTGCTGGCCGTGCTTGCCTACCTGGCGGCCGGAGGCGCGGTCTTCACCCTGCTCCGAGGCCGGCGCTGGTGGGCAATGCCGGCCGGTGTCGCCCTGGGTCTGCTGCTGGTGGTGGGCTTCGAGTCGACGGCGATGGGGCTCCGCGAACCCGTGACCTTCACGCTGGGCGCGCCGGGCGGCACAGCCGGAGAACTGGTCGACGCCCTGGATGGAACCCGCTTCCGGGTGTCGGCGGGATCGTCCCTGCTGGTTCCGCCCACGGGGATGACGTGGCTGCGCGCCGAGGCCGGGAGGGCGATCTTCGTGTCGGTCAAAGACGGGGGCGAGGCGGTCTTCGACCGCGAGCTGGCGATGGACTGGCGGCGGCGCCTCGAGGAGCTGTGCGGCGAGGATCTGCTGGCGGGTACGCCGCCGGTCGACGAGTGGCGAGGATACCGGGCGGTGGGCGAACGGGCCCGGGCTGCGTTCGCCCGCCAGAGCGCGGAAGATCTGCGCCGGCTGGCGGCGCGCGAACGAGCCTGGCTGCTGGTGGTCCCGACAAGTTCCGGCCGGACCAGATTGACTCCGGTGTACTTGAACGACGACTACTTCGTATACGATCTGCGCCATCCGGTTTCTGGAGCGGGAGCCAGACGATGAGAACAAATTCCGCGCGGCTCCTTCACGCGGCCCACGACGGACCGCTTGGGGAGGTGCATCTGTTAGCCACCGCCGATGGCCTGTGTCGCGCGACCCTGCCCGGCACCCCGTTCGCCGCGGAGCGCGCGGCGATGGAGCGGCGGCTGCCCGGCGCCCGGCTCCTCGATGATCCGGAGGCGATGGCCCCCTACATGGCCGCCCTCGATGCTTTTTTTGCGGGCGACGATCCGGCGGCAGACGTCCGTCTCGATCCGGGGGGCACCCCCTTCCAGCGCGCGGTCTGGGGCGCGCTGCGGCGGATCCCACGCGGGCGGGTAATAACGTATGGTGAGCTGGCAGCGCTGGCCGGCCGGCCCCGGGCCGTCCGGGCCGTGGGAAGCGCCTGTGGCGCCAACCCGGTGCCGCTGCTGGTACCTTGTCACCGCGTCGTGGCCGCGGGTCCGGCGATCGGAGGTTTCGGCGGCGGGCTGGCGCTCAAGCGCGCGCTGCTGGAGCGGGAGGGGATCCAGATTGGGTAGGAAGGTCGACCGACCGCCACACGGGACGCTGTACGAACGGCGTTTCCGTGGCGTGCGCGCGCGGCCGACCCTGCGCGAGCTGTTGAACACCGCCCGGGACGGTGGGTACCTGCTCGACTATCGCTTCGACGACGACGGTTTGCTGGTCCGGCGCCCATGGCTCGCCGGCCCGACCCTCGACACCATGTTCCTGCGCATCCCCGCGGACGACCGCCTCCGGTTCTCCGCCGAAGCCTTCGCCAAGCTGCTACGCCAGCTGGACGCCCTGCGCTCCCGGGGACTCGAGCACGGCGCCATGCACCCGGGCAACGTCGTGGTCACCCGCGGTGTGCAGCTCGTGGATGTGGTCGGCAACGCCGCGCGACTCCAGTCCGATGCCGCCGAGAGCCGCCACTACCCCATCTGGATGTGGGGGCCGACCGCGCCCGAGGGTCGGGGTTGGGGACGCTGGGATCGGATCTGCCTGCTGCGGATGAGCACCCTGCTGGCTCTGGGTCCGGACGCCTGGCACGGCTGGTGGAACGCCGCCGAGATGATCGAGGCCTGCGAGCGCTGGGTGGCCAACGCCCGCACCCTGTTCACCGAAGATGCCGAGGCTGCCGTCCGTATGGAGACCTCCCTTGCCCTGGCGCGGCGGTTGGTCGAGGAGGGCGAACTCCCCGAGCTGGCCCTGGCTCCGGCCCCCGAGGCCGTGGCCGAGGCGGTGGCCAAAGCGAGCGTCGAGGAGGACGAGAGCAGCCACGTATTGCCAGCGGTGGAGGCCGGCCCCGGGGACGAGGACGCCACGCCGGTCGAGGTGATACCCATCGAGGAGGCTCCCGACGACGTCGCCCCCATCGACGTGGAGATGCTCGACGAACCGAACGAGGGAATCACCGAGCCCCGCCCGGTGCCCGACGCCGACAACGCCGCCCGCCCGCCCCGTGATGGAGTCGGCCTACGACCTCCCGGTGGTGACCGACGAACCCCATCTGAGCGCGGCCGAAGTCGAGGAGACACCATCGCCCTCGGGACCGCAAGAGGCGATCCGCGAGGACCCCCTGAGCTGGTTCGCGTCCCACATGGACTCGTTCCGGACAAACTCCAGCGAGACGGCGCTCCGGCCGGAGCAGGAGGTACGGGCGATCCGGGCCGCGGTCGACGCCGGGCTGACCCCCGAACGCGCCCGTAGTGCCCTGGCAGAGTGGCTGGAGAGTTCCGAGCTGGTCCGGGTCGAGACGGTGCGCGCCCAGGCGACGCGCACCGTGATGGAGGGCAAGCACTACGGCAAGTGGGTTCGGCGGCGGGCGGTGATCATGGCCGAGTGGCTGTTCACCAACCGCGGCATGGACGCGGCGGAGGCGGCGACCATCGTCCGTCAGGTCATCGGCGAACAGGGTCTGAGTGACGAGCGGGAGTTCCGCAAGGAATGGGTGCCGCCGCTGGAGCGCTTCCTGCGCAAGAACTGCCCGCGCCTGGAGTACAAGCCCCGGCAGGTGCGCAAGATGGTCGACCTCGTCTCCCAGCAGGGAGTACACCGCACCCTGGCCGAGCGCTGGCTCAAGAGTTTCCTCGAGGAGGGGGGCTACGAGGTGAAGAAGGGACTGTTCAGCTAGTCGCTAGATCCAGCCCGCGGCCCGCCCGACCACAAACGCAGTCCAACCGGCGAACAGGCCCAGCAGCAAGACGGCCTTGCCCCAGCCCATCTTCCGACCCGCCAGGAAGATCACCAGCACCAGGGTGGTGATGACCAGCAAGGCGATGCGCAGGATCTGAACGTCGGCGGCCGAACCGGAGGTCGCCGTCAGGTGCACCGGCCCGTGGATCAGGCCGTACAGCATCAGCGGCAACCCGAGCGCCACCGTGATGTCGAAGATGTTGGAGCCGAGGGCGTTGGAGACGGCGTCGTCGTAATCGCCCGCGCGGGCGTCCTTGATCGACAGGGCCGTGTCGGGGACCGAGGTGGCGGCCGCCGCCAGGATCACGGTGGTGAAGTAGAGGGGCACGTCCAGCAGATGCGCCGCTTCGACCACCGCGTACGACAACACGTAGCAGGCCGCCCCGACCACGGCGGTCGCGGCGCTGAGGACCGCCCAGGCGCGGCCGGTGGACAGGCAACGGCCGGCGAAGAGCAGCTGGTTGAAGTCCAGGGCCAGCAGGGAAGCGAGGATGGGTCTCGGCTCATTGTCTTCGTTGTCGTCGTCGTCGGTCTCGTCCGCGGCGGCGCCGCTTCCCCGGCGAAACTGGAACATCAGGTAGCTGAAGTAGACCAGGTAGACCGAGATCAGAATGGCCCCCATCCACCAGTACATCACCGCGCTGCCGAGCAGCGCGATCAGCACCAGCTCGGCGCCCACGAAGAACAGCCCATCGCGCAAGATGGTCGGCCGGCCGACCTCGATGGCGCTCACCCGCAGCTTCTTGCCCTTGCGCACCACGCCAAAGGCCAGGACCGCCACGATGCACAGGGCGGGGATGATCACCGCGTTGAACACGGCCGAGCCCGCGCAGGTGGCGATCCCGCCCGAGTAGCCGTCCTCGTCGATGAAGACGAACAGCAGGATCATCGTGGTCAGCAGTTCGGGAAGGGAGGAGCCGATGGCGTTGATGGTCGCGCCCCGCACCCCGGCCGGCATGTTCCGCCCCAGGTACCCCGACGCCTCCTCGAACGAGTCGCAGCCCCGCCAGATCACCAGCGAACACGCGACGATCGCCAGCAGGCAGAGCAACAGGGAGGCGATGACCATGGGCTCCTCGGGCGACGGGTGCGGGAGTCCCTCCGCAGCGTGAAGCCATCAATAGCCTCTCGCCCCTCTCACGGCAACGCGGTTCCAGGTGAGGTTGGCGGCGTCCTGCGTTACCGTGGCGGCAACGATCTGGGAAAGGTCAGCGTCGATGACACAAGGACCGCCCGAACCACTCCCGCCGCTGGCGACCGGCGGCCTGCGCCGCTGGGGCCCCACCCTGGCCGTGCTGGTGGCCGTCGTCGTCGTGGTGGCCACGATCTGGATCGGCGAGTTGATTCTCGGGGCCGTGGACGCCCGACGCGACCAGGCCATCAGGAGCGGGATCGACCGCGCAATCGAGGGAGCCGTCCGCGACTTCGAGGCCGACGTGGACGGAGGGAAGGCCGAACCCGCGACCCCAGCCGGCGATCAACCCATCCTGCAGCCGCCGGGCGCCGCTGACGACTAGCGCTCACCTCGAGGAGCGCCTCCCAGGAGTGGGTGGGTGGGGCGCAGCCCCGGCCATCCAAGGGCTGGGGAGCTTCTGGGCGGGCTTCCGAGAACCACACGATCAGCGGAGGTCCGACGGAGTCGGTTCGGTCCGGGTACATAGGTAACAAATCGGCCCAGCGACATAGGTCACACCTACGCTGGCACGGCTTGGAGGTACGCCGTGCCTTGGAAGGAGAGATCGGTCGTGGACCAGAGACTGCAGTTCGTCGCCGCCCACCTGAGCGGCCAGTACACGATGACGGAGCTGTGCGAGGAGTACGGCATCAGCCGACGCGTTGGCTACAAGTGGGTCCGGCGGTACCAGCGGGAGGGACCGTTGGGGCTGCTGGATCGCTCGCGGGCGCCCCATCATCGCGCCAATGCCACGCCGTTGGAGGTGGAAGAGTTGCTGGTGGCCGCACGTCTCCAGTGGCCTCGCTGGGGCCCCAAGAAGCTCCTCCCGTGGCTCGCCAGGCAGTATCCGTACCTGCAGCTCCCGAGCCGGAGCACGGCCCACGAGATCTTGAAGCGTCGGGGTTTGGTGGGCGCACGAAAGAGGCGACGCAAGACCGGCGCGGGTCCGACCGGACCGCTCCGCGAGGGCAAAGAGCCCAACGAGGTATGGTGTGCTGACTTCAAGGGCCAGTTCCGCGTCCAGACCGGGCAGTACTGCTACCCGCTGACGATCACCGACCATCGCTCTCGCTTCGTGCTGCGGTGCGAGGCCCTGGTGGGTCCGAGGATGGACGACTCGATGGAGGTCTTCGAGTCAGCGTTCGACGAGTACGGCTTGCCGGAAGTGATCCGCACGGACAATGGAGAGCCCTTCGCCTCCACCGGACTCGCCGGTCTGTCCAAGCTCTCGGCCTGGTGGATCCAGCTCGGCATCGAGCCTCAGCGCATCGAGAAAGGCCATCCCGAGCAAAACGGACGGCACGAGCGGATGCACCGGACCCTCAAGGCCGAGACCACCCGGCCGCCCGGGCGTGACCTGTTCCACCAGCAGGAGCTCTTCGACCGGTTCCAGCGCGAGTTCAATCACGAGCGACCCCACGAAGCCCTCGAGGACGCCACGCCATCCAGCGTCTACAAGCCATCCAGCCGGCGCCTTCCCGACGTCGAGGCCACTCCGTCCTATCCAGGGCACTTCGAGCCAGTCGTGGTCTACCGCAACGGCATGGCGCGTATGCAGGGTCACTTCGTCCACGTCGGTGCGGCGTTTCGAGAGCTGACCGTGGCCTTCGAGGAAATCGACGAGGCTCGCTGGAGAGCCCACTTCTGGGACTGGGACCTCGGTGTCTACGACGAGAAGGCGAACCGAATCGAGCGCTACGAGCCGAGGAATCGCCCGGCCACGAACCGGGCACCTCGGACCGCCGCCGGCTCCGCCGGACCGGGGTCCAGCGCGCTGGACCCCGGTCCCTGATGCGGCTCAAAACGATGGAGGCCTACGCAGGCTGAAGAGGAAGGAGACCTGCTCGCGGGATCACACCGGAGAAGTGTTACCCATGTCCCCGGACCGATCTGTTACCCATGTCTCGGGTTGCACATCGGGTTGCACAGAGTCGAGGCATCCCGGTCGACCCCATCCGCCCGTCCACAAATCCACAGCCGCGACACGGCTCTCCGCGGAAGCCCCGGGGAACGAACACGTGTTCGTCTGGGGCGGGGAAGAACCCGATCCGCCGATCCGGGCCTGCAGCGCACAGGGGCTCACATCACGACCCCATGAACCGCGCCGCGGCTTGACCACGGCTTCGTTCGTCCGCAGGCTCCCCGTACCCGGCGGCGGCTCGTGGTCGGCCCCGGCGGAGGCAACCGATGAGTGAGATACGTGTCGCCCACACACCGGACGAGGAGCAGCTGGATCGCCAGGGCGTCCGTGCCTGGCCCATCTGGACCTGCGATCCCTCCGAGTTCCCCTGGACCTACGACGCCGAGGAGACCTGCTACATCCTCGAGGGACGGGTCACGGTCACTCCCGACGGAGGCGAGCCAGTCACCGTCGGCGCCGGAGACCTGGTGACCTTCCCGCGGGGGATGTCGTGCACCTGGAAGGTCTCCTCGACGATCCGCAAGCACTACACCTTTGGGTAAGGGCCCGGGCATCGGGCGGGTCATGGCCCGTCCCGCCGGCTACGTCAAAGCCAGGGGGGCGGATTCCGTCGAATCCAATGCCGCCGCGGTCCTGGGTCAACAGCCGTTCCCGGGATACGCCGAAGGATCGGCGGCGGCGTCATCTGACGTGTCATCGGCATCGGTCGAATCGGCGGAGGCGGAGGCGGAGGCGGAGGCATCGTCATCGCCCGACGTATCGTCGTCCACATCCCCCGAAGGGCACCCGGCCGTTGCAAAGCGGATCAGGCGGCTCGCCAGTCCCAAGATCACGCGCAAGAGACACCCCCCTGGCCGATTGCAACCGCGTCAGTCCACGACTACGCCATCACCCCTGTCGAATGCTTCGGGGAGCG
The DNA here is from genome assembly GCA_964436045.1 of uncultured Rickettsiales bacterium. Lineage (GTDB taxonomy): Bacteria > Myxococcota_A > UBA796 > UBA9615 > CAYRNR01 > CAYTBN01. Next base: position 52,540 of record CAYTBN010000006.1, on the reverse strand, counting down.
GGAAGACCACCGCTGTCTGTCCAGCGGGACCCCGGAGGTCTGCTATCCTAAACCCGTGATGGAACGCTCGGATTACCCAGTCCGGAAGACCACCCTCTCCCTGCAAGGAGACGAGGACAAGGGCGGATCGGAAACGACCCCCGCCGAACGGATCGCCATGGTCTGGCAGCTGACCTGCCAGGCGTGGATGTTCAAGGAGGGGCGGTTCGCTGAACCGAGACTTCGTCGAGATGTTGTCCGCGTTGTCCGACGCGGGGGCTGAGTTCCTCGTCGTCGGTGCGCACGCGGTCGCGTTCCACGGTCAGCCCAGGGCGACGGGTGACCTGGACCTGTGGATCCGGCCCACGACGAACAACGCGAAACGGGTTCGAACGGCCCTGGAGACGTTCGGGGCTCCTCTGTTCAACCTCACAATCGAAGACCTGCGGACACCCGAACTCGTGTTCCAGATCGGCGTGGTTCCCTGTCGAATCGATATCCTGACCTCCATCACCGGTGTGGAGTTCGGCCCCGCCTGGTCCCGGCGCGTCGAGACCGATATCGAGGGAGTGCGTGTGTGTGTGCTCGGGCGTCAGGACCTGCTCCGGAACAAGCAAGCCACGGGTCGTGTGAAGGACCTACTCGACCTCGAGCTCCTGGCCGCTGGCGACGAGGACGGGTGACGCCCGACGGGTGGGCCTCTCAGAGCCCGGTGAATCGCCCCGCGACGATCTACATGATCTCCGAGGTCCCCGCGTGAGAAGGGGGGGCATGTGACGCACATCGCACATTTCCTCAGCCATCCCTCCGCTCCACGAGACGAGGGTGAGAGCAGTGCAGAAATGTGCAATATGCAATACATGACCCCCGTTTTCTGACCCCCGTTTTTCACTCGGTCCAGATCGCGAGGGGGCCAATGAACAAGACCGTGTCTGCCAGCATCGCGCTGCTCGCCCTGCTGTCCCTCGTCCCTTTCGAGCAGGCTTGCGCTGTCGAGTGGGAAGCCACCTGGAAGCCACCGGTCGTGCCGGTCGCAGTGGCCTACGACTCGGAAAGAGGACTGCATCTCCAGGGGGACGCTGCCCTCAAGATCCCCTTCATCGGGACCTTTGGCCTTGAGGTAGAACGCAGCAAGAAGACACCGCCGCGCGAAGAACGATTGCGCACGGTGACCAGGGTTGTGGAGAAGGAGAAGATCATCTATCCCACGCTCCGCATCGTCGAAGGGGAACAGGTCCACCTCTACCAATTGAGTGAGGATTTCAGCTACGCGGTGACCATCGAAAACGGCGAGTTGGTCATCGAGGGAAACTCGATCACTCTATTTCTCCCGGATCCGGAAGACGCTCCGAACGCGCGGACCTATTCGCTCCAAGTCGCTTCGTTCGAGGATCCGGACCGGGCGCATGACCTGGCAGCCGATCTGCTCCTGCAGGGCTACGACGCTTTCGTGAAGCGAGTGATCCTGGACGACATCGGGGTTCGCACACGTGTGCGAGTAGGCTACTTCGATTCGAAACGGGAGGCCCGGTCGGCGCTCGCGGAGTACCAAAGACGGACTCCTCGCTTCTCCGATGCCTGGGTCGCGAGAAACTGACTCCCGGGCTTCAAGTTCACCGGCGCACTGCGCCATGACGGTCCGAACCGCACGCACAGGCCGACCTGCTGCGCAGCCATCCACTGTTCCGCCGTCCTAGACCGGGAAACCGGGGGCCGCCCGCCTACCAACAGGAGGAGTGGTTCAAGGACATCCGACGGAAGATGGAAGCGTACGTTGCCTCGCGAGAGGCGGACGAACCCGGGTCCGTCACAACCCCATGAATCGCGCCGCGACCACCTTCATGATCTCCGAGGTGCCCGCGAAGATGGAGAGGACCCGGGTGTCGCGCCAGGCGCGGGCGATGGGGTACTCCTCGCAGTAGCCGTAGCCGCCGTGGAGCTGGAGGCAGCGGTCGGCGACGCGCATGGCCATCTCGGAGGTCCAGTACTTGGCCATCGAGACCTCGATCACGATGTTGCGGTTCTCCAGGTGGTCGGCGATCAGCTTGTCGAGGAAGGTGCGACCCAGCTTCACCTCGGTGGCGAGTTCGACCAGGGTGAACGAGGTGTTCTGGAACTTGGTCAGTGGGCGGCCGAAGGCCTGGCGATCCTTGCAGTACTGGATGGTCCACTCCAGCATCCGCTCGGCCGAGGCCACCGAGATGATCGCCACCACCAGCCGCTCCTGGGCCAGCTTCTGCATCATCATCAGGAAGCCGCCGCCCTTGGGTCCCAGCAGGTTCGCCTGGGGGATCCGGCAATCCTGGAAGAACAGCTCGGAGGTGTCGGCGGCGTGCAGGCCGATCTTTTCGATCTGGGGGCCCTTCTCGAAGCCCGGAGTGCCCTCTTCGACCAGGTAGAGGCTGAGGGCCTGGTGCGGATCCTCGGCCTTCGGGTCCCGGGCGGCGACGATCACCAGGTTGCAGTTGATGCCGCTGGAGATGAAGGTCTTCGATCCGTTGAGGATCACCTCGTCGCCATCCTCGATGGCCGTGGTCTTGATCGACGCCAGGTCGGAGCCGGCGTGGGGCTCGGTCATCGCCACCGCGCTGATGATCTCGCCGCTGATGCAGCCGGGCAGGTAGCGCTGCTTCTGCTCCTCGGAGCCGAACGCGCTGATGTAGGGCACGACCACGTCGCTGTGCAGGGGCGCCATCAGCCCGGTGGCGCGGGCCCGGACCAGCTCCTCGGTGAGGATCGCCGAGTAGAGGAAGTCCAGCCCGAAGCCCCCGTAGGCCTCGGGTACGTCCATGCAGAGGAATCCCTGCTCCCCCAGCTTGCGCCATTCCGACCTGGGCACCAGCCCGTCCTTCTCCCACTGGTCCACGTGGGGCGCGACCTCGCCCTCGAGGTACTTGCGGACCGCGTCGCGGAAGATGCGGTGCTCCTCGCTGTACTTCAGGATCTCCATGCTCAGTCCACCTTTCCGACGATGGCGATGCTGCACACGTTCATGAACGGGAAGCCGCCCAGGTTGTGGGTCAGCCCGAAGCGCGGATCGTCCAGCTGCCGCTCGCCCGCGCGGCCCAGCAGCTGCAGGTACATCTCGTAGATCATCCGCAGCCCCGACGCGCCGATGGGGTGGCCGAAACACTTGAGGCCGCCATCGACCTGGGTCGGGATGCCGCCCCCCTCCCGGTCGAAGAACCCGTCGAGCACGTCTTCACAGGCCTTGCCCCGCTCGCTGATGTGCAGGTCCTCGTAGGTGACCAGCTCGGTGATGGAGAAGCAGTCGTGCAGCTCCATCATGCTGATCTCCTCGCGGGGATTGGTGATGCCGGCCTCGGCGTAGGCCCGCTTGCTGCACCGGGCGGTGGTCATGAAGTGGTCGCCGTCCCACTCGTCGTAGGCCGCCTCCTCGCCGGATGACAGGGCCAGCTGCAGCGCCTTGACCGACACGATCTCGCCGCGCCCCATCTCCCTTGCCCGCTCGACTGTGGTCACGATGGCGCAGGCCGCGCCGTCGCTGACCCCGCAGCAATCGTAGAGGCCCAGGGGGTGGGCGATGATCGGCGAGTTCATCACCTGATCGACCGTGACCGCCTTGCGCATGTGGGCCTTGGGGTTGAGCACCCCGTTGGCGTGGCTCTTGGCCGACACGTGGGCCATCGCCCGCTTGAGGTGCTGATCGTCGATCTCGTACTTGGCCGCGTACGCCGACGCCAGCTGGGCGAAGACCCCGGGGGCGGTCAGGTTGGGGAACCACAGCCAGTTCAGCGAACCGGCGTGGGAGCCCGGATTGGGCAGGCCGCCATACCCCGTGTCCTTGAGCTTCTCGACGCCGAGCGCCAGCGCCGTGTCGACGGCGCCGGACGCCACCGCGTACACCGCGCCGCGGAAGGCCTCGGTGCCGGACGCGCAGTAGTTCTCGACCCGCGTGACCGGGATGAACGGCAGCCGCAGCCCCACCGACAGGGGTAGCGCGCTCTTGCCGACGTTGATCTCCTCGAGGCAGGTGGCGAGCCAGGCGGCCTCGATGTCGTTGCGATCGATGCCCGCGTCGTCGACGGCCTCGGTGAACGCCTCGACCATCAGCTCCTCGCCGCCCACGTCCCAGCGCTCGCCGAAACGGGAGCAACCCATGCCGATGATGGCGACCTTGTCCTTGATGCCAGTGGCCATCACTCCACCTCCCCGAACTTGAACAGCTTCTCGATCAGCTGGGACTTCATCATGTCTCCCTCGATCTTGAGCTTGCCGGAGCTGAACGCAGCCATGGCGTTCAGCTCACCCTTGATCAGGGCAACGAAGTCCGGGGCGCTCATCAGGATCGTGGTGGTGGGCCGCTCGTGGACCCCCTCGCTCACGGTGCAGGTCTGGTCGGCGATGGCGGTGTACCACTCGCCGCCGCCGTCGCCGTGCAGCTTGTACTGGAACACCACGTCCACCCCCGCCGCCGCGTCGGCCACGAAGTGGTCGGGCATCCGGGCGAAGACCGCGGCGGCACCCATCTCGCCACCCCCGCCGTCGTCGCCGTCGCCGCCACCCCCACCGTCGTCGGCAACCGGCCCTCCGCCGGCCAGCACGTCCATCAGCGGCATCAGGAAGCCCATGGCGTCGTGCTGCTCGATAGCGCCGTCGATCTCGTGGATCGCGTCCCAGTTCGCGGCGATGTCCTCCACCGTCGGCGGTGTGTCGACCGCGCCCAGGCCGATCCCGGGCCCCGACACCATCGCCGCCCTGCTCAGGTAACCGGCGCCCGCGTTGAACACCTCGCCGTTGGTGTCGCAGTCCGACGAGCACAGCCACAGCACCAGCGGCGCCACGTGCTCGGGCTGCATCGCCTTTTTGAGGTTGGGCGGCAGGAGCTCCTCGGTGAGCCGGGTGGTGGCGATGGGCGCCACCGTGTTGACCCGGACCCCGTACTTGGCCCCCTCGAGCTTGAGCGTGTTCATGAAGCCGACCAGCCCCAGCTTGGCCGCCGAGTAGTTGGTCTGGCCGAAGTTGCCGAACAGCCCCGCCGCCGAGGTGGTCATCACGATCCGGCCGAACCCCTGCTCCTTCATGCGCACGAACGCCGGCTTGGTGACGGCGTAGGCCGCGTCCAGGTGGACCGCCAGCACGGCCTCCCAGTCCTCCGGCTGCATCTTGACCAGGGAACGGTCCCGCAGGATGCCCGCGTTGTTGATCAGGATGTCGATGCGGCCAAAGGCCTCGATGGCCCGGTCGACGATCGCCTGGCCGCCCTCCGGCGAGGAGACCGAGTCGTAGCTGGCCACGGCCTGGCCTCCAGCAGCCTCGATCTCGGTCACCACCGCGTCCGCCGGCCGCGCCGAGCCGTCACCCGCCCCGTCGGCCGCGCCGCCCAGGTCGTTGACCACCACCTTCGCGCCCCGCTTCGCCAGCTCCAGCGCGTAGATCTTGCCCAGGCCGCCGCCGGCACCGGTGACCACCGCCACCTTGCCGTCGAAACCGAGGGTCTTCGCCGGCTTCGCGGCCCGCTTCGGCCTCTCGGCGGTCAGGTCGGGGATCGCCTTCCAGAAGTAGCCCGAGAACCCGCGCTCCCGATCCACGTATCGGCGCCGCAGCGCCATGCCCACCCGCTGGCCGACGAACACGTCGTCGAAGGTGCAGTCGGAGAAGTCGGCCATGAACCGCCCGCCGCCCTCGAACTGCACCATCCCGTAAACCGCTGGCGGATCCACCGACACAGCCAGCAGGTCCCCGGTGAAGGTCTTGATCGCCGCCGCCCGCTCGGCGAACGCGTAGTCCTCCTGGGTGCCGACCTTGCGGCAATCGGGGTGCACGCAGATGTCCATCCTCGGGAACTGGGGCGTCCCGCACTCGGTGCACCTGCCCCCGACCAGCCCCAGCAGCATCCGCCGCTTGCGCCACAGCACGCTCATGGCGGTCTGGGTCGGGGCCTCGGCGCGGATGCCGGCCTCGGTCTTCAGCAGGTCGCGGAACTTGAGGAACTTGGTGTGGTTGGTGACGGTCTGCTTGCGCTCCAGGCAGCCGCCGATGCCCTGGCGTGCCGGCAACTTCTCGATGGCGTCGGTCACCCGGAAGTACAGCGCGTCGGCCCCCTGGCCGAAGCCCACCAGCAGGATCCGGTCGCCGGGCTTCGCCTGCTCCAGCGCCCTGGACAGCATCACCAGCGGGTGGGCCGCCCCGGTCTCGCCGCACTCCGCATGGAGGTTGGAGACCACCTTGTCGGGTGCGAGGCCCAGCTTCGCCGCGATCTTGCGGTGCTCGGCCGCGAAGAAGCAGGGGAAGACCAGCCAGTCCACGTCGTCCGCGGTGATGTCGTGCTTGGCGAACAGCCCTTCGACCGCCTCGGGGATGATCTTGGAGTAGCCCTCGTCCCGGACCCAGCGCTCCTCCCACATGTAGTCGTAGGTCTTGTCCGAGCCCCGGTAGTGATCAACGAAGTCGTAGGACAGGGAGTGGCAGCCCAGGAACTCGGCGATCACGTCGTCGCCGCTGCCCACGGTCAGGGAGGCCGCCCCGTCGCCGAACCACATCTCGTAGAAGTAGGCCGTCTTGGCCTGCCGCATGTCGGCGGCGGTCACCAGGATCGTCCTGCCCTCGCCGGCCTTGACCGTGTCCAGCGCGGTGATCAGCCCGGACGTGCCCGCGCGCAAGGTCGAGGTCAGGTCGCGGGTGTCGATATCGGCCCGCAGGTCCAGCGCGGTCTGGATCACGCCGGAGTTGAGCCGATCCGCGAACGGCGCGGTGGTTGTGCACAGGTAGCAGCCGTCGATCGTCGATCGATCGATACCCGTCAGGCAGTCCCGGGCGGCCGCCACGGCCATGGTCAGCGTGTCCTCGTCCCAGTTGCCGAACGAGCGCTCGCCCTGGGCGACCATGATCGTGGCCGGGGCGAACCAGCCCATGGACTGGTAGATGCTCATGCGGTCCATCCGGAGCCGGGGGATGTAGCCGCCGTACGAGGTGATTCCGATCATCGTTTCACTCCGGTCGAACCCTTGGGTTCAGCGGGGCCGCCGGCGAGGGGCCAGCGGGCTTCCAGGTCGGGTTGGGGATACAGGCCGCTGTCGGCGCGCGCCCGCGTGATGGAGTCGGCGAAGGACTCGGCCTTGAGGGAACCGAACAGGACCGTGCGCCCGTCCGGCAATGTGATCTGTACGCCGTGATCGCCGCTGATCGAGTAGGCGCGCTTGCGGTAGCGGATGCGCATGCCCCAGCCGCCGTACTGCAGCAGCGGCCGGTAGCGAAGGGCCTCGAAGCGGGCCATCTGCTCCAGCCCGATGCGGTGGAAGCGCAGGTGGATCGGCGAGAAGCAGTAATAGACGCCGTCCGCACGGACCTCGGTGGTCAGCTTGAGAGCGGTCACGAACGCCGGGAGCACGACGCCGACGGTGAACCAGGTGAACAGGATCGCCGACAGGGCGCGGCCATCGGTACGAATGGGTTCGAACACGATCCCGAACAGCAGCGCCCAGGACGGCAGCGCTGCCGCCAGCACCGCCAACCGGAATCCCAGCTGCCGGATCCGCTGCTCCTCGTGGAAGTAGAGCTGGGAAGTTCGGTCCATCCAAGCCTTGTTCCTTTGCCAACCTCCCACGGGCAGCGAGCTGCCCGTGCCACCCGGCGTTGAGGCCTAGAACTTGAACAGCTTCTCGATCAGCTGGGACTTCATCAGATCGCCCTCGATCTTGAGCTTGCCCGTGGTGAACGCCGCCATGGCGTCGAGCTTGCCCTGGATCAACGCGACGAAGTCGGCGGCGCCCATCAGGATCGTCGTGGTCGGCCGCTCGTGGACGCCGTCACCGACCGTGCACGTCTGGTCGGCGATGGCCGTGTACCACTCGCCGCCGCCGTCGCCGGACAGCTTGTACTGGAACACCACGTCGACCCCCGCCGCCGCGTCGGCCGCGAAGTGGTCGGGCATGGCCGCGAACACGTCGGCCGGGGAGATACCGCCGCCCGCCGCGGCCGGAGCCTCCTCCTTCGCCGGGGTACCGCCCGCGGCCTTGCGAGGCTTGCCCTCCAGCGCGTCGATCATCGGCCCGAACAGGGCCATGGCGTCGTTGTACTCCTCGGCCCCGGCCAGCGACCGGATGTCCTCCCAGGCGCCGGCCACCTGTTCCGGAGACGCCACGTCGCCGTCGCCCAGCACCAGCCCCGGTCCCGATACGATGGCCGCGCGGTTGAAGAAGCCAGCGCCAGCGTTGTAGATGCCGCCGCTCACCGGGCAGGCCTCGGCGCACAGGTAGAGCACCAGCGGGGTGACGAACTCCGGGGTCAGCCGCTCCTGGAGATCGGGCGGCAGGATGTCTTCGGTCAGTCGGGTCATCGCCAGCGGCGCGACCGTGTTGACCTGGACCCCGTACTTGCGGCCCTCGAGCTTCAGGGTGTTCATCAGTCCGACGAGCCCCAGCTTGGCCGCCGAGTAGTTGGTCTGGCCGAAGTTGCCGAACAATCCGACCGCCGACGTGGTCATCACGATCCGCCCGTAGCCCTGCTCCTTCATCCGGATGAACGCGGGCCGGGTGACGTAGTAGGCACCGTCCAGGTGGACCGAACGGACCGCGTTCCAGTCCTCGGGGGGCATCTTGACCAGGGTCTTGTCCCGCAGGATGCCGGCGTTGTTGATCAGGATGTCGATGCGGCCGAAGGCTTCGATGGCCCGGTCGACGATCGCCTGGCCGCCCTCGGGTGTGGACACCGAGTCGTAGCTGGCCACCGCCTGGCCGCCAGCGGCCTCGATCTCGGCCACCACCTCGTCCGCCGGCCGCGCCGAACCGCCGCCGGCCCCGTCCCGGGCCCCGCCCAGGTCGTTGACCACCACCTTGGCCCCCCGGGTCGCCAGCTCCAGGGCGTAGGACCGCCCCAGCCCGCCGCCAGCGCCCGTGACCACCGCCACCCGGTCGTCGTAGCGGACGCCGCCCCGGCGCTTCTCGCGCTCGGCCAGCCCCTCGTCGTCCAGCCACTCGACCACCCCGTGGTCGATGACCACCTCGTGGGTCTCGGAGTTGACCACCTGGAACACGGCCTCGCCTTCGCCCGTCTTCCAGATCCGCGTCTGGATCGGCACGCCGGGGTACAGGGGCCGCGAGAACCGGGTCCGGTAGCGCGTCATCCGCTCGGGCTCGCCGGGGAACAGGTGTCTGACCACCGCCCGGCAGGCGTATCCGAAGGTGCACAGGCCGTGCATGATCGGCTTCTCGAACCCGCTCGCCTTCGCGAACGCCGGGTCCACGTGCAGAGCGAAGATGTCCCCGCTCAGCCGGTAGACCAGGGGCTGGTCCGCCGACGGGGTCGCGTCCTCGACGAAGTCCGGCTCCCGATCCGGGCGCTCCCACTCCGCCTTGGGGGGTGGTTCGCCGCCGAAGCCGCCGTCCTTGCGACAGAACAGGGTGAAGATGTTGGTGAACAGGGTCTCGCCGTTGTCGTGGACCGAGTCCGCCTGGGAGACCACGAGCGCGCCCTTGCCCTCACCCCGGTCGTGCATGTGGGTGATCTGGCCCTCGGTGGTCAGCGTCCCTTCGGACGGGATCGGCGCGTGGAAGATGATCTCCTGCTCGCCATGGAGGATCCCGCCCAGGTTGGCCTGGGAGTTCAGGGCGCTGGTCATCAGGAACTCGAAGGCGGCCGAGATGCTGTAACTCGGGATCACCTTCAGGTCGTTCTCGTAGACGTACTGCAGGTCGTCGAACCCCGCGCCCACCCCCAGGGCGTAGAGCACCACGTCCTTCCAGTCGTACTCCTTGACCAGTGGGCCGATGGGCTTGCCGATGCTGTCCAGATCGAGGGCCATCCCGCGTTCCTCCGCGTCCGGTGGGTTGCCTCCAGGGGCGTTGGAGACCGGGGGAGGACGGGCGCCTCCGGCGGCCCCACCGCGCCCCCAGGCGGAGCATCGTGTCACCGCCCATCGAAGGGGGTCAAGCGAGCCCCACGCGTGCGCTGCTATCATCGCCCCGGTTCCCATGCAGACCCCTGACGGACGAGGCGTTGCTTTCGGTAAATACCGCGTGTTGCGCAGGGTCGGTGAGGGTGCGTTCGGCGTGGTCTACGAGGCCCAGCTGCCGGGGCCGAGGGGGTTCACCAAACGGGTGGCGATCAAGCGCATCCGCGCGTCGGTGATCGACGAAGATCCGCGCTTCGTCCAGTCGATGGTCAACGAGGCCCGCATCGGCGGGTTGCTGCACCATGCCAACATCGTCGACATCCTCGAGTTCGGCCGCCTTGACGAGCACTGGTACATCGCCATGGAGTTCGTCGACGGCCCGACCCTGGCCGACGTGGTGGTCCAGTGCCGGGAGCACGGGGTCCTGCTGCCACGCTTCGCGATCCTGGACCTGGCCCTGCAGATCTGCCGAGGCCTGCAATACGCCCACGAACTGGACGGGCCGAACGGTCGCCCGCTGGGACTGGTCCACCGGGACCTGAAGCCGTCCAACATCATCCTCGATCGGGCGGGGACGGCGAAGATCCTCGACTTCGGGATCGCCAAGGCCGCCTCCAACCTGTTCGCGACCACGGCCGCCAACCAGGTCAAGGGAACTCCTCGCTACATGGCTCCCGAGCAGGTCACCGGGGAGGCCGAACTCTCGCCGCGGACCGATCTGTTCACGCTGGGGGCGGTGTTGTTCGAGGTGATCACCGGACGGGTGCTGTTCGACGCGTCGACGATGCCCGCGCTGGTCCACAAGATCATGTACGTGGACCTGGGCCGGGACCTGGACCTGGCCGAGAACGCGTTCCCGGGCAGTGGCGACCTGCTGACGAGGATGCTCGCAAAGGAGCCGGACGATCGGTACCCGAGCGCGGCCAGCGTGGCCGCCGATCTGCGCACGCTCGGCCACAGCTACCCGCCGATGGCGGACATGTCCGAGGTGATCGGCAGGCTCATCTCCGAGGTGAAGCTCCCCACCGGGACCACGGTACGCAGCCTGGGGGAGCTCGACGACGACTACGCCGACGAGTCCGCAGCGACCGTCCGGGCGGAGCACTTGCCCGAACGCACGCCGCCGCCGCCGCCCAGCCCGTCGTCGGCGGGCTGGGAATCAGTTCTCGCGCGTGTTCAACGTCCCCGCGACGCTGCCGAACTCCGGGATCCAGACCCGCACCGACCTGGTGCCACCGGGGGTGGGACACCGGCCCACCGGATCTCGCCCGCCCGTGCGCCCCAGAGCCCGCTGGCCGTGGCTGGTGTTGCCGCTGTTGGCGGCGATGGCTCTCGTGACCTTCCTCGTCGTGAGGCCGTGGCGGGTCCCACCGCCGCGGGTGGAGGAGGAGGCCGGGACCGGGACCGAGACCGAGGCCGAGACCGAGGCCGAGACCGAGACCGAGACCGAGGCCGAGACCGGGACCGGGACCGGGACCGAGGCTGTCACGGCGATCCCGGAGCCCGCCACGCCGCCGCCGGCGGCCGAACCGGGCACCTTGTCGGTGAGCACCACGCCCTGGTCGCAGATCTACGTGGACGGCGTACTGGTCAAGTCGGACCGCTGGCTGCGCAAGCACCCCGTCGACGGCGGCGTGCACGAGGTGCGGCTGGTCTGCTCGGCGCTCGACAACCAGGAGAAGGTCTTCCGCGTCCGCGTCGACGGCACCGATATGTCCCTCGGCTGCTGGGATTTTGCCGCCGCCGCGCCCTGTTCCCGCGGTGACTGATGCTACCTGGGTGCTGGCGGTGCGTGGGACCACGGCAGTACAATCCGACCGTTCCGGGACAACACGATGCACCTCCGACCGTCGCTGACGCGCCCCGCAGTCCTGCTCGCCCTCGCCCTGGCCCTGGCCTGGGGCGGAGGTCCGCAGGCCGAGGCCACCGAGTTGGTCTACCTGGGACAGCCAGCGGGGACGGCGGCGGCGGGCCAGGCGCTGGTCACGCTGGCGGGCTACGCGGCCGACGCGGACACGACGGCTCCCCGGCACCTGCTCGAGGCGTTCCCGGCTGGCCTCGCGGCGCCGATCGGCGCCGTCGGGGTCAAGGGGTGCGACGGCGATTCGCTGGATGCGGCCACCTACCGCGCGAGTCTGGACCGGGCCTACCAGGCGACCATGGATCTGCAGGACAGCCGGCCGACCCTGGCGGCGATCCGCGACTCCCAGGCATGCCTGACCGAGATCATGCCACCCGAGGATCTGGCGTACCCCTCGTTCCTCGAGGGGGTGCTCGAGGTCTCGGACGGCGATCCCGACGCCGCCCACGAGGCGTTCCAGGCGGTGTTCGCGGTCCACATCGACTACGAGTGGGACGCGACCTACCCCCCGGACGCCCAAAACGGCTTCTCACGGGCGCTGGCCGACGTGGCCCGCTGCGCGCGGTTCGAGGTGGAAGGGGCGCTGGGCGAAGACGTGGAGATCTGGCTGGACGGGGTGCCGCTGGGCGGGGGGGTAACCGAGGCCGTCGCCGGCCGCCATCTGCTCCAGATCCGTCGCGGCGCGGGTAGTCCGCTGCAGGGCCTCGTGCTTCACGTCGAGGACGACGTCCGCATCATCGATCCGGCCGATCTCGGCATGGCCGGGTCGCTGCCAGTGGAATGGCTGCCAACGGCGCTGGAGAGCGTCACGGGGCTGTTGCGAACCCGGGGCGTCGGCGGCGACGACACCTTCGTGGTCTACGTCGGCGCCGAGCCCGGAGTCTGGTTCTGGGATCCGGAAGAGGGCCGCCTCGACCCGCTGTCCAAGGCCCTGGCCATGGGGGCGCGCCGTCCCAGCGGCAGGGGATCGCCCCCGCGGGCGCTGGCACCCGTACTGCTGGGGATCGGCGCCGGCCTGAGCGTGGCCGGCGGCCTGATCGCCGGGATCGGCTGGGACGACCTGCAATCCTTCAACACCTCGGTCGGCAACGGTGAACTCGGCCCGTTCCCCGGCCCGGACCATCCGGATCCGGAGTCCGTGGAACTCTACGGCAGCTGGCAACGCAAGGTCCGCACCGTGGACGCCGGGCTGGTGATGCTCGCGGGGGGCGGCGTGACCATGGCGGTCTCGCTGCCGATCGGCCTGGCAGCCGGCAAGGGCCCGCGGCAGGTCACGCTCGCGGCCCGGCTGCGCCCGGCCCGTGCCCCCCATGCCGTGGGCCTCGACGGCTTCGCATTCACCCTGAGCATTCGCTGAGAGGAGGGGCGATGAGCACCGGCCGCGCCACAATCGGCACGCTGTTGCTGGCCTGGTTCGCACTGGCGGCTGGCAGCTGCCACCACACCCCGCCGGCCACCCTGGACGACGACGCCAGCGGGGACGACGACACCAGCGGGGACGACGACACCAGCGGGGACGACGACACCTCGGGGGACGACGACACCTCGGGGGACGACGACACCTCGGGGGACGACGACACCTCGGGGGACGACGACACCACCAGCGGAGGTTGTGACCTGGAGGTCCCCGGCGACGCCGCCTCCGTCCAGGCCGCCATCGACCTGGCGACGACCGGCGACGAGATCTGTGTGGAGGCCGGCACCTACACCGGTCTCGTGGACTTCTCGGGCAAGGACGTGCGGGTGATCGGCATACACGGTCCCGGCTCGACCACCCTGTCCGGGGGGGGATCCGGACCGGTGGTCACCTTCGCAGCCGGCGAGACCTCGGACGCCTACATGGAGGGCTTCACGGTCACCGACGGCGCCGCCGCCGACGGGGCAGGGCTCTACATCGTTGGCGCCTCACCGACCCTCTATCAGATGCTGCTCATCGACAACACCGCCACGGTACGGGGCGGCGGCGCCTACATCTCCCAGTCCGACGCGATACTCGGCCGGGTGGGTTTCCAGTCCAACAACGCCCCCCAGGGCGCCGGTGTGTTCGTCGACGACGGCGCGCCGACCTTCGAGCGGGTCACCATCAACACCAACGTGGCCAGCGAGCGCGACGGCGGCATGCGCTGCGAGGGGGGCGCGACACCGGTCCTGGACAACGTGGTGTTCAACAGCAATCAGGGATCCGAGAAGGGCGGCGCCATCGGCGGCGACCTGTGCCACGCGATCATCCACCACACCCTGTTCGTGGGCAACGAGGCCAACCAGGGCGGCGCGCTGCGGCTCAAGAACAACTCGAACCTGACCATGAGCCACGTGCTGCTGCTGGCCAACAGCGCCGAAGATGGGGGGGGGCTGTACCTGGACAGCTGCGGCTGGCCCTCGATGACCCACTCGGTCCTCAGGGCCAACACGGCCACCTCCGACGGCGGCGGTATCTACATCAAGGAAGCCGGCACGGTCTGCGAGGCGACCCTGTCCCACGTCGACCTGTCGGCCAACACGGCCGGCGGCGCTGGCGGCGGCATCTACAAGCAGTCTGGAACCCTGACGCTGGACCACCTCAACGGCTGGGGCAACACCCCCGAGGACTACGGCAACATGCCCGACCCGACCGGGAGCGACGGCAACGTCTCGGTCGATCCGGCGTACGAGGACACGAGCGACGGCGACCCGTGGAACTGGGACATGCACCTGACTCTCAGCTCGGACCTCATCGACGCTGGCGACGCCGCGATCCAGGATCCGGACGGCGGGCCGGCCGACATCGGCGCCTTCGGCGGGGCGGAGGCCGACGGCTTCGACCTGGATCGGGACACCTACCCGGCCCATCCCTCCCCGGGTCCCTACGACTACGTGAACTTCCCGGCCCAGGGGTGGGACTGCGACGACCGCGACAAGGCGGTCTACCCTGGCGCCGGTTGCTGAAGAGGAGGAATGGGCGATGAGCATCCTGGCGAGAAGCGAGATCCTGGCCGAGATCGACGAGGGGCGGATCCAGGTGGAGCCCTACGACCCCGAGATGGTCGGCCCGGCCTCCATCGACCTGCACCTGGCCAACGCCTTCCGGGTCTTCGTCCGCATGCCCACCGACGTGGTCGTGGCCGACGACCTGGACTACAAGCAGTACACTAAGGGGATCTGGGTCCCCGACGGCGGGAGCCTCAAGATGCGGCCCGGGGAGACGCTCCTGGGGATCACCAAGGAGAAGATCACGCTGGCGCCCGACATCTGCGGCTGGCTCGAGGGTCGCAGCCGGTTCGCCCGCATCGGCCTGCTGGTCCACATCTCCGCCAGCTTCATGCAGCCCGGGATCTCCAACCACCAGGTGCTCGAGATGAGCAACTTCGGCCACCTCGACCTGGAGGTCGTCCCCGGCACCGCCGTGTGCCAGTTCGTCTTCCAGCGCACCGAGGGTGAGGGCACCTACGCCGGCATCTTCCAGGCCCAGACCCCCGACCGGTTCTGGAAGTCCTGAGAGGCTGTGATTCTATCCCACTCCCGTCGCAGAGGCGCCGATGATAGCGCGGGTTCAGGCGGCGCGGAGGAGGGTCAGTTCTGGCGTTCGGTGACGAAGTTGTTCCAGGGACCCAGGCCAGTGGGCAGCGCCTCGTCGCCGACGATTCCGCGGACGTGCTCCATCGGGTGGCCGCTGTAGAAGCCGACCATCGTGTTGGTCTGGTCGGACACGGCCTCCATCCACCACACCAGCTCGGCGGTGCCGGACTGGTCGTCCGGATCGACCTCGAAGATCACGTTGCGCGGCTGCAGCCCTTCGCCAGCGGGCTGGGCGTCGGTGCTGCCGGAGACCACCAGCACGTTGCCGTTGGACAGCCTGTGGACGTCGCCCATGTGATGGTTGCAGTAGTCCAGGTAGGGCTCGAGGGCGTCGTCCACCGCCAGCTGGGTCTGGGGGAAGGCCCAGACCACTTCGGCTTCCCCCTCGACCAGGTGCAGCCGGTACTCGATCACCCGGGTGTAGGGGCGTGTAGCGGCCTCGTTGGCCGAGTTGGCGCCGTTGTCGTGCACGAGCACTCGCAGGGTGTCGGCGTCGTCGTCCGGGTGGCGGTAGATCTTGTGACCGTGGGCGCCGACGAACCAGGGTGTCTCCAACCCCAGATCGTCCACCAGCGATTCCAGGCCGAACACCAGGGTGCCGGGGTCCCAGCTCAGCGCGTCGGCGTTCTCGCCCAGCACCCAACGGATGCCCTGGGTGCTGACGTCGACGGCGACCAGCAGGTTCTGGCCCCGGGCGTGGTAGTAGACCACTCCTTGTTCCGGGTCGTAGGCGGCCACGTTGCCATCGTTGACCCGCCCGTCGACAGGCAGCAGCCCCTCGGTCGACAGGGACCAGATCACCCCCTGGGCGTCGCCCGCGTAGATCGGGTCGTAGCTGCCGTCGTGGATCACGATCCGGTCCCAGTCCGCGGAGGCGAACTCCAGGGACACGTACTCATCCTCGCCCACCTTGGCGAAGCCGTGGTGCTGGTAGTGGTCCTGCCCCGGCATCGCACCCTGACGCGCGCCAGCGTGGATCTCCGTGCCGTCCAGCCCGATCACCACCGGCTTGTTGCGATTGTTGGATGGTCCCGGGGGGATGTCCCCGCCGACCACCAGCTGAACGTCCGTGTTGTCGCGCAGGTAGGAGTAGGGATCCGCGGCATCCTCCCGGTACAACGACACGTCCACCGTCCCGCCGCCGCCCAGGTCGTGGGCCGCGAGGTGAGTGAACACGGGCCGGCCAAAGCGGTCCCAGGCCACCGCCTGGGCGGTGGGGAAGCCGTTGCCGATCAGCATGTTGGTCAGCAGCAGCGTGTTGGGATTCACCCGATCCGGATGGGGGCTGTAGACCTGGGTCTCGATGGCGATGCCCTCGAAGTTGGCGGGGCTGCCGCCGGGGATCGGCAGGACCGGGGTCGTGAAGGTCACGATATCGGACTGGATCACACCCCCCGGACCCTCGGCCTCCACGAAGGCCTGGTAGGTGGTGTCGGGGGCCAGGCCCATGGGGGTCAGCTGGTGGAAGGTCCCGGGCTCGGCGCTGGCCACGTAGAACTCGCAGGGATCGGCCTCGCCATAGAAGACCCGGGCGACGCTCTCCTCGTCGGTCTCGAACAGCAGCTCGAAGGTGAGCGGGGAACCCCAGTTCTCGACCACCTCGACCAGATCGATGCCGGTGTCGCCGGGGCTGCATGCCGGGGCCGGCGGGGGGCCGTCGTCGTCGTCATCGCCGACCGTGTCGTCGTCGCCCTGCTCGCCGGTCGTGTCGTCGTCCCCGGTGTCATCGTCACCTACGCTGTCGTCATCGTCACCGGAGTCGTCGTCGTCACCGGAGTCGTCGTCACCGGAGTCGTCGTCGCCGACGCTGTCGTCATCGCCCGTGTCGTCGTCTGCCGTGTCGTCGTCCGCCGTGTCGTCGTCTGCGGTGTCGTCGTCTGCCGTGTCGTCGTCGTCAGCCGCATCATCGTCGTCGTCAGCCGCCTGATCCGGACTGGCCAGTTCGTCGAACGCACAGCCGGGTCCACCGAGGAGCAACAGCGCCAAGATCGCCGCCAGCAGGGGGAAC
This sequence comes from uncultured Rickettsiales bacterium, assembly GCA_964436045.1. Taxonomy (GTDB): domain Bacteria; phylum Myxococcota_A; class UBA796; order UBA9615; family CAYRNR01; genus CAYTBN01. The sequence continues at coordinate 35,284 of CAYTBN010000006.1, read as the reverse complement.
ACCCGGCGCCCGGAACGGCGGTCGGTGGCGGTGGCGAGCAGCCCGGCAGCGGTGCGGTTGTCTGGCATCGATTGGCTCCAGTCTTGCGGCAGGGGCGAGGTTCCTCGATGCTCCGACGTAGGATCCGAATTCAATTAGTCAACCCAACTTTCGTTAATCTTAACTAACAAACTCCAGCCCACGCGATCACGACACCCTTCCGCGTGTGTCATCGGACAGTTGCGGGAAACGTTGAGGACGTGTTCAGCTGAGGCGCAGCCGGAGTGTCACCATGGACCGCGCGAAGCGGGCAGTAACGCAGTTCCTTGGGCCATACAACTGCACCCAATCGGTCCTGGAGGCCTTCGCGGCCGAGCACGGCCTGGAGTCGCAGATGGCCCGGCGGCTGGCGACCCCGTTCGGCGCCGGCTTTGGCCACAGCGGCGGCATGTGCGGTGTGGTGTCCGGCGCACTGCTGGTGATCGGGCTGGCCCACGGTCAGAGCGACGAGACCGACCCGGGGGCCAAGGAGTTGACCTACGCCATGGCCCAGGAGTTCATCGACGAGTTCGGCCAGCGCGCTGGCTCCGTCGACTGCCGCGTCCTGGTGGGGGTGGACATGACCGATCCTGTACAGGTCGCGCGTGGCCGTGCTGAGGGTCGTTTCACCCAGCGCTGCGGCCCCCTGGTCCGGTTGGGAGTGGAGATCCTCGAGGAGATCCTGTAAAGGGCCATCGTGAGCTGTACGTTCGCACCGGAGTTGAACGCAGAAGCTGGTAGACTGGATCCGGACAGGAGAAGACACATGTGGTACCGGTGCTTCCTATTCGCCGCAGGGGTGTGCCTGACGCTCGCGCTGCTGGGATGCCCCTCCTACACCGACTACATGGGCCCCGATCCGCAGGAGGCAGTACTCCCGATCATCGATCCCGATCTGGGGACAGGGGTGCTGGCTTGCACCCAGTGGGAGTACGCCCTGTGGACACCTGAGGAGTCCTGCGCCACGGACAGCCCTTGCGAGCTGCCCATGGGCTGGGAGCCGTTCGGTCCCGCGACCGATTTCGAGGATCGGGTCCAGGTCAGGCGTTGCCTGACCAACGAGTAGTCCGGCCGGAGTTCAAAGGGGTCCGACGGTCTGGCCGCTGCGGCGGTACAGGGTCAGGATCGCCTGGAACCGATCGAGGGCGGCCCCCGGATCGTCCACCCGATTGATCGACCTCACCGCGCACAGGTTCGACGCCCCCGCGGCCAGCAGCTCGGCGGCGTTGTCGTGATCCACCGAGCCGAGCACGACCGCGGGCACGGTGGCCGCCGAGAGCATGGCCTTCATGCCCTGTAGCCCGATGGCCGGATCCGCCACCCGCTTGGTCGGCGTGGGAAAGACTGGCCCCACCCCGATGTAGTCCGGGCCCAGCGCACAGGCCGCCCGGGTCTGGTCCGGGTTGTGGGTCGACAGGCCGATGATGGCGTCCGGCCCGACGATCCGGCGGGCCTCGGCGTAGGGCATGTCGTCCTGCCCGAGGTGGACGCCGTCGGCCTCCACTTCGGCTGCGATCTCCGGTTCGTCGTTGATGATCAGGCGCGACGGCGACACCACGATCCGGCGCAGCCGGCGGGCCATCTCCCAGACCTCGTCCCGCGAGCAGCCCTTCATCCGCAGCTGGACGAAGGCCAGCTCGCGTTCGACCATCAGCTGGGCCAGCCGTTCGTACCCCACCTCGGGATCGGTGAGGATGCCGTACAGGCCGAAGTCGTGGGGGATGGCCATGGTCAATCGGACTCGTCGCCGTCGGACCCGAAGGTGCGACCGCCCGACATCATCTCGCGGAAGAGGGGCGTGACGTAGGAGTCGCCGCCGTTGGCGACCAGGGTGTGGCCATTGACCCCCGCCGCCCACGGGCTGGCCATGGTCAGGAACAGCCACGCCACCTCGCGGGCGTGCAGCAGCCGGCCCAGGTTGGATGCGCGCTGGGCCACCTCCCGCACCCGCGCGGCCTCGGGGTATCGCCGTAGCCCGGGGGTGTCGGTGGCCCCCGGCGCGATCACGCAGCCCGTGATCCCCATCGGAGCCCACTCCACGGCGAGGGCCCGATGCAGCGAGCTCAGCGCCGCCCGGGCAGCGCCCATCCCGGGCATCATCGGGTAGCCCTGGTCCACGTCGGCGGTGATGGTCAGGATCCGGCCTCCCTTGTCCCGCATCGACTGCTCGAACACCTCGTGGATCACGTTCCAGGTGCCCAGCAGGATCCGGTCGATGGTCTGACGAAAGGCCTCCGTGGAGAGGGCGGCCGCGGGCAGCGGTTCCTGGCCCCCGGCCACGTTGACCAGCACGTCGATCGCCCCCAACCGGTCCACCGCGTCGGCCACCATCTCGCGCACCGATCGCAGGGGGCGACCGGTCCGCTCCACGTCGTCGGGGGTCCGGTTGCGCAGGTCGACCTTGCCGATCAGCCGGATGCCACCACCCAGCACCAGGCCCTCGTCGTCCGTCTCGTCGGCCAGGGCCCGGAAGGCGTCGCGGATCGCCACCTCGTCCAGTCGATCGGTGAGCACGACCTGGGCGCCGACCCGCTGCATCAACCGCGCGATCCACACCGAGATCAGGCTGGACGCACCGGTGATCAGCACCCCCTTGCCCTTGAGCCCGAACAGATCCTCCGCGCTCGCCCGCTTCAGGGCATCGCCCGCCTCCGTCATCCCCGAACCTCCTCGTCCCCCGCCGCCCCCTGGCGCAGGGAAGGATACATCGAGCCGGGTGTTCGCACCGGGGTGTGATCCCATTTGCCGCACGCGCCCGTGGGTGCGGTACGATCCCGAACCGAGGTGTGGCGATGCGGACGAGCTTGATGGCGGGGTGGGTTGCCCTCTGGCTGGCGATGCCCCTGGCCACCGCGGCCGAGGCGCCCGCGGTGGTGACGACCGCTCGCGGCGACGTACAGCTGCTGACCGGGGACGAGGCGGCGGCGCTGCCCCCGCTGCCCGTGATCCTGGCTCCCGGTCAGTCGTTGCAGCTGGCGGACGGGGCGATGGCGGTGGTGCTCTCGGCCTGTGAGTCATCGCTGGCGGTGGAAGCCGATGGCGAAGACGGCGAGGGCAGCGGGGCGATCTCGATCAACGGTCTCGCCGCCCAGTTCCGCCGCGCCGGGTCGAGACGCTGGTGGGAACCCTGTGGAAGGTGGACGACGCGGCGACCCTGGCGCTGATGACCGGATTCTACGAGGAGCTGGACCGCGGCGCCGACGTCGGTCGCTCCTTCCAGGCCGCCCAGCAGCGGATGCTGGCCAGCCACACCCACGCCCACCCCTACTTCTGGGCCGGGTTCGTGACGGTGGGCGACTGGCGCTGATCCGAGCTCGCACCCGGAGCCGGTCGTCCATCCGAGGCCGGGACCAGGACCGGGGGCCGGGTCAGGGTACGTTGCCGTGGATGTCGATCGCTCCCCCGATGTCCTGCAGACCGATCGCGTATACCAGCCCCCAGGCCTGGGACGTCGCCAGATCCTGATTGTCGGTGATCGTCACGTCCTCGCCGACCGCCTCCAGACCGTAGAGCGACATGATGTCGGAGAGGCCCTGCGTGTACTGGATCCGCAGGTCACCGCTGATCTGCGACACCGCGGGGAGATCGAGGGCCTGGAGCGCCGTCGTCTGCTGTAACGACACGGATCCCAGGACCTCGGCCAGCGACGGGCAAGAGAGCGTGTGGAGCGCGTCGTGCTGCGGTGGACGAACAGGCCGCCCCCGACCGACTGCAGGGCAGGCCATGACGCCGAGACCAGCGATGGATTGCCTTCGAGCTCGATCCAGCCGGACACCCACACCAGTGAGTCCATCGCGAGCAGCTGGAGGTCGGGCAGGTCCTCCAGGGTCACGTTCCCGCCGACCTCGGCGAGGGACGGGAGAACGATGGCGTCGAGGCCATCGGCGCCGCTGCAGAACACGTCGCCGTCCACGGCGGACAGGGCCATGAGATTGACCTCCGGGAGCGACGAGGTGTCGGCCACCTCGAGACCGCCGAGGATCTCGAGCGCTGGAAGCGAGGCGCTAGTTGCGATGCCCGGCGCCTGCTCGTCCTCGAGGTGGAGCGAGCCGCCGATGGTCGTGAGGGCGGGGAAGGCGACATAGGCCCCGAAGTCGTCGGTGACGTGGACGTCCCCGGTGACCTCTTCCAGCAGGGGAAACTCGACGTAGGGGAGCATCGGGCAGCCCGCCAGCGAGACGCCGACGACGACGGTCAGCCCCCCGGCGGACACGGACTCCAGCACGTCGTTCATGTACAGCACGAAGCTCTCCGAGGTGCTGTCCAGGGACGGGAAGGCCGCCGTGACCAGACCATTGTACTGCAGGCTCACTCCCCCGGCGTCGACCAGCTCGGGACATTCCAGGTGTTCGATCGCGTCGTTGCCATTGAAGTGGAGGTAGTCGCCCACCTCCCTCAACGCGGGCAGGTCCACCGACGCCAACGTGGTGTTGCCCCAGACCGTCACGTACCCAGCGACCGTCTCCAGGCTCGGCAACGACAGCTCCGCGAGGCCAGTCTCGTAGATGCTGATGGTGTCGCCAGCCGTCGTCAGGGCCGTGAAGTCCACCTCGGTCAGCCCGGAGGCCCGCAGGTAGATCTTCCCGCCGACGGTGTGGAGTGCGGGCATCCTCACGGCGGTGAGCTCGCCGTTTTCGTGGATCAGGAACGTGTCGATCCGGCCGCCGACCTCGACCAGCGCGGGCGCCTCGAGTACGTCGTTGTGATGTAGATAGATGTTGCCACCCACGGTGGTCAGCATGGGTAGCTCGGCGGTCACCAAGCTGAGGGTGTCCTCGATGTACAGATCGTCCGTCACCTGGCACAGACAGGACAGACCGTCCAGGTTCGTGATGTCGGCGCCGTCGATGTACAGGCTTCCGTAGACCGTATCGTACACGGTGCAGAAGTAGTCGACGGTGGTCTGGGAGCTCAGGGTCAGATCGCCCAGGTAAATCGACGGGCTGGCACAGCCACAGTCGACGTCTTCGTCGTCGACACCGCCGTCGCAGTCGTTGTCGACCTGGTCGGCGCAGCCCTCGGCCGCGCCCGGGTGCACGGCGGGGTCGGCGTCGTCACAGTCCGCACAGGCCAGGTGTCCGTCAGCGTCCCCGTCCGTGGTCTCCGCAGGATCCGTCCAGCCATCACAGTCGTTGTCCAGGCCGTCGCAGATCTCCTCCGCACCGGCGTGGACGTCCGGCTGGGCGTCATCACAGTCGCCGTCGCACGCCCGTACCCCGTCGCCGTCGCCGTCGTCCTCGTCCGCCGGCGTGTACCCGTCGCAGTCCGTGTCGAGGCCATCGCAGGCCTCCACGGCTCCCGGGTGCACGCCGGCATTACCGTTGTCACAGTCACCATCGCAAGAGGTGAAACCATCCGCGTCCGGGTCCAGGAAGTTCAGCAACGGATCGGTGTCGTCGCAATCCCCGTCGTCGATCGTGAATCCGTCTCCATCTTCGTCCTCAACCGCGGTGTCGTCGTCCCCACTCGTGTCGTCGTCCCCACTCGTGTCGTCGTCCCCCGTACTGTCGTCGTCACCCGTGGCGTCATCATCCCCCGGAGGGTCCCCCTCGTCCGGCGGACACCCCAGGATCATGACCAGCGACAGCAACCCGGTCAGCAAAACCTTCCTGCTCACGGCGCACCCCCTATCGCTCAATACAACGGCACCAGTCAGGGCTGGTGTACTCGATCTCCACGGAGGCCGTCGGCGGCGCGCGAAGGAGGGGGGCGTATATTGCCGATTGCATCTTCCCCAGCGCCGTTGGTCCCTGGATCGATTCCTGATCTCAGGCGCGTCGGTATCGGGTGGTCGCCTTGGCCCCCGTTCGCGTCAGGGCTCCCCGGTCGACGGCGGCGCGCAGGTCGCGGCTGGCGGTGGCCGGCGAGATGGTGGGGAACAGCGCCAGATAGTCCTTTCGTGAGAACTGCTGGTCCTGGAATCGTTCGAGGGCGCGCTCGAGGCGGGTGAGGGCGGTCGAGGGCCGCGGTCGGATCGTCGCCACCAGCTCCCGCAGGGACCGGGCGACCAGGTCGAGCATGAACTCGACGAATCGGGTCGACTCGCCGGCGTGGTCGCTCTGGGCCAGGACCGCGTAGTAGTCAGCCTGGTGGTCCCGCACGAGGCTCTCCACCGGGAGGTGCTCGAACACCGGCTCCCGGGCCGCGCAGATCACCTGCTGCCACAGCCTCCCCATCCGGCCGTTGCCGTCGCTGAACGGGTGGATGAACTCCAGCTCGTAGTGGAACACGGCGGCGCGAACGAGCCAGGGCAGACCGCTTCGCTGGCGGAGGAACGAAAACAGCTCCTCCATCAGGTCCGACACGCGGTGGGCGGAGGGAGCGACGTGGGCGACGCGGCTACCCCGGAGCACGCCGACGTCGGCGGTCCGCCAGTGGCCGGCGTCCTCGAGCAACCCGACCATCATCACTCCGTGTGCGCGGCGCAGGGATGAGGAGGAGGTCGGCCGCCAGCGTGCGAGTTCACCGTATGCGCGGTTCGCGTTCTGGACCTCCTGGATGTCGCGGGCGGGTCCTGCCACGGGGACGCCGTCCAGGACGTCGGTCACCTGGCCCAGGGTGAGGGTGTTGCCCTCGATGGCCAGTGTCCCGTGGAGGGTCCGGATGCGGTTGCTCCGACGAAGCCTTGGCTGAGGCGCCGCCTCGCCGAGCCCCTCGAGCTTGCCCAGCTCGCGGTGGATGGTTGCGTTGAGATCGAGGATCGCGGGGGTGATTGTGATCGGGGGATCCGGCACTGGTAGACCTCCTACCAACCACGCGATGCCGCGGCACCCGCGGCGGGTAGGAGGCCCCCGTTCGAACCGTACGTGCGGTTTTCCCCCATACGGCTCACCGATGGTCTCTCGGGCTGCTGCATTACGCTGCCTCCGGGTAGCGGACGGTACCACGCAGGCGATGTAGCCCGTGGTCGTTGACGAAGAAATCCCGTGTCCACTGGTCGGCTTCGCCGGCCCTCAGGTTGCGACCCTTCCGCTTCACCATGAAACGGTGCAGCCTGAGGAAGACGTACTCGTCTACCTGGACGAATTTCTTCGCGGCATTTCCGGTGCGGAAGTAGTTTCCCCAGCCGCGCAGTACGGGGTTCAGGTCGAGGACGTGCAGGTAGATGTTGGCGAGCAGGGGCGAGATGATCCCGCCCTGCGGGGTGCCGGCCATGGACCGTCGCACCGTGCCCGCCTCCATCACTCCTGCCTGGAGCCACTGGCGGAGGAGCTTCAGCACCCGCCGGTCGCTCACCCGCCGCTTCACCTCGTCCATCAACCGTTCCTGATCGATGTTGTCGAAGTAGCCACGGATGTCCGCGTCGAGCACATGGCTCCCCTGGTGGTTGCGGTAGGCCCGCTTCCGCAAGGTCTCCAGTGCCTGTGTCGCACTCCGGCCTGGCCGGAATCCGAACGAGCAGGGTAGGAAGTCCGCCTCGAAGATGGGCTCCAGGACGAGCTTCGCTGCCGTCTGCACGACGCGGTCGCGCACGGTGGGGATGCCGAGCGGCCTCTGCCTGCCGTCGGCCTTCGGGATGTACCGCCGTCGGACCGCCCGCGGTCGGTACCCGCCTGCGCGCAGCTCGGTCTGTAGTTCGCTCTGGAAGCGTTCCACGCCTTGCTGCTCGATGTCGGTCAGGGTCTGGGCATCGACCCCGGCCGTACCTCGTTTCGCCCTCACCCGATTCCACGCCTCCCACAGGACGTCACTCCTGTAGATGCGGTCGTACAGGGCGTGGAATCGGCGACCCGGCTGCCGCTTGGCCGCAGCCCCTACCCCGCGGGAACCCGTCGAGCGCTCCGGAACTGGCTCGACGGGCATGGCCTTCGACGTGACATGAGCGTCTCGGCTCCCCGATTGTAAATCTGACGAGGCTGCAGCGTTCACTTGATGTTGCGGCCCGGAAGGTTGCTCCCTCCGAAGAGGCTCTTGACACCCCGCGTGGGCCTGATGGGTCTCCCCACCAGCCTGGGGCCTGCTACCCGGCGCTCCGGCGCCTACCGGGACGGGACTTGCGCCCGCTGGCTCTGGACAGCGTGACGATTTCATCCCCTCGCAGGGCGGCGAGGGATTGCGCTCGTCGTCAGGACGCACCATGGGTCGATAGTATCAAATGATAGTAGCGACGTGGCGACTGGCGATGTTCTCGGAGTCGGGTTGGGAGACCAAGACCGAGGCCGAGGCCGAGACCGAGGCCGAGACCGAGACCGAGGAACCAGGGGCAACGAGTTGCCCCTGCCACCCGAGGATGGGATCACCCCCCCCAGAACAGGTAGACCCGCCCTTGGTCCTCCGCGTCGGCCGTGTCGTGGTAGGCGGCACCCATCAACAGGTCGTCGGCGCCGTCGAGGTCCAGGTCGCCGAGGGCCAGGCCGAAGCCCAGGTAGTCTCGGACGCCGGCGCCGGTGTAGTCGGCGTCCGAGTCGGCGGCCGAGGTCACCAGCGCCCAGGACGCAGCGTCGCGGCCGCCGAACACGTAGATCCGACCGGCCATCCCGTTGAACCCCTGATGGGCGTAGATCGCCGAGGCCACCAGATCCCGGGAGCCATCCCCGTCGACGTCGCCCCCGACCGCGCGGATGCCGAAGTCGTGCTCCCACCACTCCCCGGAGATCGTGGCCAGGGCGGGGGGTGCGATCCCCTGGGCCAGCCCCGGGTCCCCCGGGTACAACCACAGGGCGCCCGCGGCGCTGCCGGGCTCATCGTGGCCGGGCACGCCGACGGCGATCTCGCCCAGGCCGTCGCCGGTCAGGTCCCCCACCGAGGCGACCGTCCAGCCAAAGGCGTCGTAAGAATCGCCGTCGCCAGTCAGCACCGCGCCGACGTCGGCTAGTTCGAAGCTGCCCCCGCCCGCCACGGCCGCCCCGGATACCACGTAGGCCTTGCCCGCGTAGCTGCCCGCATAGGGCGCGCCTACCACCAGGTCCGGCACGTCGTCCCCGTCCAGATCGTGACCACCGGCCAGGGACTCGCCGGCCATCTCGTCCGCCTCGTCCCCGTCCAGGATCGCGTCGGCGGTGGCGTTGCTCACCGTGGCCTCGAACCCCTGCGCGCGTCCGAGGTGCAGGTAGACCCGCCCCTGGCGGCACTCCTCGCCGTCCTCGGTGTAGTTCTGCAACTCCCCGGACAGGAGCAGGTCGCCCAGGCCATCGCCATCCACGTCGCCAGCCCCGGCGGACGCCCAGCCCGTGCGGGCGTAGTAGGACTCGCCGTAGAACACCGTCGCCGCGGTCAGCTCCACCTGGCCGCTGTCCGGGTCCGGGTCGGGCAGGGGCGCCCCGGGGATCAGGTAGGCGGCACCCACGTTGGGCGGCAGATCCTGCCCCGGGATGTCCTCGACCCCGGTGGCGCCCACCACCAGCTCGGCGAGGCCGTCCCCGTCCATGTCGTCCACCAGGGTCACCGAGAAGCCGGCGTAGGCCAGCGGCTGCGGTCCGACGAACACCCCCGGCGCGGGGGGATCGTCCTCGGTGGCCACCGTCGAGGGGTAGAGCATCACCCGCCCCTCGTCGTCGATCTCGGTGTAGCCCTTGGCGCCGACGGCGAAGTCCGGCAGCCCGTCGCCGTCGAAGTCCTTGCCCGCCGTGATCGCGTAGCCGAACTTCGCGCCGTCGCCGTTGCCGTCCCAGCGGCAGGGGGCCTCGTCGGCGCAGACGCCCGGGCCGGGCGCGGGTCCCGGATCGCCGAGGCAGCCCGGGGGCGCTTCCGTGACATCGTCGTCGTCGTCAGTGGCGTCGTCGTCGTCCGCGCTGAGGTCGTCGTCTCCGCTGACGTCGTCGTCCGCCGGATCGCCGGGGCAACCGATCAGCAGCAGCAGCGCGGTCAGGGCAGCCCGGATCCCGGCGTCGACCGTCCCGTGGTTGGCGTTCACCGCGCCCCCCCTTCCGGTTGCACGTGGCAGAAATCGCAGAGACCGTTCATCTGCTCGGCCGACGCGTGACCATTGCAGCCGTCGGTGTGGCACGCGGCGCAGCCCAGCAGGGGCGGCTCCGCCTCGCAGTCCAGCTCGCCGCACCCGCACCCGCCCGAGTCGAACAGCGGATCGCCGTTCTCGTCGTGGCAGTGGTTGCAGACGAAGTGGGTGTTCTCGACCAGGGTCGCCCCGCCGTTGGCGCACAGGTGGCAGTCGAAGCACAGGGAGCCGGGGGGCGGCTCACAGGTTCGCCAGACGCCGTCGGGGTTGTAGACCTCGTCGTAGACGTTGACCAGCGGACCCGTGTAGGGCTCCGCACACTCCTCGGCGGTGTCGTCGTCCGCCGTGGCGTCGGGGTCCTTTGGACCGCAGCCCTGCAAGGCCAGCACGACGAGCACCATCCACGCCGGGTGGCACGGCCACCGAGCCCGGGGGTCGCGACGGGCGCTCACCGTCCCAGCGCCTTGTCGATGTCGGCCTCCAGCCGCTGCTGGTAGGTGGGCAGATAGAGGGAGTAATAGGAGCGATGCAGCCGCCCATCGGGCAGCAAGATGTAGTTCCAGTACAGCGAAGCGCCCACCCGATCGGCCACCGCGGCAGTCGAGGTGTCCTGCACCGTGGGCAGGTCGTGTAGACCACAGAACAACGGCAGATCCGCCTCGTAGCCAGTCAGGTTGACCAGCACGAAGGCCACGTCGTCGCCCCAGTCCGCCTGATGGGAAGCCAGGATCTCGTCCAGGTAGGGGGCTAGGGACTGGCAGTGCCCGCAGGAACTGCGGATGAACATCAGGAACACCACCTTTCCCTGCAGCTCTGACAGGGTGATCTCCTGCCCGTGGGTGGGTGAGGTGGGGTTCTCGTCCGTGAGGGTGAAGTCCTCGACCGGATCGTCCGGGAAGCCACACTCGGGGCGATTGGTGACGTCGGGATCGGCGAAGGCCGGCCCGGCTGCCGCGGTCAGCCAAGCGACGAGCGCCAGCAAGCCGACCGTGGCACCCAGCTCGGCGGGACTCTGTCCGAGGGTGGTCTGGCCACGCATGTATTGTCTCCCGATGACCGGAGCTTAGCACCAAGCGCGACCCATCCCGAAACGAGGAGGTTGTTAGTGACTCAATTCTGAGTTACTATACCGGAATCGTCCTGAGGGGTGGTGTCCATCGCCGGGGCCAGGGCGTCGGGAGGTCATGATGCGGGCTATCCAGAACGGGTTCCTTCGCGGTTCGTTGCTGGCGCTGGCGCTGGTGGCGATCTCATCCGGTTGTATGGAGTACGACCTCGACTCCTACGCCGAGCCCCCGGCCGAGGAGCCGGAGGAGGAGCCGACGACGCCGGACGAGCCGCCGGACGACGATTGGGCCCTCGATCCCGGCGAGCCCCTGCTGGACGTCCCCGAGGTGGAGGAGGATCCGCCCGAGGAGGAGGATCCCCCGGAGGAGGAGCTGCCGGATTGCGACGATACGATCATCGCCGACTGGCAGTGGTGGGGCAGCATGCCCTTCGGCCATCAGGAGGATCCCTCCGACGGCAACGGGCTGCCGTTCTACGATCCCTGGTACACGATGATCGACTACTCGACGGTCTCGATGCCGGACTCGGGGCACGTGCCGTCGGGGTACGACAAGGTCTACCGGGCCACCTTCGAGGTGAACCAGATGCCGCCGGCCCTGTTCCTGTCGATGCAGTCCGACGACGGCATGTCCTTCTATCTCAACGGCCATCAGGTCGGCGAGTGGGGCTACGGCTGGCAGGAAGAGGGCTGCGTCAACGACAACGCCGGCTGCACCGAGTCGGTGAACGTCGCCCCGGTGGACGTCACCTCGTTCCTGGTGGTCGGCACCAACACGGCCGCCGCCCGGGTGTCCAACGCCGTCGACAACTCCTACTTCGAAGTGTTCACCGAGTGCGTCGATTGATAGTCTGAGGCGCCGCAAGCGGCGGCGAACAGCGACGTCATCCACCTCCGACCGGGGGGGTTCCGTGCACGAAGAGACCATCGCCCAGCTGGGCGAGCTCGGCTTTGCCCGCAACGAATCGCTGGCCTACCTGACCCTGCTGGAGTCCGCGGACTCCGACGGCCTGACCGGGTACGAGGTGGCCTCCCGCTCCGGGATCCCCCGCAGCGCGGTCTACACCGTGCTGCGCAAGCTCGAGAACGCAGGCGCGGCCTTCGCCGTCGGCGACCGTCCCTCCCGCTACCACCCCACCCCGCCCGCGCGGCTGATCGAGCACATGGATCGCTCGACCCGCACCAAGCTGGACCGGCTGGGCGCGACCCTCGAGAAGCTGCCGTCGGTGCCGCGCCCCGAGCCGATCTGGATCGTGGGCCGCTACGACGAGGTGCTGGCCAGGGCCGACGCGATGATCCGCACCGCCGAGCGTTCGGTCCACCTGTCGGTCTGGGACCGGGAGCTGGCCCTGCTGCTGCCCTCGCTCGAGAGCCTCAACGGCGGCAGGGAGCTTCACCGGGTGCTCCACAGCCCCGATGGCATCAACACCGAGCCGCCCGCCTTCCACTGCTGGTGCGACGACGTGGCCGGCGACCAGGAGAAGGCCGGCTGGTCCCACAAGATGTTGATCGTCGTCGATCGCCGCGAGGCGCTCATCGGCGGGAGCGAGCCCAACGCCGACAATCAGGCCGTCTGGACCTCCAACCCCTCCCTGGTGGACGCGGCCACCAACCACATCATCCTGGACATCACCCTGCTGGCCAGAAAGCTGGAGCGGGACTGTATCGGCGACGTCGCGTTGATGATGCGTCCGCACCTGCCCACCGCCGACTAGTTCTCAGGTTCGCTGGCGGGAGCGAGCGGCGCGGCGGGTGCGATCGAGGGGATCCTCGGACTCGGGCTCGGACTCGGACTCGGGCTCGGACTCGGGCTCGGACTCGAGCCTGACCAAGTCCTCGTCCAACCCCTCCAGCTCGGCGGGCATCAACGTGCGCGTCTGACTGGTCCGTCCGTCCAGCAACGGAACCTGGAGTTGCTGAGCGAGCCACAGGGCGTCGCCGACAACGCGGGCGGGATCCCTGGTCGCGGCCAGATCGACGGTGTCCCCCTCGCGGGTGATCACGAACGAATGGGTGAGTCCCTCGCCGTAGTCCTTTTGCCGATGGTCACCGCTCTGGCCGGTCCGTAGCACGCCCACCGACACGACCCGTTCCCGCAACACATCCAGGTCGGCCGGGCTCTCGCGCAACCGCCCGAAATCCACGTCCAGCCCCAGGGTCTCGGCGGCGATCTGGCGCTGCCTCCGCTTGACCAGCCACGGCGCAAGACCCGCGGCAGCCAGAATCGCCGCCGTGCCGAGGGCGGTCACAACCATCACCAGCGTGGACTGGCCCGGGAACTTGCCCGCCACCATCGGCGCGGCGGACAGGACTACGTAGGCGGCCAGGCCCGCGAGCCCCGCCCACAGGAAGGTGCGCTTGCCTCGCCGGTAGCGAGCGACCTCGTCCGGCGGGCGGGCGGGTGAGCGCTCTTCGGGCTTTCGTTCTCCAACCGGCTCGTCCCCTACTCTCCCTTGATCAGATGCACATCCCGCTGCGGGTACGGGATCTCGATCCCCTCGGCCTGGAAGCGCTTGTAGACCGAGCAGTTGAGCTCGTCGAGGGCGCGGCCGCGCAGGACAGGTTCGTCGATCCAGCCCATCAGCTGGAAGTTGAGCGAGGAGTCGCCGAAGGTGCGGAACCGAACCCTGGGCGTGGGCTCCTTGACGACGTACTTCGACTGGTCCGCCACGTCCATCAGCACCTCGCGGACCTTGTCGATGTCGCTGCCGTAGGCCACGCCGATGTCCACCCGCACCCGCTCCATGTCGTGGGGCCCGCCGGTCTCGTTGATGATCTTGGAGTTGGCGATGGCGGCGTTGGGGATGGTGATCTCGATGTCGTCGCGGGTCAGGATGCGGGTCGAGCGGATGCCGATGTCGGTCACTCTCCCCCGCTCGCCCGATCCCAGCACGATGAAGTCACCGAGCTTGTAGGGCGCGTCCGCCAGGATGAAGATCCCGGAGAAGAAGTTGGACAAGGTGTCCTTGGCGGCAAAACCGATGGCGATACCGAGGATCCCGGCCGACGCCAGCCAGGCAGTGACGTCCACCTTCCAGGCCAGCAGGATGCCGTACGCCGCGCCAGCGACCAGGACCGTCTTGACCACGATCTCGAACAGGGGCAGCGTGCGGGCGTTGACGATCGACAGCTGATCCGCCCGGCGGGCGAGGATCCCCAGCAGTGACTTGCCGACGGCGAAGCCGGCGGACGTCCACAGGAGGACCGCGATCGAGATCAGGACCCCACGAACGATGTAGGCCGCGGTATCGGGGGGATCGAGCTGCGTGGTCGCCATGCCGATGCCCGCCAGCACGAGGGTGGTGAACAGCGGCTTGCGGATCGCGGCGACGAACACGTCGTCCAGCTCGGTCTTGGTGCGCGCCGCCAGCCGCTTGAACACCCGTCTGACGATCAGATCGACCACGATTCCGAGCACGACGGCGGCCAGAATCGCCGTCCCGGCAGAGACATAGGCGTTGGTCTGGTAGAGTTCTTTCCACCACTTCAACCACTCGTTCAGCTGGGTCACGGGATCACCTCGATCGGGATTGGCCCCGACGGGTCCGCGGCGCGGATCCGGGGAGCGCACTAGGAATACCATGGGCGACGGTGACACCGACATGCGAGAGCAAGAAGCCCTCCACTCCGACGGCGACGAGGATTCCCTCGACAGCCGTAATCCGACCACGGTGATGCTGGCGGCGGCGGTCGAGCTGCCCCAGTGGACGAGTCAGGTGGTGGGGGCGACGCTGACGGTGCTCACCGGAGGCGATGCCGGCAGGATCATCTCGGTCGGTCCCGATGGCGGCGTGCTCGGTCGCGGCGACGGTGTGGACTTCGCCTTCGAGGACGTGTCGATCTCCCGCCGTCACGCCAGGCTGATCCGCGAGGGCGAGAGCTTCCTGCTCGAGGATCTGGACAGCCTCAACGGCACCTTCGTCAACGGCGAGCGGATCGGCGACGTGGCGCGGCTGCCCTCCAACGCCCGGCTACAGATCGCGCTGCATACGGTGCTCGAGTATGCCGAGGTGGACGAGCTGGGCGCGCAGGCGGTCGAGAAGCAGTCGCGTTCGATGATGACCGATCCGCTGACCGGGACCGGCAACCGGCTTCACCTGGACCATCGCCTCCACCAGGAGATCCACTTCGCCCGCCGCCACAAGGAGCCGCTGGGGCTACTGCTGATGGACCTGGATCGCTTCAAGCGGATCAACGATGGCTACGGTCACCCCGCCGGAGACCGTGTGTTGCAGGCGGTGGGTAATGTCTTGCTGGACTCGGTCCGGGCCGAGGATTCGGTGTTCCGCTACGGCGGCGAGGAGTTCTGCATCCTCGTTCGCTCGACCAACGGCCCGGGGCTGATGGTTCTCGCCGAACGGATCCGCGCGGTCGTCGAGGCGCTCCGGATCATCGAGCGCGATGAACGGGTGCCCGTGACGTTGAGCCTCGGCGGCGCCCTGCTCGAGGGCGGCGAGGACGGGGACCAGCAGACCCTGGTGGTCCGCGCCGATCAGGCGCTGTACCGCGCCAAGAACGAGGGACGCAACTGCTGCCTGCTGTTCTCGCCGGAGTGGTCGCCCAACGGAGAGTCCGCGGGCGACGGCGATCTGCGCCAGACCATGGAGTGAGCCGGACGCCGTCGGCGCCGAGTCAGAGCTGAACGGGCCAGCGGGAGCGTGGACGCTCTCGATAGAACTCCTGCCACAAGTCCAGGTAGATCCGCTGCAGCCTGTCGGCACTCATCCGATTGGGCCGGAAGACCACATTGGCGTCGTTGAACTCGCGCCACGGGCGGCCCAGGAGCCGATCCTCGGCAACCACCCTGCGCCAGGCCGGAGAGCCCGGATAGGGGGTCGCCACCGCAAACTCCGCGACGCGCACGCCACCGCGGTGGCAGATGTCGAGCGTCCGGTCGAACACGCTCTCGTCTTCCTGCTCGTGGCCCACCGAGAAACTGCCGTAGACCTCCATGCCGAAGTCCTGGATCCGGTGGATGGTGTCCACCACCTTCTGGGACGCGGCCGGGGTGGCGTCGTGGGCGGTGGCCGCCCGCGACAGGGGGCCGAAGCCGAACATCACGTACAGCTGGAGCACGCCCAGCTTCTGCAGCGAACGGAAGAACTCGTCCCGGGACGCGGCCACGAACTCCGGACTCGAGCCGAAGTAGGAGATGGTCGTGTCCAGGTCGCTGCAGGCCTCGACCACCTGCTCCAGGTGATCCTGGATGCGCCGCGCGGGCAGCATCGTCACGTCCTCGATCAGCGTCGCGCCCCGCCAGTCGCCCAGCTCCTGCAGCCGCTCGAAGATGGCCCGGATGCGGGCGGGTGGCACGTAGCGGATCTTGGGGCCCAGATAGTAGGGCACAACGCAGTGATCGCAGGTCCGGGGGCAGCCGCGACTGATCTGGACCGGGAAGTCCAGGTCCGGATAGTCCAGCCGCCGCTGGTTGCGCATCTCGTCGACCCAGTCGACGTAGAGGTCGTAGCGCGGGAGGGGCACCTCGCCGAGATCGACAGCGTTGGTCGCGTCGTAGCGCGGTCGCAGCTTGCCAGCGGCCAGGTCGGCGAGCATCTGCGGCCAGACTCCCTCGCCCTCGCCCACGCAGATCGAGTCCACGTGGGGCGCCATCGCCTGGGGCATCAGCGAGGTGAAGATCCCGCCGGCCACCACGGGAACACCCAGCTCGCGGTAGCGATCGGCCAGCTCCATGGCCCGGTCGGCGGCGGGGGTGAACACGGGCATCGCCACCACGTCTGCGTCGCGGGCTGGCTGGACCGGGGTGACCCGATCGTCGTGGAAGCTGACCGTGTGTTCGGCCGGGGTGACAGCGGCGAGGGCCGCTGCGGCCAGCGAGGGGGTGCCGATGTAGGGGCTCGCGTTGACGTCAGCCAGTTCGGGGTGGCACTCGCTGGGACGGTCCCACTCGGGATAGACGAACTTCACGTGCATCGAACGCGGTCCTTTGCCCTCCGCGGAGGTGTCCGTCTCCACCGGGAGGGGGAAGCGCGCATCTTAGCCGCGCCCGCGCTTGGCGACCAGCCCCAACTGAGAGGCTGTGATTCTATCCCACTCCCGTCGCAGAAGCGCCGCTCTCGACCCGGTAACGGCGCGGTACTAGGGGGGCCGCCCGACCGGTATTACCCTGGATCCTGGAGGTTGCGATATGACCCGATCGATCCGGCGATACTCGCTCTATACGACGATTCTGGCTCTGGGAGCCGCGGCGTTGCTGAACGCATCCCCGGCCGCAGCCAAAGGAGGCGGAGGATTCGGCATCAAGCCGGGCTTCGTCCCCCACTTCTCGGTGATCGACGTGCCGACGGGCGCGCCCGTGACCTTCGCGATCGGCGGACGCGGCGTGAGGTACATCGGTCCGTTCTTCCGGCTGGGCGGAGAGGGCTACTACGATTTCCAGGCACAGATCGGTTCCGGCGGTTTCCTGGCCGAGGCCGCGCTCCCGTTACCGGGTCCGGTGGAGATCGATCTGGGCGGCGTGATCGGCGGCGGGAGCTACGGGCTCTACGTCGAGCCGGGACTCACCTTGCAGATCGGCAAGGGGCCGTTCGCGGTCGACGTCAGACTCTCCTACCAGTGGCACCCCATGCGCACGGAGCGGGACACCGTCCAGCTGCACCGCGGCCTGACCTACCTGACGATCGCGTTCATGTTCGGGGACTTTGGATAAGAAGCGTCAGGCATCGGACGTCAGGCGCCTTCCCCTTTCCCTTGCGGATCCCCCCCCCTGCCGCGCATAGTGCGGTAGCTCCACAAAGCGGCGGGATCCGACCATGAGACGAGTCCTCTTTCCCCTGCTCCCCATCGTCCTGCTGGCGTGCCAGGACATGTCGGCGGCGGGCGACGACCTGAGCGGCCAGGCAGCGGCGGTGCTCATCGCGCCGGACGACCTGGCGGACGACCTGCAGGTACTGGCCGACTGGCGCTGTCAGACCGGACTGCCCACCGAGCTGGTACGCCTGGGCGACGCCCTCGACGCTGGCGAAGGTGCCGACGACGCGGCGCGGCTGCGGGCCTACCTGACGGGACGCTACGAGGACGGCGGGCTCGAGCACGTGATCCTGGGCGGCGACTCCGACGTCATGCCCTATCGCGAGATCTGGGCCACGGTGGCGGTGGACGCCGAGCAGGTCAACGAGGAGACCTACGTGACCTCGGACCTGTACTTCGCCGATCTGGACGGCGACTGGGATCCGGACGGAGACGGGGAGTACGGCGAGCTCGACGATCCGGCGGACCTCTTCCCCGACGTGTCCATCGGCCGGCTGCCCGTGGAGACCTCCGGCGAGGTTCGGGCGTACGTCGACAAGCTGATGGCCTACGAGCGCAGCGACCACCTGGACTACCAGGACAAGCTGCTGCTGGCGGCCAGCTACGCGGGCCTGGGCGTGTACGCGAGCGTGGGCATCGAGTTGATCGTGGTGCCCGAGCTCCCCGACCACCTGCGGCTCACCCGCCTGTACGAGGACTTCGACGATCACGACGGCGCCGTCGAGCTGACCGCCGATTCCTTCGAAAAAGCGATGGAGGAGGGCCACAACGTCACCTTCCAGATGGGACACGGCAACGAGAAGACCCTGGGGCCGCTGCTGGGGAGTTCCGCCATCGAGGGGATCGACAACGAGGCGCGGCCCAACATCCTGATCACCACCGAGTGCCTCGGAGGTCGCTTCGATTACGGCTCGCAGGACAGCTCGGGCGAGGTCTTCGTGCTGGGTGAGAGCGGCGGCGTCGCCTACCTGGGGGCCACCCACCTGGGCATCGGGTTCCCCTCGTTCTCGCTGATCATGCAGGACCTGGCGGGCGCCCTGTTCAGCGGCAACGACGGCGGGACCATCCGGCTGGGTTCGACCGTCACCGAGGTGCTGCGGGGTTACAGCAGCGAAGAGGCGATGCACACCGAGGCCAACGTGGATCGCTGGACGAATCTGGTCACCGTCTTGCTCGGGGATCCGACCGTGCCGGTATGGTCCACACGTCCGCGTCCGTTGGAGCTGGCGGTCGACAAGGTGGGCACCTGTGAGGGCGTCGAGGTCGCCGTGACCACCCGCGACGGGGCGCCCGTGGCCAGTGCGGTGGTGACCGCGTTCAGCCCGGACGAGCTCCTGCTGCGGGCCATCACCGACGACGAGGGAGTCGCCAGGCTGGTGGTGGACGACTGCCTGTTCGAGGGCGCGACGATCACCGCCTCCGGCCCGGACTACGTCCCCGCCGTCGTCGAATTCGATTCGCTCTGAGCAGATCCCGCCAACCCCCACGCCGACACCCGTCGTGAACCAGCTACCGTCCATCGACGCCAAACGCGCACCGTTCGCCGAGCGGCTGCTGGCCTGGTTCGCCGACCATCGCCGGGACTTCCCCTGGCGCCGCACGGACGACCCCTACCGGATCTGGGTCTCCGAGGTGATGCTCCAGCAGACCCGCGCCGCCACCGTCGTGCCCTACTTCGAGCGCTTCGTGGAGCGCTTCCCCGACCTGCCGGCCCTGGCCGACGCCGACATGGACGACGTGCTCAAGGCCTGGGAGGGGCTCGGCTACTACCGCCGGGCGCGCCACCTCAAGGCCGCGGCCGAACACGTGGTCCGGGACGGCGGCCAGGCCCTTCCCGAGGACTACGACGCCATGCTCGCGCTACCCGGAGTGGGCCGTTACACCGCGGGCGCGGTGATGTGCCTGGCCCACGACCACCCGCGGCCGATCCTGGACGGCAACGTGAGGCGAGTCCTGAGCCGGGTCTGGGCCATCGACGCCGATCAGAAGACAGCGGCCACCACCCGCTGGCTGTGGTCCGCGGCCGAAGGATTGCTGCCCTCCGACCGGCCCGGAGCGTTCAACGAGGCGATGATGGAGCTGGGCGCCACCGTCTGCACGCCCCGCCGGCCACGCTGCGGGGACTGCCCGCTGGCCTCGCTGTGCGATGGCTACGCGGATGGGGCGCCCGCGGATTACCCGGTCCGCCCGCCGAAGAAGACCATC
Source organism: uncultured Rickettsiales bacterium (assembly GCA_964436045.1). GTDB lineage: Bacteria > Myxococcota_A > UBA796 > UBA9615 > CAYRNR01 > CAYTBN01. The sequence goes on along the minus strand of CAYTBN010000006.1, from coordinate 15,332 downwards.
CCCCACGTGGACGTCACCGCCGCCGTGATCCGCCGCGGTTCGAAGATCCTGATCACCCAGCGCCGGGCCGAGGCGATGCTTGGGGGGCTGTGGGAGTTCCCCGGCGGCAAGCTGGAGCCCGGAGAGACGCTGGAGGAGTGCCTGCTGCGGGAGATCCGCGAGGAGCTGGACATCGCCGTCCGGATCGAAGGTCCGCTGGTGGCCGTCGATCACGCCTACAGCCACTTCCGCATCACGCTCCACACCTACCTGTGCCGCCACAGCCGAGGTCGGGTGAAGGACCTGGGCTGCGCCGCCCACCGCTGGGTCACGGTGGATCAGCTGCGTGACTTCGCCTTTCCCAAGGCCGACCGGGTCGTGCTGGCGAGGCTCGAGGAGCTCGGGTGAGCTTCACTCCTCGCGGGGCAGGAAGATCACCCGCCGGATCTTGCCGTCGGCCACCTCGTAGACCGCGACCGCGCGGATGGCGTCGCCTCCGCGGGCGCCGGTGACGAACTCGTGGTCGATGACCACGTCGCCGCTGACCGTGCGCTGCAGGATGTGGCAGTGCAGCTCGGGGCTGGCGTCGAACAGGGCCTGGTAGCCCTCCCGCATCGACTCGCGGCTGCCGTGCAAGACCTTGCCCCCCGGCGCACGCTCGATGACCACGTCATCTGAATAGAACGAAAGGAAGGCGTCGATGTCGCGGGCATTGTAGGCCTCGACCTGGCGCTGGACCACGGCCTCGGCTCCCGGCGGGAGGATCTCCTCGGGATCCAGCACCCGCCCCCCGAGGACGACCCGGTGGATCGCCTGCAGGTTGGCCACATCGGCCAGCGGGTCCGCGTCGAGGACCAGCAGATCGGCCAGCTTGCCCGGTTCCACCGTACCGAACTCGGGCTCGGCGGCAAACACCCGGGCGGCCTCGCGGGTGGCGCCGATCAGGGTCTGCTCGGGGGTCATCCCCGCTTCGGCCCACAGCTGGAACTCCCGGTGCACGGATGGCCCGTGGACGGTGCCGATGTTGCCCGCGTCGGTGCCGGGATGGACCGCGACCCCGGCCTCCATCAGCGCCCGCAGGTTGGCGTGGGTGGTCTCCCGGCGGGCGAGCATCTTCTCGACCCGGGCGGCGGATTTCTCCGCGGGGACGTGGCCCGACACCACCGGGGTCTCCAGCTCCCCCCAGCTGGCGATCACCGCCGGATCCCCCAGCCGCCGCTCGATATCCAGCAGCTTCACGTCCCGGCCCAGCACCTCGCCGTAGCCCTCGTAGACCACCAGGGTGGTGGTCAGCAGCACTTCGCCCTTCTTCATCGCGCGGATGAAGTCCTCGTCCACCGGCTCGTCGTCGATGCTGTGCACCAGGATGTCCGCGCCCGCGTCCACCGCCACCCGGGCCGTGCGCAGCTGGGTGGCGTGGACCGCGACCCGCGTCTTCTTGCGGTGCGCTTGCCGGATGACGGCCTTGAGGATCGGCAGGTTCTCGGTCGGATCCCCGCTCTCGGGCAGGATGAACCAGACCTTGACCAGGTCCGGCTTGCGCTTGAGCTGGGCGCGGACCAGCTTCTTGGCGTGGCGGCTGGACTCGGCACGGATGATCGGCGGGTCGCCCAGATCCAGCTGTTCGCGGTCCACGGTGGAGATCAGGGGGCCGGCGACCGCCACCCGTGGGGCGAACTCCGATTCCCGCGCCTGATCGCGCACGTCGAAATTCCACATCGGGCCGCCCACGTCCACCACGGCGGTGACACCGCTGGCCAGGTAGCGGCGGAAGGTGTCGTCCATCCGCGCCTGGATCCCCGCCTGCTCGCTCTCGTAGGACCGCACGTCGCGCAGGTCGACGATGTCGGGCCGGGTGTAGAGGCCGCCGGACTGGAAGAAGTGGATGTGGGGATCGACCAGGCCGGGCACCACGAAGCGGCCAGACACGTCGATGAGTTCGGCGTCGCCTGGGATCGCGATCTGATCCCGGGGACCGACCGCGGAGATCCGATCCCCATCCACCACGACCACTGCATCGGCGATGGGGGGCGCTCCGGTGGCATCGAACACGGTGGCCCCGACCAGGGCTAGGGTCCCCCCCCAAGCGGGCAACGGGAAAGCTGCCAGCAGCAGCGCCAGCGTGAGGGCAGAAACGGGCGATCGCATGTCAGCCTCCCCGGTCTCGCGGCGCGCAGATTACACGCCAGCTTGAGAATCCTTAGTGATTCCGGGGATACTACCGCGGACGAGCAGACGGAGGGAGCGCACCATGAACGGGAGAGCCACCTGGGTCCGGAGCGGGAGCGCCGCGCTGTTGCTGACAGCTCTGCTGGCGGTCCCGCAGGCCAACGCCACGCCAGCGCGCGCGCAGGCGCTCGGCGGGTACGATCTGGCCTACCCCAACTCGATCAACACGTTCGTCTACTTCGAGGACGACGTGAACATCTTCGTCAATCCGGCGCTGATCTATCGCTACCGCGACATGGTCAGCACCAGCCTGGGGTTCACCGCAGGCAGCCAGTCGGGCATGGGCGTCAGCCCGTACGGCGGCTTCCTGGTCGAACCGCTGGACAGCCGGATCGTGTTCGGACTGTTCCTGAACCGGGATCCGATGCTGTGGGGCGAGGGAGCGGCGCTCCAGCCCGTGCTCAACGGTCTGGTCCCGGGCGGGTTGGGCAACGCCTTCGACACCGGCTCCCAGGGTGGGCTGGGGATGACCTCGGTGGCGCCCGTGTTCCCCCTCGACCTGTTCATCGGCGGCAACCTCGGCCTGGTCTCGCTGGGACTGAACGCCTACGTGGTGGGCGGCGGGACCACGTCCCACGGCGAGACCCTGCTGAGCAGCGATCCGGCGGTGTTCGCGATCAACGACGAAAAGGCCAAGAGCTTCTACGGTGGCTTCCGGCTCGGCATGGTCTACGACGGCGACCTGGTGCAGCCCGAGGTCTACGCGGGTTACACGGGCGTGGCCGCCTGGGCCAGCACCTTCGCCTACGACACCGAGAACGGCCAGGGCCTCCCGTCGGTCTCGCACACCGAGGGCATCAAGGGCGTCGGCAGGGTGCTGGGCGGGGTCCGGGTCCACGTCCGCACCAACTACATGACGCTCACGCCCCACCTGGGGTACGCCACCGCCTGGGGCAAGACCTTCTCCGACGAGAACCTGGGTGACCAGGCGACCGTCGAGAACATGCAGAACAACGACAACCGCCACACCGCGATGGACATCAACGGTGGCCTGGGGCTGACCTACGAGCCCGAGGATCCGCTGCGGGTGATCTGGACGGCCTCGGCTCAGGTACGGCGGCTGCGCCACCGGACCGACGACCACCTGGGCGACATGGACACGGATCCGCCCGCCGACTCGGCCAGCACCCAGACCGACGACATCGGCACGTGGTTCGCCGGCCCGGTGGGTTCGGTGGCGGCGGAGTACGACGCCTGGCGTCACCTGACGCTGCGGGCCGGGGTGCGAGCCAACGTGCTGTGGGGAAAGAACTACACGAGCAGCTCAGCATTCTACGGAACCCAGATGACAGGAACGTCCAGCGGCGCCACGGACACGGGACCCACACCGTCCCTGGCCGCCACCGCCGGGATCTCGATTCCGGTGGGTCCGGTGGACCTGGACGCGACGCTGGGCGGGCTGGTGATGGGCGGGGCGGACATGCAGTTCTTCTCGCGACTCGACATGCGGATCTACCTTCCCTGAGGGGCACACCGGGAGGAGGAAGCCATGAACTCTCGTATCCTCATCACGCCAACCGCGCTGCTGGCACTGGTGCTGGTGGTCGGTCTGGCGCTGCTGGCCTGTCCACCGCAGACCTACCCCGACGTCTACAACGCCCCGGCTGGCGACGATGACGACGACAGCGCAGGCGACGACGACGACCTCACCGGCGACGACGACTCCACGACGGCCGACGACGACGACGACGACGACGACGACACGCCGTGGAACTGCAACGACCTCTGCGCGAGCAGCAAGGCCGACTGCGTCGACTGGAAGGTAGAGCTGGCCAGCACCTGCCCCGACTTCTGCGCGGCGAACCTGCTTTACACCCACCTGCAGTGCATCAAGGACTGCCCCGAGCCGCCTCCGCAGACGGTCTGCGTCTGCACCGTGGAGTGCCTCGCAGAGTTTCTGCACGAGAAGTAGTTTCTCCTGTCCCCCCGCGCACCCCGCCCGGCCATCGCCCGGGTCGCATTGACCTGCGCGGCGTGGCTGCTGGCCACGGCCAGCTGCGCCGAGATCCCCGTCGAAACCCAGATCAGCGAGGCGATCACCACCGTGGTCACCGTGCGCTGGGATCCCGGTGCCGGGGACGCCGAGCGGGCCTGGGTCCGCTACGGGACCGACCGCGACCAGATGGAGGACGAGGCCCCGGCGTGGCCGTCCGAGGAGGGCGGGTACGAGGCGCTGGTGTGGGGCCTCAAGCCAAACACGCACTACTGGCTCGAGCCGATTGCGGCGACGGGTCGGGGGGAGATAGCAGCGGCCGCGACCCGGATCGAGACCGGGCCGGCCCCCACGGATCTGCCCGACGTCGAACGGGTGGCCACCGATCCCGACGCTGGCGACGACGGATTCCTGGTCACGACCGTGGTCTTCAGTCCGCCTTCTGCGGTCGTCCTCGACCGGGACGGAGACTACGTCTGGTGGCACGTGCTGGAGGGGGACGTCGGGACCACCCGGGCGTACCTCTCGCTGGATCGGCGCGAGGTGATCCTGCGCCACAATCTGCTGGACGGGGAACCGCGAGGCCTGGTCCGTGTGTCCATCGATGGGGCCGACGTGGAGGAGATCCCGCTGGACAACGAGCACCACGACTTCGTCGAACTCCCCGGCGGCGGTTTCGCCCTGCTGGCCCAGGACGTGCGCGAGGTCGACGGCGAGGAGATCATCGGCGACAAGATCGTCGAGCTGGCCCCCGATGGAACGCAGACCGACGTGTGGAGCGCCTGGGATCACCTGGACGTGGACACCGAGACGGGCTCTGACCCCCAGTGGGGATTCTCCCACGCCAACGCCATCGACCACGACCCGGCGGACGACGCCCTCTTCGTCTCCTGCCGCCGCCTGAACACGATCTTCAAGGTCGACCGGGGCACGGGCGACGTCCTGTGGCAGCTCGGCGGCAAGGACAGTGACTTCGTACTGCCCGATGGCGGCACCACGTTCTTCGAGCGGCAACACCAGTTCCACGCCTGGGACGACGGCATCGTGGTGTTCGACAACGGCTCCTTCGAGCAGATGCAGTCCCTGGCCGTCGAGTACTCCCTCGATCCCGCGACCGGCGACGCGGAGCTGGTCCGCAAGTACAGTTCGGATCCCCCGCTGTACGTCTACGCCCTCGGCGACGCCAGCAAACTGCCGTCCGGCAACACCCTGGTCAGCTATTCCATCGCCGGTCAGACCGACATCGTCACCCCGCAGGGTGAGCGGATCTGGAGGCTGAAGATGGCCCTCGGCGGGGCGCTGGGGTACGCGACGTGGGTGGATTCGCTGTATCCGGAGTGACGAGCAGATCACGATCGCCTGATCGTTCTTGACGGATCGCCTCCGCGATCCAATGATCGAGGCGTCCAACGGGCGGCAGGTGCGTTCGGGGCGAACTCGCCCACGAACGAAGAGGGAAGCCGGTGAGATGCCGGCGCGGCCCCCGCCACTGTGACCGGGGACGAAACCGGGAACCATGCCACTGCGCTAACACGCGTGGGAAGGCCCCGGGAGTAGGACGATCCGGAAGCCAGGAAACCTGCCTGACCGCCCCGTGTGGACCGGTCCCCGGGGTGAGGGGCCTGGTCGATGGTCGACTCGAGCCCTCCCATCCGCATCCGGACCGCAACCCGCGGAGTCCCCCTGGACATCCGCATGGTGGCACCGCGCCGCGGAAGGGAGACGCAGGTGAGAGACGAGGCAACCCGGAGACGATGGCTGTGCCGGCTGGCAGTCGGCTGGCTGGCGCTGGTCCTGATCGGCTGTCCGCCGCCCGATGACGACGACAGCGCAGGCGACGACGACAGCGTCGCGGACGACGACGACATCACGGGCGACGACGACATCACGGGCGACGACGACGCCACGGACGATGACGACGCAACGCCGACCGAAGATCCCTTTGCCGACGTGCTCGTGAGCTTCTCCCCGGGCGAGGGCGGTGGATTCGGCCAGGAGCAACTGCCCGACATCGTGCTGGGCCCGCCCGAGGGCGCAGGCGAGAACGGCGGTTCCACCCACGTGGTCAGCCTGGGCCTGGGCGGCGAGATCGTCATGGAGTTCACCGACATCACGGCCGTCGACGGACCCGGGGCGGATCTGCTGGTGTTCGAGAACGCCTTCGTTGGCTGGATCGAGACCGGGTACGTCGCGGCCTCGGCGGATGGGGTGGAGTGGCACGAGTGGCCCTGCGATCCCGACGACGCCGACGGCGGCTTCCCGGGCTGCGCGGGCGTGTCACCGGTGCTGGCGAATCCGGCGAACGAGCTGGATCCCACCGTCGTCGACGAGGCCGGTGGCGACGCCTTCGACCTGGCCGACCTGGGGCTGGCCGAGGCCCGCTTCGTCCGTGTGCGCGACAGCGGCGCCAACAGCTACGGCAACTACACAGGCGGTTTCGACCTCGACGCGGTCGCCGTCGTCAACGGCTCGTGATCATGGGCGTCACGCCACAAAGCCGTCTGCCTCGGCCGGCTGGTCCGGCCATGCTGGTCCTGATCCCGCTACTCGTGTTGGCCGGCTGCCCACTGGACGACGACGACGACGTCGCGGATGACGACTCTGCGAGCGACGACGACGACTCCCAGACCCACGCCGTCGTCGCCACCACCGACTTCACGGTCGGCGCGCTGGCCACCATCGACCTGGACGACTGGACGGTGGCCGACGAGATCACCGCGACGACCGGCGATCCCGTGGTTCAGGTCCACGACGGTCTCGTCTACCAGATCAACCGCTTCCAGCACGACAGCGTGCGGGTGTACGACCCGCCCGACTTCTCGGCGCCGCTGCTGGAGTTCTCCACCGGCGCTGGCTCCAACCCACAGTGGGTGATCCCCTGTGCCGGAGCCCTGTTCGTGACGCTCTACGAGAGCGACTACATCGGGGTGTTCGATCCCGGGACCGGCCTGCCCCTGGACGAGGTGGATCTGTCGTCCTTTGCCGATGCGGACGGCCTGCCGGAAGCTTCGTCGATGATCCGCCTGGGTGGCCGCCTCTACGCCGGCCTGCAGCGCATGGATCGCGACGCAGGCTGGCAGCCGGACCCGGACGGCGGACGGGTGGTCGAGATCGATTGCGACACCCGCGCAGTCACCCGGTCGTGGACCACGGGCAGCAACACGATGGTCCACCGGATGCCCGGACAGGACGGCGGGTTGTTCGTGGTCGAGGGAGCCCTGTTCGATCCCGACTACCAGATGCTGCTCGACGGCGGGGTCCGGGAGCTGACCTTGACGGACGACTCCCCCGGCCCGCTCCAACTGACCGAGGTGGAGTTGGGCGGCAACATCGTCGCGTTCGCCGCCGGGGGCGGCGGCGTGGGGCTACTTGCGCTCAACGTGGACGAGGTCCACCACCTGCTGTGCGTCGACCTCGCGAGCTGGCAGACCACCGCCCTGTGGCAGACGACGTCGTGGATCCCCGAGATCCAGGTCAACGACCGGGATCAGGCCTTCGTGCCGCTTCGCTCGGGTCCCGCCGACCCCGGCGCGCCCGGGGGGATCGTGGTGGTCGATCTGGCCAACTGCACGGATCACACCGGCGACGACCTCATCGCCTTCAGCCTGCAGCCTTACTCGGTGGAGTTCTTCTGATCGCGAGGGAGGCGTGGCCGCCTACAGGAAGGTGATCGTGTAGGGCTCCATGCCCACGTCGACGATACCCGCCGACAGCAGGGTGCAATCCGCCGCCACGTCGTACACACCCACGCCGTAGGGACCCGCGTAGGGGCTCGTCCACGACGACCTGTTCATCACGTAGGCCTCGCCCCGGTTGTTGACATCCATCCCGTTGATCCAGCCCAGATCGTCCTCGACGACCGAGGTGAGGCCCGCGTTGATATCGACGCACAACAGCTGACCGGCCGTGTCACCCGCCGCCGCCACCAACCCGATGTTGCCCCCCGAGAAGGCGAACACGGAGATGTTCGCGTTGAGGACCACCTCGCTCACCAGGTCCGGACCGAAGGTGCCGGTGCCCGGGTCGAAGGTGAAGATCGCGCCTTCGTACAGGTTCACCCAACTCGCGTCCACGTCCACGCCCTCGTGGCAGATCAGATCGGTGCGCTCGGGGAAGGCGCGGCAGGTGAGGGCCAGATCGGTGGAGAAGCTGTCGACGATCTCGTCGGAGATCGGGTCGATCTTCAGCAGGAGCCCACCATCCGGCGAGGACTGGTAGGCGGCGTCCAGGCGCAGGCAGCTGACCCAGAGGAAACCGCCCCGCTGTTCGACCAGGTGACACTCGGGATTGCCGTCGGCGTCCGCGTATCCGCTGGTGTCGATGGCCGCCAGCTCGGCGCCGTCGATGGCTCCCAGCACCAGGATCTCCGGCTGGCCGTACTGGATCACGAAGACCTTGCCAGCGGCCACCGCGGCGTCGCGGGGATTGGCACCGGAGTCGGTGGCCACGTCCCACAGCGAGTTGTTCATGTCAGCCGGATCCCAGGCCCAGACCTTGTCGCCGCCAAAACCGTCGAGGACCGCCAGCAGCCCCTCGCCGAAGGCCACCCAGCTGTCGGTGGTCGCCTGACCGAAGTCCGGTGTCACGGCGTGGGAGTCCAGGTCGACGGCTGCCAGCGCCCCCCCCGTGACGAAGTCGGTGGTCGAGAGGATTGCCTGAACGTGGGCGTGACTGTCGTCGTCGTCGTCCCCGGTGGTGTCGTCGTCCCCGGTGGTGTCGTCGTCCCCGGTGGCGTCGTCGTCCCCGGTGCTGTCGTCGTCCCCGGTGGCGTCGTCATCCCCGGTGGTGTCGTCGTCCCCGGAAGCGTCGTCGTCGTCGTCGGTGGGGCAGCCCAGCAGAGCCAGCCCGAAGATCAACGAGACCGCGATGAAGGAATGGAACAGATACCGATGAACCATGATGCTCTCCTCCCGAAAGCCGTAGATGTGCCGCGCATTCCGGCGGCGGTGGGGAGAGCTGGCTCGCTGAGTAGCCGGCCAGGCCCCACACCCCGGGGACCGGTCCGCACGACGGCAGCAGGCAGGTTTCCTGGCTTCCGGATCGTCCTACTCCCGGGGCCTTCCCACGCGTCGATGCGCAGTGGCATGGATCCCGGTTTTGTCCCCGGTCACAGTGGCGGGGGCCGCGCCGGTCTTGCACCGACTTCCCTGTTCGCCCGCGACCCCTGTGGCCGCGGACACACCTGCCGCCCGTTGGACCGCGCCATGCTCGGAAAAGAGGGGCGTCCTGTCAAGGCTCCCGTGCAGCCGGTTCAGGAAGGCTGCCTCAGCCGCGCGGCGAAGCGGCGGCGCATCTTGGCAACCTTGGGCGAGATGACCGAACGGCAGTAGGGATGGCCGTCGCCAGTGCGGGCGTAGAACTCCTGGTGGTCGGCTTCGGCGGGGTAGAAACGTTCCAGCGTCTCGATCTGGGTCACGATCGGAGCGCCAAACGTGTCGGCCTCGTTCAACGCGACGACCAACCGCCGCGCGACCTCTCGCTGGTGATCGTCCTGGGCCAGCACGATCGAACGATACTGGGTCCCCACATCCGCCCCCTGACGATCGCGGGTGGTCGGATCGTGGGTGGCGAAGAACACCTCGAGCAGCTCGCCGTAGGAGATCAGGCGCGGGTCAAAGGTGATCTGCACGACCTCGGCGTGGCCGGTGCGCCCCGAACAGACCTCCTTGTAGGTCGGATCCGGCGCCGTCCCGCCCGCGTACCCCGAGACCACCCCGTCCACCCCCCTCAATTCGCAAAACATCGCATCCAGGCACCAGAAGCAGCCGCCGCCAACCGTCGCGACCTCGAATCCGCGGTCCGCGCTCGCCATGGTCCGTTCTCCCTTGACTGCTAAACAGATCGACAGAGGAGGACATCGAGGAACGCTGGCCCACCGGGCGGCGTGACCGGCGGGATTCACCTCAGGCGAGGCCCGGCACACCCCGCACCGAGCAGGCGATGCCCATCCCCAGCAACCGATCCCGCATGGCGCCCATCTCCTCGGCCGTGAACGCCGACGCTCGCTGGCCGAGAGTCGGGTCGAGGGTCTGGTCGGGGACGAAGGGTTGCAGCACGTAGCGCGCCGAGCCGTAGAGCATGCAGCCGATCGACACGACGTCGTCCTCTGCCAGCAAGGGCTTGACCACGGTGGTGCGGAACTCGTGGTCCACCGCCGAGCAGAGCAGCAGCTCGATGGACTGCCCTACCGCCCGCGCCACCTCGCGTGCCCCGGCGACGCTGTCGTACCGCTCCAGCGGCGCCTTGATGTCCATGGCCACGTAGTCCACCAGCTCCTCGTCGAGCAGCCGGCGCAACACCTCGGGGCGACTGCCATTGGTATCGAGCTTGATCGCCAGTCCGCGCGCCTTGACCTGCCGAGAGAAGGGGATCAGCGTCCGCTGCAGCGTCGGCTCCCCACCGGAAATCACCAGACCGTTCAGCTTTCCCCTCCGCCGGTCCAGCAGGTTCAACACGTCACGAGCGGTGTAGAGCGATTCCTCGCCGCCGCTGCCGAGCAGCGACGGATTGTGGCAGTAAGCACAGCGAAAGTTGCAGCCGGTGGCGAACGCCATGGCCGCCACCCGTCCCGGGAAGTCGCTGAGGGTCAGTCGCTGGAGTCCACCAAAACGCATCGGCTGCCCCTCAGACGTCCAGCCGGAAGGACGCCCGCTGGCCGAACTCCTCGCGCTTGCCCTCGTTCCAGTGGTCCACCGGCCGCAGGTAGCCCACCACCCGCGAGTAGACCTCGCAATGGGCGCCACAGATGGGGCACTCGTGGTGCTCGCCCCCGCGGTAGCCGTGCTCCGGGCAGACGCTGAAGGTCGGGGTGACGGTGAAGTAGGGCAGCGAGTAGTTGGAGCACACCGTGCGGACGAAGGCCTTGACCGAGGCGGCGTCGGTCTGGGCTTCGCCGGTGAACACGTGGATCACGGTGCCGCCGGTGTAGCGGGTCTGCAGCTCGTCCTGCAGATCGAGAATCTCGAACACGTCGTCGCAGTGGTCCACGGGCAGCTGGGTCGAGTTGGTGTAGAAGGGCCGCCCCTCGGGATCCGTGTTGGCGGCGAGGATGGCACGGCCGAAGCGTTCCCGGTCCATCTTGGCCAGCCTGTAGCCCGTGCCCTCGGCGGGCGTGGCCTCCAGGTTGTACAGATGGCCAGTCTCCTCCTGGTACTCGGTGAGCCGGTCCCGCATGTGGTTCAGGGTCCGCAGGGCGAAGGCCTGGCCCTGCTCGCTGGCCACGTCGACCCCCAACAGGTTCCGGGCTGCCTCGTTCATCCCGATCAGGCCGATGGTCGAGAAGTGGTTGTTCCAGAACGTGCCGTAGCGGCGCTTCACGTCGCGCAGGAAGAAGCTGGTGTAGGGGTAGAGGTTCTCGCCAGTGAACCGTTCGAGTGCCTTGCGCTTGACGTCCAGGCTCTCCTTGGCCAGGTCCATCAGGACGTCCAGTTTGGTCAGGAAGTCTTCCTCGCTCGCCGCGCGATGCCCGAGTCGGGGCATGTTGATGGTGACCACCCCCACCGAGCCCGTGAGCGGGTTGGCGCCGAACAGTCCGCCGCCGCGGGATTCGAGGTTGCGTAGATCGAGCCGCAACCGGCAGCACATCGAGCGGGCGTCCTCGGGCGCCATGTCGGAGTTCACGAAGTTGGCGAAGTAGGGGATGCCGTAGCGCGCGGTGGCCTCCCAGACGCCATCCAGCGACGGGTCGTCCCACTCGAAATCCCGTCCGATATTGATGGTCGGGATCGGGAACGTGAACACCCGGCCGAGGGCGTCACCCTCGCACAGCACCTCGAAGAACGCTCGATTGAGCAGGTTCATCTCGTGCTGGAAATCGCTGTAGGTCGCGTCCTTGTGCTCACCGCCGATGATCACCGCGTCGTCGGCGTACAGGGGGGAGGGCTTGAGGTCCAGGGTCAGGTTCGTGAACGGGGTCTGGAAGCCCACCCGGGTGGGCACGTTGAGGTTGAAGACGAACTCCTGCAGCGCCTGCTTGACCTCGGTGTACTCCAGCCCGTCGTAGCGGATGAAGGGCGCCAGCAGGGTGTCGAAATTGGAGAACGCCTGGGCGCCAGCCGCCTCGCCCTGGAGGGTGTAGAAGAAGTTGACCACCTGCAGCAACGCCGTGCGGAAGTGCTTGGCGGGCCGGCTCTCGGTCTTGCCAGGCGCTCCGCGGAAGCCCGACAGCAGCAGGTCCCGCAGGTCCCAGCCCACGCAGTACACCGACAGGAAGCTCAGGTCATGGATGTGGAAGTCGCCGCGCTCGTGGGCGCAGCGAACACCCGGGGAATAGACCTTGTTGAGCCAGTAGATCTTGCTGATCTCGGCGGACAGGTAGTTGTTCAGCCCCTGCAGCGAGTACCCCATGTTGGAGTTCTCGTTGACCTTCCAGTCGGCCCGCTCCAGGTACTGCTCGACGAGACGCACGTCGGCGGCGGACACGATCTCGCGCATCCGCGTGTGCTGCTCGCGGTAGATGATGTAGGCCTTGGCCGTCTGCTTGTGGGGCGAGGCCAGCAGCACCTCTTCGACGATGTCCTGGATGCCCTCGACTGTCGGTTCGCGGCCGGCGAACATCTGGTGCGCCAGGTTCATCACGCGCAGGGTCAGCCGCTCGGCGACGCCGTCGTCGAACTCGCCGGTGGCGTGCCCGGCGGAGGTGATGGCCGAGGTGATCTTGGCGGCGTTGAACGGAACCCGCCGGCCGTCCCGCTTGTGGATCAGGTTGAAGACCGTGCCGATGGCCTCCCCGGCGGTGTCCACGGACGGGTCACCGACCCCTGCCCGGCCCCGCACTCCGTCGTCGAACAGCCCATCGAAATCTGCCTGCGTCCGCATCCTCTTGTTCCACTCTCGCGTCTCACGCGCAACTACCCAGCCGGACAAAAAGGGGCCCTCGCGGAGGCCTCCTGCCGTCCGTGGCGGTATCATTGGTATCGGATTGCTGAACAGGCGAACGACCCCGTTCAAACCCCGTTCTCGGCCGGCGCTGAGCCGTCCGTCCGCCGTCAGCCTGACTACAGTATGTTGGGTGGTAAAAAGATGTCAACACAAGATGTTGTTGTTTCGGGCAATTTCTGCATGTGCCTGGAATGACGGGATTTTTCAGCCGCCCAGCACCTCCGCCACAACCGACAGGCTCGCGCCAGATCCTGCCACCCCCGACCCGTGGATCCAGTAGGAATTGTCGGTCAGATTTGCTCCGCTGACGGAGAGCTGGAGCCAGCGGATCGGGCGCAAACCCGCGCGAACATTGAGGGTCCACCAATCGTCGGTCCCTCCCGCCGGGATGCGAAGGTCCGATTTATCCTGGGGCGACAGCCGCCGCTGGGCCCCGGCGACCTGGACGTAGACCTCGACGAACAGCTGCGGCCAGGGAGGCGCGAAGCGGAGCCGTCCGGTTCCGAAAAGGGGGGGGATGCGGCTCATCGGGGTCCAGTCGACGGCGGGATCCTCGTAGTCGCCGCGGGTCCAGGTCAGGTCACCGCCGATCCACAGATGGAGGGGGAGGTCCACGTCCACGCGTGCCTCGACTCCGACCACCCGGCCGCTGCCGGCGTTGACGTGCTGAACCACCGGGGTCCCCAGCACCTCGTCCTGGCCCCCGTGGGAGGCCGGGGTCCGGATCACCAGGTCCCGCAGGAAGGAGACGTACCCCGCGCCACCGAGGGTGAGCGGACCGGCCCGGAACCGAGTTCGCAGCTCTAGGGTGTCGGAGCGATCGGGGCGGAGCCCGGGGTTGGGGATCTCGAACCACTGCCCCGTGTCGCCCACACGGGCCGTCTCGCTGAGATTGGGGGCGCGGAAGCCCTGGTCGAACCCCAGGCCCACCGCGAACTTGCCGCGCTGGCGCAGGTGGATCCCGGCCGCGGCCACGCCCCCCGTGTGGCGGATCCGTACGTCGCCGAACTCGGCGATGTCCGGGGCCAGCGAGGCGAAGGATGCCAGCCGTGCGCCGCCGTGGAGCACCAGCTCCAGCCAGCGTTCGGTCCGCAGGAGGGTCCCTGTGGCCAGGGCGTAGAGGCCGAAGCGCTGGAAGCGGCTGCCCTCCGGGTAGGTGGGGAGCCCCGGCAGCAGGGCATCTTCGGTGGCCCCGGAGGAGGTCTCCGACCGGACCTGATCGACGGCGTAGTCGGCACCGTACAGCAGGTCGAGGCGGCGGGCGAACAGCCGCGTATCGCCCCGTACGGCCATGCCCACGGTGTTCACGACGTCGTCGGAACGGGTGACCTTCGACGGGGTCTCCCAGGAGTCGTCGGTGAACACGATCACACGCCGGACCTCGCGCTGGCGCTGCCACGACGGCGTGAGGGTCAGCCGGGTGTGGATCGGCCGCAGGCGTAACAGGGCCGAGGCGTAGACCAGATCGCGGGCGTTCTCGTCGTACCGGGTCAGCGTGTTGCGAGCCTCGAGCTTGTCCGTGCGGCCGGCGTCGCTGATCCGCACGCCCTGGTACAGCATCTCCAGCCGGTGGCCGCCGGGTTCACCCACCCGGACCTTGGCGTCCCAGTCCAGCTCGTCGTAGCCCGACCAGATCTGGTGGCCCACGTCACCGCCGCCCCGCAGGTCGCCGAAGGTCCGCAGCGTGGCGCCGCCGATCAGCCCGAAGCCGGGGGTGGCCACCGACAGGGCCGCCCGGCCGGAGCGCTCCAGGTCTGCGGTGTTGCCGCGCAGGATCGCCAGCGGCGTGAAGCGGCCGCTGGTCCCCGTCTCCGGGGCCACCGGATCCCGGGTGATCAGCTGGAAAACACCACCGAGGGCATCGCTGCCGTACAGCACCGAGCCCGGTCCGCGCAGCAGCTCGACACGCTCCAGCGAGAAGCCGTCCACCGTGTTGAGGTACTGGATCGGCCCCGTGCGGTAGGTGCTCGTGTTCAGCCGGACGCCGTCGACCAGGATCAGGTTCTGCGCCCCGGTCATTCCACGCACGATGGGGGAGCCGCCCGCGTGGTTGGTCTTCTGCACGAAGACCCCGGGCACCTCCGCGAGGGCCTCGGGTACCGTCCTGGGACGCCGCTCGGCCAGGTCCTGGGCGTCGAGGACGTCCACCTCTCGCAGGGAATCGAAGGGGTCTTCGTGGACGCCGCGGGCGACGACGGTGGTGGACGAACCGGGGTGGGGGTCGGGGTCCGAGTCCGAGTCCGAGTCCGAGTCCGAATCCGAGTCCGAGTCCGAGTCCGAGTCCGAGTCCGAGTCCGAGTCCGAGTCCGAG
>CAYTBN010000005.1:0-192586 GCA_964436045.1 uncultured Rickettsiales bacterium | reverse complement strand
CGACCGCAAGAAGGACCTGATCGTGACGTCGGGCGGCAAGAACATCGCCCCGCAGAACATCGAGAACTGGATGAAGCAGGACGCCTTCATCAGCCAGGTGATGGTCTACGGCGACAAACGCAACTACCTGGTGGCGCTGGTGACCCTCGACGAACTCGAGGTCACCAAGTACGCGGACGAGAAGGAGCTGGAGTACGAGAGCTTCCCGGAACTCGCCCGCCACCCGCGCATCCGCTACAAGGTCGACAAGGCGATGGAGGAGAAGAACAAGAAGCTGCCCTCGTGGGAGACCATCAAGTACTGGACCGTGCTGGAGCGGGATTTCGAGGTCGGCGAGGAGTTGACCCCGACCCTCAAGGTGAAACGAAAGGTCTGCACCGAAAAATACTGGGACGTCCTCGACGGGATGTACCAGGGCAAGACGAAGGGGGGGCGCTGAGATGTTGAATCAGGTCTTCCGTCTCTCCTCGCTGGCATGGCACGGGTTCTGGAACCTCATCGGCTGGATCCTGACCCAGATCTTCTTCGTCATCATCATGGCGTTCACCACCGCCTTCGCCCTGATCCGGGTGGTCTGGCGGGTCCTGGACAAGATCATCTACCTCGGCGAGCGGGTGGTGCTGATCGGCGCGCTGTCGCTGATGGTGCTGGCTGTGTTCACCATCGCCCTGGACCGCTGGGTCGACGCCATCGACCTGGGCTGGTCCTGGGGCGTCAGGATGGCCACCTCGCTGATGATCGTGTCCGGGTTCCTCGGCGCGTCCATCGCGACCAAGCAGCGCAAGCACCTGGCCATCGACGTGGCCGGCAAGGCCACCACCTTCACCGGCAAGAAGGTGTCGGGGTTCTTCGCCAACACCTTCACTGCCTGCTTCTGTTTCATGCTGGCCTGGTACTGCTACGAGGACACCAAGTTCGCGTGGGACATGCAGTTTGGCATCGAAGGCACCGGTGGCGCGGTGCCCAAGGCGCTGAACGACTTCCTCGCCGGGATCCACCCCAACATCGTCGCCTCGCGGATGTTGCCCCAGTGGATGGTCAAGGCGGTGATGCCCTTCAGCCTCGTGGTGATGGGCTGCCGCTCCTTCGCCAACATCTGGCGGGATCGCCCCGAGGTCGAGGATCTGGCCGAGGAGGGCAAGCGCCCCGACCCCCGCGCCCTGCGGACCGTGGTCGGCCGCGACCTGGCGATCAAGGACGTGATCCTGGCCGGCGTGCTACCCGGCCTGGTCATCGGCGCGGCGCTGCTCTACGGCTTCGACAGCGTCGGCTGGCTGATCTTCATCATGGCCCTGGTGCTGATGATCGTGGGCGCGCCGCTGTACGTGGTGGTCGGCCTCGCGGTCCTGCTCTGCACGCAGCTGCTGGGCAACGGCGACCCGACCACGGTGGCCGAGAACATGTTCGGCGCGGTCAAGAAGGACGTGCTGCTGGCGATCCCGTTCTTCGTGCTGGCCGGCGGCATCATGACGTCCGGCACCATCGCCGAGCGGCTGATCCGCTTCGCCCAGTCCCTGATCGGGTTCGTGCCCGGCGGGGTCGCCGTGTCGACGGTGGTGGCCTGCATGTTGTTCGCGGCCATCTCCGGCTCGGCGCCGGTGACCGTGGTGGCCATCGGCGGGATCATGTTCCCGGCGATGGTGGCCCTCAAGTACAAGGAGGACTTCTCGCTGGGGCTGGTGACGTCGGCGGGCACCCTGGGGATCCTGATCCCGCCGTCGATCCCGATGATCATCTACGCGATCATGGCGCCGGTGGACGGGCGGGCGCTGTCCATCCGCGAGTTGTTCATCGCCGGAGTCCTGCCCGGGCTGATCGTGGGGCTGGTGCTGGCCGTCTACTCGATGGTCGCCGCCGACCCCGACGGTCGCTCCCGGCAGAAGTTCGACATGGGCGAGGTGGTGTCGGCGTTCAAGCAGGGTGTCTGGTCGCTGGTGCTGATCCTGCTGGTGTTCGTCGGGATCTACATCGGCTGGTTCACGGTGGTCGAGGCCTCGGCGGTGGCGGTGCTGTACGCCCTGTTCGTCGAGCTGGTGCTCCACCGGGACATCACGCCGCGCAAGCTCGTGGACTCCTTCGTCGACAGCGGCGCGATGATGGGCGTGCTGTTCGCGATCCTGGTGCTGGCGATCGCGTTCAACCTGTACCTGAACCAGGAGCAGATCCCCCAGGCGGCCGCCCAGTGGCTGTCCGAGTCCGTGTCCACCAAGCTGGGCTTCCTGATCCTGTGCAACCTCTTCCTGCTGGCCCTCGGCTGCGTGATGGACATCATGTCCGCGATCATGATCGTGGCCCCGCTGCTGGCGCCCATCGCCCGCCACTACGGCATCGACCCGATCCACTTCGGGATCATCTTCATCGTCAACCTGCAGATCGGTTACATCACCCCGCCGATGGGGCTGAACCTGTTCGTCAGCTCGGCCCACTTCGACCGGCCGCTGAGCCAGGTGATCAAGGCCAGCTTCCCGTACATCTTCGTGCTGCTGGTGGCCCTGATCGCGGTGACCTACATCCCGTGGCTGAGCCTGGCGCTCCTGGACCGGGACGAGGAGGAGGAAGAGGCCGCGATGACCATCCCGGTGGGCGCGGAGGAGGCCGACGAGGAGGAAGCGACGCCGGTGTTCAAGCCGTTCGTGTTGCCCACGAAGGGGGACGATGATTCGGCCGAGGCCGAGTAGCCCACCCCCGGAGAAGCGCCGGCACCTCTCCTGTTGACAAACGTCAACTCGCCGCCTACGGTGAGTTCATGGCTCGTCCGCGGCACCCGCACAAGGACATCGAGTCCGTGATCGCGGCGGCGGCGAGACGGGGTTGGCGGATCCAACCCTCGAAGCACGGCCACGTGTGGGGGTCGGCGTACTGCCCGGGCGGAGGCGGAGCCTGCATCATCCGGATTCCCTCGACGTCCAGGAATCCGACCGCGGCCGCCCGCCGCCTCGCGCGGTTGGTCGAGCGCTGCCCCCACGGGGGAAGGGATGAACGATGACCATCCACGAGTTCGGCGTCGTCCTGGGCGGAGTCACGGACGACCGGAGCGAGGAGCTCGCGGAGTCCCTCTACGGGGCTGGATGTGACGACGGCATCCTGTCGACCCGCGACGGGGTCACTCGGCTGGAGTTCGACCGCGAGGCGGGCACCCTCCTGGAGGCGATCGTGTCCGCGATCCGCGACGTCGAGTCCGTGATCGCGGGCCGCGGCGTCCGCATCGCGCGGATCGAACCGGACGATCTGGTCTCGATCCCGGACATCGCCCAGGTCATCGGCGTGACCCGGCAACACGTCCACCTGCTCGTCAAGGGTGACCGGGGCCCCGGCACGTTCCCCCCGCCGGTCCTCACCACATCGCGGCGACGCTTCTGGCGCTGGCCGGAGGTGCTGGACTGGCTGCTCGAACAAGGGGACCCGACCGCCCCCGAGGTCCAGCGCCTTTGCGGAGAGTTCCGCGAGCGGCAACGCACCCTGGTGGCGGTGAACGCCGCGCTGGACCTGCGCAAGAACGCGGGCGACAAGGCCGTCCCGATCCTCGAATCGCTCGGCTTGTAGGCCCCCTCCCTTCAGCAGCCCTCCGCCACGTTGTAGGTCACGGTGACAATGCCCCCCGCCCCCGGCAGGTAGTACGGGCCGAGAACCACCGCGTTGAGCACCGCGTCACCGCGTTGAGCACCGCGTCGTAGTACCAGCCCCAGGGCAGAGACGCGGGCCCGGTCCAGACAGCCAGGCTCTCCACGACCGGGGTGTGGCTGAGCTTGAAGGTGTTCTGGCGGCTGGTACAGAACGAGGCCAGGTTGCTCACCAGGTTGAACCAGTTGGCGCCGGAGATGTCCTCCTGGATGCCGTTGGTGGAGGTCACGGCCTGGCTCCAGCGGGTCGACTGGGTTGGATCGACGAGGGCGGCCAGACTCACCCGGTCGGGGTCGACCTTCAGGGACTGCAGGGTGGTCACGTAATCGGCCACGGGATCGGGGGACTGGTCGTCTTCGTCGTCCACGTAGATGATCCGCAGTCCGGCGTCCTCGCGCAGGAAACCGTCGTTGGGACCGCCCGGCGCGGCCAGTGGCGGGGTCACCGCCTCGACGGAGGCCGCCAGCCCGGTCTCGTCGGTGCCGGTCGGGGGATGGCGAGGGCGTCCAGGAAGACCAGGAGGCCGTCGGGGGTCGAGGTGGTAATCACAGGTACCTCACCGTGGAGCCACGGAGCGCTGCTGGTGATCACGCCCATCTGCCAGTCCACGTCGAGCACTCCGAGGATGTCCCAGAAGCCGGACAGGTTGCCCAGCATCACCATCTCGTCGGCCATCGACGCCGTATCGTTGATCACCCACAGGATGTCGCTCTGTTTGCCCGTGCCCACGAACTCGTCGGTCACCTCGGCCCCGAGCGCCCCGTTGCCCACCGCCGTGACCGTCACCGTTGGCGAAGAGGGCATGTCCGTGGACAGGGTCAGGTAGCCGGTGTCCGGGGCTTCGTCCTGGGGCTCGTAGTAGAGGGTGACGATCTCGCTCATCCCCGGCGCCAGTTCGGCGCCCCCCTGGAAGTACCAGGACACGCTCATCTCGTCGCTCGTCGGCGCGAAGGCGACCTCCGACAGCTGGAACGCCACCGAGCCCACGCTCGAGATGGTCGCCTCCGCCTGGACCTCGCAGCCGATGGGCACGTCGCCGAAGTCGATGTCCACCGGGTCCACCTCGATCACCGGAGCCATCCCCGTGCAGGTCAGCGCCACGGCCACGTCGGGGGTGTCCGGATCGTCGCTGAAAATGTGCAGATCGGCCGCCAGCGCTCCGTCGCCGGTGGGGGCACAGGTCACGTCCAGCTGGACCGACGCGTCGGGTTCGACCAGGCGCTCGACCGTGTCCTCGACCTCGAACCCGTCTTCCCCGTCGAGGGAGAGCTCCTCCAAGGTCAGGGTCGCGTCGCCGGTGTTGGCGATGGTGATCGGGAAGCTCGCGGACTCGCCGGCGAGCAGGGGGTTGAACTCGATGGACGGGGGGGTGACGTGGATGTCCGGGGTGCCGGTGGCCGCGTCGTCGTCGTCACCCTCGGTCGGACAGCCGGTGAGCAGCAGGACCAGCGGGAGAAGCCGTTGGAGTGGTCGGAGCATGGTGGATCCCCCCCTGGCTGGAGGATAGCAGAGGAGCCCTTGAGGACGGGCTCGGACTCGGACTCAGGGACAGTCGAAGGTGTTGTTCAGCAGGATCTGTTTGAGCTCCGCGAACCAGAAGTCGGCCACCGCCGCCGCGCCGTCGCAGCCGAAGTGGGTCCAGCCGTCGCCCATGTTGAGCTGCTCCTCCTCGGGGGGGTTGGAGAACCAGGAGTCCTCGGCGCAGGTGACGCCCTCGAGGTGGGCGCAGCAGTCGTGGTGGCGCTTGAACTCGTCCTGCAGGGTGCCGATGAAGATCGGCTCGGTGGAGAGGCCCGTGGGTGGGTCGGCGTTCCAGGTGTCCACCGCGGTGCGGTTCCATTCGGGGCGCTGCCACTGGCAGCCCTCGGGCTCATCGATGGTGCCCTGGTACTGGCCGTGCCACTCGTGCTGGGGGCTGACCACCAGCATCGACGGCTCGCGGTCGCGGGTGAAGCGCTCGAGCAGTTCGACCCAGTGGGCCCCGAAGGTGTCGCGGTCGTCCGCGGCGAACTCCGGGGGGCTGTCGCTGCCGCCCCCGTGACACCAGTCGTTGGCGCTGGTGGCGGCGTAGAGGATCACGTCGGCCGGGCTGGCCGTGCACATCGGCTCGTACAGCCCCCCGGCGCCGCCGATGACGTGGCAGCCGACGGGCTCCGTGGGCGACTCCTCGACGAAGTTGTGCATGGTCCCGCCGCCGACGGCGCACGAGCGGATCACCCAGTCTGTGCCGAAGGCCGCGGTCAGCTCCGGATCGGCGAGTACCCACGCCTGCAGGTGGCCGGCCAGGGTGGCGTCGTAGCGGTCGAGCCCGGGAATGAAGATCCCCGGCGCGATCTCCTCCACCGTCGGGAAGCTGGGGAAGTTGAAGCCCCCACAGAAGGTGAACGCCACGTTGGAGTAGCCGAACACGTCGATGGTGGTGGGGCAGACCGCGTAGTGCTGGGGTGTGCTGTCGTCGTCGTCCGAGCTGGTGTCGTCGTCATCCCCGCTGTCGTCGTCGCCGCTATCGTCGTCGCTCGCGTCGTCGTCGGCCGACGAGGTGTCATCGTCGGCGGGCTCGTCGGTGGGGCAGCCGCCGAGGGTCAACAGGGCGACGAACACCCATGGTTGGAAGACGCGCATCGGCTGTCATCGTAGCGCGACGGCGTCGCCATGCCAGGGTGCTTTCGGTCCCCTACCCCGCCGATCAGCCCTCGCAGCTGCCGCTGAGGTTGTAGCGGATCGCGATCAGGTCGCCGGTGTCGGGGACGTAGTCGCTGTCGAAGATCACCGCGTTGATCACCGCGTCGTAGATCCACCCCGTGTAGACCGGCACACCGTTGAGCTCGATCTCGATGGTCTCGACCACCGGCGCCGCGCTGAGCTCGAAGGTGTCCTGCCAGCTCTGGGAGAGCCACGCCAGGTTGGACAGGGTGTTGACCCAGTTGGGGTTGCCGATGTCCTCGAAGATCCCCTCGGTGAGGTTGACGCCCAGCTGGTAGCGGACCGAATCGGCGGGATCGACGATGGCCGACAGCACCACGTGGTCGGGGTTGGTCTTCAAACCCTGCAGGAGCTGCACGTAGGCGTTGACCGTGTCCGGGGACTGGTCTTCCTCGTCGGACACGTAGATCACCCGCAGGCCGGCGTCCTCGCGCAGGAAGCCGTCGTTGGCGCCGCCGGGGGCGGCCAGCGGCGGCGTCAGCGCCTGGGCCGACATCTCGTAGCCCATCTCGACCCAGTCGCCGTTGGTGCCCACGTTGACCGCGTCGGCAAAGGCCGCCGCCACGTTGGGCGTCGATGGGGTCATGATCGGGATCGTGCCCTGGAAGGTGGGCGTGTCGGTGGTGACCACGGCCATGTGATAGTCGATGTCGAGCACGTCGACGATGTCCAGGAAGGCGCCGAAGTTGACCCCCAGGCTGTTCTGCTCGTCCTCCATCGAACACGAGTTGTCCACGACCCACAGGATGTCGGTCCAGTTGTTGCCCTGCTGCTCGTACTCGTCGATGACCTCGGCGGCCAGGTGGGCGGTGCCGAACTGGGTCGCCAGCGCGTCGGGGTGGGCCGGGTCGTTGCTGTACACGTGCAGGTAGCCGGTGTCCGGCAGCTCGTCGGTGGGCACGTAGTCGATGGAGAGGACTTGCATCTGGCCCGGATCCACGCTCGTGCCCGGTGGGAACCAGTGGATCTCCGTCAGCTCGGTGCTCGTGGGGGCGAATACGACGTCCTCGATCACCAGGGGCGCCGACCCCATGTTCCAGACCTCGATCTCGACGGACTTCTCGCAGCCGACCTCCTCGTCGCCGAAGTCGAAGGTGGCCGGATTCAGCAGGATCATCGGTGCCAGCCCGCTGGCGGTCAGGTCGACGGTGGTATCCGGCGAGGTCGGATCGTTGGAGAGGATGTGCAACAGGCCGCCCGCCAGCTCATCGGTCAGAGGAGCGTAGGTCAAGGGCAGCGAGGAACTCGATCCCGACGCCAGGATGCGCTCCAGATCGGACGCGGCCAGGGTGAACGAGACCGGACCCTCGATCCACAGATCCTCGATGAAGAGCGTATCACCGCCCACCGAGCGGACATCGGCCACGCGGGTGAGCTGGTCACCGGCCACCAGCGCACCGAAGTCCAGCGACGGGGGCGATACCTCGATGCGCGCATCCAGCTCGCCGGGAATCCCGCCCCCCGGATCCTCGATCACCCCGTAGTCCACGCAACCCGCGCAGAACAGCGCCATCAGCGCCGCCAACGGCAGTGCTTTGCGAACCATTTCAGCCTTCCCTATCGTTCAAGTCACGCGCGCCCCACGTACAGCATACACGGGTGCGTGCGGGGGCCGACGCGCGCGTTGACCTCGGTTGGGCCGACTGCTAATGTTCACTCGCCCCGAAGTACGCTGGCCTGGGGCCATGGTTTTGTCAGTAAAAACCGATAGATAGAGTCGGTTTTGGTTCGGAGCTGCCCATGCGTGTTTCCGCATCGATCCTGGCCGTCGTCGTGCTGGCTGCGCTGCTGCCCGCCTGCGACGAGCCCGAACAGCTGATCCAGCAGGACATCCATGTGGCCGAGACCCTTCTCGACTTCGGCCTGGTCCCCACCGGCTCCTCGGAGACCCGGACGGTCCGGATCCACAATGCCGGCGACGCCAAGCTCGTGTTCTCCCTCGAGCCCGATCTGATCGAGGAGAGTTCCTCCGGCGCGTTCACCCTCGAGGCGGGCTGGGAGAGCATCGAGCCCCGGTCCCACGAGGAGCTGACCGTCACCTTCGCGCCCACCGCCGAAGAAGACGCCTTCGCCTGGATCCCCCTGTGGTCCAACGACCCGGACGAGGCCAACCGGGTGATCGTGGTGATGGGGTCGTCGTTCTCCGGATACCCCCAGGTGTACGTCACCCCGCCGCTGGTCGAGTACGGCTTCGTGGCCGCGGGTAACACCCGCGAGGAGGTGGTCGAGATCTGGAACACTGGCGAGGTCGAAGTCGAGGTGCTCTCGGTCAGCGTGGGCGGCAGCGAGAGCCTCTTCGAGGTGATCAGCGAGCCCGAGTATCCCATCCCGGCCGGTAGCAAGGCGCTGGTCCCGGTGCGCTTCAACTCCGAGGGTGGAGAGCACGAGATCTCGTCGCTGACCGTCGAGGTCGCCGACGCGATGAACCCCTACTTCGTGGTCAACCTCTCGGCCAACTCCCCGGGCTCGACCAACAACTCGCCCCCGCAGATCAACATCCTCGATCCCACCGAGCCCAAGCTGTTCTACCTGTACCAGGACCTGTACATCGAGGCCCGGGCGTTCGACGCCCAGCAGCCCAACATCGGCCTGTACTGCACCCTGGAGTCGAGCCGTCTGGGACTGGTCGAGCAGAACACCTCGGATCCGGTGACGAGCATCGTCGAGTTCAACATCGACATCGACGACAGCAACTTCGAGGATGAACTCGGCCTGCACACGTTGACCATCTGCTGTACCGACGTGTTCAACGAGACGTCGTGCCAGTCGCTGGTGGTCACCGTCGATGAGCCGATCTCCGAGGCGGATAACGACGGGGACGGATACGACGAGGACGACGGAGACTGCGACGACAACGACCCGCTGAGCTACCCCGACGCCATCGAGCTGGCCGACAACGCAGACAACGACTGCGACGGAACGGTGGACGAGGGCAGCGAGAACTCGGACGACGACGGCGACGGCTACTCCGAGGCCGAGGGCGACTGCGACGACGCGGACGCCGCGGTCAATCCGGACGCGGAGGAGACGCCGGACTTCCTGGACAACAACTGCGACGGCACCATCGACGAGGGCACGGTCAACTTCGACGATGACCTGGACGGGTTCTCCGAGGCCCTCGGCGACTGCAACGACGACGACGACGAGGTCTTCACCGGCGCATCGGAGTGGTGCGACGGCAAGGACAACGACTGCGACGGCTCATCGGACGAGGACTGCATCGACAACACGCCACCGCTGATCATCGTCGGCGGGCTGATCGCCGACCGCGTGGCGGTCAAGTTCGACGAGGAGGTCAACCTCAGCATCACCGTGATCTCGGGCGACGATGCGGACCTGACCTTCAACTGGAACGCCGACGGCGGCGAGTTCCTGTCCACCGACGGCCCCACCGCGACGTGGCTGTCACCGGGGGAGGCCGACGAGTACAACGTGTACGTTCACGTGGTGGACAACAACGAGGAGGATCTGGAGGCGTGGGCTTTCCTCGGCATCGCGGTGAGCCAGACCAGCCCACTCCAGTCCATCCAGCGGCAGCCGACCGGCTGCCAGTCGAACCTGGCTGCCGGGGCCGCGCCGGGGCGGATCGCCCTCGCGGGATTCGGCAGCCTCGTGCTCTGGATTCGACGGCGGCGGTAGCGCCGCCTCCCCCCGGCCCCCGGTCAGTCGCTCCCGCCCAGTGCCGCCAGGTCCTCGAACAGCTGCTCGCAGTCGTCGGTGCCCCGCAAGATCGTGTTCATGTCGGCGCACTCACCCGCGGCCTCGACCTTCTCCTGGTCCGTGCGGCGCCCCCGATCGAGCTTGACCTCGTCCTTGCAGTCCTCGGTGTACAGCTCGATGCCGGGGTAGCCCACGTCGGTCCAGGTCATCCCCCAATCACCCAGGCACTCGGCGTACGCGTCGGCCTGGGTCTGGCAGAGGGTCTCGCACGGACAGCCGCAAGCCAGCAGCAGGAAAGCGGTCGTCACGGATCCGGAAACAGCGCGGAGGGTCCTTGGATGCATGGAGCGGCACTATAGGGGGAACCGCGCGGGATGTCAGCTTCCGGCCGCGCCCAGATCTCCATATTGCGCCTGCAGAGCGGCTACCGCGGCCAACCCAGCGGTCTCGGTGCGGAGGATCCGCGGCCCCAGCGAGACGGCGCGGATCCCCCCGTCCAGCGCCGCCCGGACCTCCGCGTGCTCGAGCCCGCCCTCGGGGCCCACCACCACGGAGACCGCGCGGATCTCACCGGCGGCCAGCGCCCCGAGTGGACAGATGCCTTCGCCGGGGGGATGGAGCAGCAGCCGCAGCCCGGCCGGCGCGCGGGACAGGAATTCGTCGAAGGCGCAGATCTCCTCGACCCTCGGGACCACGCCGCGGCCACACTGCCGGGCGGCGTCGCGGGCGATGGCTCGCCAGCGATCCAGGTTGCCGTTCCGCCGCGTGGAGCGGTGGAAGCGGACGGGGACGAAGCCTGCCACGCCCAGCTCGGTGCCGTGGCGAACGACCTCGTCCATGGGGGCGCCGCGGCAGAGCCCCTGGACCACCGTCAGCGACAACGGCGACTCGGCGGCCATCGCCGGGCGGCGCACCCCGACGCGGACATCCAGCCCATCGCGGGTCACGTCCGCCACCGTCCCACCCCAGACGCCCCCACGGCCGTCGAACAGCTCCACCTCCGCGCCCCGCTCCAGTCGCAGCACCCGGGCGTGTCGACGCTCGGCACCGCCCAGCGCCACGACACCTCCCTCGGCGGGGGTCGACTCGATAAAAAATCGGCGGACGGCGACCATCGCCGGGATTGTAGACCGGGGACCTCGCGGGGGGGGGATTCATGTCACCGATGCGGCCGGGGGGCAGGCGGAGCGCGCGCAGGCCCGCCTCGTCCACCTCGAGCGGCCCGTCGTGGCGAGGCACCGCGATGATCTCCAGGTCGAGGCCGTCCGGCGGGCGGCCCACGCACAACCCGCCGCCCTCCCGCAGCGCGCGGCGGGCGTGGCGAAACTCCCGGCTCCCGCGCAGGGTGGCCAGGGGTTCGGCCTCGCTGGAGCCGTACAACACCACCGCCGCCCCGGGGCGCGTCGCCTGTTCCAGCCGTCGCACCACATCAAATCCGACGGCGCTACCACCGACCACGATGCGCCGCACCTGGCCCAGGGGCGTCTCGTGCTCGATGCAATGGTCGGCCAGCCGCGCCAGCAGGGCCGGTGGGCCGCAGATCCCGGTGACGTCGAAGCGGCGCACTTGCCGCGCCAGCGCCGCCGGATCCGCCTCGGCCACGTGCCCCTGGCGGAACCGTGGGATCACGCTGGTGGCGCCGACGGCGATGTTGCTCATCACCATGTTGGGGAAGGCCTGCATGTGGACGGCGCCGTCGACCACCCCCATGCAGCGCATGGTGCCCCGGTGCTGGGCGTCGAGCACGCCGTGGCTGCGGAACACCCCCTTGGGCCGGCCCGTGGTGCCGCCCGTGAAGGTGATCAGCGCCGGGTCGTCGGCGCCAAGGTCGGCGACCGGAACGCCATCCGGGCTGCGGGCGAGCATCCGCTCGAGGCGGTGGCCGGGTAGCCAGCTCGCTCCGCCCACCAGGATCCGGGTCAGCCCCCCCAGGCCCGGTCGCCACGACAGCAGCGCGTGGGCCAGCGGGACGCCGATGAAGGCCCGGGCCTCGGTGTGGCGCACGCAGGCGGCCATCTTGGCGACGCCCATCCACGGATCCATCAATACCGGCACCGCCCCCAGGCGGAAGAGAGCCGCGACCACCCGGTACAGGTCCACCGAGACCGGCACCATCAGCACCACCCGGTCACCGCGGCCGACGCCGAGCCCGGCGAGGCCGGCGGCGATGCGCCCGGCGGCCGAATGGAGTTCGCCGAAGGTGATCTGCTCGTGCTCGCTGGCGGCGGGATCGGCGCCGGATACGGGCGCGGCCACGGCCACCCGCCCGGGGGAGCGCTGGGTCGCGTCCGCCAGGTAGGTGTACAGGTTCACGCGCCGCTCCCCGTCCCGGAGGCCCGCGCCATCGCGACACGTGGACCCCCTGGATCTGCTAGCCTTCCGCCATGACCGGGCGGACCATTCTGGCCATTGATAGCGGAACGCAGAGCGTCAGGGCCATCCTTTTCGACGAGCGAGGGGAGCAGCTGGCGGAGGGGCGCTGTGCGCACCAGCCCCTGCTGCGTCCCGAACGTGGCTCGGTCGAGCAGGACCCCGACGACATCTGGCGCTCGATGGTGACCGCCTGTCGCGCGTGCATGGAGCAGGCCGAGCGGGACGGGCTGCCGCCACCCCGGGCCATCGGCCTGACCAGCCAGCGTAAGGTGTTGATCCCCTGCGACCGCACGGGCGAGGCGTTGCACCCGGCGCTGCACTGGCTCGACCGCCGCTCGGCGCGCCCGCGAAAGCCGGGCATGCTGGGCCGCGCTGCCCTGGCCCTCAGTGGCGAGCAGGGCACGATCTCGATGCTGGTCGGCATCAGCCAGGGCAACGTGCTCCGGGACGCCTACCCGGACGTCTACAACCGGGCCGAGTACCTGCTCACGATCACCGGCTGGCTGACCTACCGGCTGACCGGGGGACTGCGCGACGCCCAGGGGTCCATCACTGGCGTCTACCCCTACGACCTGAAGAAGGGTGCCTGGCGCACGTCGGCGGCGATGTTCGATCTGCTCGGGTTCAAGCCGTCGCACCTGCCGGCTCTGGCCGTGGCGGGGGAGGAACTGGGCAGGATCACGCCGGCCGCGGCCGCGGAGACCGGGCTGCCCGTGGGCACCCCGCTGGTGGCCGTGGGCGGGGACAAGCAGGCGGAGGTGCTCGGCGCCGGGGTCACACCCTGGACTCCGGGGATCGCCGAGATCAGCATGGGGACGGGCACGTCGCTGAGCGTGGTCCGGCGGCGGCTGAAGATGTCTCTCACCTTCCGCTGGCTGGCCAACAACGCCGCCCAGCCCGACGCCTGGGTCCACGAGTACATGGTCTTTCGGGGCTTCTGGACCTGGACCTGGTACCTGAACCAGTTTGCGCCCGACCACCGTCAGACCGCCGCCGAGGGGGGGCGATCGGCGGACGAGCTGCTCTCCGAGGAAGTGTCCGCGGTGGCCCCGGGGGCCGAAGGGCTGATGGTCATCCCCCGCTGGTACCCGACCCTGGAGGACATGAGCGAACGGGGCACGGTGCTGGGGTTCACCGAGCACCACACCCGCGCCCACGTGGCCCGCGCCATCGTCGAGGGCATCGCCATGGACCTCCGGCGGGGGGCGGAGCTGATGGAGGAGGCGTTCAGCCCGCGGATCCGTCGCCTGCGGATCGGCGGCGGCGGCGCTCGCAGCCCGTGGGCCGTCCAGACCGTGGCCGACGTGTTCGACATGCCCGTGGAGATCCCGCACACCGACGAGCTGTCGGCACTCGGCGCTGCGATCAACGCGGCGGTCGCGGCCGGGATCCATCCGGACCACGGCACGGCCGCCGAGGCGATGGTCCGCATCGATCGAGTCATCGAACCCGAGCCAAGGACCGTCTCGCTGTACCATCATCAGTACAAGGAGGGTTTCCTTCCCGCGATGGAGGCCCTGAAGCCGATCTACGGGACCCTCCACGGGTCGAGCTGAGGAGGACACGATGCTGTCGACGACGACCCGGGGCGCCGCGCTGGTCGCGCTGGCCCTGCTGTGCCTGACCACTGGCGGCCAGGCCCAGGCCAAGGGGCCGCTCGGCGCCCAGTTCTGGATCGGCGGCGGCTACCACCGCAGCATCACCAGCCCGGACAACGGCATCGAGGTCCGCCCGGGCGCCGACCTGAAGATCGGCCCGCTGGGGCTCGGCGTCTCCGGGCGCTTCAACAGCGACAAGATCGCCGACGGCAACGGCCTCCTCCGCAGCGCCTGGTCCTTCGACGTCACTCTGTTCCTCCCCATCCCCGTGGTGGTGCCCTACTTCCGGATCGGCGTTGGCATGTCGTGGCTGATCGACCAGATCGGCGGCGCCGACCCCCTGCGCCTGGGACTCCATCAGGGCGTCGGCGTCGATATCCTGATCCCCAAGCACCTGGCCATTGGCGTGCTGTTCGACGTGGACGAGAGCCTGGACCGGAGGGACTGGTCCGCGGACGTCGGGACGACCTGGTTGATCGTCGTGAAGTTGAGGGTCTAGGAGCCTGTCGGCCATAGACGCTCTCGCGCCCTCATCCACCCCGCGGGGCGCCTTTCCGCGTCCACTCGCGCGCCATATGGCCCGATATGCCTCCCTCGCGGCCACAAAAAGTCGCCTCCGCAGGGCGGCGAGTGCTGGCGGAGGCCTATGGCCGACAGACTCCTAGTTCCCCGCCATCTCCAGCAGCTTGCCGACTGCCTTCTCGATCCCTGCCGCCACGTCCTTGATCCCGGGGCCGAGCATGTAGGCCGCGGAGGTGACCAGCTTGTGCCGCTCGTCGACCACGAAGTCCTCGACCGGCGTGTCCACGTGGGTGGCGCCCAGGGCGCGGACGTGGTCGGCAGTGCCGGGATCGGTGCCGATGGTCAACCGCGCACCGGGGATCAGCTTGGCCGCGATGACCGGCGCGATGCACAGGAAACACAGGGGTTTGCCGAGCTCCAGGGCCCGGGCGACCACCCGCTCGACATCGGGCTGCACCGTCATGTCGGGACCCTTGACCGCGTAGTCGCTGAGGTTCTTGGCCGCGCCGAAGCCGCCGGGAAAGACGATCCCGTCGAAGGCGGACACGTCCAGCTCGTCGAGGGCTGCCACAGGGCCGCGCGCGATGCGGGAGGACTCGACGGCCACGTTGCGCGACTCGCCGGACGGCTCTCCGACGGCGTGGTTGACCACGTGCATCTGGTCGATGTTGGGGGCGGCGCAGGTGACCTCGGCACCGGCCCGATCGAGGGTGAGCAGGGTGATCACCGACTCGTGGATCTCGGCGCCGTCGTATACTCCACAACCACTCAGGATCACGGCGATTTTTGACATGTTTCCTCCTCTTCCCCGGGTCGGCCACGAGATAGTATCCGCCCCCCGCGCGCAGGGTCAACGGTTCGTCCCGGCGGTCCATCCAGCTCAGAGTTCGAGGGTGACGAAGAACGTCAGGATCTCCTGATCCCCCGGATCGCGGGTGGGGTCGTAGATCTCGGACAGGTCGCCGGCATTACCCTCGCGCAGGCGCAGGTCGATCCCCCGCTCCAGGTGCTCGGTCACCACGTCTTCGATCTGGACGCGGTCCGACAGCGACGTGTAGGTGCGCTCGAGCAGCGCGAGGAAGATGCGGGCGTCGGTGTCGTCCACGAAGGGATAGGCGGCGCGCAGGGCAGCCACGGTCGCCCCGCTCCAGCCGGCGTCCGGGGGCGGACAGGGGCCCTCGTAGACCAGGGCGTTTCCATCGGCGGTCACGGTCACGCCCGGGATCGAGGTCCCGGCGCCCGCCACCGGCCCGGTGGCGGTGGGATTGCCCGGTTCGGCGGCGGCGGTGGCGCCGACGCCCGTCCCGGCGGCGACGGCGTCCTCGCCCAGCACCTCGCGCCGGGCCTGGGCCACCACCTCTTCGGTCTGTTCGAGGGCCCGGCCCATCTTGCGCCGGGTCCGCCTCGACCGCTTGTCCTCCTTGCGCCTGGCGCGGCCGATGAGCATGTCCGCCACCGCGTGGCCCGTGCGCATGGCGTCGGCCTTCTCCCAATGCCGGCCCAGATCGGCGTACAGGTGGTCCAGACCGTTCTCGGTGCGGATGAGCTCGCGAAGCAGCCGCTCGCGCTGCACGGGATCGGCGGTGGCGTCCAGCTCGGCGGCGATCTCGTCGGCGAGCCGGGCCATCTCGCGGGCCTCGCGGCGCATGAGGCGCCGGGTGCGCTTCCACGAACGCACCACCCGGTCCTTGCGCCATACGTCGATGGGATCCGGAATGCCGAAGCCGTCACGGCCCGGAGCGCCGCCGCCGCCTGCCCCGGCCATCGCGGCCCCGGGGTGGTCCGCGTAGGTCGCCGGCTCACCAGCCGGCGTCGCCGGGACAGCAACGAGGGGGGGGACGGTGCCGTCGACCAGGAGCACGGGGGCGCCCAGATCGAAGGGGTCCACCCGTTCGTACCAGGTGTCGTCGAGGGCCGCGAGCAGCTCGCCGTGGTGGGCCGAGTGCTCGTCGCGCTCGTCGAACTGGGCGTCGAAGCGACGCTCGATCCGCACCCGCAGATCCCGCAACTCCTCGACGACCCGCGCGCCGTCGGCGCCCCGCTCCTCCAGCCCGGCCTGCCGCGCCTCGACCTCGGCGGCGAAGGTGGTGCGAGCCCGGGAGACAAAATCCGCCGCGTCCAGTCCACGCCACGAGGGCGGGAGATCGTCGTCACAGAAATAGAATCGGCGCCCGCGGGAGGGCAGATCCAGGTAGGTCTCCACCAGCGCGCGACCGTCGGGCGAGAAGTGCCGCAGCCTGCCCCGCCAGACCTCCCAGACCACCAGCCTGCCCGGGGTTCCGAGGGACTCGTAGGTCCGCCGATGCAGGCGCCGCAGCCCTTCCAGGGCCTCGAGAAGCGGGCCCTCCTCGGCCACCAGACAGCCCTCGACCTCCAGATCGGTCAGGTACAGGGACAGGGTGGTCTCACCGACGGCTGTATCGTCGAGGTAGGCGCGCAGCCGCAGGTCGAAGGTATCCAGCCGGGGGGGCGCCTCCAGCGGCGCCTCGACCGCCAGGCGGCGGTGCGCACAGCCGGCGGTGAGCCCGGCGATCAGGGCCAGCAGCAGGACCAGTGCGCCCCGGCGCCGGCCGGCCACATCAGCCCCCGCCGGTCCCCGGCGCCCCGGCGCACCACGCCTCGATGCAGTCGACCACGTCGCCGAAGTCGTCGCCATCGGTCACGTGATCGGCGATCCGCGCCAGCTCGCCGCTCTGACAGCGGTGGGCCACGAACCAGCCGACCCTGCGGGCGACGTCCACGTCGTTGTAGCTATCGCCGGCCGCGACGATGGACCGGGGGTCGACACCCAGCTCCGCCGCCAGCGTGGCCAGGGTCTCTCCCTTGGCGCCGTCCTCCACGACCACCTCGGCCTCGCCGGTCAGCCGCCCGTCGGCCACCACCAGGCCATTGGAGAAGCTCCATTGCAGCTCGAACTCGTCGCGGATCCGGTCGGTCAGCAGCTTCAACCCGGTGGACAGCAGCGCCACCGGCAGCCCGAGGGCGCGCAGGCGGCGCAGGCCTTCGGGCACGCCGGGATTGTAGGGCAGCTCGTCGGCGATTCCCCGCAGGTCCACGAGCCGCTGGCCTCTCCACAACGAGGCGTCCAGGGCGCAGAACTCCGCGTAGTCGATATCGCCGCGGCGATAGCGGTCCCAGTAGCGGTCGGCCTGGCCCGTCCACAGGCCGAGGCGCTCGTGGATGAACTGCCACACGGAGATGTGGGGGGTCAGGGTGCCGTCCACGTCGAGGACGACCATCTCGGGGCGTCGGCTGCTCAGGACTCCTCCAACGCCCGCCGCAGGGCGGGCAGGGCCCTCTCGATCATCTCCCGGCCGACACAGTAGCTCAGCCGGAAGTACCCCCCGCGGCCGAACCCGCTTCCCGGCACGGCCAGCAGCCGGTGCTTCTGCAGCTGGCGGATGAAGGCGACGTCGTCGTCCCAGGGGCACCTGGGGAACAGGTAGAACGCGCCGCCGGGCTGGGTGCACTCCAGCCCGGCGTCCCGCAGGGCGCCCAGGAGCAGGTCCCGGTTGCGCCGGTACTCGCCGACATCCACGGTCACGTGCTGCAGATCGGCCACGGCGCGTTGCATCAGCGCGGGGGCGTTGACGAAACCGAGGGTGCGGATCGCGAAGGTCATCGCCGCCACCAGCGCGTCGCCGTCGTCGGCGTCCGGGTGTACGGCCGCAAACCCGATCCGTTCGCCCGCCAGGGCCAGGTCCTTGGAGTGCGAGGTACACAGGATGCTGTTGCGGAAGATGGCCAGGGACGGCGCCACCTCGTCGCCGTAGCTGATCTTGCGGTAGGGCTCGTCGCTGATCACGTAGATCGGGTGGCCAACGCGGGCCTCTGCCCGCTCCAGGGTCGCGGCCAGCTCTTCTTGCAGCGACCGAGGGTAGACGACGCCGGTGGGATTGTTGGGGGTGTTGAGGATCAACACCTTGGTCCTGGGTCCGATGGCCGCGTCGATGGCGGCCGGGTCGGGCATGAACCCGGCGTCCGTCTCCACCACCTTGGCGACCCCGCCGTGGTTGTCCGCGTAGAAGATGTACTCGACGAAGTAGGGCGCCAGGATCAGCACCTCGTCACCGGGATCGAGCAGCGCCTTGAGCGTGATGTTCAGTCCGCAAGCGGCGCCGACCGTCATCACCACGTGACGGGCCTCGACGGGGACGCCCGCCTCGGCGGCCAGGGCGGCGGCCATCTTGGCGCGCACGGAGGGATACCCGGCGTTGGGCATGTAACGATGGGCGCCCACCTCGGGATCCGCGGTCAGCCGCCGCAGGGTGTCCACCAGCTCCACCGGCGGCTCCATCACCGGATTGCCCAGGGTGAAGTCGTAGACGTTCTCGGCGCCGAAGCGAGCCTTGAGGTCGTTGCCCTCCTCGAACATGCGCCGGATCCACGACGCCCGCGACATATGGTCATGTACCTTGCTCGAGATCGCCACCGTGCTCACCTCCAGGCGGGGCCGCCCAACCTACCAGAATCCCGGATGGCTGCGAAATCCGTCCTCGCTGCAATACAGCGCGGCCGCCGGGCGTACACAGGTCATCGCAGACGGGAGATACCGATGAGCGTTCACACCGAGACCCGCCCCAACGGCTTCGCCATCCTGTTCCAGATCATGGGCGCGCTGGCACTGATCGTCGTGGGCCTGATCGCCTTCATGTTGCTGTTCAAGGTGACGCTGGCGCTCGTCGGCAAGCTGCTGCCGCTGCTGGTGATCGGCGCCGTGCTGTACGTACTGGTGCGGCTCGTGGTCGACGCCCGCAGGTAGGCCCCGGCGCGTAATCCCTGTAGCATCGCCGGAGTCCCCGGAGGTGCCCCCATGTCGATCCACCGTCCCGAACTCGAGCAGGCTCTCGAGCGCCGGCTGCGCGCGTGGCGTGAGGTGGAGTCCCTGCGACGACCGACCCGCGAGATCGATCTGCGGGTGGTCTCGTTCTCGCGTCAGGTGGGTAGCGGCGGCCGGCTGATCGCCGCGCGGGTGGCCCAGGTTCTCGAGTTGCCGTTCTTCGACTGGGACGCGCTGCGCCGGACCGCACCCGCGCGCACTGGCGCCACCACAGAGGAGCCCAGCGCCGACAGCCTGGAGGTCGAGGGCGGGTCCCTGCGCCACGTCGACCAGCCGCCACCCGACTACCGGGAGCAACTGACCACCGCGATGGAGGCCATTGCCGATGGTGACGGCGGCCTGGTGCTGGGCCGCGGCGCCAACTTCATCCTGCCCCGGGAGCGCTGCTTGCGGGTGCGAATCGTCGCGCCCCCGGAGATCCGCGCCGACTACCTGGCCCGCATCCTCGACCTCGATCCGGATGCCGCCGCCGCCGCCGTCCGCGACGGCGACGCCGACCGCCGCGCCTTCGTCCGCCACTACTTCGACGCCGACATCGACGAGGACACCCACTACGACCTGGTGCTCAACATGGACCTGTACAGCCTCGACGCGGCGGTGGTGATGGTTCTGCAGGCCTGGGGGGCGGCTCGGCAGATCTGGGGCGGGTAGGATCGGGACCGGGGTTGGTCCGAGTCCGAGATCAGTCCGTGCGGCGACGGGTGACCAGGGCCAGGCCGAGCACGATCATCGCCGCCAGCGCCGTTCCGGTCTTCCGGGGCTCCAGCTGCTCGCACTCGCAGCCGCCGACGGTCTTCTTGCCACTGTTGCCGGTGGTGTCGTCGTCGTCGTCGTCGTCGTCGCCCACGTCGGGGCAGGCCACCTCGTCCTCGCCGTCGATCAGATCGTCGCAGTTGTTGTCGATGTCGTCGTAGCAGGACTCGCTCACGTCCGGATTGATGTCGTTCTCGGTGTCGTCGCAATCCCCCGGATCGGAGCCGTCGGAGCATTCGGGGCTGCCGTCCCCGTCCAGGTCGAAGCCCTCGCAGTATCCGTCGCCGTCGTCGTCTGACAGTTCCGTCTCCTCGTCGATGTCACCGTCGCAGTCGTCGTCGTTGCCGTTGGCCTGCTCGTCGGCTCCCGGGTGGATGTCGCCGTCGCTGTCGTCGCAGTCGTCGCCACCGCTCTCCGGCGAGCCGTGGCCGTCGCCGTCGGCGTCGTCGCCGTCGTTGCCGTCACAATTGGAGTCCACGCCGTCGCCCGGGACCTCGAGCGCGTCCGGGCCGACGTCCTCGTCGTCGTCGTCGCAGTCCCCTTCGCACGGAGAGTATCCGTCGTTGTCCGCGTCCTCTTCCGAGCAGGCGAGGGTGTAGTCGATGCAGTTGGAGAGGAACTCGCGGATATCGCGAATGCCGTCCGGCGGACTGTCGTTGTCCGTCTGACCGGTCTCGTCCGGCGAGAACCCCAGTACGATCACCGTCTCGGCGTGGGAGGTGACCACGGCCGGGGGCCCCTGGATCACGTTGTCGTAGTGGAAGTGGGCCGCGGCTGAGGGGTCGGTGGCGGACGACTCGAGCTCCTGGTCCACGCCCCCCTGGTTGGCTCCGCCGACCAGGGGGTTGGGCACACTGTGGCCGCCGGCGGCGGCGTTGTTGAACATCGCGCCGCCGCCGTATACGTCCTGGGGCGACGGGTGGGTGTTCATCACCACCGTGCCGAGCGCCTCGGCGGTGGTGCCGTGGTTCTCCAGCTCGATCAGGTGGAGGACGGCGAACCCGCCAGCACCGACGAAGTCGAGCATCGCAGTTTCGGCGGCGGGGGAGGCGAACCAGCTCAGCTGCAGGTCGATCATCACGATGTCGTGGGTTCCGCTGTCGAGACCACTGGCCAGCTCGGGCTCGCTGGTGACCCGGGTGCAGGAATGGCCGTTGCTGTTGAGCAGACAGGCCTCCTCCATGTCAGAGGCACCCTGCACCAGGTTGTCGTCGTAGATCAGGACGTTCTCGGCCAGTGCGGTGCCGGCGAACATCAGGGCGACCAGCGTGACCGCGGCTGCGAGCGTACTTCTCACCAGAACCTCCCTCGTCTCTCGTGGACCCATCGCGCCGAAGATAACAAGGTCCCCCCGCGCGGAAAAGCGCACGCCTGTGCCCGGCCCCGTACGAAAGGTCCCGCCGCGGCCGCGGGTGCGTGTAGACTTCCCGGCCGAACGGCCTGACAGCAGGGGACGGATCATGGACCAGGTACCGATCTCGACCATCGTGGAGTGGGCCCGGGCGCTGGGCCCCGTGGGGGACCTCGAGCAGCTGGCGGACGATCTGCGGGAGCTGATGCGGGGAGCGGAGCCACCGCAGCCGGGGACGACGGCGGATGACGCGGTCGTGGACGACCTGCCCGGGGCGCTGCTGGACACTGGCGCCCAGGCCGAGCAGCTCGGCGACGCGGTCTGCCTGCTGCTGCAGCGCTTCTTGAGCCCGGCGCGGGAGGGGGATCCCCGCCTGCTGTCCGACCTGCTGCACCTGGCCCTGCGGTTGCGGCTGACCGCGGCCAAGGAGTCGATCGCGGGATTGCTGATCGGTGGTGCCTACCGCGGTGCGGAGGGGCTCCACGGCTCCCTCGACGACCAGATGCTCAAGGTCCTGCACGCCTGCGGCCTGGGCGAGGACGAACGCGCGCTGCTGCGGGAGCTGCTTGGCAAGGACGAGGACACCTCCTCCGCCGACGCGCCCTCGGCGGAGGAGCCCGCCCCATCGTCGTTGCCCGCCGAGCCGGACGCGGCCCCCCGGATCCTGACAGGCGACCAGGTGCCCCAGGTCAACGACCCGGATCAGGTGTTCGCGTTCATCGACGCGGTCAAGGAGGGCATCGGCGACCGCCGCGCGTACGCCGAGCGCGCCCGGGTCTCCATCCGACAGGCCGACTTCGTGGCCCGGGCCGCGGCCGCGCTGGGCATGATCCGCGTCGAACGCGGTGGTGTGTTCGAGGTCACCGAGCGAGGTGCCGAGCTGCCCTTCGCCGACGACCCGACCGGCCGCGTCGCCCGCCACCAGGCGGTTGGCTGCCACCCCCTGATCCGCGCCCTCGGCCTCCAGGGCGCCGACTCGCTCCCCTCCCTCGAGCAGATCGGGGAACTGCTCTCCACCCGCACGGAGTTGGGCCCCGGCACGATCCGTCGACGGGCGCAGGCGTTGCGTCGGTGGGTGGAATGGTGGGCGTCGGGGGGAAACTAGGACTCGGACTCGGTCTCGGACTCGGACTCGGACTCGGTCTCGGACTCGGTCTCGAGCCTCGCCGCCACCACCGACACCGATTCCTCCTCGTTCTTGAACTCCTCCAGCCGCGCGACACCGGTCCGGTAGCGATCGCGGGCCTCGTTGCTCCCGAAGTCGAGGATCTTGACGCCGAACCCCCGCGGCAAGGCGCGCTCGGCGGGGTCGGCGCGCCACCAGCGGACCTGCCCCCGGATGCGGATCTTGGTCGCGACGCCGTCCCAGGCTTCCCCGGGGATCCAGAGCTCGACGATCTCGTTGAGATGGGGGGGATAGGGGAATCCGACATAGAAGCCGGTCATGCTGACGTTGGTCAGCCGTCCCTGCTGCTTGATCCGCATCCGCCCCTTCTCGCGGAACTCCACGGGGACGACTGCTTCGAGGCGGCGTGCCCGCTCCTGGGCTGTATAGCGATGTCCGACCACTCGGGCACCCCCGTCTGTTCCTGCTCGTAGCCCGGGGCTACCATGCTTGGATGCGCTCTTCTCTTATTGTAGCGCTCCTCGTGCTGATCGCGAGCCCCCGTGTCGCTTCCGCGGACACGCCACTCGCCGAGGCGCTGGATCGCGTGGGGGTCGAACCCGACGACGTCGCGCGTGTGTGGCCCGCTGGGACCTCGGCCCTGGGCCAGGAGCTGGCCGCAGATCCGTTGACCGCCGGTCCGCGGGTCGAGTCGCTGGTGGACGATCTGCTGGCCGACGCGCCGGTCACCGCCCTGCGCAAGGCCTGGGACGCCCTCGGCCTCGGGATCGATCCCCCGCAACCGCCGGAGCCCCCGCCCCCCCTCCGGGAGCGTGTGCAGAGCCGGCGCGACCGCCGGATGGCGAAGAAGCTCGACCCGAGGATCGACGCCTGGCTGTCGGTGCTGGACGGGCTGGCGGCACAGGCCGCCGACATCGAACTGATGGATCAGGCGCCTCGGGAGCTGGCCCGCGCGCTGGTCGAGGGAGACACCCCCGCGGAGCTGGACCGCCACGCGTCCGCCGTGGCCACCGCCGCCACGACGGACGCCCGCCAGGATCTGGCCCGGTTGTCATTGCTGGCAACCGCCCACGTGGCGGGCGCCGCAGCGGCCCTGCCAGCCGAGGCCGAGGCCTGGCCCGAAGAGCCCCTCGCGTTGTTGACCGAGGCTGGGCGGCTCTGGATCGGGACCACGGGGAGCGACGTGTTCGAGGCGCCCTACTGGGCGGTGCTCGATCCCGGCGGCGACGATCTCTATCTGGGTGACGGCGACGCGCGGCCCCTGTCCGTGGTCGTCGACCTGGCCGGTCACGACCGCCACGGCGGCGCTCCGGCGGCCATCGCGGGGATCGCGCTGCTCGCCGACCTGGCGGGGGACGACGACTACCGCGGCGGCACGGCGGCCCTCGGCGGCGCGATCTCGGGCTGCGGACTGCTCTGGGACTCCAGCGGAGATGACACCTACCGGGGAGGAACCTGGAGCCTCGGCGCGGCCCTGGACGGCGTCGGCCTGCTGCTGGACGGCGACGGCGACGACGGCTATCGCGGCATCGCCCCGACCCAGGGCGTGGGCGGACCTGCGGCCCAGGGGTGGCTGCTGGATCGGGCGGGGGACGACGACTACCGTGCGCTACCCGGGGGGCCCGGCGCGGGTGCGCAGGGCCACGGCAGCGGCGTCGATGTGCGCCTGCCGGGTGGGACGGGCCTGCTGGCGGATGGTGCCGGCGACGACCACTACCTGGCCGACCGCCGGGCCCAGGGCCACGGCGTCCGCTGGGGGCTCGGCCTGGCCATCGATCGGGGGGGAGACGACCACTGGACCGCGGGCGATTGGAGCCAGGCGGCGGCGGGAGAGTCGGGCCTCGGGCTGCTGGCGGACGGCGCGGGTTCCGACCGCTACACCTGCACCCGCGACGGCCAGGCCAGGGCCCACGACAGCGCCGTCGCCCTGCTGCTCGATCGCCGGGGGAACGACACGTTCACCGGGCTGGGCGCCATCCAGGCCCGCGCCACAGCCAACGGGGTCGCGCTCCTCGTCGATGGCGACGGTGACGACAGCTACCACGCGGTGGAGCCCGGCCGCCGCTGGGGGAGCGCCGATCCGCTGCGAGGCCGTGCGTCGGTGGCCCTGTTGCTGGACGTGAGCGGCCGGGACACGTTCGGCCCCGGCGACACCATGGGCGACGGCGGGGCCACCTCGCCGGGGCGCCACGGGCTGGCGTTGGACCTGCCCGCGGGCCCGGCACCGCTCCCCGGACCGGCGAGGTACGCCGCGCTGATCCAGGCCCCGGCCGCGGAGGAGCTCGACGGAGTCGTCGACCAGGCGCTGCGCTGGCCCGACGCCCCTGAGGACGCCGCGGTGGCGGTTGCCCGGCTCCGACTGGCGGGGCCGAATATCTATCCGGTGTTGCGCGGACGCCTCGAACCCCGGGATCCGGTCGCCCTGGCCGGGCTGGCTCGAATCATCGACGCCCTGATCGCCGGCGATGGCGGCGACCGGGAGAAGCTGGCGGCGCTCATCGTCGACGATCTGGAGCAGGCCGGGGCAGACGACGAGGTATTGCTGGTCTGGTGGGCTCGAGCCGCAGGATCGGGGCGCGATCCGGGCCCGGCGCTGGCCAGGCTGGACGCCGACCAGGGGTCGGTCCGCGCTGCAGCGGCCTCGGTACTGGAGGACACCTGCGGGGAATCGGTGGCCACCGCCCTGCTGGCCCGGCTGGCCGCGGAACCCGATCCCGCGGCCCGGGCGATGGTGGCCCGGAGCCTGGGCGGCTGCCGGGGTGAACCGATCGTGGGCCCCCTCGCCGGGGCGCTCGGGGACCCGGACCTGTCGGTGCGGGACAACGCGATCCGCAGCCTGGTGTCCCTCGCCCGGGCGGGGCAACGTACCGCCGTTCTGGCGGCGGTCCGCCCGGCCGTCGCCGAGGGGCAACTCCCGGCCCTCGAGGTCCTCGTCCACGTCCCCGACAGCCGGTCCCAGGCGACGCTGGAGGAGCTGCTCGACCACGCCCGCCCGGGTACCCGCGCCCGAGCGGCGCTGGCCCTGGGCGCGATCCGCAGCAGCAGCGCCCGCAAGTTGTTGCTGGGTCGAGAGTCGGTGGAGGGGGATCCCTACGTGCGCTGGTGTCTGGACCGGGCCCTGAGGGCGCCGGGACACGGCGCGGCGGAAGCTCTTCCCCTGGATTGATCCGGGATCAGATCCATGTGGCGCTGGGCGCCTCCCACCCGGCCGAGTCGTCATCGCCAGCGGGCTGGGGTGCGGTCGCGGGGTCACCGTCGTTGGTCCCGGGCGCCACGGGGGGCTCGTCCTCCGACGGCGTATCGCCGGTGGCGAGCGGCCAGGCCAGCTCAGGGTCGAACCCGTCGGCTTCCTCCCAGCGATTGATCATGCCCTGGACCTCGGCCCGCAGCACCCCGTCCGGGTGCTGGGCGACGGCTTCGCGGTAGGTGTCGACGGCCTCGTCCCGGCGACCGACGGCGTACAAGGAGGCCACGTAGATGTAGATGTCGTCGGCGAGCCCCTTGCCCTTGTTGGCCCGCATCGCCTCCTCGATGGTACCCAGTGCGCCGTGGTAGTCCCCGGACAGGAAGAGGCCCCAGGCCAGGGTATTGAGGAACACCGGATGGTCGGGCTCCTCCACCAGGGAGGCCCTCGACAGCTCCACACCCTGGGCCAGCCGGTCTTCGTCCGCCGGGAACGCCATGAACAGCGCCCAGGCGTAGTCGTTGAACCACGCCGGGTCGTCCCGCAGCGCATCCGGGTCGGTTCCCTCGACCACGGCCAGCTGTTCGCAGGCCAGCGCCCATCGCTCCTCGGTCATGGCCAGAAGCGCGAGTTGCTGCCGCAGTGCGATCAGGATCGGGCTGTCGGGCTCCACCTCGGCGGCCTCGTCCAGGGCCGCCGCTGCCTCACCCCAGCGCCCCCCCTCGACGGCTTCCTCGAAGGCTTCCATCGCTTCGCTGGCCACCTGTCCATCGAAGGCCAGGACCTGGGGTACGACCATCGCCACCGAGGCGCCGGCGAACGCCACCGAAGCGGCGAAGGGCAGGTAGATCCACGGTGGCTGTCGCCGGCCTTCCCGCAGGATCGGCGACGGCAGGATCAGCCCCAGCAGGGCGCCCCCGACCGCGCCACCGAAGTGACCCCAACCGTCGATCCCTGGGACGAGGCCGATGACCAGGATCAGGCCCACATAGACATAGAGGGTCGGTCCGAACAGCCCCCGCAGGAACTCGGGGATCGCGCTGCGGTGGCGCAAACCGAAGGCGATGCAGGCGCCCACCAAGCCCATCACGGCTCCGGACGCCCCGACGCTCATCTGGCCGCCGATGAACGCCGACGCGGCGGTTCCACAAAACGCCGAGCCCACGAACAGCACCACCAGCCCGATCCGGCCGAAGATGTTCTCGGCCAGCCGCCCCAGCTGGTACAGCATGAAGCCGTTGATCGCCATGTGGAACAGGGAGCCGTGGAGCAGCGCCGCGGTGAACAGCCGCCACCACTCGCCAGCCCGGACCCGCTCCGGCTCCAGCGCGCCGAATGCCACGGCCAGCGGGTAACCCCAGCGGGACGGGAGGAGCCAGGTGAACTCCCAGCCTGCCGCGATCATCCACAGGTAGACCACGGCCAGCACCCCGATGATGCCTGCGGTCACCTGGGGGAAGCGCAGCAACTCCTGGACGAAGCGTCGGTTCTCCGGCGTCAGCTTCTTGTAGGGGTTCCAGCGGCTCAGGCGGATCCGCGGTACGCCGTCGTCGTCCCCGATCCGGGGCGGACGCGGACGGTCGTCCAGCAGGGTGCCCGGCGGGGGTTGATCGACCCAGGATGGAGGCGCCGACGCCGGCGGTTCGTCGCCAGCGGGCGGCAGCTCGTCGCCAGCGGGCGGCGGCTCCTCACCCCAGCGGGGGCGCGACGGCGGCTCGTCGGCCGCCCCGTCGCCTTCGCCCGGCGAGTCCAGCTCCCGCCAGCGCGGTGCGTCGTCGTCGGGCGGCTGGCGGGAAAAGGGACCGCTCATGGGGTGGGTCCTGTCATCGGCAGCCAAGGTATAGCCACGAACACCCGCGCTGCAAACCGATTCCCGCGGCGACCCGGCGCCCGGGCCCGCCCGCGCACGACGTTCGTGGTACAAATAGCGGACGCGACATGGCCATCGGTGGACGCCACAGCCCGGATCGCCCGGGCCGGCTCATGCTCATCTTCGCCCTCTCGGTGGGGCTGCCCGGACTGGTGCTCTCCTACTTCGCGTTCCGTTCGGTGCGCGCCGAGACACTGGCCGAGCAGGCGGACTTCCAGGGGCGCTGCGAGTCGGTCGCTGGCGTGCTGTATGGGGAAGTTCTCGGCCGCTTCGAGACCCTGGAGGAGGAGATCGGCGAGGGGATCGACCAGGGTGCGGACACCTGGTCGAGGGATCCGGATCGGGCGGCCGCGCGGATCCTCGAGCGCATCGAGGGCATCGAGGGAATCCTGCTGCTCGACGAGGGTGGGCGCCTGGTCTATCCGGTCGACCGGGCCCGCAGCCTGGGAGGCGAGCGGGACCTGCTGGGGATCGAAGAAGATCTGCTGTCCGTGATGGGCCGCCGCTTCAATCAGGCCCTCGAGGCGGAGCTGATCCTCGGTGATTTCGGGCGGGCGGCGACCCTCTACCAGATCGCCCTGCCGACCATTCCCGGATACCGCGGTCAGCTGATCGCCCGCAACGCCCGCGCCCGCTGCCTGTACAAAGCAGGTCTCGCGGGCGAGGCGATGCGGCTGTATCGCAGCCTGGCCACCGAGGGTGTGAATCACCGGGACCTCAACGGATTCCCCCTCGACCTGCTGGCCAGCTATCAGGTCGCCCAGTGCCAGCTGGCGGTGGGCACAGGCTCGGACGCGGCGATCACACTGCGCTCCCTCCTGCGGGAGCTGACCGCGACCCGCTGGAGCTACGGGGGTGTGGCCGAGTCGGTCCTGTCCGCCAAGATCCTCGAACAGCTGTCCAACGACGAGATCTTCGACGAGCTGCCCGAGGATCTGCAGCCGGATCTGGAAACCGCCCGCCACAACCTGGACGAGCGGCGGAGCCAGCAGAGCACCGAGTCCCGCGTGCTCGCGCTGATCCCGTCCATCGCCAACGCTTCGGCCGAGACCAGCCACCTGTCCGACCGCTTCGTCTACCAGCGCCTCACCCGGGGCGAGGAGGCATTCCTCTTCGCACGTACCGCCTGGCGCAGCCCCGGGGAACAGCGAACCCTGCTGTTCCACCTCGACGAGCCACAGCTGCTGACCGGCCTCTATCAGCGGCTGGACGGAATCCAGCAGGCCAACCCGGAGCTGACCGTCCACCTGGGCGAGGTCACCTCCGGACCGACGCCCCTGTCGGCGCCCGCCGAGGGTGTGGTCTATCCCCTCGAGCCCTGGCTCCCGGGTCGGACGGTCGTGGTCACCCGCGGAGACGAGACAACCGTCGGTGCCGCGCTGGCATCGGGCCGTCGCTGGCGGGTGTTGACGGTGGTGGCCTTCACATTGCTGATCGCCATGGGGCTGGGCATGTCGTACCGGGCGGTGCGGCGGGAGATCGAGATCGCGCGGATGCGGACGGACTTCGTCAGCAACGTCAGCCACGAGCTGCGCACGCCGCTGGCCACCATCCGCATCTCGGCCGAGATGCTGTCCCTGGGTATGGTCCCACCGGGCAACAAGCAGCAGGAGTACCACGACACCATCCTCAGCGAGACCGAACGGCTCAGCCGGCTGATCGACAACGTGCTGGACTTCGCCCGTATCGAGCAGGGCCGCAAGAAGTACCGGTTCCGCGAAGGTTCGGTGGTCGACCTGTTCGTCGAGGTTCAACGGGTCACCCAGGACTTCCTCAACAGCTCAGGCTTCCGCCTGGACGTCGAGGTGGAGCGGGACCTGCCCCGCTTCCAGTTCGACCAGGACGCCCTGGTCCAGGCCCTGCTCAACCTGGCGACGAATGCGGTGCAGTACACCAGTTCCAAAGACCCGGAGCGGCGGGTCATCACCCTGTCGGCGCGCCGGGAGCGTGATACCATCGTGCTCGCCGTCAAGGACCGGGGCGACGGCCTCGATCCG
This sequence comes from uncultured Rickettsiales bacterium, assembly GCA_964436045.1. Lineage (GTDB taxonomy): Bacteria > Myxococcota_A > UBA796 > UBA9615 > CAYRNR01 > CAYTBN01. The sequence continues at coordinate 162,988 of CAYTBN010000005.1, read as the reverse complement.
AACGACCAGAAGCGAGTGTTCGAGAAGTTCGTTCGTGGTGGGGATCCGCTGACACGGACGGTGCGGGGCACCGGACTGGGTCTGTCCATCGTCCAGCACATCGCCGAGGCCCATGGCGGCGTGGTGGGTTTGATCAGCGACAAGGGCGTGGGCAGCACCTTCCAGCTGTCCCTGCCGCGTGACGCGCGAGGTGGCGGATGAGCAAGCGAATCCTGATCGTCGAGGACGAGGAGCGGCTGCGGCGCTCGCTGACCGATTTCTTCACGCTGGAGGGATATCGGGTCACCGGGGCGGCGGACGGCGAGGCCGGACTCGCAGCCGGTCTGGACAAGCGCCCCGACCTGGTCCTGCTGGACATCATGTTGCCCGGGATGCACGGCTTCGACGTGTGCGAGGGGCTGCGCGAAGGCGGTTTTCGCGGGCCGATCCTCTTCCTGACCGCCAAGGGCGAGGAGATCGACAAGCTCACCGGATTCGACATCGGCGGCGACGACTACGTCACCAAACCCTTCTCCCTGCTCGAGCTCCACGCCCGGGTCAAGGCGCTGCTGCGTCGCAGCGACGGTGTCGCCGATGAGGACGAGGTCCACGAGTTTGACGGGATCGTCGTCAACTTCACCACCTACGAGGTCGACGTCCGCGGCAATCCGGTCCGGCTATCCGCCAAGGAGATGGAGCTGCTGCGGTTCCTGATCCGCAACCGGGGCAAGGTGCTCAGCCGCGACCTGTTGCTCGAGGAGGTCTGGCACTACGACTCGGACCTCAGCACCCGGACCGTCGACACCCACATCCTCAACCTCCGGCGAAAGCTCGGGGATCCGACCGACCGCACCCGCTACATCGAGACCATCCATGGAGTCGGCTACAAGTTCGTGGGCTAAGCGGCTGGCGCTGGCCGCCATGCTGTCGACCGCCAGTGTCGCAGCCGCCCAGGCGGGCGACGGCGATGCCTGGCAGCAGGCCCGCACCCTGATCGCAGAGGGCATGTACCTCGAGTCGGGGCTCGGCGACTTCGCCGGCGCCGCCGAACTCTACCGCACGGGGCTGGCCATCGATGGGCTGCCGGCGGAGCTGGAGGCGGAGCTGATGTTCCGCCTGGGCGAGGGAAGCGAGCGACTCGGTGACCTGGAGGGGGCCAGCGAGGCCTTCCAGCAACTCCTGGACGATCACGGCTCGCAGGAACCCTGGGGTGCGCTCGCCCACGGCCGTATCCTACGACTGGCCGAGCACTCCCGACGGATCTTCGAGCTGCCCGTGGCCCACGACTTCGCCGCCGACACCGAGGACTGGCTCCACACGGGCGGCTACCAGCGCCAGGGCCAGATCGAGTGGATCGGGGACGTGGGTCACTCGGGCGGCGGCGCGCTGGTCTGGAACAGCCCGGTGATCGGCCAGGACCTGGACCAGGTCTACCTCGTGTTCTCCACACCGAGTCCCCGGGTCGGCCATGTCGAGCTATGGCTGCGGACCGTGGACTTCCCGGCCCACCTGATCCTGCTGATGGTCGAGGAGGAGGGTACCCGCTTCGCCAGCGGCCGCTACGTGGTGGAGCCCGGCGACGGCTGGATCCGGATCCGCTCGGAGCTGGACGACTTCTACCTGTTCCCCGGCGAGGACGTCACCCGCCATCCGGATCCCCGGCGCATCGAGTTCCTGATCCTGCAGGACGCCACGTCGACCTACTCCACCGACCGCGGCATGAACCGCATCCTGATCGACGATGTGACCGTGGAGTAGGGAACGCGTCAGGCGTCAGCCGTCGCCGCAAAGCGTTCAGGAAAAGTCCTTGAGGAACCGCTCGACTTCGCCCCGGCGCAGGAGGAGTACACACTCGTCGAGGCAGAGGTTGCACAGCATGAACTTGGCCACCCGATAGATGGTGTTGACCTCGAATACCGAACGTCGGCACAGCTGGCAGCTGTGTTCCTCGTCGTCGGGCACGGCGAGGTCGTCCCGGTGGTCGTGGATCGCCGAGATGCACAGGTTGCACAACAACACGCGGTTGCCGCTCATCAGCCGCTCCACCTGATCCTGGGAGCGTCCACAGAGGCTGCACGACAGGTTCTCGTGGTCCTCCAGCGATCGGCGTCTGGGCTGGGGTTCGGTCCGTTGCGCCTCGCGCTGCCCCTTGAGGACGGTCAGCGAGATCACCTTCTGGCGCTCCTCGCGTCGGCTCCGGCCCACCTCCACCAACACGTCCAGCTTGCGACGGGCGTCCCCGGAAGCCTCCTGGGAAGCTCCCTCGAGGGCGGCGATGGCCCGTTCGTTTCCGTAGAACAGCAGGGCCACGGCGGCGGCGTGCCTCAGCACGGGGACGGAGTCGTCCAGGCGTTCCACCAGGAAACCCTCCGCCGTCTCGGTTCCCTTGACCGCCAATCCCAGCAAGAGATACGCGCGGTAGCGATTGAGTTCGGCCCGGGCCACGTCGAGGGAGTCCCGGTAGGCACCGATATCGTCGTCGACGGCCTTGTGTGAGCGAGCCCGGCGACGCAGCCCCTCTTCGGTGACCTGGAAGCCGCCGAAGATGGCGTCCTCCGGGACGTAGTGGCTCATCATCAGGGCGCTGCGGCCCACCCGCTCGCCGAAGTTGTCGTCCGGTTCGGCGAGCTGCACCAGCAGATCGTCGATGCGCTTCCCCCGGCTCAGCTCGTGGAGGTGCTCCCAGATCTGGAAGCGCAGCGAGTCGGTCTGGATGTCCTGAAGCATCCCCGAGAGGGACCCGAACGCCGGCAGACCGATCTCGCGGATCTGGGCCAGCAGCACGTCGATCCGGCGCCGCAGCTGGCCCTTGGAGCCCTTGTAATAGCGCCGACCGCCATCGTATCCCGTCGCCTGGTCGAAGGCCCTGACCTCGCGCGCGAGGTTCTCGAAGAGCCAGCGGTAGTCCCCCCGCAGGTACCGGGCCTTGACCATCTCGACATAGGCCGGGAAGTAGTCCGGCTCGTCGCCGAGAATCGCCTTGAACGAGGCCAGCGCGGCGTCGTAGCGCCCCTCGGCCAGATCGGTACAACCCAGGGTGAAGCGAGCCATCACGTTGTCCGGCTCGCAGTTCAGGGCCTCGCTACAGGCCGCACGTGCGCGCTCGAACTCCTCGAGTTCCAGGTGACACAAAGCGATCTTGGCCAGGCCGATGGCACTGCCGGGCTCCCGCGCCAGGTAGCCCCGGAAGTACTGGATGGCGTTCTTCGGCTTGTTGAGGCTGAGGTACACCAGGCCCAGGTAGTAGCTGGCGATGTGGCCGAACTCGGAGTGGTCGACCAGCTTGCGGAAAAACCGCCGTGCCTGCTCGTAGTTGCGGGTGTACAGGAAGAGCTCGCCGAGGCTGCGGTAGACGTTGCCCAGGAAGCCGGGGAAGGGGTCGAGCCGGACCGCGGACACCAGGTGGAAGATCGCCTCTTCCATCATCGAGTCGGCGCCCCGGAAGTCCCGGGTCTTGGCCTCGTGGTAGAGGGCGTCGCCCAGGTTGTAGTGGGCTTGCCAGAGTTCCCCGTCCAGGCGCACCGCCTGGCGGAAAGCCTCGATCGCGCGGCTGAGGTTGCCCCGCTGACGGTGCAGGTTGCCCATGCCGACCATCGCCAACGCGTCTTCCGGCTCGGCGGCCAGGGCGTAGAGGTAGAACTCCTCGGCCTGATCCAGGCGACCACAGCCGAAATGGCAACGGGCGACCAGATCCAGCGCACGGCCGGTGTCCGGGTGCACCTCCAGGTAGCTGTGGGCCTGGGCCAGCGCCCGCTCGTACCACTCCTCGCCACCCTCGAAGTAATAGGCCTTCTGGAAGTAGACCTCCGCCAGATCCAGGCGCAGAACGGTTTCCTCGGGCCGGTTCTCGGCCCGCTGCTCGAGCTTGCGGATCTTCCAATCGTGCTTGTCTTCGGGGCCCATGGCGGTGGATCCGTGGAGACACTACCTCCCCGGCCTGCCATAGGCAAGGGACGACGCCCGGCGTACCATGGCGCCCGCCGCCATGGCCACATCGACCCTGCAACGCCGGGAGCTGGGCGCCCTGCTCTCCGTCTTCTTCCTCGCCTCGGGCGCCACCTCGCTGGTCTACGAGGTGGTGTGGATGCGCGACCTCACCCTGGTCTTCGGCGCCACTCAGCTGGCCACGGCGACCGTGTTGGCGGCCTTCATGGGCGGCCTGGCGCTGGGCGCTGCACTGGGCGGCCGCTGGATGGACCGCTCGCCCAATTTGCTGATCACTTACGGCGTACTCGAGGCCGCGATCGGACTGTACGCCCTCGCGTTCCCCTGGCTGCTCGAGGGCGCGGGGGGGGTATACCGGGGATTCCACCGCTGGGCCGATCCTAGCTCCGGCACCGCCAGCGTATTCAACGGCGTGTTGATGCTGGTCTTGCTGCTGCTGCCCGCCGCCTGCATGGGGGCGACCCTGCCGGCGCTGGCGCGCTTCGTCACCGAGCAGGTGGATGCCGCCGGCCACCGCGTCGGCCGCCTGTATGCGATCAACACCATCGGCGCGGTGCTCGGCACCTGGGCCGGCGGCTTCGTGCTGCTGCCCGCCTTCGGCGTCACCGTCACCGTGGCGCTGACCGCCGCCGCCAACCTGACGCTCGCGGCGGCGGCCACCGTGCTGGGATTGCGGGTCGACCGCACCCTCGTCGCCCCCAGGCCGGTACCCGCCACCGTCCATCGCAGCCGCCACTTCTGGATCGTCGCGGCGGCGTTCGGACTCAGCGGCCTGTGCGCGATGGTCTACGAGGTCGCCTGGTCCCGCTTCCTGACCCTGATCATCGGCAACTCGGTGTACGCGTTCACCCTGATGCTGATGGCCTTCCTGGCCGGCATCGCGGGCGGCGCCGCCCTCGGGGCGCGGGTGGTCCGGCGCTGGCGGGTGCCTCCCCTCCCCGCGGCTGCCGTCTGTCTGGGAGGAGCCGCCGCGACGGCGTTCGGAGTCCACCACCTGTTCTCGGAGCTGCCGTTCTGGTTCGTGTCGCTCTACGCCCTGGCGCGGAACCACGACTCGATGGTGTTCGCCGTTCAGCTCGCCATCGCCTGCGTGGTGATGCTCGGCCCGACCCTGCTGATGGGGGCGATGTTCCCGGTCGCGGTGGCGGCGGTGGTCCGCGATCCCCGCAAGCTGGCCGCCGACGTGGGCCGGCTGTACACCTTCAACACGCTGGGCGGGATCATCGGCTCGATCCTGGCGGGCTTCGTCCTCATCCCTCGCCTGGGGATTGTCGACACCCTGATCTTGACCATCGAGGTCGGACTGGCCGGGGCCGCGATGCTGCTGGTGCGCTGGCGGGGTCCGGTCTTGCCCCGGGTGGGGGGGATCGGGGCGACCGCGTTGCTGGCGGTGCTGGCACTCACGGTCCGCCCCGCCTGGGATCCGCTGCTGATGTCGGCCGGTATGTACAAGTACGTCTCGGACCTGGAGGAGCACAGCCGCGAGGGGGTGCGCAACTACGCGGTCAGCGACTACGAGCTGCTGTACTACAAGGAGGGGGTGACCTCGACGGTGACCGTCGCCCACGCCACGGGCGACGACAACATCTGGCTGGCCAACAACGGCAAGATCGACGCGTCGACCACCGTCGATCTACCGACCCAGGTACTGCTGGGTCACTTCGCCTACCTCTTTGCCGAGGACCCGCAACGGGTGCTGGTGGTGGGGCTGGCCAGCGGGATCAGCGCGGGGTCCGCAGCGCTCCACGCGGGTCCCCATGTGGACGTGCTGGAGATCGAGCCGGCGGTGGTCGAAGCCAGCCACTTCTTCGACCACGTGAACAACCACCCGCTGGAGCGCGCCAACGTGAGCTGTCACGTCAACGACGCGCGCAACCATCTGTACCTGGCCGAGCAGCCCTACGACATCGTGGTCAACCAGCCATCCAACCCATGGATCAGCGGCGTCTCCAATCTCTACACCCTGGAGTACTTCGAGCTCTGCCGCCAGCAGATGGCCGACGACGGGGTGTTCGTGCAGTGGATGCAGCTCTACGGCATGGGACGCGACGACCTGCGCTGCATCCTGCGGACCCTCAACCAGGTGTTTCCCCACCTGATCCTGTTCTCGTCCATCGAAGAAGCGGACATCGTGATGGTCGCCTCGTCCAAGCCCCTGGAGCTGGACATCCCCCGCATCGAGGGCATCCTGGCGCAGCCCGAGCCCGCCGCCGATCTGGCGCGGATCGGCATCCTGACCCCCGAGGACTGGCTGACCTACTACCTGATGGACGAGGTCGACGTGGCCGATCTGGTCGGCGACGGGCCCTTGAACACCGACGACAACCTACGCATCGAGTTCTCGGCCCCCCGCTACCTGCACTACATCACCGAGCTGGACAACTTCCAGTTGCTGCTCGAGGCGACCAGCGGCCCGTGGCGCAAGACCGAGCCGCTGTACGACGATCCGCGGGCCAAGGCGGCGTTCTACGATCGGATGGGTCAGGCCTACTTCGGGCGCAAGCAGATGGACCGGGCGGCGTTGGCCTACCTGCGTGCGGTCAAGCTGGCTCCGGACGAGCTGCGATATCGGGCAGCCGCCGAACTCGTCCTCGAGGCCATCGAGGAGGGCGGCTGGTGAGCCCCGCGCGCGCGCGAGAAAACGTTGGCAGTCACCGCAGTTCTCCTTGACAAACTAGCCTCTCGAACCAACACTCCCTCAAGGAGCGGACGATCCTCGATTGGCCACGCCGACAGACCCGCTCCAGCGCGAGTATCGTGAAGCATCAGGCGCTCATCCAGGCTCTCCCCGAGCACGCAGCCCAGGTGGTCTGCATCGGGATCGGCCTCGACACGGTGACAGCGGACATCCACCGCGTGGCCGGCGACGCCCAGATCACCACCTGGGACCTGGACACCGACGAGCTTCCCCAGCGCCTCCCGATGGCGAGCGGGAGCATCCACGCGGTCCTGATCCACGGGATCCTCCGCCAGGTCGACCGTGACGAGCTGGGCCAGCTGTTCGCGGAGTGCCACCGGGTGCTCGGCGATCACGGCCGCGTCGTCGTGCGAGACAACCTGCCGTCCTACGATCCCTACTCCCCCCGCATCGGCCGGCTGATCCTCCGCGCCGCCGGGGTCCGCTACACCTCCAACGAGGTATTCGCGATGATGGAGCATGCCGGATTCTGGGAGTGCCTCGTGTTGCGCGGCGCATCCCGCAGCCGGGACGTGGTCGTCAAGGGCGACAAGGTGGTGCAGCGGGCGTCACTGGACGGATCGACCGCCACCCCGGACAGCACCATCTCCCTGGTCAAGTAGTTCGAAGACGGAAGATCAGCGGCGGCGGAAGGGCCACCAGCGGCGGCGTTCGCCCGACGGGGTCGCTGCCGGGACCTCCAGCGGGTCGTCGTCGTCCATCGGATCCAGCTCGTCGAGCGGGTCGTCGTCCAGGTCGAACAGTGCGTCCAGGTGACGACGACGGCGACGGCTGAGCACACCCTCCAGCAGTCCGAGACCGATGTAGAGGCAGGCGATGGCCACCAGACAGGCGGACATGTCCGCCAGCACGGTGACGACGATGAACGAGAACGCGGCCAGCCCGCCCACGGCCAGGGTCAGGGGACGGAAGCGGATGCTCTTCATGGTCCGGAAGCGGATCTCGCTGAGCATCAGATAGGACAGGAACACCGTGAACAGGATCACGTTCAGCTGGGATTCGAGGAGAGCCAGTCCGCTCTTGTGATGGAAGATCACCAGCGAGGCGACCGTGCCACCGGCGACGGTGATGGTCAAACCCTTGCTGAATCCGGGCTCGTCGAGGTCGACACCCAGATTGAACCGGGCCAGACGGAAGCAGCTGCTGAGCACGAACAGGAACGCCACGGCGAATCCGACCAGCTCCATCTCGGCCAGTCCCCACTTGAACAGCAGCACACCGGGCGCGATACCGAACGAGACCAGATCGGCGAAGGAGTCGAGCTGCATGCCGAAGTCACTGGTGGTGCGGGTCAGCCGCGCCACCGGACCGTCAAGCAGGTCGAACAGACCGGCGAACAGGATCAGCACCGCGGCCGCGTGGAAGGCGCCAGTGTCGCCGGTTCCAGCGCTCGCGGACAGGACGATGGAGTAGAAACCGCAAAAGAGGCTGCTGGCGGTGAACAGGTTTGCCGGACGTAGGATGTAGTGCAGCACCGGAGCCACCTTTACCGCAGAACCCCCCTCAGCACCAGCGTATTCTAGGAGTCTGTCGCGCACGGGGTACGCCACCTACCGGTCAGCGTAGTAGTCACCCACCTGATCGGCTATCGCGGAGTGCTCGGGGATGATCTTCAGCAGCGGAGAGCTTCGATAGCCGTAACAGTGGCCGTCGAGGCCGCTGGCGGGCAGGCGGCGGCCGAGGGCGGCTACCCGGTCGTCCTCCTCCGGCGGCGGGGCGGGCTCGCCGTCACCGTCGATCCAGGGCGCCCGCGCACGATTGGCCTGCTCCGCCAGTCGCTGATCGGCGAGGTCTCGCAGGCGCTCGTCATCCAGGAAACCGCCGCCGACGGGTCCGGACAGCACCAGATCGAGCAGACCCACGCGCAACCCGGTCGGATCCTCGCCCACGGCCCGTCCGCCGCTGGCGACCTTCAGGGCGCCCGGGCCCGAGCCCTGGGCGCTCCCGATGACGAAGTCCACCTCCGTCCAGCGCTGGCTCAGGGTCAGCAACCGGCGCGGGGCGGCGTCGCTGAAGGCCACCACGGCGTCCGGCGGTTCGGTGAGGCCGGCGAGGGCGGCGCGGATCCCCTCCACCGGATCGGTGACGATCAGTCCGCCGCGGCTCAGCGAGCCACCTGTGGGATCCAGCACCGACAGCACGGCGATCCGGCGACCGCCCACCTCCAGCAGCTGCACCCTGGCGACGGGCAGCTCGGTGCCGTCCCGGGCATCCAGGTTGGTGGCGATCATCGGCAAGCCGGATGCCGCCACCAGCTCGGGCAGATCGGTGAAGTCGAGTCCGGCGAGGTCCGGGGCGCCCAGGGCGATCACATCGGTCCCACCTCCCCGGTGCAGGTCGAGCAGGGCCCCGGTCCGCTCGGGCCCCGCCGCGCCCTCGTGCCCGGGCGCTGGCGCCAGACTCTCCGGTCCGGCGACCACCACCAGGGAGCCGATCTCCGAGCGCAAGGCGTCCACGAACGAGGCCCGCCGCGCGAATCCACCGGTGACCCCGTCGGGGCAGGCGCAAGGGCGCAGATCCCCCCGCTCGCCCAGGGTGAACGCCAGGGTCAACCGGGGGGCGGGCTCCCCCTGGGGCAGGGGAGCGGTTGCGCGCAGGGCGTCGAGTTCGGCGATGGTCGGGGGCAGCGGCTCCGGCGGCTCCGCCGGGCCACAGCCGAGGAGCCAGGTCAGCGCGATCAGCAGGATCGGGATCCGGTGGGGACGACGTTCGGGCGGCGGCATGTCGCGCTCCTCGCTGGGATATAGTGACCCACCGGCCGACGCGTGCCAAACCGCGGCGGCGGTCCAGGAGGTACCGGTGACCAGACGGGGCGCGATGGGTGTGGGCCGCCTGACCCTGTTGCTGGCCACGGTGGCCCTGGCGGGTCCGGCGGGCGCCGACCTGGCTCCGCCCGACTACCGGGCGTATCACGGACAGCGGGCGTACGCCGAGAGCTTGCTGGCGCTGCGCACGGGCCGGACGGAAACGGCGCTGGTGGCGGCAAGCCGGTCGGTGGCGCTCCTGCCCGACGATCCCGACGCGCTCTACCTCCTGGGGATGTGCCAGCTCTTCGCGGGCCTGCAGGACGAGGCACGCGTGTCGCTGGAACAGGTTCTGGTGCTCCGCCCGGACCTGGTCGAAGCGCACCATGATCTGGGCCTCGTCTGGCTCTCGATCGGCGAAGCGGCGGCGGCCGCGGCCTCCTTCCAGCGCGTCGCGGAATTGCGGCCCGACAGCTGGATCGCACCGTACCGGCTGGCCCAGGTCGCGGGGCTGCTCGAGGCGGACCTGCCCGCCTGCGAGGGTCACCTGGCCCGGGCGATGGAGCTGGGCTATCCAGGCGTGGCCTCGCTGCCGGTGGACCCGGACTGGGGGAAGCTGGCCGGGGATCCGGCGTTCGTGGCGATGATCCAGCGGCTGCTGGAGAGGCAAGGGCAAGGGGCGGGGATGTAGGAGGCTACTCGTCGGCGGCGGGGACGGACTCGCAGATCATGACCTGGGTGGTCAGCAGCAAGGATGCGATCGAGGCCGCGTTCTGCAGGGCGATGCGGACGACCTTGGCCGGATCGATGACGCCGGCCTGGATCAGGTCCTCGTAGCGGTCGACCGCGGCGTTGTAGCCCATCGCACCCGCGCTGTTGCTGACCTTGTCGATGACGATCGAACCGTCGACGCCGGCGTTCTCGGCGATGATCCGCAGGGGCTCGGTCAGCGCGCGGGCGACGATCTCGATGCCGTACTTCTGCTCCTGGGGCAACTCCAGCTTGCGAACGCCGTCGAGCACCCGCAGGAAGGTGATGCCGCCGCCCGGGAGGATTCCCTCCTCGAGGGCCGCGCGGGTGGCCGCCAGGGCGTCCTCGACCCGCGCCTTCTTCTCCTTCATCTCGACCTCGGTGGCCGCGCCGACACGGACGACCGCGACGCCGCCGGCGAGCTTGGCCAGCCGCTCCTGCAGCTTCTCCTTGTCGTAGTCGGAGGTCGTCTCCTCCCTCTGCATGCGGATCTGGGTGATCCGGCCCTGGATTCCCTGCTCGGAGCCAGCGCCATCCACCAAGGTGGTGTCGTCCTTGGTGATCACGACCTTGGCCGCGGTGCCCAGGTACTCGAGCCCCACCTGCTCGAGCTTGACGCCCAGCTCCTCGGCGACCAGCCGGCCGCCGGTGAGGATCGCGATGTCCTCGAGCATCGCCTTGCGGCGGTCACCGAAGCCTGGCGCCTTGACCGCGGCGCAGGCCAGCGTGCCACGCATCTTGTTGACCACCAGCGCGGCCAGGGCTTCCCCCTCCACGTCCTCAGCGATGATCAGCACGGGCTTGCCGGAGCCGGCCACCTGCTCGAGCAGGGGCAGCAAGCTCTGCACGTTGGAGATCTTCTTCTCGTGGAAGAGGATCAACGGGTTCTCGAGCACCACTTCCATGCGCTCGGCGTCGGTGACGAAGTAGGGGCTGAGGTAACCCCGGTCGAACTGCATGCCCTCGACCACGTCCAGCTCGGTGGCCAGCCCCTTGGCCTCTTCCACCGTGATGACGCCCTCGTTTCCGACCTTCTCGACGGCCTCGGCGATGATCTCGCCGATGGTGGTGTCGCCGTTGGCGGAGATGGTGGCGACCTGGGCGATCTCCCCCTGGCCGGCCAGGTCGCGCGCTTGGCCGCGAATGGATTCGACGGCCATCGCGACGGCGGCGTCGATACCGCGCTTGAGATCCATCGGGTTGTGCCCCGCGGCCACCAGCTTGACGCCCTCGCGGTAGATGGCCTGGGCCAGCACCGTGGCGGTGGTCGTGCCGTCACCGGCCTCGTCGTTGGTCCGGGAGGCGACCTCCTTGACCATCTGGGCGCCCATGTTCTCGAACTTGTCCTCGAGCTCGATCTCCTTGGCCACGGTCACGCCATCCTTGGTGACCTGCGGCGCACCCCAGGACTTGTCGAGCACCACGTTGCGGCCCCGCGGTCCGAGGGTGATCTTGACCGTGTTGGCGAGCATGTCGACGCCCGCGAGCATCTGCGCCCGGGCGTCGTTGTCGAAATGGATGTCCTTGGCTGGCATGGTCTCAGCCCTCCACGATGCCGAGGATGTCGTCCTCGCGGAGAATGAGGTGCTCGTCGCCGGCGATCTTGATCTCGGTGCCCGCGTACTTGCCGAACAGGACCTTGTCGCCCTCCTTGACGGTCATCGCGAGGCGCTTGCCGTCGTCCTGCAGCTTGCCCGGACCCGCGGCGATCACCAGACCCTCGGCCGGCTTCTCCTTCGCCGAATCCGGGATGTAGATGCCCGACTCGGTCTTCTCGATGCCCTCGACGCGCCTTACCAGGACCCTGTCCATCAGGGGGATGACCTTCATTTCACCGTCCTCCGTTCATTGGCCTTCGAACGTTGTAACTTGTTGAAATCACGGGATTTAGCCCGTAAGTGAGGGTTAACTTAATCACGGCCCCGGTCCTGTCAAGATGTTCGACGCGCACGAGCGTTACCCGGGGTTTTCACCTTGACACCCCCGGTCCGCCCGCTTACTTTCCCGTTCCTTGAACGCCGATCCGCCCGGGCCCCGGGCGAGGAGAGTGCCGATGGCGCGTGTTACCGTCGAAGATTGCCTCGAGCAGGTGGAGAACCGCTTCGCCCTGGTGCTGATCGCTGCCCAGCGCACGCGACAGATCATCAAGGGGGCGCCCACCCTGCTGGACGTCGAGAAGGACAACAAGGAGGCCGTCATCGCGCTGCGCGAGGTCGCTGCCGGCCTGATCCCTTACGACATCGAGGCCGCGCCGACGGACGAAGAGGTCGAGGAGGCGATCAAGGAGCTCCAGCAGGCCGCCAAGGACGACGACGGACCGGAGATCCCGGCCGAGCTATTCGCGAGCCTGCGCGAGCTGGGAGCCGGTGAGCCGCCGGCAACCGAGCCCGCTGCCGAGGCGCCGGCGAAGGCCGAGCCCGCCAAGGAGGACAAGTCGTGAGCAAGAAGCACACCGAAGAAGATCTCGCGTTCCTCATGGACCTTCGCGTCAGGGACCGCAACCTGGACGAGGGCTTGATCAGCGCCAAGGAGTTGGACGGCCACCTCGACGCCCTGCCGGATGACGAGGAGCAGGGTGAGTGGATCGATCTGCCGGTCATCGAGCCCCTCGATTCGTCTCGCCTCGGCAAAAAGGGCGGAGACGACGGCGACGAGCAGCTGCTGACCTAGCCTGCCCGCCAGACCTACTGCAAGCCCGCGACGTCCCGCCCAGCTCTTTGCTGGGGGAGTTGAACTGCGCCTGATTGGCGTGGTGATCAGTGGGAGTCTTCGACGATCTCGAGGACGTAGCGCTTCTTCTTCTTGCCGCCGGCCGCGGTGATGATCGTCCGCAGCGCTTGGGCGTGCACGCCGCGCTTGCCGATCACCTTGCCGATATCTTCCTGGGCCACCTTCAGTTCGATCACGCAGGAGTGCTGCCCTTGCACCTCGGTGACCTCCACCTCCTCGGGGAGGTCGACGAGCGCCCTGACGATCGTCTCCACGAGCTCCTTCACCGCCAGACTCCTCTCGCCGCCAGCGCCGCCTGTCGGCGCCAATACTGCTGCCGCATCTGCTCCGCCGGGACCCGATTCCGAGCCGCGTGCGAACGGAATGTCGCTAAGGCCTCTTAGTTCCTCGGTAAAACCCTATGTAGTACAGCCGACCGGTGTCAATGACCTGCACTCCCCGGACCCATTGGGGGGGGTCATCTTGAAACATGCTGTTGGGGGTTTTTTGTTTTTACACGCCTCCGCATCCCATAATGAAACGCCTTCCGCGGAAAACGGGAATCGGCGCTGCCTGTCCTCCGGCCGTCGACAGCCCGACCATGCCAGCAGCCCCCGCTTTTCTGAATTTCACAGAATATAGACTGGGCTACCTCGAGGCTTGGCACGACGATTGCTGATCAAATGAGGCGAGCTTGAGTTTTCCTGTTTGCACACCCTTTGGTGACGGCGGCCCCCCTCCCCCTCATCCGCCGCGAGCAGGGAACCTTGGAGGCCGGAGCTATGACGCTCCGGCCTCCTTTTTTTCGGACTTTCTCCTCGACCGGAATAACAGGCCTCGCGCGCGTGTCCTGGGGCCGAGCGGGCGCAGTGGTGCCCACATCGATAGATCACGAGGTGCGGCGAGATGGTTAGAATGGCGGTCGTGGCAACAAGCAAACCCCGAGCAGAACGCGACGAGGACCTCAAGGCGATCGCGCTGGTCAATCGCAAGCGGGCTTATGACCTGCTGATCCAGCGCTACCGGGAGAAGATCTTCTACCACGCCTTGTACATCCTCAAGGACCCCCAGGAGGCGAAGGACGTCGCCCAGGAGGTCTTCATCCGCTCGTTCAAGGAGACCAAGGCGTTCGATCCGGACTTCAAGGTCAAGGCCTGGCTGTTCAGGGTCTGCACAAACCTCTGCTACAACATCGTCCGCGACAAGAAGCGGCGGACGGGGATCCTCGACAACCTGGGGCGCCAGGACATCCATCCCGCGCCGCTGAACGCCGTGGATCACACGGAGAAGCGGGAGATGTCGGCGCGGATGGCCGCCGCCATGGACCAGCTATCGCTGGCCCACCGCACGATCCTGCTCCTGAAGTACTGGGACGACCTGAGCTACCTGGAGATCTCGGAAGTGCTCGACGTCAAGCTGGGCACGGTCATGAGCCGTCTCAGCCGCGCCAAGGAGAAGCTGTCGTTTGTCCTGGAGCGCGAGCGGTGGCACGCGGCCGAGGGGCTCACGGTCTGAAAGGAGGGTGACCATGAACTGCTGGCGCACCCGACAGCTGATCGCGGCATTCCTTGACGGCGAGCTATCGCCCGCCGAGACCGAACTGATCGACGACCACCTGCGTTCCTGTCCGGAGTGCTCCGAGCTGCGTGACCGGATCGCGGACATCCCCCCCCTGGATCTGCCGCGGCTCGAACCCGATGCCGAGGCCGACATCTGGGCGCGCATGGACAACGCACTGGACGCCGCCTGGGAGCGGCAGGAGCGGGGGCTGGAACGCGGTGCGGCGGCGAGCGCGCTGTCCGGCATACGCACCTGGCTGCGGGGCCGACGGGTGGCGATTCCCGTGCCCGTCGCGGCCGCCTACCTGCTGATAATCGTCGGGCTGACGGGCCTCAACGTGCTCAGCTTCCAGCGGGTACAGCGGCTCTCCGCCGAGGTGGATGCCCACACCCAGATCGTCGACGGCCGGGGCACCGAGACCGCCCCGGTGATCCGCGCGGCGGGCACGGTCCAGCCGGCGCGATCACCCTACGGTTCGACGGCGACCCCCGGCCTGACGGCGTCGGTGCGCATGCCCTCGCTGGAGCGCGCCGCCGACCAGGAGGACGAGGAGCCTCCTCCGCTGTCCATCCCCGTGTACGACACGGCCACCGGCGCCGTAATCTTCCACGCCGTGGACCAGGCACCGGCCATCGGCTACTGAGCCCTCTCCCATGACCACCCACTCCCCGCGCGTGCTGAGCCTCGCCCTCGCCTTGGCGCTGTTCGTCGGGCGGGGGGCGGCGGCGGACGCTCCGGAGAAGACCGCCGAGGGCGACCTGAGCCAGGTCGGCGACGTGGGCCCCGCGCCCACCAGCCTGGAGGGGTTGCTGGAACTGCAGCTGTCCGATAGCGAGGCGCGGCGCGCGTTCGAGCAGGCCCTGGAACTGATCGGCGAGGAGTACGCGGGCTGGGAGATCACCGAGGGCGACCTGTACCTGGGCGCGATCGCCGGGATGGTGCAGGTCCTCAACACCCGCGAGCAGCAGGGACCGGCGTCCACCGCCGCCCCCGGCCCCGATCTCAATGCCCTGATGACGACCGAGGACTCCCGCTACGTGAACCAGATGGAGCGCGGGCACAAGACCGGCATCGGCATCGAGTTCCAGGCCAGCACCGCCGAAGGCCTGCTGTACATCACCCGGGTCTACCCGGGATCGCCCGCCGATCGGAACGGTATCCGGGCGGGTGACCGGGTCGCCGGGATCGACGGCAACGCGCTCCAGCAACGCGACCTACAGTCGATCCTTGGCTTCCTGCGCGGCGCCGAGGGCACCCCCATCGGCCTCACCCTGCTGCGGGGCGCCGCCCCGGCTGTGCGGATCGACTTGATGCTGACCCGCGCGGTCTACGATCTGCCGAGCGTCGAGACCCGCCTGGTCAGCGAGCAGGTGGGACTGATGCGCATCAGCCAGTTCCACGGGGGCACGGCCACCGAGGTGCGCGACGGCCTCGCCGACATGGAGGCCGTCGGGATCACATCGCTGATCCTGGATCTGAGGGGCAACCAGGGTGGGCTGTTGAGCTCGATCCAGGAGGTCGCCTCGATGCTCCTGGGCGAGGAAGCCGTGCTCGCCAGGCTGCTGGACGCTCGCGGGCGGGAGCGGGACCTGGTGACCGGCGGAACCCCGGATTTCGAGGGGCCGATGGTCTGCCTGGTCAATCGATGGACCGGCTCCGGTGCGGAGATGCTCGCGTCGGCGATCCAGGAGAATGGCCGCGCCCGGCTGGTGGGGGAGAACACGGCGGGCAAGGCGACCACCGAAACCTTGTATCGGCTGGCGCCCGGGCTCCACCTTCGGCTGACGACCACCGCCATGCGGAGCCCGCTGGGCGACACGTGGCAGGGGGAGGGGCTGACGCCGGATTTTGTCGTCCGGGGCGGCACCGTCAGCATGCCCTTCGACGAAGAGACCTCCTGGCCGTTCCTCGATGTCCAGCTGGGTTTCGCCCTCGACCTGTTGGTCAGCCAGTCGCTGGCGCCTTGACCGGGTTTCTGGCCCCTCCTTAGAATACTTTCTGCACAACCGATCTACGCGAAACGACAGGCATTCTCCGGTATCCGACGCATGGTCCCGAGCCCACCCCTTCCAGCGAGCGCCGCCTCCCTGCTCGAGCTATGCAAGCACCAGGTCACCGGCGTACTGCGCCTGCGCAGCCTGCTGGCGGACGACCTCGACCTCTATTACATGGGAGGAGAGCTCATCTCGGCGTGCGGCCTGGGGGACGACTGGATGTTCGGACGACTCGCGTTCCGCGTGGGCGCCGTCGAAGCCGAAGGGCTCGAGGTGGCAGCCGCCCAGGCCCACGAGATGGCCCTGCCCGACGCCCTCGTACAATCGGAAAACCTGTCCATCGACCGCCTGCGCCAGCTCCAGAGCGAGTGTTTCCACGAGAACGTCGTCCGCGCCGTCGTGACGACCTGGGACAGCGCGGACTTCGCGGCCGAGGAGGCGGTGTTTCCGCCCAACATGCAGCTGGGATTCGATACCCGGGCCTTCCTGGATCGGACGAGGGCCTGGTTCGAGGCGGTCTGGCCGCTGCTGGCACTGGTGGATCGGGGCAGCGACCCGCGGCTGGCGTGGACCGGTGGAGACGCGCCGGAAGCGGGCGACGGGCTGGACCTGCGGCAGCTATTGCAGGAGCCGACACGACTCTCCGAGGTCCTGGCCGCCAGCCCCGTGGTCCCCTACCGCACCCTCGCGGCGGTGGCGGAAGACATCGCCTCCGGCACGGTCACCGTGGACGGGCAGCGGCTGCCCGGGGAAGAGCTGGCCTCGGTCACTGGCGAACTGGAGGCACTCGAGTCGCGGGAGATCCCGGTGGACGGCGACGCCATCGACACGCTCCCGCTGGAACAGACCGCGGCGGTGGAGTCCCTGTCCCTCGAGGCCATCGGCGACATCGGCGATGAAGAGGCCAGCGAGGGTCGCACTGCCGAAGGCGACATCGACTACGAACACGTGGACGCTGGGGGACACGTCAAGATCTACGACGTCCTCGACAAGGTCGACCTCAGCCACGTGGAGGAGTTCCCCGATGCCGGGGTACTGGCCGCCATCGGAGCCGAGAACGACGACGACCTGGAGATCGCCGGGGCCGAGACGACCCTGGAGATCGAAGGTTCGGCCGAGGATGATTTCCTCTCCTCGGCGGATCCCGAGGTCGAAGGAGTCGACGCGGAGGACATCGGCGAAATCGAGGCTGATCCCGAGGTCGACACCGACAACAGCGACGAAACACCGCCCATCCAGCTTTCCGGTACCGAGGACAGCATCGAGATGGAATTCGAGATGGAGGACGACGAGGACGAACCACCGGAACCGCCGCCGGGGGAGGATCCGGGCCCGAGCCTGGCGGAGAAGCTGCCCGCCGTCGGCTTCGAGACCGCGGCACTCGACGACTTCGATCGCCGGATCCAGGTGTTCAACCGGATCTTCCGGGTGGTCTTCGAGACCTTCGCCCGCTCCATCGGCCGCGACCAGACGCGTGCCCGCTTCGACAGCTTCCTGCGGGACGACTCCCTGCAGTTTCCGACCCTCTTCGTCGACATGCACGTCCACGAGGACGGAACCCTGGGCGCCGCCGACCTGGTACGCAACCTCGCCGCCCACCACCCATCGGCTTCCGAGTCGTTCCTCCACCAGGGCCTGTACGAGCTGATCTACGTGCACCTCTATGACGCCAAGGACGTGCTGGCGCCGGATGACGAGCGCGAGATGATGGATCAGATCGCCGCGTACGAGGAGGAGCTGCACCGCCGCTGATACGGATCCAAGGGCCGTGGATGCCCGTTGTCTTGCCCCGTGGCTTTGTCTACGCTGTGGGCATGCGATTCCATCTCCTTCTGCGGCTTCTCGTGGGCACTCTGGCGCTGGCAGCGCTGGGCTGCGGACAGACCTTCGTCACCGACGACGATGACTCCTACGGCGAGGACGACGACGCGGCCGACGACGACGACGTCACCGACGACGACGACTCCACCGACGACGACGACGACGACACCACAGGAAACCAGCCCCCCGTGGCCGATGCGGGCGACACCGTCGTGCTCGATCTGGGGGACACCGCCCTCCTCGACGGGTCGGAGAGCTACGACCCCGACGGAGACGATCTGGAGTATGCCTGGACGTTGATCTCCGAGCCTCCGGGGAGCAGCGCGGTGCTGACCGGGGCGGACACCAAGTATCCGACCCTGACTCCGACGGCGGTGGGCGCCCACCACGTCGAGCTGATCGTCAGCGATCCCGACGGCCTCTCATCCGACGACGAGGTGTCGGTCTGGGCTGAATCGGACAACCAGCAGCCCGTGGCAGACGGGGGAGAGGACCAGACCGTCGACCAGGGAGACGCCGTGCAGCTGGACGGTTCGGCATCGGTCGATCCAGACGGGGATGTCCTGTCCTTCTGGTGGACCTTCACGTCCTTCCCCGGCAATTCCGCGCCGCCGCTCAACGGCCCGTCGGACGAGATGCCGACCTTCCTGGCCGCCGATGCGGGCATCTATCTGCTGGAGCTGGTGGTGAACGACGGGCAGCTGTCATCGGTGCCGGACGAGGTGGTGATCTCGGCCAACGCCGTGTCGGGGGGCGACGACGACGACGGTGGCTGCCTCGGCTGTTCGGGCTACGTCCTCGAGGACCTCGAGACCGGTCCCCTGCAGGCTTCGGTTACGCCGTCAGCCGCCGAGCCACACGATCCGCGGCTGGCGTATCTGCTGATGGCCAGCGCCTGTCTGATCGCCCTGTGGGCCCGCCGGATCCGCTAATCCATCAGGTAGTCCTCGAGCGGTGTACGGTCGACGGCGTCATGCGCCGCCAGCCGCCGGTTGGCGTCCTCGACCAGGGACCGGACCTGCTCGGGACCGGACTGGGATTCGGCGATCACCACCAGCTGGGGGGTGTTGGACGACGCCCGGACCAGCAGCCAGCCCAGGTCGTCCAGCTCCACGCGGGCGCCGTTGATGGTCACCAGCCGGGCGATGTCGCGGCCGTCGACCTGGCGGCCAGCCTGCTGGTCATCGCGGTAGGAGCGCACCAGCGCATCGACGACGTCGTACTTGACCTCGTCGGCCACGTGGGGCTGGAGCGTCGGGCTCTGGTGGGTCACCGGGAGCTCGCCCAGCAGCTCGTGTAGCGGCCGGCCGGTCTGGTCCAGCATGCGCACCAGGTGGATCGCCGCCAGCGACGCGTCATCGTAGGCCCGGCCGAAGGGCGCGTTGAAGAAGAAGTGCCCGCTGCGCTCGAAGCCCGCCGTGGCCTGCTCCCGGTGGACGGCGGACTTGATGTAGGAGTGGCCGGTCTTCTCCCAGACCACGTCGGCGTCCAGCACTCCGCGGTCGTTGAACAGCGCGGTGCATTTGACATCCACCACGATCCGCGCGCCCTCGACCTGGTTCGCCAGCCAGCGGGCCAGCACCAGCCCCAGCTTGTCGCTGAAGACCCTGGCACCGCGGGCGTCGGCGACCCCGATACGGTCGCCGTCACCGTCCAGACCGATGCCCAGGTCGGCGCCTTCGGCCAGCACCGCGTCCCGCAGCTGGCCCATGAAGGCCTCACTCTCCGGGTTGGGATTGCCGTGGGGAAAGTCCCAATCGAGGCGTTCGTGCAGGGCGACCACTTCACACCCCAGCCGCCGCAACGCCTCGGGGGTGAACCAGCCAGCGGTTCCGTTTCCGGTCCCGACGACTACCTTCAGGGGGCGGGAGATGGACCCGCCAGCGGTCAGGTCGTCCAGGTAGGCGTCGCGCACTCCCTCGACCCGCCGGTAGCCCCCCCGGCCGTCCCGCAGCGGCCCATCGCCGAGGGCCAGGTCGCGGAACGCGGCCATCTCGTCGGGGCCGAAGGTCCGGGACAGATCGTAGCCCATCTTGATGCCGGTCCAGCCGTTGGGATTGTGGGACGCGGTGACCATCGCCGCGCCGCGGACGCCCAGGTGGTGCTGCGCGAAGTAGGTCATCGGGGAGACCCCCAGGCCCACGTCGGCCACGCCTGTCCCCGAGCGCAACAGGCCGGCGATCAGCGCGAACGACACATGCTGGGAGTACGACCGGTAGTCGTGGCCGACCACCACCTCGTCCAGCCCGAATCTTTCGTGGAGGTAGGTCCCCAGCGCCTGGCCGATGTGCTGGACGCCCCGGTAGTTCAGGTCCCGGCCGAGGAACCAGCGGGCATCGTACTCGCGGAATCCGGTGCGCTTGACGTGGGGGTGGTCGAGGTACTCGGCGCTCTTGTCCGCGGGAGGTGTCTGGAATCGCATCGGGTGCTCCTCTCAGCGAAGCGGGGGGCTCAGGGGCGTCGCAACGCCTGTTCCGCGAAGCTCTGGCCGGACTCCGGCGGCTCCGCGTCGAAGACGTCGGCCAGGGTCGCCGCCACGTCGGCAAAGGTCTCACGGGTTCCCAGGTCGACGGACGGACGGACCGCCGCGCCCCGCACCAGCAAGGGCACGTACTCGCGGCTGTGGTCGGTGCTGGGCGCGACCGGGTCGTTTCCATGGTCCGAGATCACCATCAGCATGTCGCTTGTTGCCATGGCGGCGGCGATATCGGGGATGCGCGTGTCGAACTCCTCGAGGGCCGCACCGTAGCCACGCGGATCGTTGCGGTGGCCGTAGAGCATGTCGAACTCGATGAGGTTGACGAAGACCAGGCCGCGGAACTCACGGCGGGAGATCCCGATCAGGGCGTCCACGCACTCGTGGGTGTCCAGGGTGTGGTGGGAGCCAGTGAGCCCCTGGCGGGCGAACAGGTCGTCGATCTTGCCGACCCCGATCACCTCGAGGCCGGCGGTGGAGAGCGAGTCGAGGATCGTCGGCCGGGGTGGCGGCAGCGACCAGTCGCGCCGACGGGCGGTTCGCAGGTAGGCTCCGCCGTCGTCCACGAACGGACGGGCGATCACCCGGCCGACCGCGTGGGGACCGACGAGCTGTTCCCGCGCGATCTCGCACATGCGGTACAGCTCCTCGACCGGAATGACCGACTCGTGGGCCGCCACCTGGAACACCGAGTCCGCCGAGGTGTAGACGATGGGCCGGCCCGTGCGGACGTGCTCGTCCCCCAGCTCGCCGATGATGACCGTACCGGAGGCGATCCGGTTGCCCAGGGTCGCGCGGCCGATGGCGCCCTCGAAGGTCGCGATCACCTCGGCCGGGAACCCCTCGGGGTAGACCGGAAGCGGAACCGGCGAGGTGACGCCCGCGATCTCCCAGTGGCCGACGGTCGAACACTTGCCAGCGGAGCGCTCGGCCATCTTGCCGAAGGCACCCAGGGTCGCGGACCTCGGTGGCACGCCGTCGATGGTGGTCAGGTTGCCCAGGCCCATGGCTCCCAGCTGGGGAAGCCGCAGACCACCGAGCACCCGGGCGGTCTGGCCCAGGGAGTTGCTGCCCACGTCACCGAAGTCCGCCGCGTCGGGCAATTCCCCGACGCCGACTCCGTCGAGCACGATCAGGAACACACGATCGATTCGCATCGAGTCTCCCGTACCGGACGGAGGATGAGCACTCGCGTGCTTGCCGTCAAGCGATTCGAGCGCTACCGTCGGTCAGGGAGGTCGAGGTATGAGCGAGGGCCCCCCGCCCCTTCCGCCCGATGTCCACCCGGCCAGGCCGCCGGTCCCGGTCGTGGTGCTCGGTGAGTTCGGCCGCGACGCCGCGCTGCGTTTCTGCCGGGTGCTCTCCTTCCGCGAGCGCGAACGGATCCAGGCGGCGCTACCCGCGGGCGAACCGTTCCTCGACGAGTACCGCCGGGCGACCCTGACCCTGGTGGGCGATCTGCCCTACGTCAAGGAGGCGCAGCTGGACCGCTACCGCCGCGAGCAGCGGATCCTCGACGATCAGGTGCTGGTCGGCTTTCCCGGCGGCCCACAGCCCGGCGACGTGGCGCCCCGGCTCGGGGTCCTGCTGCTCGAGGCCCTCGCCGGCCCCGCGGCCCGGGGAGCAACCCGGGCGGTGGTGGCCCTGCCTTGCAACACCCTGGCCCCGGTGTCGTGGGCGCTGGACTGTGCCTTCGTCGACGCTCCATCCGTCCGCAGGCTGCTCGTCGACGCGGGCGCTGCCGGCCGCACCGACCTCGATCGCGCAGTCGCAGCCGTGTCCGCCATGGACCTGCGGTTCCCGAGCGTGCCAACCGCCGTGCTGACGGAGGTCGGCAAGGACACCTCCGCGATGGCTCTCCCGCTCGGCACCCTGGATATCGTCGAGATCTACGGCCAGGCCCGACGCCGGATGGCAAGTGCGCCCGAGGTGGTCGCCCCGGACGCGGCGGGGCAGCGGGCCGTGCTCACCGCTATCCAGGCCTGCCTGGCCGGGGACGACGGGGAGCGGGCCCGGGCCACCGACGCACTCCGCGGCGCCGTCGCCCGAGCGGAGACTGGCGTGGGTGGGCGGGTGGTGCCCATCGAGGCCTGCACGGACCTGAGGTTGGGGCTGGGGATCGATTCGACGGCGACCTATGCCGATGCCGTGCTCGCCGCTGTCTACGACGAGCCGCTAGAGTCCTAGCCGGCTGCGTACCTCGTCCTTGTCGTTGTCGAAGTCGAAGGCCCCGTAGACCCGGAACCAGTTCTCCGGATCCAGCACCTTCGGGTACAGCACGACGGCCGCCTCGACCCGGTCGTCGGAGAACGCGAACAGGGGCAACAGTTCCACGACCTGATCGATGGTGAACCAGTTCCCGGCGGCCGAAGCGCTCAGGATCGCCACCTTGCCGTCGCCGAAGGACTCGGAGCTGATGGCCGCCTTCAACCCGTCCATCGGCGCCAGCGTCATACGGACCGGGTCGATGAGACCGACGGGCGCAACCAGCACAGTCGAGGGCTCCGCACCCGCACCCTCGGTCACGGTCACCGCCACGAGGGCACCACCGGGCCCGTCGATGGACACGCTGGCGCTGCCGCCACCCCGCAGCAGATCCTGCTGGACGCCGTGGACCTCCTGGCGGACGGAGCGCAATTTGGTCAGCAGCTCCCGCTGGGCGGGTTCGTTGAGGGTCCCGGACAGAAGGGCCTCCATCACAGCCAGATCGTCCAGGGCTCGCTGGAGCCGCGCGGCCTCGTCGCCGGACGCCCGCGCGGCGGACGAGGTGGCCGCCACCAGGGCGAAGGTCAGGGTCGCGAGGAGCGCGGTGCGCAGCATGAGGTCCTCCCGTCGTGTGCGTGCCGGTAGCCATGGACGGCCGCCGGGCGACTTTATTCGCGGAGGGGCGAGAGATCCAGGGGGTGGCTCCGCTGTGGGTTGGGGGGACCGCGAGTAGGAGTTCTTCGAGGACAGGGGGGGGGCAGGAGCCCGGGTGCGGTCAGCGGCCGAGGTCGCGCAGGCTGAGATCGGCCCGGCAACGGGCTTCGCACTCGTCGAGCCAGGCCTGGAGTTCGGGGACCTTGAACGGCTTGTCGAAGGTCCGGCACCCCAGCGCCCGGGCCCGTTCCAGCCTCTCTTCGGTCCAGCCGCCAGACATCAGCGCCACGTTCCGCGGGTCGATCTTGCACCCCCGCGAGCGTTGATCCTCCACCAGGTCCAGGCCGCTGATCTGGGGCATCTCCACGTCGGTGAGTGTGATGTCCCCACAGGTGCAGCCAGTCCCGCAGACACACCCGGCGGCATCGTAGACCGTGCAGTGAATCGGCTCCGGGTAGTCGAAGACCTCATAACCGCGCGCCTGCAGCAGCATCGTCAGCAGCCGACGGATGCTCTCGTCGTCGTCGAATACCAGAGCCCGTAGCCGCCGCACAGCTCCTCCACGAGCAGCCCCATCCACCACCCTGCTGTGAGATTCTCACAACGATCAGCGCTGCTGGCCAGGGGCTCCGCGCTGCGACATACTCGGCCATTGTACTCCGGACCGGAGGGGAAGCACGATGACCAAGTTCGAGATTCGATGGCTGGTGCATGTCTGGATCATCTTGCTCGGAGCGTTGCTCTGGGTCGGCTGCCCCCAGGATGACGACGACGCCACCGGCGACGACGACGACTCGGCAGACGACGACGACACCACGGGCGACGCCTGCGTCGAGACCGCGGCGGGGACCTTCCCGGCCGACGCCGACGAACTGGCCCACACCACCGAGGGCGGCACGTCCAACATCCTGGCCACCAGCTGGAACGCCATCACCGGCTATGAGGGCAGCTACACCATCGGCGAAGAGCGGATGTGGGAAGGGGTGCGCTTCGACCTGCTGGCGCCGGCCACCGTGTACGGCGCCCGGGTCATGTGGGGATCCCTGGCGGGCGAGGGTGAGCGGCCGGTGACCATCGGAGCCTACGACGACTTCGGCAGCAACGGCTTCGACTTCTGGCAGTGGGAGGCGCGCTGGACCGGGGATCGCTGCCTCGATCCGGAGGAAGCCGTGTACACCTGGGTCGACTATGTGTTCGACGAGCCCATCGAGGTGCCGATTCCGGGGCTGTTCTACATCGCCAACGACTTCCTGCCGCCCGACGGCGCGGCGCTGGCCTTCGACACGACCGCCGTCGAGTGCTCCGCCTACAGCGACTGTCACAGCGCCATCAACCTGCCGGAGGCCGATACGAACTATTTCTACAACGGCCTGTCGTTGATCTTCCCTTACGAGTACTCGATCCGGCTGGTCGTCGACCTGCACGAGACGATTCCGGCCGAGAACAAGTGGTTCCAGATCGACGAGGTCCTGTCGGGATCGGGCCAGGTGGCCTGGGGTGACTACGACCACGACGGCTGGGACGACCTGATGACCAACGGGCCGACCCTCTATCGCAACAACGGCGACGGCACGTTCACCAACGTGACCTCCGACGCCGGGCTGGATGGACTGGGATGCTCGGGTGTGCTGTGGGGGGACTTCGACAACGACGGCTGCCTGGACTTCTTCGGCATGAACAGCGGCAACAGCGGCGCGGACCTCCTGGTGCGCAGCAACTGCGACGGCACCTTCACCGACGTGACCGCCGCGTCCGGGATCGACGACACCCAGGAGGACATCGACTGCAACGCGGACGGCCAGCCCGAACACTCGCCGACCCCCGGCGCCGCCTGGGTCGACGTGGACTCGGATGGTTACCTCGACCTCTACCTGGCCAACTACGAGTGCTCGGACCCCTACTCGTTCTACGAGGACCGCCTGTTCCGCAACAACGGCGACGGCACCTTCGCCGACTGGAGCGCCGACCACGGCCTGACCGGCATGGACCTCGCCGGCCGCGGGGTGAGTCCGATCGACGTCGATCGGGACGGGGACATGGACATCTTCGTGAGCAACTACCGGCTCAACCAGAACCTGATGTACGAGAATCTGGACGGCGACCAGATGGCCAACCGCGCGCTGGCCTGGGGGCTGGCGGGGGTCTGGAACTCGGGCTACTACGGCCACACCATCGGCTCGGCGTGGATCGACCTGGAGAACGACGGCGACTGGGACCTGATCGAATCCAACCTGGCCCACCCCCGCTACTACGACTTCTCCGACCGCACGATGGTGTTGCGCAACGACGGTGACCTGGGGTTCGAGGATATCGCGGCGGACGCCAGGATCTACTACCGCGAGACCCACTCCAACCCCACGGTGCAGGACTTCGACAACGACGGCGACTGGGACCTGTTCGTGACCTGCGTGTACGACGGCCGGTTCTCCGAGATGTACTTCAACGACGGCACGGGCGGCTTCGATCAGGTCAACTACGAGTCCGGCGCGATCATCCACAACGGCTGGGGCGGCGCGGCCTCGGACTACGACAACGACGGGGACGTGGACCTGCTGGCCTACGACCTGTTCCGCAACGACACGGCCGCGGCGGGCAACCACTTCTTGCAGGTGCGAGCCCTGGGCGGGATCACCGCGAACTGGGCGGGCATCGGCGCGGTGATCGAGGTGGACGCCGGCAGCCAGACGCTGATGAGCCACGTCAGCGGCGGCTCGGGCACGGGCTGCCAGGACAGCCTCTACGTGAGCTTCGGCCTCGGGGCGGAGACCCAGGTCGACGAGATCCGGGTCATCTATCCGGGCGGCGCCACGGTCACGGTCGCCGGCCCCATCGAGGCGGACCAGCGGGTCTGGATCAACGAGGACGGCAGCCACTCCCTCGGCTGGGCCCCGTGAAGCTGATCTCCTGGAACGTGAACTCGGTGCGGGCGCGGCTGGACCGCCTGCTGGCGCTGCTGGAACGCCACCGGCCCGACGTGCTGTGCTTGCAGGAGACCAAGGCCACCGATGACCTGTTCCCGGTCGACGCGGTCCGGTCAGCGGGCTACCACGCGGCCACCCACGGCCAGAAGACCTACAACGGCGTCGCCCTGCTGACCCGCGAGCCGACGAAGGGCATGGTCGCCGGGTTCGCCGGCGATCCAATACCCGAGCAGGCCCGGGTGATCAGCGCGGAGGTCGGCGGCATCCGGGTGGTCGACGTGTACGTGGTCAACGGCAAGGAGGTCGGCGATCCCAAGTACGACCTCAAGCTGGCCTGGCTCGACGCACTGACGGCGTGGCTGGAGGACACCCACGATCCCTCCATGCCCCTGGTCATCGCAGGCGACTTCAACATCGCTCCCGCCGATCGGGACGTGCACGACCCCGAGCGCTGGCGCGACCGGGTGCTGTGCAGCGACCCGGAGCGGCGGCGACTGGAAACCCTGCTGGAGCGGGGCCTGGTCGACCTGCATCGTCACCTGGTTCCCGACGAACCGGCCTTCACCTGGTGGGACTACCGGGGTGGCGCCTTTCCCCGGGATTTCGGGCTGCGCATCGACCTCGCGCTGGGGACCGCCGCCCTGCGCGACCGGGTCACCGCCGTCAGTGTCGACCGGGACGAGCGGAAGAAGACCAGCGGCGAGGGAAACCCATCCGACCACGCCCCGCTGATCGTCGAGTTCGACTGACCCGGATCACTACAGACAGGCTGCCGGTCCGGACGGGGCGCGTTGCACCGCGGCGCCGCCTTCCCAGACCACGGGGACCTCGGCCCACACAGCGCGGAGCAGCTGACAATAGTCCCGGTCGAACACCCGCAGGTCCAGGGTGTGACGATCCCCCAGCTCGCTTACCGCCACCAGGCTGTCGCCGACGAGGGCCAGGTGGGCGACGGGGCCGTGCAGGTCGAAGCGGTGCAGCCGGTAACCGTTCTCCAGGCTCCACAGTCCCACCGTGCCGTCGGCATAACCCACGGCAAGTGTCTCCTCCGGTCCCGCCCGCAGGCGGGTGACTGCGACCGAGGGTGTGTCCTCCAGATCGAAGGTCCAGCCGGGCCCCTCGGTCGACAGGAACTCCACGTTCCCGTTTCCGTAGCCCACGGCGATCCCATCGGCGAGCCGGGCCACGGCCGTCACGTCCCGGTCCGCGAGCCAGTGCGCGCCCTGACCGCCGTCGACGTCGAGGCTCCAGACCTCGCCCGCGGCGGCGGTCAGCAGCCAGTCGCCGTCGAGGGACAGGGCGGTGACCTCCTCCTGGAGCACGGTCGGCTCGCGGCCCGACGCCGGATGGTAGGTGACCTGGCCGCTCGCGCTCAGCGCGTGACAGCCGCTTGCGGTGGCCACCACGGTCTGCAGCCCCTGTGCGGGTCTGTCGAGCAGTCGCTCGTCCCGGTCCACGTCCCAGAGGGTCAGACGATCGTCGTGGCGGCGGACGCACACCAGCGATCCGTCCGGGGACATCGCCGCCGAGCGCGCGTCTCGCAGCACCTCCTGGCGCCAGACCGCAGCCCCGGCGTCCGCCGACGATTCACGACCATCGAGGTTGATCCAGCCCGCGTGGGTCACCAGCTGCGGCGGGTCCTCGACCAGCAACGGTGCGCGCCAGTAAGGCAACCCGGTCTCCGCGTCCCAAAGCTGGACCGTGGCGTCAGCCGACGTGGTCGCCACCTTCTTGCCGTCGGCGCTGAACCGTACCCGGTTGATCTCGTCACGGTGGCCGCGGAGGACGACCTCCTCCTCCTCCTCCAGGTCCCAGATCCGGGCCGTCCCGTCCGCCCGCGCCGCGGCCACACGACGTTCTGTCGGGTGGTAGGCCACCGAGGTGTGCCGGATCCGCGGATCCCCCAGGGACCGGCTCCCACCGCCCGGCAGATCCCAGACCCGGACGGCCTGCGCGTCAGTGGCTGCCACCAGCTCCCTGCCCGAGGGCGAGAAGTCCATGTCCCAGATGAGGCCGCTACCGCTGGCGTCCAGCGACCGCCACTCGCGACCGGTCGCCGGTTCGAACAGGTGCACACGCTCGTCCCCACCCACGGCGATCCGCTCACCATCCGGGCGGAAGGCGAGGGCGTACACCCCCGTGCCGGAGGCCTGCAGGATCCGCAAGAACTTGCCGGTGGTCGGATCCCACAGCCTGACCAGGGGCCCTACTCCACAGGAAGCGAGCAGGCTGCCGGCGGGACCGAACTCCACGTCCAGAACGGCCACCCTCGTGTCCGGCCAGGACTGTCAGCTCCCGCCCTGAATCCACGCTCCAGAGTCGTACGGTCTGGTCGGCTCCGGCAGAGGCCAGCCGCCCAGCAGCGGGGCCAAAATCCACCCCGTACACCCCACCGAGGTGCCCGGGAATCACCAGCTGTTCCGCGCCGCTGTTCACCTTCCAGACCCGGACCGTCGAGTCGGCGCTCCCGGACGCCAGCCACTGGCCGCGATCGTCGAACGAGACTCCGAAGACCTGCTCCTCGTGTCCGGATCCGGTCCGGACGTTGCGCTCCTGTCCGACCCGCCACAGTCGCAGCGTGCTGTCACCGCTGGCCGAGGCCACCAACCGCCTAGCAGGGCTGAACGCCACTCCGTGCAGCCAGTCCTCGTGGCCCCGGAACTGTTCCAGCTGCTCACCGTTGTCCACGTCCCAGATCCGCACGACGTCGTCCCGCCCCCCGGACACGAGCAGACGGCCGGCAGGGCCAAATGCCACGTCGACGACCCCCTCGTCGTGGCCCTCGAGCAGCTGGACCTCATTGCCGGTCGCCAGGTCCCAGATCCTTACGGTGGTGTCCCGGCCGGCGGAGGCCACCAGCCGGCCGTCGGAACCCACGGCCACCTTGCCCACCCCCAGGTCGTGGCCCGTGAGCACGCGGACCTCCTCGCCGGTCGCAACCTCCCAGATCCGCACGGTGGCATCCGAACCGCCGCTTACCAGCAGCTCCCCGTCGGGGGTGAAGTCCACCCCGTTGACATCCCCCTCATGGCCCTCGAGGACGTGGCCCGCAGCACCGGTCGCCGGATCCCACAGCCGGACCGTATCGTCGGCGCCGGCCGTGGCGATCCGGTCACCGGCAGGGCTGAAGGCCGCAGCGACGACCCTGTCCCGGTGGCCGTACAGCAGCGAGAGTCCGCCCTCCGCCAGATCCCACAGGCCAACCTCGCCGTTGGAGGCGCCTGACACCAGGCGCCCGCCTGCCCGGTCGAACGCCACGGCCGTGACCTGGTCGGAGTGGCCGCGAAGAACCCGCTGCTCACGGGTCAGCGTCCCGAAGAGGTAGATCGCGCCGTCGTCGCAGGCGACCGCTACCCGATCGCCGTCCGGGGAGAAGCACACATCCCACAGTCGGCCGCCGAGGCGCTTGCGCCAGTACTCGGGGGACTGCTGCAACTGCCGCCACAGGGCGCGGGCGAGGGGCGAGTCCTCCGTCTCCAGCGACATGCGCAGCTTGGCCCGCGCTTCCAGCAGGTCCCCCTTCATCCAGGCAGCGCGGGCGCCCTCGCGCTGAACCTCGGCGATCTTCTGCTGCGCCCAATCCCGCTGGGCCCGGGCATCCAGGAACAGCCCGGCCATCACCGCCGCGATCACCACCAGGGCACCCACGCCCAGCGACGCGGCCACCCGACGCTGTCGGCGGAGGCGGGCGCGCCGTTGCCCACCGGCCGCCACGAAACGCTCGACGGTCGGCGGAACCTCGACGAGGGTCGCCAGCCGCCGCGCGGCGTCGTCGAGAGCGTCACCCTCCCAGGTCTCGTCGACCGGACTCCCGCGGCGCTCCCACAGCTCCGCCGCCTGGCCCACTTCGGCCAGGAAGGCCATCTCCTCCCGGCTGCCGTCGAACCAGCGGGCGAGGCGATCCCAGGTGCAGACCAGGGATTCGTGGGCCAGCTCCAGCTCGGCCTCGTGTCCCCGGCCGCGCCGGGCCCGCCGGGCGTGCACCAGCCGTCCGTCGATCAACCGATCCAGCACCTGTCCCGCGGCGCTGGCCAGCCCATCGAGCAGCTCCGAGCGGGCCACCACCCGCCGGGCCCCTTCAGGCGTGACCAGGCGCAGCAGGAGCTCCCGGGCGAGCCGCACCTGCTCCGACGACTGCCCGTCGAGGACCCCGTCGGCGTGCCGCGCGAGTGCACCGCCGACCCCCCCGAGATCCTCGTAGTCCGCTCGCCGCAACACCTTCTTCTGGCGATCCCGTCGCTCCCAGAGCAACTGGCCTGCCACCTGCAGCAGGGGCAGCGCCGCCTGTTCTCCCACGACCACCGCGGCGATCTCCTCGGTCAAGGCGGCGTCCTCGAAGGCGTGGCCAGCAGCGGCCACCGATCGCTCCAGGATCTCGCGCAGGTTGGCCGCATCCGGGCTCCGCAGCACGGACACGCGACTGAAGACCTCGCGGGCGTACCGGCCTTCCGCCAACCGGCCGAGGAAGTCGTCGCGCGCCGTGAACACCACCCGCACGGGCCCTGACGATCGTCGGCCGCGGTGGCCAGCGCCCGCATGAACAGGCCCCGGTCCGCCGCCTGCTCGACCGTGGTGTACAGCTCCTCGAGCTGGTCGACGACCAGCAACACCCGGGCCTGTTCGCCCTCTGCCAGCTGACCGAGCTTGAGCGAGAGGCGCTCCGGTGCGTCCCGTAGCTCCCGGATCAGGGTTTGCTCGGCGGTGGCCGGGTCCAGGCCCGGCGGTACGAGACCGGAGGCGAACGAGCCGGCGCCCGACTGGCCGTTGGGGGCGGTGCCGCCGGAGACCGTCGCCGTCCGCCACAGCAGACGGGTCGCCAGCGTCCGCAGCGGATCGCGGCCCGTTCGCATGGAGAGCACGGTCCAGGGGCCCTGCTCCCGGAGGCGAGGCACGACCCCGGCGGCCACGAACGAGCTCTTCCCGGCCCCGGAGGCACCTACCACGCCCAGGGTCGGCTCGTGGCGCAGGCGCTCGACGAAGGCGTCCAGCTCCGCGTCGCGGCCGAAGAATCGATCCGCATCACCCTCGTCGCAGGGCAGCAGCCCGCGGAAAGGTGGCCGCTCGCGCCCGCCAACGCTCCGGCTGCCGCCGACCAGCCCGTCCAGGATCTCCCGCACCCGATCGAGGGGCGGCCGCCGATGCGCCTCCTTCTCGGTACACGAGGCGATCAGGGTGGCCAGCGGCGGGGGTACATCCCCCCCAGCGCAGGCAACGGGTCGGGTCCGGAGATCTGGTAGGCCAGCCGGTACACGTCCGAGGTATCGAAGGGCTTGCGTCCGGTCACCAGCTCGAAGAGCAGCACGCCGAGCGCCCACACGTCGCTGGCCGGGGTCACCTCCTGGTCGGTCCACTGTTCGGGGGACATGTACGCGGGCGTACCGCGAGGCCGGGCCTCCTGGGAGACGAAGGGGGTGGGGACCGGCTCCCCGCTGGGCCAGGCGGTGGGCGCGACGGCCGACCGCTCTCCCGGTTCAGTGGGTGGCCGCCCGACGGCTTCCACCTGCTTC
This sequence comes from uncultured Rickettsiales bacterium, assembly GCA_964436045.1. Classification (GTDB taxonomy): domain Bacteria; phylum Myxococcota_A; class UBA796; order UBA9615; family CAYRNR01; genus CAYTBN01. Next base: position 131,025 of record CAYTBN010000005.1, on the reverse strand, counting down.
GCCAGTCCGAAGTCCAGCACCCGCACCCGGCCGTCCCGGGGGATCATCACGTTCTCGGGTTTCAGATCCCGGTGGAGGACCTGGTGGCCGTGTGCCTCGCGGAGGGCGTCGGCCACCGCCAGGCCGATGCGGGTCGCCTCGCGGGACCCCAGCCGGCCTTCGCGCAGGCGCTCCCGCAGGGTCTGCCCCTCCAGGTACTCCAGCGCCACGTAAGGGTGGCCGTTCACCTCGCCGACCCCGTAGACGGTCACGATGTGGGGGTGGGCGAAGCGGGCGGTCGTGCGGGCCTCGTGGAGGAAACGCGCCACCGCCTTGGGGCTGCCCAGCGAGGCGGGTCGGAGCACCTTGAGCGCCAGGCGTCGCCCGAGCAGGGTGTCCCGGGCCAGATAGACCTCACCCATGCCCCCGCGGCCCAAGAAGCGCGTGACCTGGTAGTGGTCGACCCGGTCGCCGGGACGGATCAACCGGCCACCACCGGCCTCCGCGATGGGCCGATCCGCCTGGGTCAGGTCGGCATCGGTCGGGTATTCCAGGGATTCGTCGGCGGCCACGACGGGCCGGTCGACGGTCGGTTCGACGTCTCCCTCCGCGGGCGGGTCCCCCTGGTCGACCACCTTGCCCCCCTACTCGTCGCAGACCGCCAGCGCCTCGATGACCGGCATGGCGGCGGCCAGGTCGAACTGGTCCTTGGGCGCATGCGCAGAGATGGCCAGATGGATCTCGTCGGGCCAGCGTTTGCAGGTGGCGTCCAGGATCACCCCCTCGACCGCCTGCTCCTTCCAGTAGCCCTGCGCGTCGATCCGGCGCAGCTCCCGATCCCCCACCGCCAGTTCCTCGCCGGGGGTGGCCAGCAGGCCGACGAAGCCCAGCTGCTCGGTGGGGCTCCCGGGCGGGATCCGACCGCTCTTGTAGAAACGCTTGTGGCTCTTGGCGATCTCTTCGGATTCCATGCGGTTGGCGAACACCCAGATCCCGGTCTCGCCGACCAGCGACAGGGTCCACTGATCGACCCCGTGCAGTCCCCCTTCGAGGGCGGGGCCGTAGTTGAAGCCCGCCATCGGTGCCAGGGGATCCAGGTGGGGTGCGATCAGATCGCGCACTCGCTCGCGGCGCTCTGCGTCGTCGGCGAACGACGCGATCACCACATCCCCGGCCGAGTCATCGTCATCGGCCGTCGCGTCCTCGCCCCGTGGCCCGGCGTGATCGCCCGGGCGGTTGCGGTCCTCCGGGACCTGCTTGCAGCAGCCGGCGACCAGCCAGCCGGCTGTCCACAACGCGACCCATCCGACCCGTGCCGCGTGCCTCATCGGTGCTCCCCTCGGGTTGCGCGGTCCACCGACAGTCCTACCCCAACCGCTGCGCGGCGGCAACGCGCCCAGCCACCGAGGGTTTCGCGGGCGGCTCGCCGCGGCCACAATGGTCGAGGATGCGATCACCCCCAGCCGCCGCTCTGTTCGCCCTTCGTCCCCTCCGGGCCGCGCTGGTGGGTGCTCCGGCCCTGGCTGGCTGGGCCTGGGCCGGCGGGGATCGGCTGTCACTGGCGCAGGCGGGGGTGCTGGCGGCCGGTGCCTGGGCGCTGGCCCTGGCGGCCTTCGCCTGGAACGACCGGGCCGATCTCGACCGCGGCATCGCCGGGCTGCACCCCAGCGCCGCCGTCCGGGCGTTGCCGGGCGCCAGTGGCCGCTGGCTGCTGTTGCTGGGATCGGTCGCGGCGCTGACCGGGGTCGCCTGCTGGACCGCGCTCGGGCCGCTCCCGGGCTGTCTCGCGGTGGGGGTCGCGACCAGCGGCTGGATCTACTCGGACCCGTCCGTCTTCGGCAAGGGACGGCCGGCGGCGGCCGGTGCCCTCCATCTGCTGGGCGGCGCGGCCAACGCGGGGGCGGGCGCCTGGGTCGGCGGGTCCACGCTCCTGACCACCCTGATCTGGGCGGGGGCCTGCGGTGGCCTGTTCGTGGCTGCCCACCGGGTGCACCTCGCCGCGGACCGGGAGGCGGATCGGCGGGCGGGTGTCCACACCTCGGCGACCGGTATTTCGGCCGACGGCGCCGCTCGCGGGGCCAGGAGCTGGCTGGCCTGTGTATCGGCGGCGCTCGTGGTGGCAGGCCTGGGCCTCGGCGACGGTCGCGGCGCAGGCCTGGCGGCATGGGGAATGCTGACCGCGCTGTTCGTCGGGATCGCCGCCCCGCGCGGTGCCTTCGATGCGGGGCAGTGGCGCCGTTTCCAGGGTCACAGCCGGCTGGCCGTCGCCGCCGGAGCCGCGCTGGCGGTGGCCCTGTCCATCGCGTTGACCGCGGGGGACGGCCGATGAGCCTCGCGGTGGATCGCGGCCTGCCCTGGGTGCCCGTGGGCGTGGCCCTGGTCGCGGGGCTCCCGTTCGTCGGCAGTGCCCTGTTCCTCGACGACTGGATCTACCTGACGGGTGCGCAGCTGATGCTCGACCAGCCCCTGTCGGAGCTCCACCGCCTCGAGCTGCCCTTCCTGGGCGAGGTCGTGCCCGCCCACGCGGCCACCCACCCGTTCGGGGCCTGGGCGTGGCTGGTGCCCCTGCTGGCTCTCGGGGGTGGGCCGACGCCGACCGCGCTGCTGCAGCTGGGGAGCCTGGCGTGGCTGCTGGCCCTGCTGGTGGCCGTCGGCCCGGTGGCGCGGATCTGCGGTGGTTCGGCCGGCTGGGTCCGCTGGTTGCTCCTGGCTGTTCCCCCCTTGCTGCTGCTGGCACACAGGATCATGCCGGACCTGCCGTTCACGAGCCTCGGGGCGCTGGCGCTGGCGTGCATCGCCGTCGCCGTCCACGACGATCGCCCGCGGAATCGCTGGCTGGCGGCGGCGGGGGTGGCCGCGCTGCTGTCCGCGGCCTGGCTGGTGGCCTACCAAGCCCTGGCCCTGGCCGCCGCGCTGGCGCTCGCGTTGCCCTGGATTCCCCGGGGCCGCCGCTCGCCACTGGTGCTGGCGGTGGCGTTCACCGGAGCACTGTTCGTCGCCGGCCAGGTCTACAGCTCCCTCGTGCTCGGGAGCTATCACCTGGGCGTCGCCGGCCGCTGGTTCTCCGGGTCCATCGACACCACCGGGTTCACCCACGGCTACCGGTTGTGGGCCTACCTGGGGTATCTGGGCGGCTTCGGGGCACCGGCTCTGTTGCTGGCCATCGCGCGGGCGGGAGTCCGCGAGCGGGGAGTGGTCGCCGCGGCGGCCGTCGGCGCGACGGCGGGCATCGTCGCGCTGGTGACGGGCTGGTCCGCCGGAACCGGTACCCACCCGTTGCCCATCGCGGCGGCCGTGGCCGTCGGCGGGGCGGAGGTCGCCCTGCTGGGGGTGGCCGGGGTACGGGGACTGCGGCGCCGACACGCGCTGCTGCTGGTCGTCGCCGGCTGGGGTCTCGGCACCTTCATCGGGGGCTGGTGGCTCCTGCCCGCGCCGCTGTCGCGGTACCTGCTCCCGGTCCACCTGGCGGTCGCAGTGGTCGCGGCGGCCTGGCCCCGGGGGAAGACCGAGCACCCGATCGGCGTGGTGCCCGCGGCCGCACGCGGACTCGCGCTCGCCGGCCTGGCGATCTGGCTGGTGCTGTCCCTGGGCATCGCCGCCAGCGACGCAGCGCGCGCCGACGCCACCGCCCGCCTGGTGGAGCGCCTTCCGCAGCCGGAGAACGGCGGTCACTTCATCGGCGAATCCGGCTTCCGATTGACGGCAGAGGAGCGGGGAATGCGCTACCTGACCCGCTACGATCAGGCCCAGGAAGCCCGCCTGCTCCACGCCGACGTGGGTCAGGTGAACGCCGCGCGGCTCCATCCGGCGCTGCACGCGCGGTTGGGTGATCCCGTGCGAACCCGGCAGACCTACCGGGCCTGGGTCAGCGCGGTGGACTGGGACGGCGGCGCGGACTTCTACTTCCCGTTCGCCGGCGCCATCCCGTTCACCTTCCCCGGCAGCGGCCACGTCGTGGCCGAGACCTACCCGGTCGACCCCCCCCTCCCCGACACCGTCGACCGGGCGTTGGCCTGCCTGGCCGCCGGGCGGAGCGCAGCTGGCACGTGGCCCAGCTACGTGCGCTGGGAAGAGGACGGCGACTGGACGGAGGTCCACAGCGTGTTCACCACCGCCGAGGTGCTGATCGCCCTGGGGCAGCTGCCGCGCCGGCCGGCCGTGACCCGGCTGGCGGAGCCTGCCCTGGACGCCCTCGAGGCCGACCGCAACGAAGACGGCAGCTGGAGCTTCTACGGACGGGCCGACCGGGTCGGGGAACGGGCGGGCCGCGCCTGGCCCATCACCGCCGACGCCGACGACACCGCCCGCGCCGTGCTGGCGCTGCGCGCCTGGGACCGTCCCATCGATCCGCGAACGCTGGTCCTGCTCGCGGACCAGATCGAACCCGACGGGACCGTGCGGACCTGGATGATGCCGCCGGGACAGCAGGTTCGCACGGACAGCAACAGGCCGGATCCCGTGGTCGCCGCCGCGGTCGCCCGGGCCTTGCTGGGCACGCCGCACGCGGACGCGGGCGGACGGGTCCGGGACGCACTCCTCGGGCGCCACGGGCAGAACACGCCGAACAAGACGACCTATTACCAGGGGGCAAGACGTATCGGGCGTGAGCTAGCGCTGGCGTTCGGCGAGGACGGCGAAGGTCCATCGTGGCCCCCAGCGGAACAGGGTGAGGACGGATGCTGGCCGCTTCAGCCCACATTCTTCGGTGCCCACGAGGCCGGACGGCCGGCCTATGGCAGCGTGGCCGAACCGACGGCGGTAGGTGCCCTGACGGCGTTCCAGAAGACCGTGAATTGACACCCCGCAGGCGAACACAAGCGGTCGGCCAGCTGCCGGCCACCGCCGATCGTCCACCGATGGAGCGGGGGGGGGTGCGCGTCCGCTAGAGTGCGCCGCAGTCCACCGAACTCTCCACGTACCCCAGGGCTTGCAGCTCCCGGCATTCCTCGGGCCCCGTGTTCAGTTCGGAACCGGGCACGGCGCGCCCGCGGGCGGTGGCCTTGATGGTCACGAGCTCGCCGTGGAGGGCCCGGCGATGATCCTCCAGATCCTCGCTGCCACAGCGGTTCTCGGTCTCGCCGGGGTCGACCGCCAGGTGGAAGAGCCCGCACTCCGGCAACCCCCGAGCCCCGTCGGCGCGGGCCTCGATCAGCTTCCATTCGGCGGTGCGGACCGAGGCCAGCACGTTGCCATCCAGATCCAGCTCGCTGAAGGCCAGCTTGTCCCGGGCGTCCCGCTCGCTCCAGGGGCCCATCAGGGACACGCCTTGCCAGCTGCGGGGCACCTCGACGCCGGCTAGCTCCACGAGGGTCGGCGCGACGTCGATCGACCGGACCTGCCCCGCTGCACGCGTACCCGCGAGCAGGGCGCCGGACGGGCCGGTCGTGCCAGCGGGGTACTTGACCACCAACGGCACCCGCACCTGTTCCTCGAACAGGCTCGATCCGTCCCACCAGTCTCCGTGATCGGCGAACTCCTGGCCGTGGTTGGCCGTGACCACGATCAGCAGCTCGTCCCAGAGCCCCTCCTCCCGCAGGTACCGCCACAGGGCGCCGAGGTATTCATCCGTGTGGGCCACCTCGCCCGCGTACAGCTCCTCGATCTCCTCGACCTGGGAGGGAGCGGGCGTCTCGCCGTAGACGCGTGCAGCCGCCGACCCGTCGTAGGGATGGGGGAAGTAGGGTTCGTGGGGATCCCGATAATGCAGGAAGAGCATGAACCGCTCTCCCACGTGGGCCCGCATGAAGTCCGCTCCGGCCGCGGTGACCTCCCCGGCATCCCGGTAGTGGTGGGAGACCTGCTGGTCGCGCCCGGTCATCCGATCGACGATCCGCGTTCGCAACGCGGTATACAGCACCAGGAAGTAGCTGCTCTCCCGGGCCCCGAAGGGGTGTTGCGGCTGCAGATAGACAAAATCGTCGAAGCCCTGATGGAAGCCGAAGCGGGTGGAGATGTCCGCATCGTTGACCCGCGCGCCGGTCAGATATCCCGCGTCCGACAGCACCTCGGCCAGGGTATCCACCTCGGCTGGCAATCGATCGGATCGGCGGAACGCGCCGTTGCTGGAGGGGAACATGCCGGTGAGCAGCGAGGCAAAAGCCGCCCGGCCCCAGCTGGACTGGGAGACCGTCTGCTCGTAGACCACACCCACATCGGCGAGGGCGTCCAGGGCAGGGGTCAGTCCCGCCTCGCTCCCGTAGCAGCCCACGTGATCCGCGCGCAGCGAATCGATGCCGATCAGCAACACCGAGGGACGGTCCACGAGGGAGTCCGGGATCGCCCGGCCGGGTAGCTCGGCGGCGCCCATGTGACCCGAGCCGACATGCATCAGCGTCAGGAACGTGATCGTGCCGCCGTAGAGCAGCAGGGCGCCCGGCACCTTCGCCAGCGCCCGCAGCATCGTTCGCTCGACCAGCCCGGCGCCCACCACCAGCGCGAACAACCCCGCCAGCGCGAAGACTGCGAACAGCTCGCCGAGGACGGTCGGAGGCGGGAGCACCTCGCCGAAATAATCCCGCCGGGCGACCCAGACCGCGATGGCCAGCCCCGGACCGCAGAACGCCAGCGACCAGCCGAGTGACCAGGCCCACGCCCGCCGCAGCGGGTGGCGGACGAGCACCGAAAGGAGGTGCAGGGGGAGGGTCGCGGCCAGGCCGATCGCGAGCCCGAGCAGGCCGTAGAGGAAGCCGCCGTAGGGCATCGCCTGGTAGTCGGTGACCTCGGCCGTCGACACCAGCAGGTAGACCCCCTCGAGGATGCCGACCGTGCCACCGCCCAGCAGTCCACCCGCGGCGCCGGCGAACCACACTTGTAGCCAGCTCTTCATCCAGGACCTTCCGCGGGACGAGGGTGGCCTGTTATAGCCCTCGGCCCGGGGTGCGGCAAACCTCGGTGATGCCCCGGCGGCTGCGCCCGGCCCCGGAAACGGGCTATCCTGCGCCCATGCGTCTCCCCCTCCCCCTGCTGGCAGCGCTCACCGTTTGCCTGTTGCCCCTCCTGACCGGGTGTGGCCCCTCCGGCCAGCTGGCGTCGTACAACTCCACCGACGCCATCGTGACCGTTCGGATCGGGTCGGCCGAGGAGAGCATCGCCGCGGGGGAGACCCGCTTGCTGCGGTGGCGCGGCACGCCGCTGACCATCGAGGTGCTGGACGAGGCCGGGGCGACCCTCGAGACCGTCGAGGCGACCCCGGCCAAGGGGGACCACTGGCTTCTTCACCACGTGGGTGGGGATCGCTGTTTTGGAGTCGCCGACTTCGGGCCGCTGTACCAGGCCGGCGGCGATGGCTCGCTCACCTCCGTCACCGGCATCGGTCCGGGGAGCTGGCTGGTGCTGGAACACGAGATGGCCGTCTGGCCCGGTCAGAAGCTGCCCATCTATTCGGAGGACGCGGTGATCTGGGGCGCGGTCGAGGTCGCCTGCGCGATGACGGTCGACGCCGCCAACACGCACTTGGCGATCCAGGGGCAACTCGACAAGCTGATGCCCAAGTAGAGCGATGCGCCGCCTCCTCGTTCTGGCGCTCGCTCTCCTGATCGCTGCCCCCGCCGCGGCGCGGGTCATGCGGTACGAAACGCGCGCCCGGCCGACCCTGGACGGGACCGAGCAGGTCCACGACACCTCCGACGGGCGGTTCCGGATCCGCTACACCCTCGAGGGCGGCGACGCGCTGGAGGGAATGGCCGAGGACGAGTCACCGGCCAACGGGTTGCCCGACGCCGTCGACGCGGTGGTCGAGGGGCTGGTCGCGTGCTGGGATCTGTACGTGGACGGGGAGGGCTGGCGCGCGCCGGCCGACGACGGGACCGAGGGCGGGGATGCACGGCTGGACGTCTACCTGCGCCACATCGACCACAACGGACTGGCTCACCAGGAATGGCACGGCGACCACTGGGCCGCCTACCTGGAGATCGAGCCCGACGTGGCCAACCTCGGCTGGGATCTGATGGCCTCGGTGGCCGCACACGAGCTGCATCACGCCATCCAGTACAGCTACTCGGTGGACGCCGACTCGTGGGTCTACGAGTCGTCGGCCACATACGCCCAGTACAGGCTCTACGGCGAGCCGGCGGCGATGGCGGCGGCGTTGCAGCTGCTGTGGAGCCTGCGGCTGGAGGATCCGGGGATAGGTCTGGACGTGGTTGGCGACCGGCTCGAGTACGCCTCGCTGATCTGGATCAAGTACCTGGTCGATCGTTCCGGTGGCGACATGGGGGTGTTCCGCGGCTGGTGGGAGATCCTCGCGGAGAACCCGGACTGGCGGGATGCGCTCGAGGTGCTGGCCGCCGAGCTGGGCGAGCCCGAGGCCCTCGCCCTGGCCGAGGGGTTCGCCGAGTGGCTGTACTTCGCCTGCGCCCGCGACGACGGCCAGCACTGGGCCACCGACGACGGGCTCGACTGCCTGCTGCCCCTGGAGGCGACCCTGGTCCACACCGCGGACGGGATACCGAGCGAGTGGGATCTCCCGGCGCCCGATCCCTTTGGCGCAGCCCTGGCCACCGTCGACGGCCTGGACGGGGAATCGCTGGAGGTGCGTTGCGAGGGCCCGGCGGAGGCCCGCTGGTCGCTGCGGGGTGTGAGCCTGGACGGCGACACGGCGGTGGGTCGAGTCTCCGCTGTGGCGGACGGCGACGGCGGCGTCCGGCTCGAGGTGGACGATCCGGGTGACACCTTGCTGATCGCGCTCGCGTATTACGACGGTCCGGCGGGCGCCGAGTTCGACTGCGAGGTGACCGCCGCTGCCCAGGGTGACGACGACGACAGCGCCGGGAGCGTTGGCCTGGAACCGGCCGGCGGGTGCGGGTGCGAAGCCAGGGACGCCCCGGTCGGGCTGGCGCCGTCGCCGATGCTGGTGATGCTGGCCTGGCTGGCCGCGGGTCGCGCGATCAGTGGGCGCCGCGGCCGGTGATCACGACGGGGATCGTCTTGAACAGGATCTGGATGTCGAGCCACAGGGACCAGTGCTCGATGTAGTAGATGTCCAGCTCGACCATTCGCTTGAAACCCAGATCGCTGCGCCCCAGGACCTGCCACAGCCCCGAGATGCCCGGCTTGACGTTGGAGCGCTGCTCGAACCAGTACTTCCACTCGGCGTTGTCGTCGATGTCCAGCAGATCGTGCACGGGCAGCGGCCGTGGCCCGATCAGGTTCATGTCGCCGATCAGCACGTTCCACAGCTGGGGCAGCTCGTCGATGGAGTACTTGCGGATGAAGTGGCCGATGCGGGTGATTCGCGGGTCGCGCTCCATCTTGAACAGCACGCCGTCGGACTCGTTCTCGTCGTCGAGGGTCTCGCGCATGGAAGGCGCATCGACCACCATCGAGCGGAACTTGTAGAACGGGAACACGCGCCCGCCCTTGCCGTAGCGGCGATCGACGAAGAACACCGGGCCCTTGGAGTCGAGCTTGATCGCCAGCGCGGTCGCGATCAACAGCGGGGAGATCACCAGCCCGCCCACGCAGACGGCGACGATGTCGAACAGCCGCTTCACCCGGTGGCCGACCGCCGTGTAGTTGACCGGCCGGAACGCCTCGAGCTCCAGGTCGCCGATGTTCTCGGTGGCGATCCGCGACGACACGACCCCGTGGGAGTACGGGACCTTCAGCAACCGCACTCCCATGCGTTCCAGGTCGATGGCCAGCCGCACCGCCTCCATCCGCGGGTAGGCGAAGTCCGCCAGCACGACGTAATGCAGACTGTGGACGTTGATCAGATCGCGGATCTCGGTCAGCACACCCAGCACATCGCCGTTGAGCGACTCGCCCCCATCAGATTCGCCGCGGCCGTCGTCGATGAAGCCCACCAACCGGAAGCCCAACCACTCGTAGCTGCGGAGCCGCTCGGCCAGATGGATGGCGACCGCGCCCGACCCGATGATGGCCACGCGCTGGGGCTGCACGCCACGCAGAGGGGCGACCTGGATCCCCCAGAACACCAGCACCCGCAAGCTCGAGACCGCCAGCAGGGTCGAGAACCCCAGCAGGGCCGCCGCCGTCCGCGAGAAGTGCTGCTGGGGCAGCAGGAACTCGATGATGATCACCCCGACGACGAACACCGCCACCGCCTCGGTGACGTCGCGGACGATGCGAGGTGTCGAGACGTTACGCTGCGGGTTGTACAGATCAAGGCGATAGGCCAGCACGATCCACAGGGGGAGCAGCAGGGTCGCGGGCGGGACGATCAACCCGTCGAGGAGCAGACGGGTGAAGGGGATCATCGCCTCACGGGGCAGCTCTGTATTGAGCGCCTCCCAGACCTGGAGCGTGATCCAGTAGGCCAGCGCGACGGCGAGGATGTCCGCGACGACCGTCAGGTCGCGGGCGAGCTCCAGCCTTCGCATCCGGGGCTCCACCTGGGACCCCGGGGGCGGCAGCGCTGTCAGCTTCGGGTGTCTCGGGCCCTTGCCCGTCCGAAGTCCTTCAGGTGACCCCATACGGCGACGACGCCCCTCTTCACGTAATCCAGATCCTCCACCGAGCGCACGCGCAGCAGCTGCCTGGCGATGAACTTCGGCTTGAGGAACGAACGGTACACCCCCTGACACATGGCCAGCACCTCGTCTGGCTCCATGTCCGGGGTGGAAAGCACGGTCTCGGTCATGTCGTAGCGTTCGTAGTCCCGCGGGTCGAAGCGGAACGCCCCCATCTCCAGGCATTCGCGGAACAGGGGTGTGCCCGGATACGGCACCACCACGGTGGCCTGCAGCATCTCCGCGTATCCGCGGGACATCAGCTCGCCGGCCAGGTCCATCGTCCGCTGGGCGTCGGCCCGGGTCTCCCACGGGTAGCCGACCATCACGGTCAGCTGCACGTCGATGCCCGCCCCGGACAGGTTGCGGCAGCCGCGGATGATGTCCTCGACGGAGATGCCCTTGTCGATGCGATCCAGGGTGGCCTGGTTGCCCGACTCGAGGCCCACCTTGACCTTGCGCCAGCCCGCTCGCTTCATCAGCTCGGGCAGGGCCGGATCCCGGGCAAAATCCACCCGGTCGTTGCTCGAGAACAGGATCTGCTTGTCCAGCCCGCGCTCGATCATCCCCTCGCAGAATCGCCGCCGCCACTTGCCGGGGGGGAAGGTGCCGGTGTCATCGAACACCTCGCGAACGCCGTGGTCCGCCACCAACATCTCCAGCTCGTCCAGCAGATTCTCGGGGCTGCGCACCGCGAAACGCGGGTGCAGGGTGGTCCAGGAACAGAACGTGCAGCGGGGTCGCGGACAGTCGCGTCCGGCCATGGTGTAGAAGAATGGATCACGCCGCTTCCACTTCTCGAAGTAGCGGTGGGCCATGGTCAGCTTGCGGTCGATGAAGGGCAGCGAATCCAGGTCCCGGTGCAGGGTGAATTTGCCGTTGTCCCGGACCTGGTCGCCGTCCCGCCAGTACAGGCCCGTGGGGCGCTCACCGTCCCCGACCAGGTGGGAGACCAGCGCCAGCAGCCCCACGTCGTACGAGCCGCCGGTCAGCACGAAGTCGACCTGGCTCTCCCGGAACTGCTCCTCGGGCTCGGCGGTGGCATGGTCGCCTATCAGGACCGTGCGGGCGCCGGGCAGTCGCTTCTTGATGTCGTCGATCAGCGCCCAGTGCTGGTGGATGACAGGGGTCTTGGACTCCAGCACCACCAGCTCCGGGTCCGCCCCCTCCAGCTGGCGCCACCAGCCGTCGAAGTCGAGCCCCTGGACGATGCCATCGTTCCACAACACGTCGTGGCCCGCCTCGGCGAGCAGGGTCGCCGCGGTCGCCGGGACCACCGGATAGATGTACGACCCCACCGACATCCACTGGAACTGCCGGTTTTGCGTGAGCATCGGGGAGCCCTTCGTGTGGAAGGGCGGATAGGAGATGGCGACACGCATGGACCTGGACAATCGTGTCCCCCAACCCCGCATCCCAGCAATCCTATGGCTGGAAATGCCCGTCAACGCAAGCGGTTTCGGTTACCGAGCGCTTACCCAGCGGAGGATCGCGGACTCGGTCTCGGACTCGGACTCGGACTCGGTCTCGGTCTCGGTCTCGGTCTCGGACGCGTCCTAGTCCAGCGCCCCCGAGGCGCCCACCGGGTTCCCGGTGGTCACATTGCGGTACACCACCGTGCCCGACACGAAGGGGCTGAGGATCCCGGCGATGCGGCGGAAGAACGTCTCGACGTTGACGATGGTCTTGGGCGGCACGTACAGGATGTCGCCCTTCTGCAGCGGAACGTTCTGGCGCACATCGCCCGTTGCGAGCAGCTGGTCCAGGTCGATGGTGAACAGCTCGGGCTTCTCCAGACCGCCCCGGATCAGCAGGATGTTGTTGGTCCGGCTGTCTGCAGTGATCCAGCCCGCCTTGGTCAGCGCGCCGACCACGTCGAGCTCGCTCTCGATCTGCTGCACCGACGGTGAACGCACATATCCGAGCACGTACACCTTCATCGAACTGACCTCGAGGATATTGATCGACACCTGGGGATCCACGTAGTAGGCGCCGATCTGCTCGGTCAACACGCCCATCAGCTCGGGGTACGTCATCCCGGCGATATCCATGCGGCCGATCAGCGGATAGCTGATGGCACCGTCCGGGCTGATCTTGATCTGCATGTTCAGATCCTCGTGGCGCCACACCGAGATGTCGATGGAGTCGCCCGGGCCGAACACGAACTGCGGGGCCTCGGGGGGCATCAGCGTCTCGTCGCCGGTCTCCTCCCACATCTCGGTCACAGGGGTGGCCTGCTTGTGGGCGCACGCGGGAGAGAGCAGGGGCAAGAGCAGCAGGAGGAGTGCAGCGTGGTGCGAGGATCTCATGACAGCGACACCTAACACCGGTGTCGGGTCGCGTCCAGTCGTTTCGCGCGCCCGGAATTCATTGCGACCACCCGGATCTGGCGGGTATTATCCGCGCAGCCGGCCCGCCGGCCAGTGGATAGTTGTACACGCGATGCAAAACGCACGCGCACGACACGGCGCGCCGGGAGAGAGGCAGTGACCATCCCATGGAACTGATCCGCCTGTGGACAACGCTCAAGCGCCGCAAGTGGGTGGTGGTGCAAGCGTTCCTGTTCTTCACCGTGGCGTCCCTGGTCGCCACGCGCTTCCTGCCCAAGACCTACTCGGCCACCGCCAAGGTGATGATCGAGCAGAGCGACGCCACCGCGTCCCTGCTCAGCGAGGTCGGGCTGGAGGAGCTGGTCACCACCCTGGGCAGCACGGGCAGCAACGAGGTCTCCAACAAGATCGCGCTGGCCACGATCAACGAGAACCTCGAGGAGGTGGTCTGGCGGCTGCAGCTGCGGGATGACGACGGCCACCTGATCAAGTCCCAGACGTTGCTCAAGAAGAGCATCTTCTATTCGCTCTCTCCGACGCCGCTGTACTCGATCCAGCAGTACCAGAACACCGACATCCTGATGATCACCGCCACGGCGCCCTACCCCGAGCAGGCACAGATGATGGCCGACGCTCTTGCCGAGGTGTTCATCGATGTCAGCCAGCAGCGGACCCGGGCCGAGACCCGCAGCGCCAAGGAGTTCATCGAGGATCGCATCGGCGTGGTCGAGATCGAGTTCGACAAGGCCCTGGCCGAGATCGCCGACTACCAGACCGCCAAGGGGATCATCGACCTGCAGACCGAGGCCCGCGAGGCGGTCGGCAAGATCTCCGAGCTGATGACCCTATCGGAGGGCAACGAGTACAAGATCAGCCAGCTGCGGCGCCAGATCACCGAGGTCGAGGCCTTCCTGAGCGAGAACGTGGGCGTGGAGGTCGACGGCGGCACCCTGCGGGAGAACCCGCAGATCGCGGCGCTGACCGGCGAGCTGAACCAGATGTACCTGGAGCTCGACCGTATGCTCCAGGACAAGACCGAGGCCCACCCGGACGTGGCCGAGTTCCGGGCGCTGATCGCCCAGGCCGAGGATCGCTTGAACTCCCTGCTCGCCATGGAGGCCGAGCGCAGCCCAGGGCTGACCGACCTCAGACTCCAGTTGACGGGCGCGGTGCAGACCCGGCGTGACATCCAGGACGACATCGCCGCCTACACGGCCGAGTTCGCCAAGCTGCCGGACGTGATGAAAGAGGACACGCGGCTCCAGCTCGCGGCCCAGGCCAGCCAGACGATCCTCGAGGAACTGACCGACTACCAGTACCAGATCGGGATCGCCGAGGCGATGACCCTCACCGACATCCGCGTCGTCGACCCGGCGGTGCTGCCCGACAAGCCGGCGTCTCCCAAGCTGATGTACAACGCCGTGCTCGGCGCCTTCCTGGGCATCGTCGTCGGCTTCGTGCTGGTCTTCTTGCTGGAGTACATCGACGACTCCGTCCGGACCCGCGAGGACCTGGAGGAGGTGTTCGACATCCCGCACCTCGGCGTGGTGCCCAACATCCGGGCGGGGGAGGGCAAGTTCATCCACACCCTCAACCCCAAGGCGCCGCTGTCGGAGGCGTACCGGACTGTGCGCAACAACATCCTCTACGCGAGCTTCGAGAAGCCGGTGCAGACGCTGATGATCACCAGCTCGGTGCCGGGGGAGGGCAAGTCGACCACCTGCGCCAACCTGGCCGCCTCGGCGGCGATGGAGGGCAAGCGGGTGTTGTTGATCGACACCGACTTCCGCAAGCCCAACCAGCACCGGCTCTGGCAGCTGGACATGAGCGTGGGCTTCACCACCCACCTGGCTGGCCAGGCGCCGCTGGAGGACTGCATCCACCGGGACGTGATCCCCGGGCTGGACCTGCTGCCCTCGGGGATGGTGCCCCCCAACCCGGCCAAGCTCATCGAATCCAACCGGCTGCGAGAGACCCTCGACCAGCTGCGCCAGGTCTACGATCTGGTGCTGCTGGATTCGCCGCCGATCCTGGTTGTCAACGACGCGATGGCCCTCTGCCGCATCGTCGACGCCTACGTGCTGGTGGTCGAGAGCATGGGGGTCAGCCGACGGATGCTGGCCGACGCCCGCAGCCGCATCGACATGGTCGGCGTGCCCCCGGTGGGCGCGGTGCTCAACAAGCTGGACTTCGGCACAGCCGGATACGGCTACTACTACAAGTACTATCACGCGTACGAGAAGGAGCGGGTCGGCGGCGGAGACGGCAAGCGCCGCAAGATGCGCGTGGTCGAGGGGGGAGAGAACTGATGCGGTCCCCGCTGTTCCTCCTGGTCACGCTGGTTCTGTTGCAGGTCCCACTGGCCGGCTGCGGCGACGACGTCGACCGCTACTTGGCCGATCTGGGCAGTCGCAATCCGATGGTTCGGCTGGAGGCCGCCAAGCTGGCCCGTCGGGTGGATGAACCCCGGCTCGCCGCAGCGCTCGCGCCCCTGCTGACCGACGGCAGCCAGGACATCCGCTACAACGCGGCGGTGTCGCTGGCCTACATCGGCACCACCGAGCAGGTGCCTGTGCTGATCCACGCCCTCGGTGACGAGGACCGGGAGGTCCGGCTGGCCGTCGTCGACGCCCTCGGGCAGCTCGAGGACGAGCGGGCCGTGCCCTCGCTGCTGGCGATGCTGGACACCGAGCCCGAGCCCTACTCGGTGATCTGGGCCCTGGGCAACATCGGCAACGACGGGTCCCTGGACGCGCTCACGCCGATGCTCGACGACGACAATCGCTACGTCCGCTACCAGTCCCGCCGCGCCCTGCTCAAGATCCGCTGATCCCATCGTGTCCGACCGCGGACCGCTTCCCATCCTCGCGCTCGCCGTCACGCTGACGACCTGCGTTCTCCCGGCGGCAACAGCCCAGCCCCGCGAGCCGGCGTCGGTGGACGTGGAGCCGGACAGCCCGCTGCAGCGGGACGTGCTGCGGCTGTCGCTGCGATACGGGGAGCTGTCGCCGGGGATCTCGACCCGACCGACGACCCGCCTGGAGGCCGCGCGCCTGCTGGATCACATCCAGCGGCGATACGGAGACCCGGTCGACGCGGTGGACCGCGGATTGCGCCGCCGGCTGGCGGCCGAGCTGGGGCCGGAGCTGGCCTGGATCCGGGGGGGACGGCGCTACGGCCAGGTCCTCTTCCGCCCGCTGGCCGAGATCCGCTGCGAGGCGATGATCGCAACCGGCGGGGATCCCTACCCGCTCCATGCCGGAGACGCCGCGGGTCCATTCGGCGGTTGTTCACTGACCGCCGAGCTGGTGGCTGGACCGCTTGCGGTGGTGCTGGAGCCGCGCGTGGCCTACGACCCGGTGGGCGGCGGCAACGCCCCCGCCGGTCCCATCGCGCTCGGAGGCAGCGCCGTTCTGGACATGCCCCGGGGGTACGCCAAGCTGGCCGGGGCCAACCTGGAACTGGCCGGAGGGGTCGGCGGACTGGCCTGGAGCACGGGCCGCTCAGGCTTGATCTGGAGCGGCAACGCCGCCGATCCGCTGATGGTCCGCTTCACCCAGCCCCGCCTTTGGCAGCTGCCCTGGATCTTCCGCTACCTGGGCGACTTCCGGGCCACCTTGCTCTGGGCGCACCTGCTCGGCCCCCGCGAGGACGTGGACCGTCCCTACACCCTGGGCATGAAGATCGACTGGCGACCGGTTGTGCCGTGGCTCGAGATCAGCCTCTCGCGGTTGGCGATGTACGGCGGTGAGGGCCGCCCCGATGCCACCGCCGTGGACATCTGGCAGCTCATCTGGGCCACCCACCCCCACGCCGACTACGACGAGGACAAGAACCTCTTCGACGCCAACGAGATCGCGGCCATCGAGGCGACCCTCCAGGTTCCCTTCGCCCACCTCATCCCCGGCGTCCGATTCCTGCAGCTGTACTGGACCAACGCCGGCGAGGACACCATCCGCACCTACCTGGGCCCCCTCCCCCTCCCCGGCCTGACCGGGGCGGCCAACCTGGGCGGGTTCTACCTGGGTGTGGGCCCCCTCACCCTGCGACTCGAGTGGGCGCGGCTGATGGACGACCGCTTCCGCTGGTACACCCACCACCGGATCTACCACCAGGGATTTGTCCACCACGGCCGGATCACCGGCCACCCCATCGGCGGCGACGCCGAGGAGACCTACGTGGAGCTGGGGCTGGACGTGGGCGGATCGATCGAGGGCTGGATCTGGCTCACCCGGTCTCGCCACGAGGGCGTGGTCGACGTCCGCGACGACGTCGTCTACACCCTCGCCGCCGACCTGATCCGCACGAGCGTCGGAGCCCAGCTCCGGGCCGACCTGGTCGCCGTCCCCCTCCCGCACCGGCCTCGCCTGCAGGCGCAACTGCGTTTCCAGCTGGAGCATCACCGGAACGCCGGCTACGTCCCGGGGGCGACGGCACTCCATCCCCAGTTCTGGGCAGAGGTCCGGGTTCCCTTCTATTGATGTAGGTCGAGGGTAGACCTTTTTGAGGGACGTGGTATGTTCCCCCGCGCTCCGCCAGACGGCGGCGCGAAACGACGGGAATCCTGAGCGAAAGGAAACAGCCGTGAGGTATCTCGCGATTCTGTTGACCCCCCTGTTCCTGCTCGCGTGCGACGCGGGCACGGGCACGACCGGTACGACCAGCTCCGGCGTCAGCGGCTCATCCGGAGTCGGCGGCATGCAGGCCGAGGGTGACCCCGTGGTCGCCTCCTACGACGGCAAGGAGATCAAGCTGTCGGACCTGGACACCGAAGCCAAGCCCGCGATCGTCAAGGCGATGATGGACATCGATCGCGCCCGCCAGGGAATGCTCGAGAAGCTGATCCTCGACGACCTGGTCGAGAAGGAGGCCGCCGCCGCTGGCATGGAGACCGAGGCCTGGCTGAAGACCGAAGTCGAGGAGAAGATCGCGCCGGTCACCGACGAGGAGGCCAAGGCCTTCTTCGAGGAGAACCCGCCGCGCGGCGCCGCGACGTTCGAGAGCATGAAGCCCAGGGTCACCGCCTACATGGAGCGACAGCGCCAGGCCGAGCGGATGGCCGAGCTGACCAAGGAGCTCAAGGCCAAGTACAACGTGACCGTCTCCCTCGATCCTTTCCGGGTCGAGATCTCCGTGGATGACGATCCGGCCAAGGGCCCCGAGGACGCGGCCGTGACCATCATCGAGTTCGCCGACTTCCAGTGCGGCTTCTGCGGCCGGTCCCGGGACACCACCAAGGAGATCCTCGAGGCCTACCCGGAGCACGTGCGCTTCGTCTACCGCGACTTCCCCATCGACAAGCACCCCCGGGCCCACAATATGGCCCAGGCGGCCAACTGCGCGGGCGACCAGGGTAAGTACTGGGAGATGTACGACCACCTGTTCGACAACATGCGCGACACCAAAGACGAGCAGCTCAAGGCCCACGCCGCCACGCTGGAGCTGGACACCGCGGCCTTCGACGAGTGCTACGACTCGGCCAAGTACGCCGCCGAGGTGGACAAGGACATGGAGGACGGTCGGTCGGCGGGCGTGAGCGGTACGCCGGCCTTCTTCGTCAATGGCCGCATGATCTCCGGCGCCCTGCCCTTCGACGCCTTCGCCGCGATCATCGACGATGAGCTGGACCGCGCGGGCATCGAGGTGGCCGTCGCCACCGCCGAGCAGTAGGCATCCGAGCGGCGGGAGCACGGGATGACCGGCTCCCGCCCGCCAGACCCACCCGACGCCATGACCTCCGCGGCCACCGGACAGCGCATCGAGCTGCTCGGGCTGCCCGTCCACGTCCACGACCTCGCCTCGCTGCTCTCCGC
Source organism: uncultured Rickettsiales bacterium (assembly GCA_964436045.1). Lineage (GTDB taxonomy): Bacteria > Myxococcota_A > UBA796 > UBA9615 > CAYRNR01 > CAYTBN01. The sequence continues at coordinate 112,434 of CAYTBN010000005.1, read as the reverse complement.
CGTCGACCGGATGATCGCCTCCGGCGGTCGCTACACGGTGGCATACGCCAACGTCCACACGATCAACATCGCTCTGTCCGAGCCCGACGTGGCCGAGTTCATGCGGCGGGTGGATCTGATCTACTGCGACGGCAACGGCGTCCGACTGGGGGCGTGGCTGGCGGGCCAGCACCTGCCTCCGCGGATGACCGGTGCCGATTGGATCGATGACCTGGGGCGCCGCGCCAGCGCCAACGGGCACCGGCTGTTCTGGCTCGGCGCCAGGCCGGGGGTCGCCGAGGCGGCGGCCGGGAAGCTGGCCGAGCGAGCACCCGGGCTGTGCATCGCCGGAACCCACCACGGCTACTTCGCCAAGGAGGGACCGGAGAGCGACGCGGTCGTCGAGGCCATCAACCGGGCAGCACCGGACATCGTTCTGGTGGGGCTCGGGACACCCCTGCAGGAGCGCTGGATCGCAGCCCAGCGGCACCGGATCGACGCGCCTGTGGTGTGGGCCATCGGCGCGACGGCGGACTTCCTGTCTGGCGAGGTCTCCCGGGGCCCAGCGATCCTCCACCAACACGGCCTCGAGTGGCTGGCCCGGTTGCTGGTGGATCCACGGCGCCTGTGGCGACGTTACCTGGTGGGCAATACCCACTACCTGCGGCGCCTGGCCGGGGAGCGCTGGACGCGTCGCCGGGGTGGCCCGTGATCTTCCTGTTCGACATCGACGGGACCCTGTTGCTCAGCGGCGGAGCCGGCCGGACCGCCCTGTCGGCGGCGATGGACGCCCACCTGCCGCGGACCGGCGCGATGGACGGAGTCAGCTGCGCGGGCAAGACCGACGCGATGATCCTCGACGAGGCCTGCGGAGCGGTCCTGGGCCGCCGCCCCGACGCTGCGCTGGTCCAGCGCCTGCACCGGACCTACCTCGAGCAGCTGCCCGCCGCCCTGGCCCAGAATCCCAGCTTCCGGCTGATGCCCGGCGTGCCCCAGGTGTTGGAGACCCTCGCGCGACGGAAGCGCGCTCACCTGACCGTGGCGACCGGCAACGTCGAGGCTGGTGCCCGCCTCAAGCTGGAGCGGGCGGGACTCGACCAGCTGCTGCCGATCGGGGGCTACGGGGACGGAGTCTGGCACCGGCCCGAGATCCTGGTGCGCGCCATCGAGGCCGTCCGGGCGACGGCTGGCGAGCAAGCCGCCGCGCCACCGTGGATCGTGATCGGCGACACCACCCGGGACATCGATGCCGCCCGCGAGGTTGGCGCGTTGGTGGCCGTCCTGGCGGACACCACCACACCCCGCGAGCGTCTCGTCGAGGCGAAACCCGACCTGGTGATGGACGATCTCCGTGAGCTGCTACCCTGGAGCCGCCGACTGGCGCGGGCGGCAGGCGCTGCCGATGGGCCTGGAGGACGACGTGGTTGATCAGAAACAGCTGGGAGACGTGTACGGCCCCGATGATCCGCCGAAGAAGGGCCCCTGGAAGGGCATCATCCTCGGCGGCTGCCTCGTCGTGCTACTGGTCGGGGTCCTGGTCTGCTGCGGCGGCGGGATCGCGGCGCTCGCGCTGGGGCCCGAGGCGCTGGCGAAGCTGGCGGTTAACCTGTTCGTCGATGACGCCCCCTTGCCTGCGCCGACCGCTCGTTGGGACGAAGCCGACGTGGAGGCGCTGGCGGATCGTATCGAAGCCGGCATCGACGAGGACCGCACCGTGACACTCTCCGGCGAGGAGTTCAGCCAGCTGGTGCTCGGCGGCGTCGACGATCCCCAGCTCACGGTATTCCACGTCACCGTCGACGAGAAGGAGCGGATCTCCGCCGACATCTCCTACCAGCTGGACCCCGCCCAGCAGCAGTGGGTCAACATGCAGATGGTCGGCACCATGGAGATGGAAGACGGCTGGTTCACCGAGTTCACCATCGACGAGTGGACCATCGGCACCTTCGACCTGGGTCAGTACATGGCCGGTCAGGACCTGACCGCCGACGCGAACCAGAACCTCGCCCAGCAGAAGGCCCAGGACCCCGAGATCCAGGCCGCCACCGACATGGTCGAATACCTCGGCGTCGAGGACGGCCGCCTCAAGCTGACCCTGACCGAGGAGGGGATAGAGCAGCTGGAGGCGGAGGGGGAGTTGTAGGGGCCGAGGCCGAGACCGAGACCGAGACCGGGAAACTCAGCCCCTGCGGCGCGCTCCCGCCAGGACCAGCAGCGCCAGCACCCCCGAGGAAGCCCGCCGACCGGCGGCGCGGCACTGGCAGCCCCCACCGCCATCGTCCAGCCCTTCGTCGTCGTCGTCATCCGCGTCGTCGTCATCCGCGTCGTCGTCGTCGTCGTCACCGGGTTCGGTGTTGATCTCCACCTGCTCGGCGATCCAGTCGGCGTAGTGGTCCACGCGGATCTGGTACCCGCCGCCGCCGACACAGGACTGGTCGTCTTGCAGGTAGGGGAAGACGGCGGACAGGACGCCCACGACGCGCCAGCGGTCCTCGAACTCGTAGAGCGCCGGGCCGCCGGAGTCGCCGAAACAGGCGTTGGTACCCGCGGTGTAATGGAAGAACACGTCCTCGTCGAAGGCGTAGATCTCGACGTCGGTCTCGAGCTTCTCGCCGGAGTCGGTGAGCCCATCGGCGGTGATACCGTAGCCGACCAGGGTCACCATCCGTCCGGTCCACTCGCCCTCGTCCATCTCATCGAGGTGGGCCCACAGCGGTACCTCGGACGCGGGCTCGGCCAGCAACACCAGACCGATGTCCGCGGTCCAGCCATCCCAGTCCGGATGGTTCAGCGACTCGTCGATGGGGACGCCACCCTCCAGGGGCCCGCTGTCGCCGGGTCCGGTGACGAAGGTCAACTCTTCACCCCGGACTCCATCGAGATAGTCGATGCAGTGGGCAGCGGTGAGGACCGCGTCGGGCGCCACCAGTGTGCCGGTGCAGAAGGCCGCGCCGTTCACGGTCAACGCACCGACCGCGGGGTGGTCCTCGGTCGGCGTTCCGTTCCAGATCAGCCCCGACCGAACCGCCGGTTCCGGTGGCGAGACGCAGCCCGGCATCGGGGCGGCCCACAGCAGGCATAACGCCGGGGCCAGGGCGCGGAGCCTCATCTCCGCCGCCGCAGACCCAGCGCAGCCAGCAGGGTCAGCAATCCGGCGAAGGCCGGGGTGCGCTGGCCGTCCACGCGGCAATTGCAGCCGTCGCCCTCGTTGTCCCCGGCGCCGCCAGTATCGTCGTCGTCGTCGTCGTCGTCATCGTCGTCGTCGTCGTCCGCGACCGCGTCGCCACAGCTTGCGGAGTACGTGTATTCGATGCCGCCCGTGCCGGGCTCGAGGCCCGTGTCGCCCACCACCGAGACGATCAGGATCGCCTCGCCCACCGCGCCGCCGAAGTCGTCCACAGCGGCGGTGGCGATGCCGTTGGGATCGGGCGACAGCTCCTCGTAGTAGGTCTCACCACCCTCGACGGTGACCAGGGTCACTGCCCACGAGAAAGACTGGCCCTCGAGGGCGGTCTCGCCGTCGAACAGGACCTCGAGGGTGTCGGGTGTGTCGGGGGGCAAGAAGCGCAGGTAGTTGGATCCGTAGGCCTGCGGCAGATAGTCGGCCGGCTCTCCGTAGACCGGATAGCTGTCGTGGCTCTCCATCCAGACGTCGTCGTGCTGGTCGGCTTCGTCCAGACTGCCCACCGCCAGCGCCAGCGCGAACTCCGCGAACGCCTGGTCCAAACTGGTGCCCTGGCCGGTCAGGAACAGGTCCATGGCCTCCTGCGTGTCGTCGTTATAGGCGGCCTGCTGCCAGATTGCGACCACCGCGGTCGCGCCGCCGTAGTTCTCCTCGAGGAACATCGCCCACAGCACGTTGCCGTACTCGTGCCAGCCATCCTCGAAGGCCATCGCCTGCTCCGGATAGTCCAGCCAGCCACCATCGTTGGTGTACTCCACGTAGCCGTTGACGTCGTCGTACACCAGATCCTCGGCCCAGGTGGCGGTGGCCTCCATCCAGAAGTCCCCCGCAAACCAGTTGTAGCCGGACTGGATCCCGTGCTGGAACTCGTGAGCGGCCGTGATCTGGGCGGATCCGGTGTGGTCCCCCGTGAACGAATAGTCCGGGTGCACCACCACGTAGGGGCAGTCCGTGTCGTGGTGATCCGCGTAGCCGTAGACGTCTTCCTCGATGTCGGGCACGTCGGCCCCGGTACCGCCCATGTAGACGTCGAAGTAGTACTCGTCGGTGCACGGGGGCATGTCGAAGCCGGTCTGGTCGATCTCCACGTCCCAGGAGTTCTCGAAGTTCTCCAGGTACTCGTCGACCGTCGCGACCGACACGCCGCCGTCCTGGCCGACGATCACCGAGAAGCTGTCGGACTCGTAGGTGTCGTACTTCAACGGGACCGGGGTCAACAACTCGTCCACCTCGGCACGGGCCGGTTCGCTCAACCAGGGCATCGCCCGCCGGGCGTCGCGCACCATCAGCGTCCCGCAACGCAGCGGACGTTCGGCGTCCGCGGGAGCCACCAGCTCCGGCGGCAGCCTCTCCCGGTCCGTGACCCGGTACAGCCGGTACATCACGTAGTCCTCGTGGTCGATGTCGCCGCGCTGGTAGGCCGCCTCGATCCGCTCCAGCGTGGTGGCAGCCCGTGGGGTCATCGCCGCCGCTCCCCCGGTCAGCCACAGCGCCAGCACCGCGGCGCACAGGGTCGTCGTCATTGCCCGTCGAGTCATCGGTCACCTCCCTGGTTGCTCAGGGGGCATGGTAGCAGCGTGAGCAGGGAAGAGCGGTGGGGCACGGGCACGGGCGAGGGCAAGGGCAAGGGCACGCGCACGGGCGAAGGCAAGCAGGGGCAACGGGAGGGGGAATCAGAACAAAAAAAGGGGAGAGGGTGTGTGGCCTGCGAATACACACCCTCTCCCGCGCCTAGGAAAAACCCTATCGCTATCGGTCACCGCGGGCGGATCGTTCGCCCTCGGGATTGGCCATCCTCTCTTCCATCAGCTTGCGCAGCGAGCGCAGTCGATTGCCGTTCCGGCGGTAGCGCTCGACCACCACCTCATGGGACTCGTCGAACTCGCCGAAGACCGGCTCATCCTGATCCAGGTAGCGCGCCGCGACCTCCTGGAAACTCCCCTGAACCCGCAGGAATCCCTCGTAGATCGTCGGGTCGAAGTGTGTCCCTGCACCCTCCTCGATGATGGAGCACGCCTTCTCGTGGGAGAACGGCTCCTTGTAGGGCCGCTTGGAGGTCAGGGCGTCGTACACGTCCGCCAGGGCCACGATCCGCGCGGTCAGCGGGATATCGTCCCCCGCGAGGCCAAAGGGGTACCCCTGGCCATTCCACTTCTCATGGTGGCAGTACGCGATGTCCCGGCCCATCTGCAGGAACGAACGGTAGTGCAGCCGGGATTCGATGTGGCGCAGGGTGTCGCCGCCGATCAGGCTGTGGGTCTTCATCGCCACCCACTCTTCGGCGTCGAGCTTGCCCGGCTTCAACAGGATGTGATCGGGGACGCCGACCTTGCCGATGTCGTGCAGGGGCGCAGAGCGCCAGATGTCCCACACGTATTCATCGGTGATGTAGCCGATGTACAGCGGATGGTCCGCCACCGCAGTGGCCAGCAGCCGCGAGTATTCGGCCATCCGTTCCAGGTGGTGGCCGGTATCCGAGTCGCGGGACTCGACCAGCTTGGCGAGCCCGAAGATGGCGACGTCCTGGGTCTCGCGGATCTGCTCGTCCGGGCTATTGGACGACTGGAAGATGTGGTCCTCCAGGAAGCGGATCCTCCGCTGGTAGCTCGTGCGCTCGCTTCCCCAACGAAGCGCGTTGACCAGATCCTGGTCGCCCACCTCGAGAGAAGCCACGCCCCCGCGACTATCGGGTCGCTGGGGCACCCCGTTACGCCGGACGAGCAAGGCCAGGTCCGGATTCAGCTTGCGCACGGTCACGCGAAGTTCTTCGGTACGTCGGGGGTCGAGACCGCTGGCGAGCACCACGTCCAGGGGGGGTTCGATTCGGCGGAGCGCGGTGCGCGTCTCACGCGCTGTGACCGCCGTCGCTACCTCGTGGCCTGCGTGCTCCAGCTCGGTGACGAGGGTATTGTCCTCGTGGCCGCGGGCCTGGACGAGCAGTACCTGGTGGCGACTCTGGGCCAACCGAACCTCCTGCGGCGGCGTGGCGCCACTGCGTTGATGTCTGACATTGAGGTTATCGTCGCAACGAGGGCGAACTTGATGGGAGGGCGCGAAAAAAGTACGGAGACAGAAAAAAGAGGTCGTAGCGGTTCAGGATCCGCCAGAACGGGCAAGGATGAACGATACCGAGTTGCGCTCGGCGCGGTGGTCGATCTCCGCGATCAGCCCGTCGGCCTCACCTGCCTGGGGAACCTGCAACAGGGTCGACGAGACTCCGGCGTCGTCGGTGAGGTACTTGGACGTGGCCACTGCGCGGCGCTGGGTCAGCTGGGCGTTGTACTCCGGTCCGCCGCCCGGATCGCCGTGGCCCAGGACCACCACTCGACCCAGCTCGGGGTGAGCGTTGAGGTAGAGCGCGATGGCTGCGAGGGTCTCACGCGCTTCGTCACCCAGCTCCGTCTCACCCTCGCCGAAACGAACCGGCGTGGCCAGCAGCACCTCGATGTAATCTCCCCCGCCCTGGACCATCGCGGTCGCGGGCAACATCACCACGGGCAGCGGCGCCACCCCGGGCTCCGGGGCCCCCTCCAACACCACCGCCGGGGTCGGGTCCCGGCCCAGCTTGAACAGGTCCAGCTGGACGCCGAAGCGCACGTCCGGGCTCCCGTAGCCCGGCGCAGTGCCGAAGCCCAGGATCGCGCCGACGGACACACCCTCGGCCGCCGCGAAGCTACCCCCGAACCTGAGTTCCATCGGGTTGTCCCAGCGGACGCCCGCCACCTCACCGGCCCACGCGGCGGCGGCGTGCCAGCGTTTGTGCAGCCGCACCTCGAGCCCCAGACCGTAGCTGAACGCCGAGCCGGCCTGCATCGCGGACCACTCGCTGGGAGGACGGAAGCGGGCCCCCAGGGTCGAGACGATCCGGACGGGCCCCGGTCGTGTCTCGAGCCCCACCGAGGCCAGTCCCTCGACCACGCCCGAGGAGGCAAACGCCCCCCGCATCCCCGTGGGTACCTGCAGCCCTGGGCGCAGCACGATCCCCACCGGGAAGCGGTCGGCGTCCAGTACGCGGAAGGCGCCGCCCAGACGCAGGTCCCCGGGTCCCCAGGCCGTGATCGGGGTCTCCGGGTCCGGCCACCAGCCGGACTGGTATGCGACGAAGGGGAGTCCGGCGTACACCTGGATCCCCTTGCCCAGGCCCACGGCCAGGGACGCCTCGCCGAGGATACGATCCCGGATCACCGGGTCCTCCCGGTCGGTATCCGACACCAGCAGGACCGGCGCGTGCTCCCCTTGCAGCAAGAACGAGCCGCGCACCGTCCGCACGGAATCCACCGTGGCGGCTCCCACTCCCAGGACCGATCCGGGCAACGGATCCAGCCGGAAGCGGATCGAATCCAGGGCCGGGCCGCTCCCTGCACTGGCAGACGCGGTGACCGTGAAGCTCAGCAGCAGGACCACGCCCAGGGAGCGCGGGGGGCGAAGGCACTTCATCGGGTCCCCTCCGCCGAATCGAGCTCGGCGAGGGGCGCCCCGTCGGGCGCCCGGGCAGTGACCGGCGCCATCTCGGCCCGCGGAACCGCGTCCAGCAGCCGGATGGTCACCGTGTTCGGGTCGCTCACCGCCTCGTCCGGCCACGATGTGGTCGTGAGGACGACCTCGGGATCAAGGTCCAGCACCTCGGTCACCAGCCGGCCGAGCCGTGCAGCCCGGCGCTGGGCCAGCGCGGCCTCGTCACCGTCACCGCGCACCTCGGCGCGCTGCGTGCCATCGGGTCCCCCGGTCCTGGCCAGCCGCTCGTGGGTCTCGGCCAGCGGAGCGGCGAGGCCACCGGTACTCCCCTGGACGCCCACGTCGATGCGCACGCTGCCCCCCACGGCGAAGCGGCTGAGCCACACCCGCAACACCTCGGATCCACCCTCTCGCAGGTCATGGGTACCGGCCCCGAAGAGCAGTTCGTGTTCGAAATGACCGATCACCGACTCGGCACCCGGGCCCACGGATCCCGACTCGACCACCCGGTCGCCGATGCAGACCTTGTCCCTGGGTAGGCCGTCGTCGTCCATCGCTGGCAACGGGAAGGGGGGGCCGGCGACCATTCGGGCGACCACCCACCCTCCCTCGCCCAGGCCTACGACCTGCAACCGGCCCGATTCCATCCAGACGGGATCGTCGCGGAAGGCGGCGTCGCCCCGTTCCGCGGGTACGCGCCGATAGGCCACCATCACACTGCCCATGTCGATGGCGTCCAGGCCACGCGCGTCCACGTGATACACCCAACCCTCGGTCTCCAGGAAAGCCCAGCCCGGGGCGTGTCCATTGGTGTAGACACCCACCACGTGGGGCTCTGCATGGGCCAGCTGCAACGGCGCCAACGCCAGCGTGGACGTCAGAGCCAGCAATGGGATCCAGATACGTGTCACCGGAATGCCACCTCCACCCCCGCGTGCACGTGCCAACCTCCGAGATCCAATCCTTCGCCCGACGACCAGCGCGCCCATCGGTGTCCACCCTCCACGGTCAAGTAGGCGCCCTCCATCCGCGGATGGGGGGCGATGGAATACGTTGTCTCGGGGGTCAGCAGGATCGACATTCCGATCCCGATCTGAGCGCCTGTCTTCACCCCGTGGATCACCTCACCCGCGCTCTCGCGGTAGAAGGTCCACAGGGGACCGGCGATGACGTAGGGAATCACCGGTTGATGTGCCTGCAGCTCCAGCCGGCCCTCAAGTCGCAGCCCGACGGTGCTGAGGGTGAGCCGTGACAGATCTTCGCTGGGCTCTCCGCTGCCCTTGAGCAGGGCGTTGCCCTTGCCCCAGCTGAAGGACCCCTGCAGACCCACGCCCACCACCGGCAGCGGGCGGACCGCCACCTGCACCCAGATCTGGGGCACGCCGGGCTTGCCGTATACCGTCTCGATCTCCGGGCTGCGCAGACCTGTGTACCCGCCACTCAGGGTCAGGGCCACCGCCAGCAACTCGGGCCACCCACTCACGGCGTACCCCGTTGCCGCAGCTGCCGCCGCTGGATCCGGAACACCAGCTCCACCAGTTGCCGCCGCACCTCCCGGGGTGGTTCCACGAAGATGAAACCCAGGTACTCGCCGTCCTCCTGGCGATCCATCCGGACCAGTCGCCCATCCACCTGGATCGGTCGCTGACTGGGGTCCTCGGTGCAACGGATGATCAGGGGAACCTGCTCGCCCATCGTGCACGGGGGTGTACCAAAAAACCCGATCCCGCCCTCGGACAGGCTCACGGACCGTTCGGCCACCTGCTGCCGCTCCGCCAGCTCGCCCACCACCTCGAGCAGGGCGCCCATGTAGGAGACCCAGTTGTCGATCGCGTCGGCCAGGATCGGCTGCGCCTCGGGCCGGATCCGCAACATGCTCTCGACCACGTCCGCGTGACTCGTACGCAGGGCGAAGACGGGATCTTCGTCCAGCGGAGTGTCGAACGGCCCCACAGACACCCGGGCCTTCAGCTCGACCCGGAAGTGCCGTCGCTTCTCGCTCGCGCTCTCTGTGTTGTGGCTCACCGGTATCCTCCAGGGATATCGGGCTGCAGGATCCGGGCCAGCTCGGATGACAGGCGCCCCCACGTTTCCAGGACATCGGCAGCAAGAAAGTGTCACGGGTTTGACGAAATCGTCAGGAGTCCGACTGCGCGGGAGAGTTTCTGCTGCGGACGCCCCCGTCCGCCAGCAGCAAACTCGACCTCTGACGCGGCGCCAGTCCGCGTCAGAGCTTCTTCTGGAGGGTCTGGGCCTTGTGGTGGGCTTGCTGGCCACCGTAGGCCCGCAGGGCGCGGTTGCACATGCGCAGGGAGTGGATGCGGTCGTCGAGTTCCTCGAGTCGGCGGTGCGCGGTCGTCCGGAAACGGGCCGCGGCCTCGGTCCACGCGCGAAAGGCAGCGGCCTCTTCTGCGCTGGGTATTCCCCTGCGCCGCTCCGCGGCGGCACGGATCGCCCGGTCGCTGAGATGGAGCTCCGGTGCCATGCTGGCCAGGCTGTCGTCGTCGACTTCCGCCACCGCGGCGGCCAGCCGGTCGAGCTTGTGAGTCGCTGCGCGGAGCAGCTGCAAGAGCTCGCTCTCTGTACGTACTGTCTCAGCTTGCCCGAGCTGCTGCACAGGATTCCTCCGAGTGGATGCGGACGGCCTCGGTCCAGGTGTCACGGACATCGACCAGCTTCTCGCGCAACAGCTCCAGGTCGGAGTCCATCGGGCTCTGGTGCGCTTCGAGCAGCTTCCGCGACAGGAACGTGTAATGGCGGAGAAGGTCCACCGCGATCACCCCTCCGATCTCGACGCTGAGGCTCTCCTGGAGGGCAACCACGATGCGTCGCGCGCGGAACAGTTCGTGCGCGCGCTCCCGGGGTTCATCGCAGTCCATCGCCCGCTCCACCATCGAGACCGCTCCTTCACAGAGCTCCACCAGGAGCTCGGGTCCGCTGTGGGTCTCCAGCGTCGTGCGCCGATAGGACTGCAACTTCGATGCCAGTGGATTGGCGTACATCAGCTACTCCCGCCGAGCATGTTGGAGAAGAGGGCGGTGACGAAGCTGCTCATCGTTTGCAGCTCCGCGAGGGTCATTTCCAGGTTGGTGAACTGCTGTCGCAACGTATCCTCGTAGGTCTCGAGGCGCGCCTCGTCCGCGAGGATCTGGTCCTCGAAGGCTTCGATCTGCTCGTCGAGGCTCTCGGTCCGCAGCGCGAGGGTCCCCTCGTCCGGATCGACGATGACGTCGAGCTTGCCGTCCAGGGACTGGAAGATCCCGTCCGTGCCCGCGAGGATCTCCAGCGCGTCGGTGTAGTTGTCACCGAGGACGTCGGTCAGCTTGTCGGTGTCCAACGACAGGGAGCCGTCCTGCTCGGTGGAGAACCCCAGCATCGACGCGCCCTGCAGGTCGCCGGCCACGTACATTCCCGACATCGAACTCTGCAGCGCAGACTGGACCTGGCGCAGCACCGACGACTCGCTCGCCAGCGCCGAGATCGAATCGTTGGCGCCGATACCGGTGTAGGAGTCGATGAACGACATGGCCTGGTTGTAGGAGTCCACGAAGGTCTGGACCGCTTCGACCACGCCCTCGGTGTCGGGGGCCACGGTCACGATGGCGTCGCCCTCGGACATGGCCTCGAAGGTCAGTCCGGGGATGACGTCCTCGAAGGTGTTGCTCTCCGAGAAGACCGCCAGGCCGGCGATGTCGAGCTGGGCGTCCTGGGCCGCGATGGCCTCGGTGAAGGTCAGGGCATCGCCCTGCAGCAAGCTGGTATCGATGTTGACGGTCTGGGAGGAGCCGGTCTCCTCGCTGACCACCACCAGGTGGTAGTTGTTCGTATCTCCGCCGTCGTCCAGCACGTAGGCCTCGACGCCGTCGATGTTGTCACTGATGTAGTCCGCGAGGCCCGAGAGCGACGTGTTGTTGCTGGCGCCGTCGATGTCGATCTGGGTCGGAGGGCTGGCGCCCGCCACCGAGATGGAGATGGAACCACCGGTGAACACGTCGTCCGTCTGGGAATCAAAGCCGTTTCCGACCTCCATCTCCGAGCGGGCCAGCTGGACCACGTCGAAGTCGAAGGTCCCGGGCTGCGCGCCGGTCGCGGCGGAAACGGTCAACACCTCCTCGTCGGAGCTGTTGGCCGTCACCAACCGCAAATCGGCGGCTTCCTCGTAGTCCGCCATGGACGTCTGGATATCCTCGAGCAACGAATTGAACGATTGCAAGAGGGACCGCCGCGTCTCCACGTCGGTCTGCTGCTCACGCAGCGTCTCGGTGGACGCGCCCGCCACGGCCACGTAAGCCTCGATGATGGACGTGGTGTCCAGTCCGCTGACCAACCCGTCGACGGTGATACCCATGACGACCTCAGATCTTCCCTTCCAGAAGCGTTCCGCCCAGTTCCTCCAACGCAGCCATCACGTCGAGGTACTCGGCCGGAGGGAACTCCCGAAGGACCTTGCCGCTCTCGCCATCGATCACCTTGACGATGTAGCGGCCCGTGGCTTCGTGGACTTCAGTACGCACGCGGACACCCGAGCGATCGGCCTGCTCGGCAGCCTTCGCGACCTCCTTCGCGATGGCATCGCGAATCGCCTCGTGCCGTCGCTCGGTGACGCCGGACGAGGCCTTGTTCGATCCGCCTTCGTCGGGCGAACCGCTGTTGATTACCACCCCGGGGCTCCCGCTCGCCCCGCTGGCGGCAGCCCGCCGGGTGGCCGAGTCCCCCTTGGCGCGCGGCAGCTCTTGCCGCGCCGAGGGAACCTGAGTCGGGATGGTGTTGCTCACGTGTCTATCCGCTTCCCATCATCGGGAGACGCCCCCGGGTGCCGCGCACCCGGGGGACACCCGTTGTTATCCAAGCAGCGAGAGCGCCATCTGCGGCGCGAAGTTCGCCTGCGCAAGCACCGAGACTCCGGCCTGGGCCAGGATCTGGTTCTTGGTCAGCTGCGCGGTCTCACTGGCGAAGTCCACGTCGCGGATCTGGCTCTCGGCAGCGGTCATGTTCTGGAAGCTAACCTCCAGATTGCGATACGCGTGACCCAGACGGTTCTGGGCCGCACCCAGCGACGCCCGGTGGCTGGACACCGACGCGATGGCGGTGTCGATGCTCGCCAGCGCACTCGAGGCGCCGGCAGCGCTGGACACGGTCAGCGCGGACAGACCGAGGTCGCCCGCGGACATCCCGTCCAGGGTGATGGCGATGGTGTGTCCACTGTGGATCCCGACCTGCACGTCCATCGCAGAGGTCGTTCCGTCCAGCAGCGACACGCCGTTGAACTCGGTCACGTCGGCCAGCCGGCTGATCTCGTCGCGGATGGCGTCGAACTCGGTCTGCAGGAGTGCCCGCTCGTCGTCCCCGAGGGTCTCCGAGGCGGATTGCATCGCCAGCTCGCGCATCCGGGTCAGGATGGAGTGGCTCTCGCCCAGCGCGCCCTCGGCGATCTGCACGACGCTGATGCCGTCGTTGGTGTTGCGCATCGCGACCTGGGACGAGGCGATGTCGGCACGCAGGTTCTCGGAAACTCCGAGCCCTGCGGCGTCATCGGCCGCCCGGGTGATACGCAGCCCAGACGACAACCGGGCGTAACTCTGCGACATGGCAGAGCTACTCCGATTCACGTTCTTCTGAGCCATCAGAGAAGCGATGTTGTGGTTGATACGCATCGACATTTTTTGTCTTCCTCTCCGCAGGCCAGGTTGTCGACTACACTTGTTATCGACGGGGGCGGGGGGATCTTTAGGAGAGGACGCGGATCGCGATGGTCAGTTCCACCGAGCCCCACGAGAGCCCGGCGTTTTCGGCCAACCTGGAGGCCTTACGCGGCGTGGACGCCGCTCTTGTCGAACGCCTCTCCCTCCCCGTGGAGGGGTCCCACGTGCAACGGCGGCCAGACGGTCCGCCCGTGTACCGGGTTCATCGATATTTCTACCCCTTCGCGGTCCCCGACGACCGGCTGGCAGCGTCCATCGGAGCCGTGGACGGGACCCGGCCGGTGCTGTTGTTCGGCGCGGGCGTGGGGGAGCAACTCGGCGCCGTGGTCGATCGCTACCCGGACCTGCAGATCACGGTATGGGATCGAGATCCCTGGCTGTTCCGCCATCTGCTGGCGTCCGGAGATCTGCGCCAGCGGCTGACGGACGGACGGCTCCGCCTGCGGATGGGCGTCGATCTGATCGACCTGCACGAAGACGGGAGCGAACACTGTGTGGTGGAGCACCCCTTCCTGGGCGGGATCTACCGCCACGAACGAGCCCTGCTGCGCGACGGCCCCGGCCAGCGGCGCGCGCTGATCCGTGCGGGCACCCTGTTCGTCGACGACCTGGCGGCGGCGCTGGCACGGGAGGGGTACAGCCTCTACACGCTGGATACCGAGCGGCTGGCGGTCGAGGAGCTCGAGCTGACGGTTCGCCGCTTCCGCCCCGACCTGCTGGCGGCGATCAACTATGCCGAAGGTACGGCCGAGTTCTGCCACGCAGTGGGTTGCGACCTGTTGTGCTGGGAGATCGACCCCAGCACGTCGCGCCTGCCGCCGCTGACCGCCCCGCCCGACCGGGCTCACGTCTTCACCTACCGGCGTCGAAACGTCGAACTCTTCGTGGCCGCCGGCTTCGAACATGTGGAGTACCTGCCCCTGGCCGCCGACACCGACCGTCGGCGACCCGTGGAGCTCACGCCCGCCGCGCGCGAGGAGTACGGCGCCCCGGTGAGTTATGTCGGCGCCAGCATGGTGGCCGAGGGGCTCGAGTTCCGTCAGCGGTTCGTCGCCCGCCATGCCCGCTGGGCCGCCACGAAGGGCGCCGATCCGTCCGGGGGCGCCGAGCTGCTCGGCAAGGTGCTCGCCGTACAGCGCGGGGATCCGTCCCGTTACCGGGTGGTCGAGTCGCTCGAGGAGCTCGGGGGTTCGTTCCTGCCCGACGAGCGGGCCGGTGAAGACCGGGAGGACCCAGCGATGCTGGTCGCCGAGATCGCGGCGTCGGAGAAACGACTCACCTACGTGGCCAATCTGGCGCTCTTCGGCGTGGTCGTGTGGGGTGACGCCGGCTGGAAGCAGGCGGCCCGTTTCGGAGCCCGCTACTCCGGCCGCTATGCCCGTCACTCCGACGAGCTGACCCGGATCTACAACGCCTCGACGATCAACGTGGACATCGGCCGGCTGTACCAGTCGGACATCATCACGATGCGGGTCTTCGACGTGCTCGCCTGTGGGGGATTCCTGCTGGCCGAGTACAGCGATGCGCTCGCCGAGCAGTTCCGGATCGGTGAGGAGGTGGAGGCGTACCGGACGCTGGCAGAGTTGCGCGCCAAGGTCGCGCATTATCTACAACACCCGGAAGAGGCTGCGCTCATCGCCCGACGCGGTCTGCGCGCCGTCCGCGAGCGTCACACCATTCCCGGTCGCGTGCGACACATGCTGGACCGGATGGGTCGTCCGCCCCGACCAGAGGGCGTATAGCGTATCTAGAAACTCAGACTTCGCCCCCGCTCGGCGTTATCTGGGTTCAGTAGCTGTGGGAAAAAACGACGCCCCCGGGTCCGGTGAAGGTCCCGGGGGCGCGGATGTCAGGATTAGCCCAGTAGGGTCAAGGCCATCTGTGGCGCGAAGTTCGCCTGGGCAAGGACGTTGACGCCGGCCTGGGCCAGGATCTGGTTCTTGGTCAGCTGGGCGGTCTCACTGGCGAAGTCCACGTCGCGGATCTGGCTCTCGGCCGCGGTCATGTTCTCCAGGCTGACCTCCAGGTTCCGATAGGAATGGCTCAGCCGGTTCTGAGACGCACCGA
Organism: uncultured Rickettsiales bacterium; assembly: GCA_964436045.1. GTDB lineage: Bacteria > Myxococcota_A > UBA796 > UBA9615 > CAYRNR01 > CAYTBN01. The sequence continues at coordinate 97,047 of CAYTBN010000005.1, read as the reverse complement.
GGGAGGCGCGGTGGCTGGACACCGACGCGATCGCGGTGTCGATGCTCGCCAGCGCGGACGAGCCGCCTGCCGCCGTCGAGACGGTCAGCGCGGACAGTCCCAGGTCGCCGGCCGACATGCCGTCCAGGGTGATGGCGATGGTGTGTCCGCTGTGGATCCCGACCTGCACGTCCATCGCAGAGGTCGTTCCGTCCAGCAGCGACACGCCGTTGAACTCGGTGACCTCTGCCAGGCGGCTGATCTCGTCGCGGATGGCGTCGAACTCCACCTGCAGATAAGCGCGCTGCTCGTCGCCCAGGGTCTCCGAGGCGGATTCCATCGCCAGCTCGCGCATGCGGTTCAGGATGGAGTGGGACTCACCGAGCGCTCCCTCGGCGATCTGGACGACACTGATGCCGTCGTTGGTGTTGCGCATCGCCACCTGGGTGGAGGCGATATCCGCGCGCAGGTTCTCACTGACTCCCAGGCCGGCGGCGTCGTCGGCGGCCCGCGTGATGCGGAGTCCAGACGACAGCCTCGCGTAGCTCTGGGTCATCGCAGCGCTACTGCGGTTGACGTTTTTCTGCGCCATCAGGGAGGCGATGTTGTGGTTGATTCGCATGGACATTTCGCAGGCTCCTTTCTGTTGTTCTCTAGGCGTGTCCTCTACTTGGCCTGTGTTTGTTATCGTCCACCACGGTGCGCGCTTTAGATTATTTTTTATCTTTTTTTCACTTCGGCATGCTCGTTGCGAAATAGAGATAGGAACCAAGAATAATGGCCGCGAAAGCTCAAGTTAGGAGGGGAGTTGCCGACCGGCCCAGCCGGTATCTACAGGTACTGGAAGATGTTGGTCTGGAGGACCTGGGCCATGGTGGTCGCCGCAGCCTGGTAGATCGTCTGGGCCTGCGCCAGGCGGGAGAACGCTTCGATGGGGTCCAGCTCCTTGAGCGAACCCAGGAAACCCTCGAGGGTCAATGCTGCGTCCTCGCTGACCCGGACGAGGTCGTCCACGCGGGCGGCCGCGACGCCGTATCCGGCCCGCATGTTCACCAGGTGATCGTAGGCGTCGTTCAGGGATTCGAGCGCCGAACCGACGGCCTCGGCGTCGTTCTGATCGAGGGCATCCTTGAGTTCCGTCAGGGCGACGAACGGATCCACCCCGGTGGCGTTGAAGATCTCGTCGCCGGTATAACCCTGCGTCAGGGTGTCATCCCCCAGCAGGGGAATCTCCCTCGCCGTGCTCGATCCCTGGTACACCCCGGTGTCGTCGAAGGGTTCGGTGGTCAACGCGTTGCCCGCGAACAGGTAGACCCCGCCGAACGATGAATTGGCCAGGGAGGCCAGATCCGAGATCGTCCCCTCGATCTGCTCGGCCGCTGCGGTGCGGTCCACGTCGCCGTAGGACTCCGTGGCCATGGCCACCGCGACCTCGAGGGCCGCCGACATCAGCGTCGCCGCTTCGCCCAGCGCCGCGTCGGCGCTCACCAGCTCGCTCTGGGTGGTCTGGAGCCGGTCGATCAGGGCCTGGTGGGTCGCCAGCTCGGCGTCGAGCTCGACCGCCGCGGCGGCGTCCGCCGGATGTTCCGAGACCCTCGCCAGCCGGTCGAGACTCATGGCGTCGAGCTGGCTCTCTTGCAGACGCGCAGCGGCGGTCTGCATCAACGAGCCCACCTGGTGGAAGCTGCCGTAAGTCGCGCGCGTGATCATCAGATCTCCATCAGGGTGTCGAGCATCTGCTGGGTCACCTGCAGCACCTTGGCCATCGCGTCGTAGGCGTCCTGATACTGGATCAGGTTGACCGCCTCCTCTTCGAGGCTGACGGCGGACCGCTGCAGCCAGGTGGATTCCACGGAAAGAGTCACTGCGCTCTGTATCGCATAATTCGCCTCGACGGCGGCCGCATCGATACCAAGTTGACCGATCCAGGCAGCGGCTTCCTGGGTGAAGGTGTGCCCGCCGCCTCCTGCGGCGAGGGTCTCCGCCAGGTCTCCCAGGGCGATGGCGTTGGAACCATCCCCGGGCACCGCAGTCGGATCCGTCGCCGCGGCCAGCGCGCTGGGCTCACCGTCCACGTCGGTGGACAGCTTCATCGCAGCGGCGGCGCCGCTCACGACCGACGCACCCTCGAAGAGCTGCAAGCCGGTGTTCCCGTCCAGGTCGTAGCCGGCCTCGTGCACGCCATTGATCGCCGAGACCATGTCGAACGCCAGCTGGTCCAGATCCGCCAGCAAACCGGGAACCACCGAATCGCGGATCTCCACCTGCGCGGCCAGGGTACCCGAGCTGATCTGGTCGGTGACGTCGACGGCCAGAGCGCCCGCTGCCAGGGTGATCCGCTGGTTCCCGGTGGCCGCGTCCTCGGCGGTATCCAGCGTGCGGGCGGTGGTCCCTTGCACGGCGGAGTGCCCGCCGATCATCACGGTCATCGAGCCGTCGGACTGTTCGCTCAGCGTCACGTTCACCAGCCCGGACAGTTCGTCCACCAGCCGGCTGCGTTCGTCCCGCGCGTCGGAGGCGTTCTGTCCGCCGGACTCCAGGGCCACGATCTCGCCGTTGATCGCCGCGATGTCTCGCAGCAATGTGTTCGCCGTGTCCACCCCCATCGCGATGGCTTCGTCGGCCGACGACGCCACGTCTCCCAGCACATCGGCCTGGCGGTTGAACTCCGTGGCCAGGGACTGGGCCGACGCGAGCACCAGGTTTCGGGTGTTGGTGTCGTGGGGCGTGGTCGCCAGGGCGTCGAACTGGAGGAACAGGTCCGAGATGCGCGAGGACAGGGAGCCCTCGTCGACCGAGCCCACCAGGGACTGGAGCACCTCGTAGGCCGCGTTCATTTCCTCGGTGTAGCCCTGGTGGCTGTGCTCCTCGAACAGCCGGCTTTCGGTGAACTTGTCGTACGCGCTGGCCACATCCGCCGCAGTGACACCGCTGCCCAGCAGCAGTCCGCTGGTCCAGTAGCTCCCAGCGGTCCGATAGTCCACCGACTGGCGGTGGTAGCCGTCGGTGCCGGCGTTGGCGATGTTGTTGGCGGTTACCTGGAGGCCGACCTGCTGCGCCTGAAGCGCGCTGCCGGACATGTTGAGGATGCTGAACAGGGACACGGCTACCTCCGGTTCAAACCGAGGTACGGATCAGCTGTCCGGTGGCACCCACGTCCGTTGCTTGACCGTCGGCGGCGTAACCGTCGGCGTCCTCCCGCCCCAGGCGACCCTGGAGCTGGGCGGCGAAGTCAAGAACGTGCGCGGCGACCACGCGGTTGCGCAGCAGCTTTCGGCGGACCTCGTCCACCAGGATCCCGTCCGCCGTGCCATGGCCTCCGCCCGGCTCCGGCAGCGTACCGCCCAGCTTGTCGAGCAGGGCTTGCTGTCGGCGGGTGAAGTCGGCGACGCGGGGAAGGTCGAGCTGCTGTAGGGGACCCCTCGCCTCGTCCAGCAAGCTGGACAGACGGCGAAGCAGGTCCTCCGTGGCGCGAGGGTCAGGATGGGGGAGCCCCGTCATCTCCGGTCAGTCCCGGGAGCCGGAAGGCCATCCCAGGTCCTGAAGGATGCGGGCGGCCAGCAGATCGTAATCCGCCTCCAGCTCGCCGCTGGCGAGCTCCGCCTTTACCTTCTCGACCAGATCCTGACGGATCTCCGGAGTTTCCCGGGCCGCGTCGGCGATGCGTCCCACCTCTTCCAGATCTCCTGAGAGGGTGAGTCGAGCGCCCGTTGCCTTGTCTTCCGCACCCGAAGAGACGGGACGGATGGACTCGGTAGGGGCCGCATCCTTGGCCTTGTCGACCGGGGAATTCGCGCCGGTGGTGACTTTGCTTAGGTCGTTGTTCGTGATCTTCATTTGGCTCTCCCGAGGTCGGGACGACTTCCTGCGCGTCCCGGTTCCTCAGCTAGCCGCAACCGGCGCGAGCCCTCTTGGCTCGTGGCCTCCCCAGAGGCCGTGTTCCTTGTCTGAGTGTATTCATCGGACGCCTCCCTGACGACTTGAGAATTATTTTGGCACGGGGTCCACGTCCCTTCGGGACGCCAGCCCCCTCCGTGGTCGTTGCTCAGGCTCATGGTCCTCGCTCCAGTAGCGGCCGGGGGTCGACGGCCTCGCCGTCTCGGCGCACCTCGAGGTGCAGGTGAGGGCCGGTGGACCGACCCGTGGATCCGACCGAACCCATGGAATGATCGATGTCGACCCGGTCGCCCACCTGCACATCGATCTCGTGCAGGTGGCCATAGCGAGTCTGTATCCCGTTGCCGTGGTCCACGTAGACCACGTTGCCATAACCACTGCGCTCGCCGGCAAAGACCACGGTCCCGCCCCGCAGGGGGTGGACCGGGGTGCCGGTCGGGGCGCTCACATCGAGCCCCTTGTGCATGCGCTGTTCGTGGGTGAAGGGATCGGAGCGCATGCCGAAGCCACTGCCCATCGCACCCTCGCCCACGCCCGGCAGCGGCCACGCGTAGTTGCCCGCCGGGCTGGCCACCGGTCCGTACGCCTGGACTCCGTGCGTGCGCCCCAGGGAGCGGATCACCGCGTCGGCCAGCCCAACTCCGCCGCCCTCGGCCACCTTCTCGATGATCGACTGGTGGAACATGCCGCGCGCCACGTCGGAACCTACCCCGCCCTCGAGCATCCCGCTCGTCTCCACCAGCGGCTTCATGATCTCGTTGAGCACCATCGCCTCGAACTGCTGGGCGGCCTTGCGCAGCTTGACCGGGTCGTTCCCGAGCGCACGCATGCGCTCCACCGCCACCTGGGCGTCGGGCTGGGGCGCGGCCTGCTGCGCGGCGATGGCGGCCTTCATCAGAGGACCTCCAGCTCGGCGTCCAGGGCGCCGGCTTCCTTCAGGTCGCGGAAGATCGCCACCAGGTCCTGGGGCGAGACGCCGAGCTCGTTGAGCGCCGACACCAGCTCCGACAGGCTGATCCCCTCGACCACCTCCATCGGGCGGTATTCCTCGCGGATCTCGATGTCCGACTGCTCGATCACCGCGGTGTTCCCGCCGGAGAAAGCCCCGGGCTGACTGGCCGCGACCTGGGTGTCCACGTTGATCATCAACCCGCTCTTGGCGATCGCGACCCGGGCCACCCGGACATCGGCGCCGACGATCACCGTTCCGGTGCGCTCGTCGACCACCACCTTGGCGTCCCGGTAGATCTCCACCGGCACCTGCTTGACCTCGGCGTAGAGCTCGGGCACCCGGCCCAGGAAGGGCTCGGGGACCTGGACGATGACGGCGCGTCCGTTCTGGGCGTAGGCGAAGTCGCCCAGCAGGATCGAGTTGATCGCGCGCGCGGCGTTGGTGGCAGTGACCACCTCGTTGCGGTGCATGGTGATCTGGAAGGCCTGGAAGCCGCGCAGGTCCACCGAGGCATCCTGCACCACCCGGCCGCCGTTGGGCACAACACCCGCGGCCGTGTGGTTGAGCTGCACGGACGAACCGCGGGACGAGGCCGACACACCGCCGACGATGACCGGACCCTGCGCCAGGGCGTAGACCTCGTCGTTGGCGGCCACCAGCGCGGTGGCCACCAGCTCGCCGCCTCGCAGGCTGCTCGCGTCGTTCATCGCCGACACGGTCACGTCGAAGTCCACACCGTCGTTCGAGTTGGCCGGCAGTTCGGCAGTGATCGTGACCACGGCTGCGTTCTTGCTCTTGATGTCGCGAGTGTCGACGACCACGCCGGCCTTGTCGACCATCGACTGCAGCATCTGCTTGGTCAGCCCCGAGCTGGAGCTGTCCCCGGTGCCGGCCAGGCCGATCACCAGCCCGATGCCGAACAGCTTGTTCTCCCGCTCGCCCTGGAACTCGGAGATGTCGCCCAGCCGCGCCGCCCGGGAGGGGCTGGCGATCGTCAACGCGACGACCAGCGACAGGATGCCAATCAGATGTCGCATGCCCTCTCCTCCCTACAGTGGTGCGATCCGGTCCAGCGCGCGCTGGAGCCAGGGTGCAATCTGCTTGTCACCGATTACGCCCTGACCGAGCAACGCGATGGTCGGGTAGGCCAGCCGCCACGACGGCACGATGTCCTGGCCGGCCACGTGGCGCGGGTCCACGTACCCGTGGATGTGGAGCAGCTGGACCTCGTTGTTGACCGTGATCTGGCGCGCGCCCTCGACCTCGAGCAGCCCGTTGTCGAAGACATCCACGACCATGACCGTCACCTGGGCCTCGAAGGATCCCTCCCTCACGGTCTCACCCTTGCCGTTGTTCTTGGTCGCGCTGCCGCCCTTGATGCTGAGCCCGTTGGACAGGTCGAACCCGGTTTCGGTGTCTCCGCCGTCTCCAGACGAGCTCCCGATCTGGAACAGTCCCGCCATCGCCTCGATGCCGAGTTCGGAGCTGGTCGTGCGCTCGGTGTCGGTGCTCGCGCTGGCCGAAGCCTTGGATTGCTCGCTGATGTCGATGGTCAGCAGGTCGCAGGTCTGGTAGCCGCGGGCCTGCTTGGCCAGGTTGGCCATGTTGCTGTTCGGCTGGAACAGGGCGCCGTTCGTACCGGGCCGTGAGATGTTCTCGAGGTCGTCGCACAGGGGCTGCCACGCCAGATCGCCCTGCTTGAAACCCTCGAACCGGCAACCGGCCAGGGCCAGCCCGCCCAGGACCACCAGCGCCACCATCGCGGTCCGCCTCATCGCCCACCTCCCATGTTCGCCCACTCGGCCAGCGCCGGTCCCGGCAGCTCGACCAGGAGGTAACCTCCGGGGTACAGCTCGCCCTGGATCACCTTCTGGGTCCGGCCGCAGCGTGCCCGGGCGTACTCGCCGACAAAACCGTCGTCCATCATCTGGCCCGAACACTCGACGGTCAGCACGCCGTTGGTCAGCACGATCCGCGCGGACGTGCCCCGCGCCCGGTCTGGCAGTCGCCTCAGCATCGAGCGGCAGAGCACCGCCCCCACCGCCAGGCTGCGGCCGGCCTCGGCCCGGTCGATGGCCTCGTGGCCCAGGAGCGCGTCGGACGGCAGGGTGTCCAGGTCCCGGCTGTCCAGGGTCAGCAGCGAGCCGTCGATACGCTGGCCACGCTGCACGGACACCGCGGTGGTCCAGACCTGCGCCTGGGCGCAGATCCGAAAGCTGATGTTGCGGGTCTCGATCACCCGCCGGTCCTGGACCACTTCGAGCACCATGTTGGAGTGGCCGATGAAGTCCTCGGTGGCCCGGGGCTTGAAGCGCAGCCGCGCGTCGCCATCGACCACGATCGACTCGTCCAGGTTCAGGTCCTCGACCGCCACCGCCTCGACACTGGCCGGCAGCCGATCGCGGACGAAGGTCTCGAGCTGCAAGCGCACGTCCTCGGGCGCGAAGCCCACGGCCAGTGCGGGGGGCGCGGCGGCGACGGCGATCAGGGCCGCGGCGGCGAGCAGGAAGAGCGAGGGCGTGCGGGCGTTCATCGGTTCACCGCTTGATCTGGTTGGTGGTCTGCAGCACCTCGTCGCTGGCCTCGATCACCTTGCTGACCAGCTCGTAGGAGCGCTGGGCGCGGATCAGATTGACCAGCTCCTCGGCCACGTCGACGTTCGAGCTCTCCAGGGCCCCCTGGACGATGCCGCCCAGGCCGGTGTCCATCGGGGCGCCAGTGAGCGCGTCCCCGCTGGCCTCGGTGGCGCGGAACAGGTTGTGGCCCTCGGACTGCAGCCCGGCCGGGTTGGCGAAGTTGGCGATGAGGATCTGGCCCGCCTGGGTCTCCCCCTCCTCGCCCTCGATCTTGATGGTCACCGTCCCGTCCTGGCCGATGCTGACCATCGAACCCTCGGGGATGTTGACGCTCGGGCTGAGCATCGCCCCGTCGATGGTGATCATGTTGCCCTCGGAGTCCATCCGGAACGATCCGTCCCGGGTGTAGGCCTCGGTGCCGTCGGACATCTGGACCACGAAGAACCCGGGGCCGTCGATCATCAGGTCGGTGGCGTTGCCGGTGACCTCGGCAGCTCCCTGCTCGAAGGAGCGGCGCAGGGACGACAGCTGGACGCCGTGCCCCACCTGGACGCCCGTGCTGTCCTGGCTGCCGTCCGCAGTCTCGGTCCCCGGGCTCTGCAGCTGCTGGTAGTACAGGTCCTGGAAGCTCTCCCGGACCTTCTTGAATCCGGTGGTGCTGACGTTCGCCAGGTTGTTGGCGATGTTGTCCATCTTGATTTGCTGAGCGGACATTCCGCTGGCAGCGCTGTAGAGGGCTCTCATGCGACTTCCTTCCTAGGTCCCCGACGACTTGCCCACGCGGCTGTTGAGCTGACCCTCGATCTGGTCGACGCTCTGCAGCGCTTGGCTGTAGGCCTGGTAGAAACGGCTGAGCCTGATCAGCTCGACCATCTCCCGCATCGGATCCACGTTGCTTTGCTCCAGTGCTCCCTGGACGACCTGGGTCTCCTCGCCGGCCGCCGTCCCGCTCTCCCCGCTGGCAGAGAAGAGGTTGGACCCCTCCCGGATCAGCGTCTGCTCGTCCTCGAACACCGTCAGCTTCAGCCGGGCGATCTCCTCGCCCCTCTGCAGTACCGCGCCGTTCTCCTGGATCTCGAAACCCCCGGATCCCAGATCGATCGACTGGCCACCATCCGACAGCACCAGCCCGCCCGACTGATGGATCAACTGGCCCGCGTCGTTGACCGCGAGGCTGCCATCCCGCGTGTAGAGCGTCTCGCCGGTCGCCGACTGCACCGCGAGGAATCCCTCGCCGCGCAGGGCCACGTGGGCCGGGTCCCCGGTGTTGACGATGGCGCCGTCGGACATGTCGTGGCCGATGCCGTCCAGGCTCAGATAGCTCTCGGCCAGCATCTGGGCAGCGGGATCGTCCTCGGCGGCCGCGTCGTCCGGTGCCACCACCCGGAACAACGCCACCTGGGCTTTGAAACCCGGGGTGTCGGCGTTGGCGAGGTTGTTGGCGACCACGTCCAGCCCCTCGAACGAGCGGGTCCCCGCGGCCAGCGAGGTGTAGATGGCGTGACTCAAGCGGTCCTCCTCTTCCTTCCCGCCCGCGCCGGCCGCGCTCGGCCCGCACCCTTCTTGCGTCCGTTGGCAGGTGCTTCACCGGTCAGGCAGGTCCTCAACCGTAGACAGGACTCGGTGTGGATCTGCGAGACCCGCGACTCGGTCACACCCAGCACCTCGCCGATCTCCTTCAGCGTCAGATCGCGCATATAGTAGAGGACCAGGACGGTCCGCTGCCGCTCGGTGAGGTGTTCGGTGATGGCCTCGCGCAAGGAGCGGAGGGTCTCCTTCATCGCCACCCGACCCTCGACCGAGGCCGCGTCGGGACGAGCCAGCATGTCGGCGAGGGGGCGGGAGTCGTCGGAGCGCTTGGTCTCGTAGGAGACCATCAGCACGTTGCGGCTGTCGTCGACCATCTTCCAGTAGGTGGTCAACTCGACGCCCATGTCCTCGGCTACCTCCTCGGGCTTGGGCGGCCGGCCGAACCGCCGCTCCAGCGAGGCGATGGCGCTCTCGATCTGGTTGGCCGTGGCCCGCGCCTGACGGGAGATGGGGTCCAGCCGCCGCAGCACGTCCAGCATCGCCCCGCGGATGCGGAAATCGGCGAACGTCGAGAACTGGACATCCCGGTTCGGGTCGTAGCGGTTCATGGCGTCCAGCAACCCGAGGGCACCGGAATTGATCAGGTCGTCCAGGTCCACCGCCGCATCATCCGGGATACGGGCCTTGAGCCGCCGCGCCATCGCGGCGATTCGCGGCGTGAACTTGTGCACGACCTCGTCGCGCGACAAGCCGTCGATCTGCGTCTCGTCTCGGTAGGCCGAACGGCCGTACGCTCCCTTGGGCGTCCGTGCCATCACAAGTTGCTCCCTCCGCTGCTTGCCACCAGCGCCTCGCCCGTCTCGGTTGGCGCCTCTTCCTCGCACTCGCTCATCCGGTCCACCAGCTCCGACCAGCTGGCCAGCTCGATACGCGGAATGTCATGGGGCTGCTTACCCTGAATACCCAGGGGTCCGTGTGTCCCCAGGGCCAGGCTCACCACCGGGCCGAGCTGGGTGTCGTCGTCGACCCCCGTCATCAGCCAGCCGGTGTGTTTCTGTTCCTTGCAGTGGCGGATCAGGCCGAGGGCCTCTGACGGCGGACCCATCGCATCGACCACCGGGACCAGCATCATCTCCGGGAACATCCGCCACCAGGCCGACATTCCCAGCCGCGGCTCCCCCTGCCGGGGCGCGGGCAGGTCGATGACGACCAGCCTCACGTCGGGCAGGCGCGAGACCGCCAGCGCGGCCTCCTCCGCGGACTCGAAGCCGATGACCTCGACGCCGTCGCCGGGCATCACCGGTTCCTGGGGCGTCAGCAGGGCGACCCGCTCCGGAATGATCTCGCTGGCCATCCGACACAGCCCGCCCGCCACCGTCGATCGACCGGTGAAGGGCTGGCCGATGATGCCGAGGACCTGCAGCGAGGACAGGTCCAAGGGGGGGCTGCAGGGCGAATGCTGCTCGAGGATCTCGCGCACGCTCCGCCACGGCAGGGCGTCCAGCGCCTCGTCCTCGTTCCAGGCTTCGCGCACCAGGATCGTCGCCTGCTCCTCGCGCACGCCGATGCTGACCAAGGTCTCCCAGACCCGGGCGTAGCGGGCTGGCCAGCGCTCGTCGGCGGCCGCTCTGGGCCCCGGCGCAAGCCGGTCGTCGCGCTCGACGGGCTTCAGGAAGTCCACCAAGCTGGGGATGCCGACCTTGTCCATCGACGACACCACCAGCTCGGTCCGAGTGACACCGGTCTCGTCCTTGACCGAACGTACGTCGACGATGACCACGTCGCGACCCAGCTCGGCGAAGGCTCGCCGCGCCGCATCGCTCAGCGTCCGTCCCCGGAAGCGGAAGATCTGGCCGGGCGGTGCCATGTGCTACACCCCCACCATTCCGAGGTTCTCGACCCTGGCGGTCGGCGACACCTCTCCGCTGCTCAGCACACCCACGGTCGGCAACACACGCTCCAGCAGCCGCCGCAGGGGCCGCCGCAGGACCGGACTGGTCAACAGGATCGGGAAGCTGTCGCCCCGGCCGTGGCGCTCCACCGCCTTGCCGACCCGCTTGACCAGCTCGCGAACCTGGGTCGGTTCCATCGAGATCTGGGCGCCTCCCTCGGCGGCCTGAAGCGACTCGCGCAGCCGCTCCTCGGTCTGGGGGTGCAGCACCAGACAGCGCAGCCGTCCCTGGTCGTCCTGGAACTGGTGGGACAGCTGGCGCGCCAGCCGCCGCCGCACCGCCTCGGTCAGCTCGGCGGCATCCTTGGTGCGCTCGCCTTCGTCGGCCAGCGCCTCGAGGATGGTCAGCATGTCGCGGACCGAGACGTTCTCGGCCAGCAGGTTGCGGATCACGTGCAGAACCACACCCAGCGAGAGAGTGTTGGGGATCAGGTCGTCGACGACCTTGGGGTGGGTCTTGGCCACCGTGTCCAGGATCCGCTGGAGGTCCTGCCGGTTGATCAGCTCGGGGGAGTACCCCTTGATGACCTCGGCAATGTGCGTGCTGATGATGTTGGGCGGATCGACCACGGTGTAGCCGGATCGACGCGCTTCCTCCTGCTGCTCGGGCTTGATCCAGATGGCGTCCAGGCCGAACGCGGGCTCCTTGCCCGGCGTCCCCTGGATCCGGCGACGCGCGTTGCCCGGATCGATGGCCATCAGGTGGCGGGGCAGCAGCTCGCCTTCGGCAACCACCGTCCCGCGCAGCAGGACCTTGTACTCGCCGGGCTTCAGCCGGACGTTGTCGCGGATATGGATCGGGGGCACCACGATGCCCAGGGAACGCGCCAGCTGCCGCCGAAGCCGCTGGACCCGCTCCATCAGCTCGCCACCCTTGCGGGGGTCCACCAGCGGCACCAGGTCGAAGCCGACTTCCATCTCCAGGGTGTCGAGGGCGAGCAGTTCCTCCATGGGCTCGGCGGCGTCCCCGGCCGGGTCCATCTCCTCGGTCTGCTCGGTGCCCCGTGCCTCCTTGCGGCGGACCGCCCGCAGCGAGCGCCAGGCCATGATGCCCACCGCCACCGTCACCAGCATGAAGGGCATCCGGAAGCCGGGGATGAGCATCATCAGACCCAGCAGCAGGGTCAGCGAGATCAGCACCTTGGGGTTGGAGAGGAACTGCTTGGCAATCTGGGTGTCGAGCCGCGTCTCGCCACCGACGCGGGTGACGATGATGCCGGCGGACACGCTGATCACCAGCGCCGGGATCTGGCTGACGAGGCCGTCACCGACCGTCAGGATGGTGTAGACCGAGGTGGCGTCGCCCAGACCCAGGTCGTGGCGCGCAACGCCGACGATCAGACCGCCGATGATGTTGATGCCCGTGATCAGGATGCCCGCGATGGCGTCGCCGCGGATGAACTTGGACGCCCCGTCCATCGCCCCGTAGAACTCCGCCTGCAGGGCGACGTCGTCCCGCCGCGTGCGCGCCTGCTCCTCGGAGATCAAGCCCGACGACAGATCGGCGTCGATGGCCATCTGCTTGCCGGGCATGGCGTCGAGGGTGAAGCGTGCGGCCACCTCGGCGATACGCCCCGATCCCTTGGTGATCACGAAGAAGTTGATGATCACCAGCAGGATGAAGATCACCAGCCCGACCACGAAGTCCCCGGACACCATCAGGTGACCGAAGGTCTCGATCAGCTGGCCGGCCGCACCGCTTCCCTCGTGCCCGTGCACCAGGATCAGCCGGGTCGACGCCACGTTGAGCGACAGCCGGAACAAGGTGGTGAACAGCAGGACCGTCGGGAAGACGGAGAACTCGAGGGCCTCGCGCACGTAGAAACAAAGCAGGAAGACCAGCAGGCTGACCCCGATCGAGGTGGCCAGCAGCAGGTCCATGGTCCAGTCGCGAACGGGGACCACGATGGGCAGCAAGACGAACACGAAGGCTACCGGCCACAGCGCCGCCAGCGCTCCCAGCCCTTTGCCTCCAGGCTTCTTGCCGACCACGTCGTTCATCTTCGAACCGTCCTATCCATGACGCACCGTCACTCGCTTGACGGAGCCGGTTGCGCCGGTTCCATCCCTCTCAGGCCCCGGATTCGGTGGACGAAGCTGAGTATCTCGGCCACCGCCCCGAACATCTCCGCTGGTATCGGATCACCCACGGCACATGTTCGATACAAGGTTCGTGCCAGCGGTCGGTTCTGCAGCTGGGGAATGCCGTGCTGGCGCGCCTCGGTGCGGATCCGCAGGGCCAGGTGATCGGCACCCATCGCCACGATCTCGGGCACCTCGGTCACGCCGTGGATGTATCGCAGGGCCACGGCGATGTGCTCGGGATTGTTGACGATCACGTCGGCGTCGGGCACCGAGCCGATCATCCGGTTGGCTGACATCTCCTGGGCCATCCGTCGCCGGCGGGCCTTGACGTGGGGATCGCCCTCCTGGTCCTTCAGGTCGCGCTTGAGCTCCTCACGGGTCATCCGCATCTTCTTGGTGTTCTTGTAGATCTGGATCCCGTAATCCAGGACCGCGGGCGCCAGCAGCGCCACGGCGGTGGCCCCGCACAGTCGCAGCGCGGTCTCCGCCATCACCCCCAACGAGCGGTGCAGGTCGGCCCGGCACAGGGTGAGCAGGGAATCCATGTCGGCCTTCATCACCAGGTAGGCGGCGATGAGCACCGCGCCGAGCTTGAGCAGGGACTTGAGCAACTCGATCCAGGCGTGGGAGCCCACCAGCCGCTTGATGCCGTCCAGCGGGTTGAGCTTGGAGAAGTCGGGCTTGATCGCCTTGAACGAGACGTTGCCCTGGGTCTGGGCCAGTCCGACCACCATCGCGACCAGGCAGATCGCCAGCAGCATCGGGGCGATGGCCACGATGCAGGTGGTCACCAGCTGCGGGATCCACAGACGCCAGGTGTCCATCGACTCGGCGGGGGTCGCCAGCAACTCGAGCGGCGTGCGGATCGACGAGCAGACGGCCTCGATCGCCTGGGGCGCCCCCACCACGATCAGCGGGATCACCACCAGCATCGATGTCACGGAGATCAGGTCGCGCGAGACGGGAATCTGGCCCTTCTCGCGGAAGGACTTCCGACGTTGGTCGGTGGGTTCTTCTGAACGTTCCTGACTGTCGGCTTGGTCGTCTGCCATCCGACCTCACCCCCGAATCGGAAGCAGACTGGCGCGGAAGAGCAGCCGCAGCACCTCGTCGATCCCACCCAGCGGTGAGCGGACGACGAAGGACGCCACGAGCAACCCGAGCACCAGGTTCAGCATGATCCCGATCGCAAAGTAGATGTTGAGCTGGGGAGTGGCCCGTACGGACAGGGCGATGGCGAAGGTCGACAGCATCGTCACCGCCACCACCGGCACAGCCATCTCGCACCCCGCCAGCAACATCCCCCCCATCAGCCGCGAGGCCGTCAGCGCCAGGTCGGGGTCGAGCCATTGCCCCCCCGCCGGCATCTCGACGAACGAGGTCAACAGACCCCGCACCATCAGGTTGTGCCCCCCGGCCACGACCACGGCCAACCCGACCAGGGCGGTCACCAGCCGCCCCATCTCGCTGCTTGCGGCGCCGATCTGCGGGTCGAACAGCTGGGAAACGCCGGTGCCGATCTGGAACCCCATGACGGTGCCGGCCACATGGATCGCCGAGTAGGCCATCAGGGCCATGAACCCCATGCAAAGCCCCAGGAGAAACTCACCCGCGCCCAGGGTGGCCAGCCCGAACAACGACGGTGGTACCTCGGTGTGCTGGGCGGCCGCGGGGGTGACCACCAGTGCCAGCAGCACCGCGAAGGCCATCCGCAGCTTGACCGGGATCTGTCGCGCGATGATCGGAGCCGAGGTGAAGAAACCCAGGCAGCGGGTCGAAGCCGCCAGGAAGGTGGCCACCAGCGCCGGATCGAACGTCGGGATCAAAGGCCGGGACCCTGGGCGATCATGGCAAAGATGTTCTGGGTGAACTCGAGCACCATCCGCATCATGAACGAGCCGAACACGATGATCCCGAGCAGTACCGCGGCGATCTTGGGGACGAACACCAGCGTCATCTCGTGGACCTGGGTCGCTGCCTGGAAGATCGCGATGGTGAGCCCGACACAGAGTGAGCTCAGCAGCAACGGAGCTGCGGTGAGCAGCACCGTGTAGATCGCCATCTGTCCGATCTCCAAAGCCTGCTGCGGTTCCATCGTCTTCCTCCCGTCCTGGGGTTCGTTGCCATCCTGGTCAGCGGTTGCGCGCCCCACGCGCGAGCGTCAGCGGAAGCCCATCAACAGGCTCGCCACCAGCAGGTTCCAGCCGTCGACGAGCACGAACAGCAGGATCTTGAAGGGCAGTGAGATGACGACCGGAGGCAGCACCATCATTCCCATCGCGAGCAGGACGGTGGACACCAGCAGGTCGATGATCAGGAAGGGGATGTAGAGCAGGAATCCGATCTCGAAGGCCGTCCGCAGCTCCGACAGCATGAACGCCGGAACCAGCACGGTCATCTTGACCTCGCCCTTGGTCTCGGGGCGCGTGCCGGGATGGTAGGCCACCATCAGCTCCAGGTCCTGGAGCCGGGTCTGGCGGAACATGAAGTCGCGCAGGGGGACAACAGCCACCGCCAACGCCGCCTCGGCGTCGAGCTCCCCGGCCTGGTAGGGCTCGAACGCCTCGATCTTCATCTGCTCGAAGACCGGCGCCATCACAAAAAAGGTCAGGAACAGGGACAGGCCGACCAGCACCTGGTTGGGGGGCGTGTTCTGGGTTCCCATCGCCTGGCGCAGGAACGAGAAGACGATGATCAGCCGCGTGAAGCTCGTCAGTGTGATCAGCAACGCCGGCGCCAGCGCCAGCAGCGTGAGCACGCTGAGGGCGACGAGCGCCGTCTCGATCCAGCTCGATCCTTCCGGCACCTTGACCAGCCCGGCCCAGGCCGGGGCCTGGTCCGGCGCTGCCGCCAGCGCCAACGCGGGCAGGACAATCGCCGCCAGTCCGGCCAGCCAGGGGAGGGCTCTCGTCAACGACTCGCCCTCATCTCGCGAACCCGGGCCAGCACCTGTTCGGCCAGGGACTCGTGGTCCGGATCGGCGGCCGCCGCCGCGTCCTCGTCGCCCGCGCGGAACAAGCCCACCGCCCGCGGCCCGACCGTCCGGGGTCCGGCGTTCAGGGCGTCGCTGGCCGCCTGGCGCAACACCTCGGGGAAGGCCAGCTCCTTGACGGTGGGCATCTCGTCATCGTCCACGGTCACGGGTCCGTCGCCGCCGCCCTTGCTCTCCTCGTCGAACCAGGAGTCGTAGGTACCGATGTCCACCTTGACGCCCACGCCCTCGGCCGCCAGCTCGACCTCGTCGATGGCCGCGGCGGCCACGGGGGCCTCTTCCACCTCGTCGTCGGCCGTCATCCCCGCGCCCGCGGGAAGGGCCGGCGCCAGCTCCTCGGGGATTGCCTGGGCCACAGCGCCGTCGATGGCTGGCAGGGTCGCCAGCCGGGTCATCCCACCGGGCCAGCTACCCACGACCAGCCGGAAGTCGCCGCCCTCGATCAGGTGGATCGCCTGGCCGTGTGCCAGGTTGTGGGTCGCGCTCACGGACAGCTCGGGGGCCACCTGGGCGGCACGCGGAAGGCGGGCCCGCTTCAGCCAGTGGGCCAGCTTGCCCTTCTTGGCGCCGTAGACCGCCCCGCCCAGCAGCAGGGCCAGGGCCAGGTTGATCGCGAGCCAGCGGCCCCAGGGAAAGGAACGCTCGCCGGAGTCGGCGCTGTCGAACAGCCGGAGGGGCTCGGACTCGAGCGAGGCGACGCTGGAGGCGGTGAGCAGCGGCAACGCGGCTTCGAGGGCGAAAGCGCCTTCGGCCGCCAGCTCGTCGCCCGCTGATTCGGTGATCGCGTCCGCTTCGTCGGCGGCGGGCTCGGCGGCGGTGGCGCCCGCGGCCACTTCGGCGGTCTCCTCGGCCTTCTCGTCCATGGCGGCCGACTTCTTCCGGTCCCGCTTGGCCTTCCGCTCTGCCCGCGCCCGGCGCCGCTCCTCCTTCTTGAGCCGCGCCTCCTCCTCGCGGGCGGCCACCTCGGCGGCCTCGGCCTCGGCCCGGTCGCGCTCCAGCGTGTCCAGGGCGGCCGCGGCCTCCCCCTCGTCCATCGAGCCGAAGTAGGCCTCCCAGGCCGCGTCGTCTTCCGCGAGGGCCGGAGTAGCGACGGACCACGCCACCACGGTGGCCACCAGGATCAAGCTGTGTCCACGCATGTTCACCTCACGTAAGCGACTGCAGCCGGTCGGCCGCGGCAACGATGTCCAGGATCCGGATGGCGAGCTTGTCGTCGTCGACCAGCACCTCGCCGCGGGCGATGACCCGGCCGCTGACCACCAGCTCGACCGGGTCGTCCACGTTGCGATCCAGCTCCAGGATCGCGTTGGGCTCGAGCCGGAGGAGGTCGCGGATGCGCATGCGTCGCTGGCCCAGCCGCACCGTCATCTCGACGGGGATGTCGAGGATGCGCTGCCAGCCATCGCCGGACGGGTCAGCCGTCTTGGGCCGTTCAGCCATCTTGGTTTCCATCGTCCTCTCCTTCCACGGTCGGCGCGATCGCCACCGCCCAACGACCTTCGATGCTCCCGGGGATACCCACCAGGTAGGGCGTGTCGCCCGCCTGCAGCACGGCGGTCGGAGGCGCCGGCAGGGCGAACTCTTCGCCGACCTCCAGCGCCAGGATCTGGGCCAGGGTGAACGTCCCGGCCGCGACCATCACATCGACATCCACTTCCAGCGACCCCAGCGCGTCCCGCATCTCGGGGCTACCCCGGCGTTGCCCCTGGACCGGCCGCACCTCGTTGCGCAGGTCCCGGGCGATCCAGCCCGGCATCCGGAACTCGATACCCCCCAGGCTGGCGTCGACCTGATCGAGGTTGAACCGTGCCGCCATCGACGGGGGCGGCGCGGTGCCGCCGGGCAGGGCGGTCGGCTCGCTGGCCATCGCCTGCACGCTGAATTCCCGCTCGGTCTGGCGCGGCCAGGCGCGGCTCAGCGCCCGGGCCAGCCCCTCGGCAGCGCGCCGCAGCATTCGCAGGTCGATCTCGGTCAGCGGCCGTTCCGAAGCCCCGCTCGCGGCCTTGACCGGCCCTCCCAGCATGGCGGAGACCATCGCATCGGACAGGCCGCGGTCCCAGACGGACAGCAGGGGATCCTGGCCGCCGGCACAGCCCAGCAGCGCCAGCCCGGCCGGGGGCGATCCCAGCTGGCCAGCCCGCGGCACCAGGCCCGCCGACCGGCAACGAAGGGTGTCGCTGACGTTGATGATCAGCCAGCTCTCCATGCGCCGCGCCGCGTCCTCGAGCCACCGCTCCACGTCCCCCTCCACGGCGCCCAGGTCCACCGTGCGGGGCGGGTAGAGCTGGGCCGGACCCTCTTCCAGGTCCAGCTCACCGTCGGCGACGAGCTCCAGCAGGCGATCGACCTGCTCGCGGTTGAGCGGAGGCTCGGTCATGGCTTACTGCACCACGAATTCGGTGAAGTAGATGCGGGTGATGGAACCGGTGGTCAGCGACTGGTTCATCCTCCGCAGCAGCTCCTCGCGGAGCTGGGTCTTGCCGCGCACACCGAGCAGCTCGCCGTAGGTGCGGTTGGACAGGATCGCGTTGACCATGTCGCGGATCTGGGGCTTGCGCGTCTCCAGCTCCTCTTCCACCTCCTGGGTGTTCAGCTCGACCTCCATGGTCACCTTGACGTAACGGATGTTGGCCGCGTCCATCAGGTTCACGATGAAGGGCTCGAAGGAGTAGGTACCGACCGGATCCGGCGGAAGATCGAGCTCCTCGCCCTCCCCCCCCGTGGTCTCGAGGACCGTCTCGGCCTTGGACTGGGTCACGAACATGTAGCCCACGAACCCGCCCACACCCAGCGTGAGCAGCAGGTTGGTGATCACCAGGACCGTCACCATCTTCGAGGGGCCCGGGCCCGCCGCTTCCTCGTCATAGGAGCCAGATTCCATCGTTGCTCCCTCCTAGCGGGCCTCTCCGGCCCAGGACATGCTCTCGACCGCGTCGATCGCGTCACGACTGGAAGTCGCCATCACGATCTCGACACGTCGATTCCGCCGGCGGTTGGCCGGCGAGTTGTTGGGGGCCAACGGGCGCATCTCGCCGTAGCTGACGGCCCGCAGACGTTTTTTCTCCACATCCTCGCTCTGGCTCACGTACTCCAGGACCGAGATCGCGCGCTGCGCGCCCACGTCCCAGTTGAGCCGGGAGTCTCCTGTGCCCACGTCGTCCGTGTGGCCGTGGAACTCGACCACGCACCTGGTGTCGGCGATGACCATCGCCAGATCGCTGAGGAACCCGTACGCGCCCGGCTGGATCTCCGAGGATCCCTCGCTGAACAACAGCGCGTCGTCCAGCACGATCCGGACGCTGTCCTTGGCGTGGGCGATCTGGATGTGCTGGTCGCTGGAGTACTTGGCCAGCTCCTCGTCGACCGCACGGTTGATGTTGGTGGGCGTGGCCTTGACGTCCGCGTGTAGATCCCGCAGCGCCACCAGTTCGGCACGGCCCTTGACGGTCTTGCCGCCGCCCTCGAGCACCCCGAGCGCCCCCCGCAGGCTGCCCAGCGCCACCTTGATGCGTTCCTCCTGCATCGTGGACATGGCCACCAGCATGATGAAGAAGGTCAACAGCAGGGTCATCAGATCCGCGAAGGTGACCATCCACCCCGGGGCGACCTCGGCGACCTCAGCCGCTGCCGGCTTCTTGCGGAGGAGTTCGGCCACGGCCTAGGCTCCCTGCTCCTGCTCGGGACGATCCGCCGGCCGCAGACCGGACGCCAGCTTCTCGCGCATGACGTGGGGATCGTCGCCGGCCAGCAGGCTGAGGAAACCCTGGATCAGCATCTCCTTGCGGAAGACCTCCTCCTTGGAGCGGACCCGGAGCTTCCCGGACAGGGGGATGAACACGACGTTGGCCACCAGGGATCCATAGAACGTGGTCACGAGGGCCACGGCCATCGCGGGACCGATGGTGGACGGGTCATCCATACACTGGAGCATCTGGATCAGGCCGATGATGGTCCCGAGCATGCCGAACGCGGGGGAGTAGAGGCCGAGCTTGGCGAAGATCTCGGCGCCGAGCTGGTGCCGCTCCGTGGTGGCGTCGATCTCCGTGATCAGGATCGCCTGGACGATATCGGCCTCGCGGCCGTCGACCACCAACGCCAGCCCCTTGCGGAAGAAGTCGTCCTCGAGCTCCTCCTCGGCCGACTGCAGACTCAGCAATCCCTCGCGGCGGGCCTTGCGGGCCAGCTTCTCGAACAGCACGATGACCTGGGAGTTGTCGGGCGTGCGCCCCAGGAAGGCCTTCCGAACCACCGAGAAGACCTTGAAGACAACCCCGGCCGGATAGGTGATCAGGACCGCGCCGATGGTCCCGCCGAGCACGATCATCAACGACGGAACGCTGACGAAGATCGCCGCACCTTCCCGCGAGATGATGGCCAGGAGCACCAGGCCGAAACACGCTGCGATACCGACTAGCGTGGTGAAGTCCACGTTTCTCTCCGCTCTCCGCAGGTTGCTCGACCGGTAACCGAGCAACCCGCGTGCCAGGATCGGCCGGGTGCGTCGAAGAACCGCGATCGGAGGGAGAAAAGGGCGTCAGCGAGGGGGGAAATCCGGGCTGGTTCGGGCGTCGCAGCGAGGGCACATAGGCATCGTCGGCCGATCAGCGCGGAATATGGAATCCCGACGACGGGAGCAGGAAAGGCGACCCTCTGGCGGCATCCCGGGCGTCAGAATTGTCGGTCCCTCCCGTCAGGGGGTTGTCTTCCCGTCAAACCGTTGACAGCGGATGGTCAGGCCACCGCCGCGCGGGCGGTCAGCCCCACCAGGACCCCGGCGAAGGGGCTCGTGGACGCCGTATCGTCCGGATCGCTGAGCCGATGATCGTTGATGCCGCCGGAGACCATCGATTCGGCCCGCGCCACCAGCGCAGGGATTCCCCGGCGCGGCGCCCGGCCGTGACCGGCGCCCACGGATTCGCGCAGCGCCATCGGCAGCGCCCAGCACCGCACCAGTTCCCGCCCCAGCTGCGCGGCGACGGGATGGTCCAGGTAGGCCTCCACTCCCGTGACCTCGAGCTCTGCCGCCACTTCGGGGAGTCGCACGATCCGCGCGAGGCTGTGGAGCACGAGGGCCCGGCCCACGTCGTGGATCAGCCCCGCCGCGTACGCTTCCTCCGGACAGGCACCGGTCGCCCTCGCCAGCCGGCGCGCCAGCCCCGCCACGCAGACGCTGTGGGCGGCCAGCCGCTCGGCGGGTTCCTCGAAGGGCACCGGCATGGGCACCGATGAGGCCACCGACGCCTGCAGCAGGGCGCTGCACGCCCCCTGCCCGAGCCGCTTGACGGCGACGGCCAGTCCGGTGACCGGCTCCCCCGTGGGCTGCATGATGTTCGCCGCCGCCAGCGCCTGGCCCGCCAGGACCGGATCGGAGCGCAACATCGCCAGCTCTTCCTCGTCGCCGGCCGCGTCGCTGCCCCGCGGCAGCAGCATGGCGCCGATGCTCGGACCCAGGGGGGGGAGCAGACGCGTGAAGGAGTGCCGCGCCGCACTGGCGAGCATCCTCACCACGGGCTCGGAGAGCCCTGACGTCCGGGGGGGGGTGTATTCGGCCAGGAAGCTATCCATCGGTACCCCACTTCGACCCCAGGTGGAGTCAGAAGTGGTATCGGTCGTAATCCACATCTCTTGAGGTCCTTTTTCTTCTGCCGTTGGGTTCGAGGGACATGCCGCCTCGCCCGGGCGGTCGCGCGCGCCCGCCTCATGGGTGCTCACGCGCGGCCGCCGGACGCAGGCCAGCTACATGATGTTGACCAGCTCCTGGAGCAGCTGATCGGCGGTGGACACCACCCGCGCCGAGGCCTGGTAGCCGCGCTGTGCGGTGATCATCGAGACGAACTCGGACTCGATGTCCACGTTCGATCCCTCCAGCGCGTACTGGTAGACCGACCCGCGGCTGCCGCTCTCGGCCGTACCGATCAGCGGCTCGCCCGAGGAGGAGTCCGCCAGCCACAGGTTGTCGCCAGCGCGACTGAGGCCCTCGGTGCTGGTGAACGTGGCCAGCGCCACCTGGCCCAGCACCTGGCTCTGTCCGTTGGAGTACACGCCGGTGACCGAGCCGTCGGAGTCGACGCGCCAGTCGATCATGTCGCCAGTGCCCCAGCCGTCCTGGGTCAGCGAGGTGACGCTGAGTCCCGCGCCGTCGCCGCTGCTCCCGGTCATCAGCCCCTCGGCGTCCGCGTCGGTCGGGTCACCGAAGTCGAAGGTGAGGGTCTGGGCGTTGGCACCGGTGAAGGTCACCGCGTTCTGGGAGACCACCGTGGCCGCCGCCTCCAGCGCGCCCTCGCCGTCGAAGTCCAGGGTGCCGGACTCCAGCTCGACGATGTCGCCCTCGACGCCGCCGGTCTCCGAGGCGTCGATGGTCACGTGGTACTCCCAGGTGTTGGCCGCGTCGTCGGTCTTCTGGAAGTAGACGATCACGTCGTGCTGGGCTCCCAGGCTGTCGTAGATCGTCAGCGAGGTGGAGCCGTCCGCCTGGGCGGCGGCGTCGTCGTGGGTCGCCGGGACGGAGCCACCCCAGGGATTGGCCTGGTCGGCGGCCACCACGTCGGAGTCCAGGTTGCCCTGGATCGCCACCGTCTCGGTGGCCGAAGGCGGCAGGGTGGCCGGGCCGATGGTGATGTCACCCAGGGTGGAGCCGAGCTCACCGCTGGAGTCCGCCGTGTACCCCTGCAGGGCGTAGCCGCCCAGCGTGGTCAGCTTGTTCTCGGCGTCGGTCAAGAAAGACCCGGCGCGGGTGTAGAACTGCCCCTCCTCGGACTTGACGATGAAGAAGCCGGAGCCGTCCACCGCGAAGTCGGCCGTGCGGCCGGTGGTGGAGATCGAGCCCTGGGTGAACGAGTTGCTGACGCCACCCAGGAAGGCCCCCAGGCCCAGCTGCGACGAGCGGCTGGCGCCCGACACGTTCTGGATGATCAGGTCCTGGAACTCGGCACGGCTGCCCTTGAAGCCGATGGTGTTGAGGTTGGCCAGGTTGTCGCCGGACACAGCCAGCGAGGTGGAGTTGACGCCCAGTCCGGTCACACCGGTGTTGAGAGTACTGAACAGACCCATGGGTTCCTCCGTACGGACCCCGCACCGTGGCGGGCGGTCCGCCGTTTCAGGTGGCAGCGCTTCAGTCAGTCCGCGCCGCCTGGCCCTTCTGACGTCCCATGACGTTCAGTCCGGACCTCGTTGTCGTTCGCCTTCTTCGGCGCCCCGCGATTCGCGCGGGGACCCTTCCTTCCAGTTGTCAGTCGTCCAACCCGAGCACGATGGTGCTGTCGATGTTGGTGTAGACGCGATCGTCGGCGCCCTTGTGCGCCGTGATCACCGTGCGATTCGGCACGCTGACCACGAAGGCCACGCCGTCCATCAGGATCAGGGTCTCCTGGGAGCCCCGTTCCGATGCCTCGTCCACTGCCGTACTCAACCGATCCATCGCCTGGGGCTCGAGATCCACGCCGCGGCTCTCCAACCGCCGCGCAGCATGCCCGCTGATCCGGAGTTTCTCGTCCAGTTCGCGGGCGAACCCGGCGCCGTCGGGCGCCTTGCCGGCCTTGGGCCCCGGGCGCACAGCGCCGGAGTTGAGGGCCGGGTGGATCGCACTCGCGCCGTGTGCCATCAGTCGTCCTCCTCGACGGGTCCGGCTGCGGCCGCGGGTTCGGCGTCATCGCCGCCCAGCAGCTGAGCGAGCAGCTCGGCCTGGGCCGCGCTCTCGGCCGGCAACACCGCCAGCACCTGGTCCAGTCCGATGGTCAGGTCGCCGACCACCAGCTGTACGATGCCCTGGGAGAAATCGAGCCCCGTCACCTTGCCGGTGATCGCGGCCTGGGACGTCACCTCGGCCCCGTCGAGGGTCGCCTCGACGGTGAACGAGTAGCTCTCGCCCGCCTCGGCACCGCTCCAGGTGAAGGTGTTCAGCCCGGCTTCTGCCTCGCTGATCTCGATGGAATCGACGAACTCGCCAGCCTCGTCGAAGAACTCGATGGTGACGCTGTCCGCTTCACCCTCGAGCAAGTAGCCCAGATCGATGCTGCTCGCCTCGGCCTGGAACTCGTCGCCGGCCACCATCACCGAGCGGTCAATCAGGTTGACCGACGATGCGTTGTTCAGCGACGCCATCCCGAGGATCAGCGACTCCAGGTTGGCGTTGGCTGCCTGCAGCTGCTCCACCTGATTCAGGGCGGAGATCTGCTCCATCATCTGCGTGCCCTCCATCGGGCTCAGCGGATCCTGGTTCTGCAGCTGTGTCATGAGCAGGTTCAAGAAGTCCTGCTCGTCGAGTTCTTGCGACGCCGTGTCCGGAGGACCCGCGCCGGGCAGCTGATCGAGGTAGCTGCCATTGACCCCTTCGATGTTCAACGTTCCATCTCCTCTCCCGGGGGTGGGTGTTGGTCCTACAGGAACCACCCGGAGGCCACCGGTTCCTCCGTTCGCACCGCGCTGGCGGCACGTTCCTGTGGATTACGACCGCGCCCGTTGCGCGACCGTGATTCGTTGCCGTCCCGCGGGTCGGCGGTATCCGCATCGCGGCCGCCGTCGCTGGCGAACTGCGCGGGAAGTTCGTCCTCGAAGCGCGCGACGCTGCGCCCGTCGTGACGAACGATGAAGCTCTGCAGCTGGTAGCCCTCGTCCGCCAGCCGTACCCGCAGCATCTCGTGGGCCGAGGACATGGACTGGGCCGTGTCGCCCTCCTGGACGGCGAGTACGACCCGCACCGCACGGGTGTCCGAGTCCACGTACATCCGTCCGCGCACCGTCTCACCGGTGGCTGTGGGTATCCGGATCCGAACGCCGTTCTCCGTGGCCCCCGGGTCGGTCATCGCAAAGCCGTCGCCGGCCGTCAGCGGTGCCTGAGCCGCGCGGGCGGCGGTGGCGGTCGTCGCCGCGCCGGGGGTCGCGGCGGCCGGCGCTGGCGCGCCCGGTGCCAGGGTGAACGCTTCGCCCGGCTGTGGGGTGGGCGTGGCGACAGCAGGTGCCGGGGCTGCAGGGTTCCCCTCCCCCGCCGCGGTCGGCGGAGGTGCGTCGGGTTTCCCCTGGGTACGCAGGATTTCGGCCCAGCTCCGGGGCCCGGCCGCGGTTGCTCCGCTCTCCTGGGCCTGGCCCGATCCCACGCTGGACGGGCCAGCGTTGCCCCGCCCACGGCGGTCGGCGCGACCCGGGTGCTCCCCGCGGATCCTGCCCGCGCCCCGCAGATATTCCCCGAGCGGAAGCGGGCCCGAGGCGTCCGCCATGGCGACGAAGTCCCCGATACCCCCGGCTGTGGCGGCACCTGGGGTGACACCGGCCGACTGGTTCGCCGCCGACGTCGAGTTCAGCCAGGCCTGGACCCAGGCCCGCACGCCCTTGCCCCCGGAACTGGTCTGCCCGCGGAAGGCGCCGGAGCGGATGGAGCTGGCGAAGCTGTCCGGACGGGTGCGCACCGCCGCGCCCCCGGACGGCGCCACGGGCTTGCCGCTCTTGGCCACGTCTCCCGTCGCCCGGGCGTCGGCGCCCTGGGCGGCGGACTGGTTGGAGACGTCGTGCCCGTCGGACGTCCGCTCCATACGTCCGTTTTCGCCGAGCAACGACGTTCCAGCCAGCCTCCGCTCCCGTCCCGCCAGGTTCGCCAGGGCCTCGTCCGTTTCGCAGCGACGGCTCGACTCCCGCTCTTCTTCGATTCCGATCTCCGACTCGCTTCGCTGGTTCGCCTGGGCTCCCCGCTCCTCGACGCCGAGCAACGAGCCGAAGTCCGTCTCCCTGGCCGTACCCCCATCGCCACCGTCGCGCACGTTGCTCGCGGCCAACGCGCCGCCGGACCGGGCCGCAGTCATGGCGTTTCGCACCTGCCTCATGGCTCCTCCTCGTTGGCGACCTCGACCTCGATGGGGTCGACGGCGAGTGACGTGGACAGCTTGGCGGCGACGCGGGGGTTCATGCCGCCGAGGATCTTGCCCGCCTGCCGGGGCGAGAGCCGCTCGATCACCGCCGCCGCCAGGACGGCGTCCATCTCGCTCAGCATCGCAGCGGCCTCCGTCGAGCGCATCGAGTTGACCATCTGGACGAGGGACGCCGCCCCCTCCCGGCGGGCCTCGGCCCGGGCCACCAGCAATTCCTCGATATCGACCTGTAGCTGCCCCAACCGCTCGATCTCGGCGGCCACCTCCGCCTGACGCTCGGCCAGGGCCTGTTCCTTGAGCACGACCAGCTCCTCGCGCTGATCGAGTTCACGGGATCGAGACGACATCATCTCGACCACCGTCAGCTCTTCGGGCAGCAAGCAGGGGTTGTCCCGCCACTCGGCGGACGGGGACGCGTCCTGGCTCAGGGCGCTCGCCGTCGGCAGGCCGAGCAGGATCGCCGCCAGGGCCGCGGTCAGCATCCAGCGTGGGGCGCGGGTCATCGCCGTTCCTCCCCGTTCTTGCGGTGCCACGACCCCGTGGCCAGATCGTCCAGCTGCGCGTCCTCGCGGCGCCCCGCCTCCACCCGCCGATCCGCCTCGGCGGCCCGGTGCAGGCGGCTCATCTGACGGTGCTGGATCACCCGCTGCTCCAGTGCCTCCTGGGATTCGGACAGCTCCCGGAGCTTCTCTTCCCGCTCCTGGTCCACCCGCGCCAGCGCGGCCCGCAGTCCCCGCAGGTAGTTGTCGGCCAGATCGCGTTCGAAGGCGTCTGCGACTACCTGTCGCGCCCCCAGCTCGGCCCGCTCGATCTTCCCCCGGAGATCCAGCGCCTGGCCGGTCAACTCCTCGAGGTGGGTGGCCAGGCGGCGCATGGCCACCGCCTCCTCGTCCCGCCGGTGGCGGGCGAGGTCCTCGAGCATCGCGCGGGCATCGCGTCTCATCGAGCCGCCCCGCCCAGCTGCTGCAGGTCGATCCTCGCCGCCAACTCGGCCAGCGCTCGCAACGTCTCGTCGAATGTCGGGCTCGTGTCCATCGCCTGGGTCAGGAAGGCCTCGACCGCGGGCATCACCTCGATCGCGTGGTCCACCGCCGGGTTCGACCCCGCGCGATAGGCGCCGATCTGGATCATCTCCTCGGCCTCGGCGTACACGGCCATCAGCCGCCGCACCGTCGCCGCGTTGGCGATGTGGCCCGGCTCGCTCACGTCCCGCATCACCCGACTCACCGACGCCATCACGTCGATGGCGGGATAGTGGCCCCGGGAGGCGAGGCGCCGTGACAGCACGACGTGGCCATCGAGGATCGCCCGCGCGGAGTCCGCTATCGGATCGCGCATGTCGTCCCCCTCGACCAGCACGGTGAACAGACCGGTGATCGATCCACCGTTCTCCATCGCACCGCAGCTCTCGAGCAGGCGTGGCATCAGGCCGAAGACGCTGGGTGTGTATCCGCGGGCCGTGGGCGGCTCGCCGACCGCCAGGCCGATCTCCCGCTGGGCCATCGCGAAGCGCGTCAGCGAGTCCATCATGAACACGACGTGCAGCCCCTGGGCCCGGAAGTGCTCGGCGAACGCCATCGCGACGAAGGCTCCCTTGACCCGCAGGACCGGGGACTGGTCCGAGGTGACCGCCACGACCACCGAGCGCTCCATGCCCGCCGGACCCAGGTCGCGCTCGATGAACTCGCGGACCTCGCGCCCACGTTCGCCGATCAACGCGATCACGTTGACGTCCGCTGACACCTCCCGCGCGACCATCCCCATCAGCGTCGACTTGCCGACACCCGCACCGGAGAAGATGCCCAGCCGCTGTCCCTGTCCGCAGGTGAGCAGGCCATCCATCGCCTGGACACCCAGCTCCAGGGGTTCGGCGATGCGCGCGCGTTTCATCGGCGAGACGTTCTCGGTGTAGACCGAGATCGACGCCTCCGGCTCCACCGGATTGCCGTCGTCGATCGGGCGCCCCAGGCCGTCCACGACCCGCCCCAGCAGTTCGCCGCCGACGGGGATCCGGAAGGCGGTTCCCAGCACCTCGAGGGAGGACCCGTGGTAGACCCCGGACAGCTCGCTGTAGGGCATCACCAGTACGGACCGGCCGCGAAAGCCGACCACCTCGCCCAGCAGCGATTCCCGCCCTCCATCGGCTCCGACGGCACACAGGCTTCCCAGCACCGCGCCCGGGGCGTTGCCCTCGATGATGGTGCCGACGACGTCCGAGACCGATCCCCGGCGGCGGAAACGAGGGAGCCCGGCGATGCGGTGGGACGCGCCACGCAGGGGTCGGATGGCGGCGGGATTCAAGTTGTCCCCCCGTCGATGGGCTCATCGTCGGCCACCCGCAGCTGGTCCAGCTCCTCGGCCAGCCGCTCCAGCCGATCGGTCACCGTCGCGTCGACGGTGCCCTCGGGGGCCTGGACCCGGCAGCCGCCCATGGCGATGGACGGATCGGGCTGGATGGTCAGATCCCAGGTGGCCCAGGCCTTGCGTCCCAGGCTCAGCTCGGCGGTCAGCGTCTCGTGGTCGTCGGGGTTGACCAGGACCGTGATGGTGTCGCCGCCCTTGAAGTCCTCCAGCACCGCGTCGACGACCCGGACGATGAGCTCCCGGTCCGACTCCAGGCTGGCCATGTGCAGCCACTCCAGCGAGGAGGCCAGCACGTCGATCACGTCGTTGCGCGACGAAGTCAGCATCTGGGCCCGGGTGGTCTCCAGCTGGTGCACCAGCTCACGGGACGTCTCCATCAGCCCATCCAGCTCCTCGTGGGCGACGGCGAGCCCCTCGTTGTAGCCCGCCTCGTACCCCTCCTCGCTGGCCTTGCGGGCATGCTCGTGCACGTCCTCGAGCGGCGCCGGATCCGGCTCGCACTCGCCTGTCTGGACCTCCGGCTCGGGGGTCTCCTCGACGGCCAGCGCGCGGAACGGCCGCTGGCGCCGGGAGAGGGCGCGGAAGTCGGCGCCCACGGAGCGGAGGGGACGGAAACTCACAGGATCATGTCCCCGTCATCGGCGTTGACGAACATCAGCTTGCCTTGCCCCTCAAGCACCAGCGCCTGGGCCATGATCCGGCGCTGCGCCTCGTCCACGTCCTCGAGTCGCATGGCGCCCAGCACCTCCAGGTCCTCCTGCAGGAACATCGCGGCTCGCTGGCTCATGTTGCGGTAGAACTTCTCCTGGACGTTGGGCGGCGAACCCTTGAGCGCGGCCGTCAGATCCTTGCGGTCGACCATCTTCAGCAGAGCCTGAATGCCCTGATCGTTGGAGTAGTACAGCGTGTCGAAGCTGTACATCGAGCGCATGATCGCCTCGCCCAGCTCCTCGTCAGCCGCCCAGATCCGCTTGAGCAGCTCCTCCCGCTCGGCGGGCGCCAGGCTCTTGAGCACCGCCGCCGCGCTCTCGACGCCCTCCAGATCGGTGCAGGCCCCCTCGGCCTGCGTCGGCACCGTCCGGATCAGCACCTCTTCCAGCTCGCCCAGGACCTCCGCCGACAGGTTACCGAGCTGAGCCTGGCGCATCAGCACCTCTTCCCGGGCGTCCTCGGGCAGCTGCTGGATGATGCGGGCGGTCACCCGGGGCTCGGCGAGCGCGCAGATGACCGCGATGGTCTGGGGATGTTCGCGCCCCATGACCGAGGCCAGCGTGGCCGCGGGCATCGCCGACAGCCAGGCGCGCATGCCGCGCAGCTCCATGCCATCGATCTTGCGGACGATCTCCTGGGCCACACCCGGGTCGGCCACCCGGGGGAACACGTTCTGCAGATATCGGCGGCCCTCGAGCCGCAGCGGCGCCGGCGAGACGATCCGCCCGACGAACTCCAGACAGACGTCCTCGACGGTCTCCCTGGACAGCTCGGGCAGGTTGGCCACGGCCGTCCCCACCGCACGGACCTGCTCGGCGTCGATCTGGCCCAGCAGCTGCCGCACCACGTCCTCGGGCAGGTTCATCACCAACACGGCCGCCTTCTGCAGCGCCGTCAAACTGCTGGCGTCGGTGCCGATGGAGTCAGCAGACACGCTCACCTCAGCCCTCCTCGATCCAGTCGCGCAGCGCGCGGACCGATATCGGCAGGTTGGTCTGGAGCACGGACACCAACGGATCGCCGTCGCCCTGGTGCCCCGTCAGCCGCACGAGCTGGCGCCGGAACTCGGGACTGCGGCCCTCGAGCAGGGCCAGCGGTCCGTCGCCGTCCAGGTAGTCGTCCTCACTCCGCTGCGGGGTGACCACACTCTGGATCACCGGCCGTGCCACGTAGCGATAGGCCAGCACCAGCAGGGTGAGCGCCAGCAGCCAGCGCCCGATCTTGCCCCACGGCAGCAGGGTGAAGATCGGCATCCCGGCCTCGGTCACCGCCCCCTGTTCCGCGTCCACGAAGGGCATGTCGACCACGGTCAGCACGTCTCCGCGGGAGGTCTCCACCCCCACGGCGGCGACGATCGCGTCGGTGATCTTCTTCAGCTCCTCTTCCGTCCGCGGGACGAAGACCACCTCGCCGGTCTCCTCGTCGGTCTCCCGGTCCTGGTCTACCAGCACCGCCACGCTGACCCGCTCGACGCGGCCCGCCGGCTGGCGGGTGTCGCTCTCGCGCCGGGGTGTCAGGAAGGCGCTCTCCTCGGTCATGGAGGTGGATTCGCTGCCTGCGGTCGCGCCAGCGGCCCCCGCGCGGGCCTCGATCTCGGGCAGGTTGGAGCCGCTCCCGGGCACACCCGAGGCCACCGCCCCGCCGCCGACGTCCGAGCGCTCGGAGAATGACGTGGTCGAGGGCGTGGCGCCGCTGCCGTCGTAGTCCACCGCGTTGACCTGGCTGGTCGCCGTGTCCACACGCAGGGTGACCTGTACGTCCGTGCGGTCGTCGGCGTACAGGCGGTTGAGGGCGTCCTTGGCCTTGCTCTGCAGCTCCTTCTCCCGCGCCCGGACGATCTCCAACATCCGGTCCACGGCGGCGACCCCATCCTCCTCCTCGATGGGGCGGGTGTAGAGGTAGCCGGTGGTGTCGGTGACCACCACGTCCGAGGGGGCCAGGTTGGGCACCGACGAGGCGACCAGGTTCGTGACTGCCCCGACCTGGGAGCGGGTCAATCGGTTGTTCGACTTGAGTTCCAGATCGACGCTGGCGCGGGCCTCGACGCGATCCTCACGGAACAAGGCGGGCTCTGGCATCACCAGCCGGACGCTGGCTCGCTTGACGCCGTCCAGCCGCGACAGGGTCCGGGCCAGCTCGCCCTGGAGGGCCACCTGGAAGGTGACCTTCTCCTCGAAGCGGGTGATGCTCTTGCTGCCCTTCTCCAGCAGGTAGTCCATGCCCGGCAAGGTCGAGCCCTGCTCGCTGCCGTAGGCCACCAGCCGCGCTTCTTCCACCTGGCCCGCGGGAACCAGCAGGCGATCGCCCTGGACCTTCACCTGGAACTCGCCCTCACGGAGGGTCTGGACCAGGGTCTGGGCCTGGGCCGGTTCCAGCCCCGCGATCACGGGCGTCCACTGGGGCCGCCCGGCCCAGATCGACAGGCCGACCACGAGGGCCACCGAGACACCGACCATCGCGAGCAGAGCCTGGCGCCGGCGAGGGGTGAGTCCCTCGTAGAATTCGCGCGACCGAGCGTACAGCAGATTCAGACCGTCCATTCGTGTCCTACCTCGTCACGGGGTGTCGTTCGGCCGGCATTCCGACTCACACCTGCAGCCGCATGATCTCCTCGTACGCGGAGATCGCCCGGTTGCGCAGCTGGACCACGAACCGCAGGCCCAGATCCGCTTCCTGGATCTTGACCATCGCGGTGTGCATGTCCGACTCGCCGCCGGTCATCAGATCCATCACCGCCGAATCGGCGGATCGCCCGCTGTCCACCATCGAGCCGACCATGTCCTTGACCTTGCCCGCGAACTCGGTGCCGCCGGCTTCGCCGGAGGGCGCCGTCGCGCCAGCGGTCGCGCTCGACAGGTTGGCACCCTGGGCTGCCTGGGCTGCCTGCGCGGCTACGGCCATCGTCGCGTCGACCTTCATACGTACCTCCCTACCTGCCGATCTCGAGAGCCTTGAGCAGCATCGAACGTGTGGTGGTCAGCGCCGAGACGTTGGCCTCGTAGGACCGCGACGCGTTGATCAGGTCGACCATCTCGCGCATCACGTCCACGTTGGGCATCAGCACGTACCCGGTCGGATCCGCGTCCGGGTGGCCGGGATCGTAGACCCGGCGGGGACCGCTGGCGTCGTTCTGGACGTCGGTGACCGTGACCTGCTGCATGTGCTTGGAGAGTTGATCGCGGAACGCGCCGGCGGCGTTCGGAATGTCCGTCGACTGGAACACCGGCTCCTTGCGGATGTAAGGGCCGCCGCCCGTGGAGCGCGTCGCCGAGGCGTTGGCCAGGTTGGCCGAGATCACCTCGAGTCGCAGCTGCTGGGCCGACAGTCCGCTGGCGCTGATCTGGAGCAGTCCAACCAGGTCCATCGTTGTTATCCCTTCCCCTCGGTCACCACGTAGCGCATCAGCCCCACGCGGCGATTGAGGACCTCGATGGAAGCGCTGTAGAGCATCTGGTTCTCGGTGAGCACCGCCATCTCTCGCTGGGGGTCCACCGAGTTGCCGTCGGCTGCCCAGGCGGGAGCCTTGGCCAGTTCGATCACCATCGCGTCATCGACGCTGGTGGCGGACCCGGTCCCGCCCACGCCCCCGCTGCTCAGCAGGTTGGACAGGGAGCGCCCGAAGTCCACGTGCCGGGCACGGAATCCGGGGGTGTCGCCGTTGGCCAGGTTGGTGACGGTCATCGCGTGCTGGCGGGTCCGCAGATCGAGCACCTTCTCGATGGCGGACGTGATGGGGTCGAACAGGGTCCAGCTCATGATGCCTCCAGCCCCGCACGCCGGGACCGAAGGACTAACCTTGCAAGCGTCGTGCCTACTTGGATTCCAGGTATTGCGGGGTTCTGGGCGGGAAGATTGACGGGGGGGTGACGATTCCCGTCAAAGCTCTGACGGGCTACCCGTGGCGTCGCCGTCGAAGGCGGTGGAGACACCGATCAGCGCGTCCATCCGGCGGTACCACACCATCTCGGCGCTCTCCTCGGAGGCCAGGCCGCTCCAGAAAGCTGGCGCCTCGGCAAACTCCGCGCCGGCGAGCAGCGCCTCGGCCTCGGCGCTGCGGCCGCGAGCGCGCAGCACCTTGGCACGAAGGAAGATCGCGGCCTCGCGGGTCGAGCCGGTGCAGGCCTCCAGGTCGAGGGTCGACAACAGGCCTTCCGCCGCGTCGTGGCGTGAGTCGCGGTACAGCGCCCAGGCCTCCAGCATCTTGTCCTCGATCGCCACCTGGCCGCGCGCGGTCCGCCGGGATCGGGTCAGTGCGTCGGCCGCGGCGGCCCACTCCCCCTGGCGGAGGGCCACATGACCGACGACCCTGTCGACCCGCGTCGCCAGCTCCTCGGGCGCGCCCTCGGACGACAGTTCGGCGGTCTTCTCCGCCGCCTCGTCGATGCGACCCGCGACCAGCAGCAGTTCGGCCTCGAGTGCATCCGCCTTCAGCGCGGTGACATCCGATGTCCCGGCCTCCCGGAGATAGGCCAGGGTCTTCAACCCCTCGTCCGTGCGGTCCGCCTCACGGTAGAGGTCCGCCAGTTCCACGAGCACCGACGCCCTGAGCTCACCGTCGACACGCTCGTCTGACAACATCGAGGTCAGCGCTCGGCGGGCCTCGTCCGCCAGGTTCAGCTCCCGCAGATCCTCGGCGGCGGCCCACACCAGCTTCGGCTCCGAACACGCGGCGGCCCGCCGGCGGTCCACGTACTCCAGGTAGAGCCCCGCGGCCAGCACGGTGTTGTCCTCTTCCCGCGCCATCTCGATGAGCTCGGCGGCGCTTTCGCACATCCGCGCCTCGACCTGCAGCCGACCCATGAAGTCGCCGTGGAATCGCAGGGTCTGGTGGTCCAGGCGGCAGCCGTCGAGCAACATGCCGTCGTGGTGGAGGAATGCGGCCTCGGCCAACGCGACCTCCAGGGCCGCCGATGGATCCGCCTCTGCGAGCACCCGCAACTGGGCGATGGCATCGGGGAAGTCCAGGGTCTCTGGCGCGGTCAGCAGCTCCCACTCCAGCCGCCGGAGCCGCTCCACCATGCTCGCGCGGTTGGAGGCCTCGACCTTGAGCTCGCCCAGCCAGTAGCCCACATCGGCCTCGTCGTTGCGCATCATCGCGCAGTCGACCAGCCGAACGAGGACCAGATGCTGCCGCTGCGGGTCGGCATCCAGCAGGCGCACGAGCAGCCCGGCGGCTCGCTTGGGGTCATCCGCCCGGTAGGCCATCTCGGCCTCGAGCCACCGGTCCAGCGGGGTATCTGGCCAGCCACGCCGGGCCGCGGCGGCCAGCGCGTTGCCCTCGCGCATCCGCTCCATCGCGGCCAGCGTCGTCGCCAGGGCCACCAGCGCGCGGCCCCGGTACTCCGCGGGCAACGCCGCGCCGGCGCGCTCCAGGTCATCCAGTGCCAGCCCGTGGCGGCCCATACCCTGGTGAGCCATGCCCCGTCCCAGCAGATGCCATCCGGAACGCGGTGTGTAGGAGAACGACTGGGCGGCGCGGTCGAAATACACCACCGATTCGTCGAAGGCGCCCGCCATGTAGAACGCCTCGCCCCCGAGAGCGAGCGCCGCTTCATGGGTCAGACCGTCCTCGAGAGTGGACGCCACCAGCTGGAACCGGCCGGCAGCCTCGACCCACCACGCGGGATCCGCGCCACCGGCCGCCTTGTCCCGGGCCTCCATGGCGACGACCAGCGAGGGGGTCGGGACGATGACCGCCGCGCCCGACGTCGCGGATCCGCCGTCCGGGCCTGCGTGGGCCACGACCAGGAAGGCGTGCTCCGCAGCGGGCACCAGGGGCTGGCTGACGAAGGACCACGGGCTTGCCGCACCGAGGGGGAGGTACCCGAGGGTCTCTCCCGGGTGGCGCGACGGTGACCCGAGGATCTCGGCCAGCTGCTCGGTCAGCCCGGGCAGGCGCCCAGCCCCGGCATCCACCCGCGGCTCCACCGTCATCCGCCCTGTGTGGTCCAGCTGGATCTCGGTACTCCCGACATCGGCGTCCAGGCGTAGTACGAGGACCACGCTGCCGTCGTCCCGGTCCTCGAGCAGGGCAGACTGGACCACGGGGTGTTCCAGCTTCTCCACCTGATCGGCGAAGTCGGCGGCGGGCCGCCACACCTGGATCCGAAACTCGCCCCACAGGGGGCAGGGGTCCCACTCGGCGCGGGCAGCCTCCCCGATCTCCAGAACGAGCGCTCCCCGACGCGCCTGCGCCGGAGTCGCGATCAGCAGGATCGCCAGTGCGACCCCGATCGGGGTCAGCCTCGTCATGCCGCCCCCACGCTCACTTCCTGGGCCATGCCCAGCCGCTTCAAACGCTCGACCAGCGTCGTGCGGTTCATCCGCAGCAGGCTGGCTGCACGGTTCTTGTTCCAGGCGACCCGGTCCAGCACCTGCTCGAGGATGGCCCGCTGGAACCGCTCGGTCTCCGCGTAGAAATCGATCCCCTCTTCCGGTACGTCGAAGCTCACGTCGCCGTTCTGTCCGGCGGGCTGAGCGACCATCGGGGGCAGATCGCAGGTGTCGAGCACCGGCCCTTCGGCCAGCACCATCATCTGCTCGAGGGTGTGCAACAGCTGCCGGACGTTGCCCGGCCAGCGGTAGGCGCACAGGGCGTCCAGGCACGCCTGGGTCATGCCGACGATGGACAGGGAGTAGCGCTCGTTGATGCTGGCGGCGCAGTAGCGCATCAAGGCCGGGATATCGGTCTTGCGCTTGTACAGGGAGGGCAGTTCGATGGGGACGACGTGCAGTCGGTAATAGAGATCCTCGCGGAACTTGCCCTGCTCCACCTGGTTCCACAGGTCGCGGTTGGTCGCAGCGACGAAGCGCACGTCGACGTGCCGTACCTGCGCCGATCCCACCGGGCAGATCTCCCCGTCCTGCAGAGCGCGCAGGAACACGGGCTGGATCTCGGTCGGCAGCTCGCCGATCTCGTCGATCAGCAGGGTGCCACGGTCGGCGGTCTCGAACACTCCCTTGCGGCGTCCGACGGCGCCGGTGAAGGCGCCCTTCTCGTGGCCGAAGAGCTGGCTCTCCACCAGCTCTCGCGGGATGCCTCCCGCGTTCAGCGGCACGAAGGACTGTTCGCAGCGGCTACTGGACTGGTGGATCGCGCGGGCGACCTGCTCCTTGCCGGTGCCCGTCTCGCCAGTGACTAGACAGCAGGCGTCCGTGGCGGCGACCTTGCGGATCCGGCGGTAGACCTCGGCCATCGCCGTGGACTCACCCACCAGGCAGCCGAAGTGCATCTCGATGTCGTCGATTCCAGCCTGGAAATCCAGCGCCAGCTCGTCGCCCCGGGCCTGCAGCTCCGCGTGGACACTCCGCCGCGCCAGTGGCTTCACGTTGGAGCGCAGCCACGAGGGCAACAAACCGGACACTTCCCCCTGAGCTGCGGGTGCGGCCAGGACGATCAACCGATCCGCGGCATCGCGTGAGAGGCCCGACAGTGCGGCCAGCAGCCGTCGATCTTCGGTAACATCGCCGATGGCCACGAACACGGGCGCATCGAGGACGCCGGCAGCGACCTTCTCCAGATCCCGGGTGGTGGTGACGTACTGCAGCTCCGGCTCGGGGACCACTTCCTGGACCCATTCACCGACCTGCTGACCCAAGACCGTACGGCCTGAAATGACGACGTCCATCTTCCCCGATTCCCTTCGGGGGTCCAGACGCCACAGGGTCCATCAATTGGCGGGATGGGCCCGGTGTCGCGTGCCACGCCGGCACCCGAGACGAGCCCCGCCCGGCGAAACCGTCATGGCTCCGCGAGGGCGCTCGCGCAGAGTGCCGCCCTGGACTCCCAAGTGCTTAACGCGCAGTAACTTGCTCTGATAACAAATTCTGGCGGACTCGTGCGCGCAAGTCAACTCTTTTTTCTTGCGTCAGCGGGGAGCGTCCGTAACCCGCCGGATCTTCTGGGGATTGGCCGGGGGGTAGGCCCTCAGTCCGGGCAGTGGACCTGGTTGCGCCCGGTGTCCTTGGCCACGTAGAGCGCCTTGTCGGCCCGCTGGAAGAGCTCCTCGGCGGTCTCCCCGGCCCGGGCCGCGGCCACGCCGAAGCTGGCAGTGAATCGAAGCGTCTCCGATCCGGCGTCGACGCCCAGGGCGGCGATTGCCTGTCGGATCCGTTCCGCCACCGTGGCCCCTGACGGCGCGTCGGTGTCCGACAACATGACCGCAAATTCCTCGCCGCCGAAGCGTGCCACGTAGTCGGACTTGCGCAGCACGGTCTCGTTCAGGCAGCGGCCCACCGCGGACAGGACCTTGTCCCCCACGTCGTGGCCGTAGGTGTCGTTGACGTTCTTGAAGTGGTCCAGGTCGATCATCACCAGGCAGAGGTGGTCGTCTTCCACCCCGGGCAGCCGCTCCGCCACGAACTCGTCCATCCAGCGGCGGCTGCAGACGCCAGTGAGGGCGTCGATCTGCAGCTTCTGCTCCGCCGTGGAGAGCTTGGTGCGCATCTTGCCCAGCTCCTTGTGCAGGGCTTGCTCGCGCCCCTCGTCCTGGGCGCGCTGCTTCTCGACGGAGTCCTGCAGACTCTTCACGTGACCGCGGACCGTCTCGACCACCGACTCCAGATCGCCCAGCTCGGTGGCCTCGCGGATCTGCGTGATCACGGCCTTCATCTCCTGACGGCTGCCCTCGGCCTCCTGGACTCCCTGGACCAGGGCGGCGGAGATGTCCTCGATCAGCGATCCGAGCAGCTGCTCCCGGCTCTTGTTGAGGTGCAGCAGCTCCTGCACCAGACCGCCGACGGTCACCCGCGCCTCCTGCTCGGCGGGCGGGTTGCCGTCCTTGAGGTCGGTGTCGAAATCGTCCAGGGATCGGCGGAACTTCTTCAGTTCGGTGTAGGGCGAGTGTACGGCGAGGTGGCGGAAAGCCACGACCAGGGTCCGGGTCGTGCGCGACAACGATTTGTTCTTGAGCTGCAACTCCTCCATCAGCGAGCGGGCGCCATCTGGCCTACCCCCAGCTGCGGCCGGACGCGTCCGACCCTTGTTGCCGCCCTGCCACCAGGACATTGGAGTCCTTCCGGGATCCCGACGGACGCCGGGTCCAAGCAGATTATAGAGGGCCGCTGGCAGCACGGCCAGCCGCAGCGCGTTGACGAGGGGCCCGCCAATTATTCTCTAAAGCCGGCGGCGGAGTGGCCGATGAGAACATCATGGCGCGTGCTACGACCGACAAGGATCTCGAACTCTGCCCGGACCTGATCGTCTACGTGGGTCGGGTCAGTGGAGCAGAAGACGACGGGGTGCTCACAGCCCTCGCCGCGACCGGTGTGCAGGTCCGTCGGGTCGAGAGCACCGAGGAGGCTGACGCCTGTGTCCGCTACTTGCCGGTCCGGATGCTCGTGGTGGGGCTCGACGGCGAAGGCGATCATTGGCGGCTGATCCGCAAGGCGGCCGCCTGCGAACGGCAGATCCCGGTGGTCTGCGTGTCGGCGACGGCGACCCGGAGTCGGGTGCTCGGCGCCGTCCGCCGGGGCGCGCGGAGCTACCTGGTCTCCCCGCTGTCCGCCGATCAGGTACGAGCCAGCCTGGTTCCCTTGCTGGCCGATGGTCCGCCCCAGGATGAACCGTCCCAGCACCCCGCCAGCTCAGTGGAAGAGTTGGCCAGCTAGCCCACCAGCCAGAGTTCCTTCTGTGGCGGCGACAGGAACTCGCAACCCTCGGCGGTCACCACCACGATCTCCTCGACCGTGGCCACTCCGTGCCCTTCTATCGGCAGCCGGGGTTCGATCGTGTACACCTGGCCTTCGCACACGCGCATGCGCGGGATCTCTCCATATCTCTCCCACGCAGGCGCCAGCAGGCCACCGCCGTCGTGGGCCTCGCGACCGATCTGATGGCCGAGGGCGTGGGGATACTCCGGATAGCCGTGGGTGGTGATGTGACCGCGCGCGACCGCGTCCACCTCCTTGCCCGTGACCCCGGGCTTCAGGAAGTCGGCCGCGGCGTGGACTGCGTCGACGACGGTGCGGAAGCCGCGCTCGACCTCGGCCGGCGCCGCGCTCTCGCCGTCGCGCAGGAAGTACCAGGTCCGCTGCAGATCCGAGCAATAGCCGTTCACGCGCACACCAAAATCGATGTTCAGCACGTGTCCGGGCTCCACGGTGCGATCGGTGGGGCCAGCGTGGGCACCTGCGGAGTCCGGGCCGGTGAAGACCGCCGGACAGTGCTCGGGGTCCCAGGCCAGGCCCACCCCCTCCCGCTCCACTTCGGCCAGGAGGAAGGCCGCGATCTCCCTCTCGCTACGGCCGGGGGCCATGAACCCCGACACCCGATCGAACAGATCGATGGTCAGGTCGACGGCAGCCCGGATGCGGGCCAGCTCGGTGGGGGTCTTGCGCCCCCGAAGATCGGCCAGCAGGGCCTCGGACGAGGTGAGCCGATCCGTGTAGGGAGTCCCCTCCAGCAGATCCAGCAGCTGCAGGTAGAGGCCATGCCTCAGTCCGTCGGCCATCGGAGAGTTCTTCGAGTAGTTGAGCGCCACGGTGGCCGGATCCAGCCGCTCGAAGATCGCCCGCAGGTCGTCGCGGATCGAACTGACGTAGCCGGTGACTGACGGG
Source organism: uncultured Rickettsiales bacterium (assembly GCA_964436045.1). Classification (GTDB taxonomy): domain Bacteria; phylum Myxococcota_A; class UBA796; order UBA9615; family CAYRNR01; genus CAYTBN01. Next base: position 57,596 of record CAYTBN010000005.1, on the reverse strand, counting down.
AACGTGGCGGCGGATTCGACGTTGGCCACGTCCAAACTGCCCACCAGGGCGAAGGTCTCGCCCGATCGGTGGATCCCGAACGCCGACGACCAGGTGACATTGGCGCCGAGGATCAGGTCGAGGGACGGATCCGGGAGGCTGGCGCTCTCCGAGACGAAGGTGAGCCAGAGGTCCAGCTCGTGTTCCGGGAGCAGGCGAACGGCCTGCGCGAGCTTCTCGGCGCGGAGGCTCACGCCCGCTCCTCCCAGAGCTTGATCAGCTCGACGCCGACCTCGACCGCCTTCTTCATGGTCTCGATGCCCACGTACTCGCGCACCGAGTGGAAGTTCATCCCTCCGGCGAAGATGTTCGGCGTCGGCAGACCCATGTTGGACAGGCGGGAGCCGTCCGTGCCGCCCCGGATGGAGGCCGCGACCGGCGTCAACCCCGTCCGCCGGATGGCCTCCTGGGCCAGCTCCCCGACCTCGGGGCGCTGCTCGAGCGCGTCGCGCATGTTCCGGTACTGTTCGACGACCTGGATCTCGATCTTCCCGTCGGGGAAGCCGGCGGCAGCCTCGTCGGCCAGCCCGCGCAGGTAGGCCTCCTGCTCCCGCAGCTCGGCCGTATCGAAGGAGCGGAGCAGCACCTTGATGGTGGCCTTGTCCACGCCGCCCTCGATGACGTAGGGGTGGACGAAGCCGACCATGTCGGCGGTGGTCTCCGGGCTCAGCCGGTCCTTGGGCAGGCGCTCGAGGAAGGCCGCTGCCAGCTTGACCGCGTTGGTCATCTTGCCCAGCGCGAAGCCCGGGTGGACGTTGACACCGTGGCAGGTGACCACCGCGAGATCGGCGGAGAAGGTCTCGGTCTCCATCTGCCCCGCCGTGGTGCCGTCGAAGGTGTAGGCTGCCTCGGCTCCGACCTTGTCCAGGTCGAGCTTGTCGACTCCGCGTCCGATCTCCTCGTCGACGGTGAACACGACCCGGACGGGGCCGTGCTTGATGGCCGGGTTCCGCACGAGGTGGGTGACCGCATCCATGATCTCGGCGATGCCGGCCTTGTCGTCCGCGCCGAGCAGAGTGGTGCCATCGCTGGTGATCACCTGGTTCCCGACCAGATCCGCGAGATGGGGATTGTCGGCGGCGCCGATGACCACGTCCGCTGCGCCGGGCAGCGCGATGTCCCCGCCCTGGTAGTCGTGGATGATCGGATTGACGTTGGCACCGGGAGCCTCGGGGGAGGTGTCCTGGTGGGCCAACAGCGCGATGGTCGGCACGGGCTTGTCGCTGTTGGACGGCAGCGTGGCGTACACGTAGCCGTGCTCGTCCAGCTCGGCCTCCAGGCCCAGATCGGTCAGCTCCTGGTGCAGCAATCGGCCCAGGTCCTTCTGTTTGTCCGTGCTCGGGCAGCTCTCCGAGCTCTCCTGGGCCTGGGTGTCGATGCGCACGTAACGCAAGAACCGGTCGACGACGGTGTGATCGATGTCGCTCATGGGGCTGGCCTTCCGGATTGCAGGTTGCGTCGATCCCGCAGCATGGCGGCCCAGCGGGTCGGGACCGCAGAGACTATCCGAGGCGGAACGGAGCGGCAAGGGAGCGGGCGCGGGCGCGGGCGAGAGCGCTGCGGCGATCCGATATACTGCCTCCACGAGGTTTCCGTGCGCTGGATTCTCCTCCCCTCGATCGTCACGTTTCTCCTGTTCGGGATATCTTCCTGTTCCGTTCCGCCCTGGGAGATGCCCTGCCCCGAAGGTTGGGTCATGGACGCCGAACAGGACTGCTATCACCCGGCGGCGGACGACGACTCGGCGGACGACGACACGACCGAGCCGGGCTGATGCTACGGCCGTTCCGGCCCCGATCCGGCGAAATCGTGGACCATTGGCTGCGGGTTTCGCTACACTGCTAGGATCCCGGACCTGGAACGAGGGGGCGGTCCGCCCAGAGGTGGGCCGCAGACCCCCCCGGATCCCGGGTACCGATCGGTGAAAAGGGGCTCTTGAACCGACCCTTTCCGAGGGAGGAAGACGTGGAAAAGATGCGCACTGGATGGGCTGGCCCGATGACGCGGTTGGCGATGACCGCGGGATTGCTGGTTCTCGTGGCCTCGGCCGGTTGTTCCGAGCAGGTAGTGACCGGCCTCAAGGGCAGGCTCGCCGTGAATCCGGGAGCCGTGCACTTCGGCATGGTGGCCATCGGTGCCACGGCCGAGTTCCCCCTCAAGCTCGACAACGTGGGCAGCGCGAAACTCTCGGTGACCTCGATCTCCCTCGCCGAGTCCAGCGACGTGTTCTCGCTGGCCACCGAGTTCACCGGCGTGATCCCGAAGGGCGAGAGCGAGACGATCTCCGTGATCTACACGCCCGCAGAGGACCGCGAGGACGAAGCCACGCTGGTGATCGCCACCGACGGGACCATCGAGAAGGTGAACGTGGCGCTGGTCGGCAGCGGGCGCGAAGGCACCCTCACCGCCTATCCGTACGTCGTGGACTTCGGTCCGGTCGACGCGGGTGACGAGGAGGAGCGGGCCATCATCGTGCGAAACGACGGGGTGGTCGCGTTCGCCGTGACCGAGCTGGTGGTCGAGTCCGACAGCGGCGCGTTCAGCGCCGAGGCCGACGAAGAGGACCTCCCGACGACCCTGCTCGCCGGCCAGGAGATGGCGGTCGTCGTGACCTTCGTCGCCGAATCGGACGACGCGGACTCCGGCACCCTGCACGTGGAGACGGACGCCGGCGCGCTGCTGGCCACCACGGTCGATCTCTATGCCAACGACTGCGAGGCCACCTGGTCCCTGGAGTACGACGGCGACGGCGACGGGACCGCGGTCTGCTCTGGAGACTGCGACGACGGCGACGAGACCAGCTTCCCCGGCGGAGTCGAGGTGGAGGACGGCGCCGACAACGACTGCAACGGCATCGTCGATGACGGCACCAACGCCTACGATGACGACGGGGACGGCTACAGCGAGAACGACGGCGACTGCAATGACGGAGACGTGGACGTCAACCCCGACCAGGTTGAGCTGCCCAACGGCGTCGACGACAACTGCGACGGCATCATCGACGAGGGCACCATCAGCACGGACGACGACGGCGACGGCTACGCCGAACAGGGCGGTGACTGCGACGACGCCAATCCGGTGATCTACCCCCACGGCCCGGAGCTGGCGGACGGCCTCGACAACGACTGTGACGGCATCGTCGACGAGGGCACCGACTACTACGACGACGACGGCGACGGCTTCACCGAGATCGACGGCGACTGCAACGACGGCGACGTGGACGTCTATCCCGGCGCACCGGACATCGGCCCGGGTGTGGACTGGGACTGCACCGGCCTGGGGGCCGGCGTGACCGACGAGGACGCCGACGGTTATGGCGGCGACTTCGGCGACTGCGACGACCTCGACGCCACGGTGTTCCCGGGCGCCCCCGAGTTGATGGACGGCATCGACAACGACTGCGACGGCATCGTCGACGAGGGCACCGACGCCTACGACGATGACGGCGACGGCTTCACCGAGCTGGACGGCGACTGCAACGACGGCGACAGCGCGGCCTACCCGGGTGGCACAGAAGCCGCCGACTGGATCGACAACGACTGCGACGGTACGGTCGATGAGGGCACCATCTACGCCGACGATGACAACGACGGCGCCACGGAGATGGGCGGGGACTGCGACGACGGCGACCCGGACATCGGGCCGCACATGCTCGAGATCCTCGCCAACCTGATCGACGACGACTGCGACGGCTTCGTCGACTGACGCCGCCGCCCGCCGCCTCGTCCCGGCGGGAACAACGGCGGGGTAGGCCCCCGGGTCCATGCTACGCAGCCTCGCCACGATTCTCTGCGGGCTGACCACGTTCTACTGGTGGGTCCACCTGGCGGCCGCCGCGATGCGCCTGCGCCGAGCGCGCTTCCTGTTGTCCCCGGACACCCACCCACCGGCCGGTGACGATGCGCCCCGGATCAGCGTGCTGATCCCCGCTCGTAACGAAGGCGACACCATCGGGCGCTGCCTGGAAGGTGTGCTCGCGCAGGACCACCCGATTCACGAGGTGCTGGTGCTCGACGACCGCAGCACCGACGACACCGCCCCGGTGCTCGACGAGGTCGCGGCCCGCGACCCGCGGGTGCGCCGGATCGAGGGCGGTCCCCTCCCGGCCGGCTGGATGGGCAAGAACCACGCCCTGGCCCAGGCCGCCGGTCAGGCGAGCGGGGAGTGGCTGCTGTTCGTGGATTCCGACGTGGAGCTGGCTCCCGAGGCCGTCCGGCAGGCCATCGCCGAGGCCCACGCCCACGACGCCGACATGCTGTCGTGGTTCGCGAGCCTCGAGCTGCGCTCGTTCTGGGAGCATTCGTTGATGCCCTTCGTGGCGGACTTCATCGTCCTGTTCAGCCCACTGGACCGGATCAACGAGCCCGGTGACGACCAGTGCCTGGCCAACGGCCAGTTCATCCTGATCCGCCGACGGGTCTACGACCGGATCGGCGGCCACGCGGCCAACCGCGACTCGGTGATCGACGACGTGAGCATGGCCCGGGCGGTGAAATTCGGCGGTTGGCGGCTGCGGATGGTGTTCGCCCCCGCGCTGATGCGGACCCGCATGTACGCCAGCTTCGGTGCCATCTGGCGCGGCTGGGCCAAGAACTTCTACCCCGCCATGCAGCGCCAGCCGGCGCTGGCCGCCGGAGCGATCGTCTACCTGCTGCTCAGCGGTGTGATCCCCTGCCTGCTGGCTCCCGTGGCGCTGGCGTCGATGGCGGGCGGGCGACTGGGAGCGTTCGAGCTGCTGGCGCTCGCGTCTGCCGCGGGGATCGTGGCCTACCGCACGCTGATCCACCGGGTGGATCCCACCGCCTATCCGTGGATCCACGCTTTGCTACACCCTTTGCAGGCGGCGACCCTGAGCGGCATCATTGTCGATTCCGTGCTCCAGGGGCTCGGCTGGCGACGCACCCGCTGGAAGGGTCGGACCTACACTCCGGTGGAGCGGCCATGAACTGGAAGCTGATCGACCGCATCGACGAGGTCGTACCGTTCGAACGCGCGGTGGGCGTCAAGCAGCTGTCCCCCGAGCTGCCCCTGTTCCGCGATCACTTCCCCAGCTTCCCGGTCATCCCCGGGGTGTTGCTGGTGGAGATGAGCGCGCAGCTGGCGGGCAAGCTGCTCGAGGTCAGTGTCTTCCTCGATCGGGGAATCTGGATCTTCCCGATCCTGAGCATCGTTCGCGAGGCCAAGTTCCGCTCGTTCATCCACCCGGACCACGAGGTGAGGCTGGAGGTGAAGCTCAAGGCGTTGCGGGACGAGTCAGCAGTGGTGCGCGGCACCGTGTTCGCCGAGGGCAAGCGAAAGGGCAACCTGGAGCTGATCTTCGCGTTCGACCCGGCGGGGATCCCGACCCTGGTCGAGGGACTCAGCCTGGAGGAGTACGAGCGGCGTGAGCTGCGGAGACTGGGGTACCCGATGGGGAAGATCGAGCGGGAGCACGGCGCCCGCAGGGAAGGCGACGGGGACTGAGGGGCGCCCAGGGGGTCGAGAGGAGACGAGGGTCGTGTACGAGGGACGGCGAGCAGCGATCACCGGCATGGGAGCCGTCACTCCCCTGGGGCCGGATCTGCGCCGCTCGTGGTCACGTTTGCTCGGGGGCGAGATCGCCGTCGACCGGATCCGAGCCTGGGACCCATCCCAGTTCCCTGTCCAGATCGCGGCCGAGGTTCGCGAAGAGCGGGCCATCGAGGGCCTGGAGCCGGAAGCGGTGGGGCCCCACCGCCACGACCGACGGATTCGTTTTGCGTTCCAGGCGGCGGACGAAGCCTGGCGGGGCGCCGGCCTGGCTGCCCGCCCCCCGGACCCGGCTCGAACCGGGCTGAGCGTGGGTGCAGAGGCCGGCCGCAAGCTGCTCCAGAAGGTGGCTGCCGACTACGCCTGCTGGCGGCAGGAGGCCTCACTCGAGCCCGTGGTGCCGCACATCGACCCCCACGACTACCCCCGCTTGCAGCCCTGGGCTCCGACCCGGCTGCTGGCGCGCCGCTACGGCATCCTCGGGCCGGCCCGCACCTCGTCCACCGCCTGCACCAGCGGTGCCCAGGCCATCGGTCGTGGCTTGCAGATGATCCGGCGCGGGGACGCCGACGTTGTGCTCGCGGGCGGGACAGATGCCCTGGTCGAAGCCTTCATGGTCACCGGCTTCGCCTTGATCAGCGCCCTGTCCGAGCGAAACGACGACCCCCGCCGCGCGAGCCGCCCCTTCGACGCCGACCGGGACGGATTCGTCCTGGCCGAGGGTGCCGGTTTTGCGGTGCTGGAGAGCGAAGCTCACGCCAGGGCACGGGGTGCATCGATCCTGGGCTGGCTGACCGGGTACGGATCCAGCCTCAACGCCTACCGGATCACCGATTCACCGCCGGATGGGAACGGCGCCTACCAGGCGATGCGCAACGCCCTGCACGACGCGGCCCTGGCGCCGGAGCAGATCGGCCACGTCAATGCCCACGGGACGTCGACGGTGATGAACGACCTGTCGGAGTCCCGGGCGATCCACCGCGCGTTCGGCGCCCACGCGTCCCACCTTCCCGTCTCCTCCAACAAGGGTCAGATGGGCCACCTTGTCGCCGCTGCAGGGGCCGTCGAGACCCTCTTCGCCCTCTGCTCGCTGAGGGACGGCCTCCTGCCGGCCACCGCCAACCTGGACCACCCCGATCCCGGCTGTGATCTGGACCACGTGCGGGGAGAGCCCCGTCGTTCGGATGCCCGCCGCGCGGTGAGCAACTCGTTCGGATTCGGCGGCAGCAACGCCACCTTGGTGGTCGAGCGGGGCGAGTCGTGATCGAACCCGGGCCGGTCATCACGGCCGTGGGCATGATCACGCCCCTCGGGCTGGACCGGGATGCCTCGCTGGCGGGTTGGCGCGCGGGCCGCGGGGCGGTGGGATCCATCGAGCGTTTCGACGCGTCCGCGTTCCCCTGGCCCGCGGCCGCCGAGATCCGGGATTTTGTCCCACGCAAGGTGTTGCCCGATCGAAAGGCGATCAAGTTGATGAGCCCGCCCGCGCGGCTGGCGGTCGCCGCCGCCCTCGACGCCCGCCGGAACGCGGGGGACGAGGCAGCGGAGGACGCCGAGGCCGGTGGGCTTTTTGTCGCGGCCGGCTACGAGACCATCGACCTGGATTCGGTGCTGCGGATGATGGCCGCCTGCCGCGGCGAGGGCGACGGCCACCCCATCGACGTGACGCGGCTGTGGAGCGACGCGCGCTACCGGATGAATCCCCTCAACGCCCTGAAGATCCTGCCCAACATGGCCCTGGCCCACGTCTCGATCGCCACGGGCCTGCGGGGGGCCAACAGCGCCATCGGTCCCCACGGGGCCGCCGGGCTGCAGGCACTGGCCGACGCGAACAGGGCCGTGGCCAGCGGCGAGGCTCCATTTGCCCTCGCCGGCGGCAGCGACTCGCCGGTCAACGTGTTCATGGTCAGCTACTTCGGCGCCGAAGGACTGCTCAGCCGCAGCGGGAACTGCCGACCCTTCGAAGACGGCGCGGACGGGACCGTGCCCGGCGAGGCCGCCGCCATGCTGTGGATCGAGAGCCCGGCCCGGGCAGCCTCCCGCGGCGCCACGCCGCTGGCGCGGCTGCGCGGTTTCGGCCAGGCCCATCGGCCAGGAGCCTACGGACCGCCGCGGGATCCGGACGCCTACCTCGAGGCGGGACGATCGGCCCTGGCCAATGCGGGCATGGTCGGCGGCGACATCCGGCGCTGGGTGACCGACGGCTGGGGTGTGCCGGAGATCGATCGATCCGAGACCGCCGCAGCGGAGCGGCTGTTTGGCGACGCGGTCCCGACCCGCCGTTGCGGCAAGGGCCGTTACGGCCACTGCTTCGCGGCGGCCGGGGCGCTCGAGGTCGCAATCTCGGTTGCCGAACCCGCGGGCGGACCCGAGATGATCTGGAGCGCAGGAGTGGACGGAACCGTCGCTGCGGCGGTCCTCGAGCCCCTGGGCGAAGGAGGACGGCCGTGAGCCAGCGCCATCGCGTGGCGATCACTGGCGTGGGTGTCGTGTGCCCGCTGGGGGACTCCGCTCACCCGGTGATGGACGCCATGCTGGCCGGACGCAACGGCGTCGGCCCCCTGGACGCCTTTCCCACGCCGGGATTCGAGATCCGAGCCGCTGCCCAGGTACGCGGATTCGAACTCGGACGCTACCTGGACGGCAAGACGAAGGACTTCATGGCCGGCAAGGAGGACCGCAAGACCGAGCTCGGCCTGGCGGCCTGCGAGCTGGCGGTCCGGGACGCCCACGGCGAGGCACCGCCGGACCGCGCCCCGCCCGCGGGTCGGGGCCTGTTCCTCGCGACCGGCCTCGGCAGCAACGTCGTGTCGGAGACCGAGCAAGACTTCCTGCCCCACATCGATGACGCGGGGGCCTTCGACTACGCCGCCGCCGGGCGCCGCGTCGATCGGGTCGACAGTCCCTTCCGCTGGCGCCACCTCAGCGATCTCGCCGTCCACCTGGTGGCGGCACGTCACCGCATCCATGGACCGGTGGTGACCAACTACTCGGCCTGCGCGGCAGGCGCGATCTCCGTGGGGCAGGCGTTCCGCGAGATCCGCGGCGGGCGGCTGGAGTGGGCCCTGGCCGGCGGCTTCGAATCGATGATCCATCCCTTCGGCGTACTCTCCTTCCAGCTGCTGGGCGCCCTCAGCGAGAGCGACCGGCCGCTGTCGGAGATCTCGCGCCCCTTCGACCGCGACCGGGACGGCTTCGTGATCGGCGAGGGCGCCGCAGCCTTCGTGCTCGAATCCATGGAGAGGGTGGGCAGCCGGCCGGTCTATGGCGAGCTGGTCGGCATGGGCACCTCGGTGGACGCCCACCGGGTGACCGCACCGTCGCCCGACGGCAGTGGCGCAGCACTGTGCATGCGCCGCGCCCTGGAGGATGCCCGCCAACCCGCGTCCGCCGTGGACTACATCAACGCCCATGGCACCTCGACCCTGCTCAACGACGTGGCCGAGACCCTGGCCATCAAGCAGGTCTTCGGCCCCCGGGACACCGCACCGCCGGTGAGCGCCACCAAGTCGATGGTGGGACACGCGGTGGCGGCGGCGGGCAACGTGGAGCTGTTGGCGGTGCTGGCGGCGCTCCGCGACCAGGCGCTGCCGCCGACCATCAACCTGGACCATCCGGACCCCGCCTGCGACCTGGACTACGTTCCCCGAAAGGCCCGGGAAGCCCCGGTCAGGCTCGCCCTGAGCAACTCCTTCGGCTTTGGCGGGCAGAACGCCTGCCTGGCCGTGTCCCGCGCCGGGGAGGCCCCATGAGCGCCGAGCCCATCGTGGTCACCGGCACCGGGGTGTTCTGCGCCCTGGGCAAGGACCGGGAACAGCTGCGCCGCGCCTGGCAGGCCGGCGAGAGCGGGATCCGGCCGATCACCCTGATCGACGAGCCCTGGTTCCCCGTCCGCGAGGGGGGTGAAGTCCCCGATCTGGGCAAGCTCGACTCGGTGGAAAAACGCCAGCGAAAGCACCTCAAGGTGATGACCCGGCCCGTGCGGGTCGGTCTGGCCGCGGCCCGCGCGGCCTGGGCGGACCGGGTCGCGGTGGGGCCGGTGCCCGAACCGGAGCGGCGGGGGGCCTTCGTGGGCACGGGCCTCCACGTGGACGAGGGGGGGGACTTCGTCGAACCCCTCCGGCGGTCGTACGACGACGACGAGCAGTTCGCCCTGGATCGTTGGGCCGACGAGGGTGTTCCCGTCCTCAATCCCCTGTGGCTGGTCAAGGGGCTGAGCAACAACGTGCTGGCTTTCGCGTCCCTGTTCCTGAACCTGCAGGGGGTCAACGACAACCTCTGCGACGGCGAGGTGGCCGGCCTGCTGGCCGTGGGCGAGGCGATGGCCGCCCTGCGGGAGGGCCGCTGTGACATCGCCCTCGCCGGCGGCTACGGGACCTATCTGACCCTCGAGGATCAGGTCGGCCTGCTGCGCAGCGGCCGGCTCGACGAAGGCTTCCTGCCCGGAGAAGGGGGAGCATTCTTCGTCCTGGAGCGGACCGCGGACGCCGTGGACGCCGGAGTACCGATCCTCGGCCAGTTGCTGGGTTTTGCCTCCTGTCAGCTACCCGCCGATCCGCTCCCGCTGGCACTCGCCGACGCCGGCCTGTCGCCCGACGAGGCGCCGCCGGTCGTGGCCGACGTGCAAGCGCGCCTGGGCAACAGCCACGGCGGCCACGGCGCGATGCACGCAGCCGTGGCCCTGTGCCACCCCGGCCAGCGCATGGCCGCGCGGTGGGCCAACCCGGACGGATCCGCCGCGGCCGCGATCCTCGAAGCAGGCCCAGGATGAGCAAGCTGCTCAGCCCGATCCAGGTGGGGCCGCTGCGGGCCGACAGCCGGGTGGTGATGGCGCCGATGGACGTGGCGCTGGACATGGAGGGGGGGATCGGCGACCGCTACATCGATTTCCTCGCGAGGCGGGCGGGCACGGGTCTGGGCTGGGTCGCGACCGGCGGCCTGGCCGTGCGCAAGGACGGATTGTCCTCACCGCACCAGATCCGGCTGGACCAGGACGGCTATACGGACGGCCTGTTCCTGCTTGCCGAGCGGATCCACGCCGAGGGCGGCAAACTGGTGGTTCAGTTGACCCACGCGGGCCGCCAGACCCTGTCGGCGACCACCGGCACCGAGCTGATCGCACCCTCGCCGATCCCCTGTCCGGCCATGCGCGAACGGCCTCGACAGCTGGCGGCCAACGAACTCCCCGCGCTGGTGGCGTCGTTTGCCCAAGCCGCCCATCGCGCAGCCAAGGCCGGGGCCGACGGCATCGAACTGCACATGGGTCACGGCTACCTGCTCAACCAGTTCCTCTCGCCCTCGTCCAACGCGCGGGAGGACGAATACGGCGGCGACCTGCACCGCCGCTGCCGCTTCCCCCTGGACGTGCTGGTGGCCGTGCGGCGGGTCGTGGGTCCCTCGCTGGCGGTGATCGCCCGCATCTCGGCCGACGAGAAGATGGAGGGGGGGATCGATCCCCACGAGGCGTGCGAGATCGCCCGCAACCTGGAGATCGGCGGCGCCGACGCGATCCACGTGAGCGCGTGCACCTACGGCTCGATGGTGTGGAACATCCCGGTCTACCTGCTTCCCGATGCCACCTTCCGGCCGCTGGCGATGGCGATCCGCGGGGCGGTCAACGTACCGGTCATCGGGGTCGGCCGGCTGCACACGCCCGCATTGATGGAGGAGGTGATCGCCCGCGGCGACGCCGATCTGATCTCCGTCGGCCGCCCACTGCTGGCGGATCCGGACTACCTGGTCCAGCTTCGCGGAGGCCACGACCCGCGCCCGTGCCTCAAGTGCAATCGCTGCATCAACTCCATCGGCTACGGGCCGGTGGCCTGCACGGTCAACCCCGCCGCCCGCGACGGCGATCGGCCCCTGGCCCGCCCCCGGCGCGGCCTGCGCACGCTGGTGGTCGGCGGAGGACCGGCCGGGATGTACGCAGCCAGCCTGAGCGCCCAGGCTGGCCACGAGGTGACCCTGGTCGAGCAGCGGCCGACGCTCGGGGGGCAGCTGGACCTGGCCTCCACCGGCCCCCACAAGGGGGCGGTGCTCCAGCTCTGGCGCCATCTCGAGGACGAGACCCGCGGCGCCGGGGTCGAGGTGGTCACCCAGACCCGGGCCGATGCCAGTCTCGTGTCCTCGCTCGATCCGGAGCGGATCATCGACGCGACCGGCAGTGCCCCGCTGCGAGCCGATTTCCCGGGCGATCCGGATTTCGCGGTACTGACCGTGGACGAGGCGCTGCGGTCTCCTCCCCCGCGATCGGGTGTGGTGGTGGTCTTCGGAGCGGGTCCCGGAGGAGTGGAGACCGCCCAGGCCTTCGCCGACCGCGGGCTCGAGGTGATCCTGGCCGAGATGCGGCCCCGGATCGGTGTGGGCATGGTGCCCCACGCGCGCTACCACGCCGAACGGCTGCTGCGGGAGGCGGGGGTCGGCATCGTCACCAGGGTGACGGGCACCGAGGTCGAAGGCGACCGGCTGCGGTTGGTCCAGCGGCGCGGGGAGAAGCGGGTCGACGGCGTGTCGCTGCTGGTACTGGCGATTGGGAGGAAGTCAACCGGGCTGGACCCTGCTATATATGCTGGGTCGCGCGCCTGCGTGGTTCGCATCGGCGACGCGGTCCAGCCCGCCTCGATCCTCGAGGCGCTGGAGACCGCACGGCGCGCCGCGGAAGAGCTGACCGAGCTGCCGAAGACCCGCCCGTGATCGGCGGGGTCGGCGATGGAGCGACGAGTCCAATGGCCGTGGACCGCGACAAGGTCTTCGAGGTCGTCCGCAGCTGCTTCGCCGAAGCCCTTGGCCTCGACGACGACGAGGTCGATCTGGACGACTTCGTGATCGACGATCTGGGCGCAGAGTCCCTCGACTTCCTCGACATCGCCTTCCGCCTCGAGGAGTCCTTCGGGATCAAGATTCCCCGTGGAGACATCCAGCAGAAAGCCGAAGCCGAGGCCGCGACCGGAGCGGACGCCTTCGAGATCGACGGCGTGCTCACCGATCTCGGGTTGGCCAAGCTCCGCGAGGCCCTGCCCGAAGTGCCGGACGACCGCTTCCGCGAGGGGCTGACCGTCCGCGAGATCCCCACCCTGTTCACCGTCGAGACCTTCGTGAACCTGGTGGTCCGGCTTCTCGAAGAGAAGGAGGCCGCGGCGTGAGCCGATCCCGCCTGCCGCGGGAGGCCCTCCTGATCGCCCTCTTCGATGCCTGCTGGTGCGTCGGCGGGATCTGGGTCTACGGAGTCCCCGCCCTGGGCGTCAGCCTGTTGCTCCGCTGGCTGTCGTTCGACGTGGCCTGGTGGGCGGTTCCGCTGGCGCTGCCGCTGGCCTGGATCTTGTTCCTGATCGGCGCCATCCTCTGCGCGGGCGCCCTGCGGCTGGTCCTTCCGAGGCCACGCAAGGGAACCTCGACCGTATTCGTCGGCAAGCCGTTCGCCGCATTCCTTGCCGGCTGGGGGCTGGAGAACTACTTCCCGCGGCCCCTGCTCACGCACATCCAGCTGCTCACCGCGCTGCGCTACCTCCACGGCCGCGCGCTGGGCATGCGGCTTCACTGGTCGACCCACATCTCGCCGGGGACGGAGCTGCACTCGTACCCGTTGATCTCCCTCGGGCGCTTCACCTACCTCGGCGAAGGCGCCGGGGTGACCGGCCACCTGAGCCGTGGCGACAAGCTCTACCAGGCACCGGTCCGCTTCGGCGACCACTGCAATGTGGGCGCCCGGACCAACATCGGTCCCGGCTGTAGCTTCGGCGATCGGGTTCGGGTGGGGGCGCTGGTGGACTTCGCACCCGGTGTCGAGGTCGAGGACGACGTGGAGATCGAGCCCCGCTGTCACGTCGGAATGGGCGTCCGCATCGAACGGGGCGCCTACATCGAGGCTCGCTCCTATCTTCCGACCTACATGATCATTCCTGCCGGGGAGCGCTGGGGAGGAGATCCGGTCCGGAAGCTGGGGGAGGTGGTGCCGCGGGACGAACGGGGCCGGCGGCGGCGCAAGCGGGGCGGCGCGGAGTCTCGGGATTCCGTGGAGGTCTAGGCTACCCTAGGCTCGTCTCCATCCCGAAATGCGGGACGGGAACTAGGCTCGGTGGCAGCGGCTGCCCTTGCGCATCCGCAGGCTGACCTCGTAGCTCTCCTCACCCGCCGGGAATGCCCACTCCTCGAGGGCCTGGTTCACACAGGAGCGCTCGGTCCGGTCCCACTGCCCGTGGGAGTAGTCGATGGAGCGATTCTCGACCTTGCCGTCCAGGCCGACGACCAGCTGAATCCGGTGGGTGTCCTCGCCCTCCAGACAGGCCATCAGGTTGCGCTCGAGGGCCTTGACGGATTCTGTCCGATCGGCGAAGCCATCGTCGGTTCCACCGCCCAGGCCAAAGCCTCCTGCGCCGCCGGCCTTGACCCCCGCGGTCCCGGTCGTCTCGTCCGGGGCGCTGGGATCGCCGTCGGCGGCACCGTCGCCGGCCGTGGCGTCCGTCGGGACTGCGGTATCCACGGGGGGCAGAGCCTCCGCCACCTCGATGTCGGGAACAGCAGCGGCCACGGGGGTCTCGTCCGTCGCGGGCTCCTTGGGCAGCTCCGTGGCCTCCGGTGGCGTAGGAGCGGTCTCCTCGGCCGCGTCGGCATCGGCATCGGCATCGGCATCGGCCTCGGCCTCGGCAGCGGCGTCAGGCTGCGGAACCGGCGGCGTGGGCAGGGAGGCCCACGGGCCCGTCGCGCCCCCGGCCTGCATCCCGTCGCCCAGGGAGGCCACGCGCTCCAGCTCGCCACCGGCGCCGAGGGCACCGTCGCCCAGGGCGAGGACATTCAGGTCACCGCGCACGGCGGTCGACGCCCACAGGGCAAAGGAGCCCAGCGCCAGCGTCAGGCTCAGGGCGATCCAGATCGCCGGCAGCGCCCGGGTCACCAGCCAGCGGGGTCCCGCGAGCCGATCGCGGCCCCTGAAGCGCTCGCTGCGGGTGGGCCACAGGCGCAGCCAGGCCGCGCCGTCGCCACCGCTGAGGGTGATCCCGCCGTCCCAGTCGCAGAGCCGGATTTCCCGCGACCCGTCGACCGGTGAATCCCGGTCCACCCCGTCGGGGAGGCGGATGATCCAGGCGCCGTCCCGGCGCTCGGCCAGGTCGGCCGGCTCGCAGGTGAAGGGCAGATCGCAGTCCGCGCCGCCGCCGATTCGCAGGGGTCTGTCCGCCGGAACCAGGACGGTGTCGAGGGTGATCGTGCCGAGCCCCACGGAGGCTGCCAGGGTCGCTGTGGGATGGGATCGGCCAGGATGGCTTGCTGAGTTCTTCATCGTCTCTTCCCCATCGTATCGATTCGCGCTGACGAGTGTCTGGTTCGTGAGACGCGGGCCGAGGCCGTTTTCTTCAACCCCGTGCTACATTCGGTGGCCTGGAGGCCGACGAGATGGGACGGCGAGACGACCGGGACGATCGCCCCTCGTGGCGTGACATCGACCGCAAGCGCGACCGCAGCAGCCACACCGAACAGCACAAGCCGATGGGCGGTAGCGGCGGCGGACAGGGCACCTCGAGCCGCTACTACAAGGCAGCCCTCGACAAAGCGATGAAGTCCAAGCTCGAGGCGGTCTTCGCCGACCCCGAACGGGACGGCCGGGCCCGCTCGATCCGCGACGCCACCACCGGCGCCGAGCGGACGGAGGCCACCGCTGCCTACCTGGACCAGTACGGCGTGCCCGAGGACTTCGAGACGTTGATGGCCATGGCCGAGGTCAAGGACGACGGGGTGTTCGCCCAGGTGGTTCCGCCGATGGCGGAGCAGTGGGACGCCCAGTCTGCCCCCCGCCGCAAGCTGGCCACACAGATGCTGCAGCTGCGGCTGATGCGTGTTCGCGACAAGGAGGCGCGCCAGGTCGCGATGGAGATGATCCGCAAGGGTTGAGCCCCGTCCTTTTTTTCGGCTCCCGGGAATAGACGCGCGTCTGCCCCGTAACGCAGGCTGCCATGGGAAACGCGATGATCGCAGCCGTCGAACCAACCGCCGCCACACACCGGGAACGGATCGTGTGGTTCGAGCAGATCGTCATCCACCACCAGCGCCGGGCTTTCCTGGCGGCACTGGGCTTCCTGGGCAATCCAGAGGACGCCCGCGAGGCGAGCCAGGAGGCCTTCGCCCGCGCGTATCGCGCCCTCCATTCCTACGACGTGACCCGGCCCTTCTACCCGTGGTACCACCGCATCCTGCGCAACCTCTGTTTCGATCGCATCGCCAAGCGAAAGCGGACCCCGTTCCCCACCGAGCACGTGGACCATGTGACCGCGTCGCCGACCTCCCTGTTGAACCGGACACCGGAGGCATCGGCGATCAGCGTCGACCGCCAGCTCCGGGTCCAGCGCGCCATCGACCGCCTGTCGGTGGACCACCGGGAGATCATCTACATGCGCCACTACCAGGATCTCTCCTACGAGGAGATGGCGGACGCCCTGGGCGTGGCGATCGGAACTGTCATGAGCCGCCTGTACCGCGCGCGTCGTGCGCTGCGCGAGATCCTGGTCGCGGAGGAGTCCGTCGATGACGTGTGATGACACTCGGCTGTTGATGATGAAGAGGGTCGATGGCCTTCTCGCCGAGGACGAGGAGCAGCGGCTCGAGGCACACCTGACCGGCTGCGCAGGCTGTAGAGCCGAGCTCGCCGACTTCGTCGTCCACAAGGAGGTCACCGACCTGATCCGGGAACGGCTGAAGTACGACCAGGCCCTGGACCAGTTCTGGGGCGGGGTCTACAATCGGCTCGAGTCCCGCGTCGGCTGGAGCCTGGTCATCATCGGGCTGTCGATCCTGGCCGGGTTTGGCCTCGTCCAGCTGTGCCTGGACCCGGACGTCCCGGCCTGGGTGCGGCTGGGGATCGGCACGGCCGGAGCGGGTACCCTGATCCTGTTGGTCAACGTAATCCGCTGGCGACTCGTCACCGGCCGCAAGGACAAGTACACGCAGGTCATCCGATGAACAGCGAACTCCCTGTTCCCACCGGCGGGATCACCCTCACCGAGAGCGGCGGCGTGCTGCTGGTGACCAACCACGAGGTCCCTGGGTACCGGATGGTCCGCAGCATCGGGCTGGTGCGCGGCAACACGGTGCGAACCCGCCACGTGGGCCACGACATCATGGCCGGCCTCAAGAACCTGGTCGGCGGCGAGGTCGAGAACTACACCAAGATGATCGCCGAGTCGCGGGAGCAGGCCCTGGATCGGATGGCCCAGGAAGCCCGCGACAAGGGGGGCAACGCGGTGATCGGAGTTCGATTCTCGACCAGCTCGATCATGGCCGGCGCCGCGGAACTGCTGGCCTATGGCACGGCCGTCGTGATCGAAAAAACCTGAGCCCTACCCCACCCGAACACCCGTTCGGTCGCCAGCGGTGACGCTGGGATATACTCGGCGGACCCAGACGGCGGCCATCGGGGGCCGACCGCGGGGGGAATGTGAGCGGAACCAGACCGGCGACAGTCCATCCGGTGAGCCACGTCGGCCAGGCGCCGCCCGGATCCACCCTCGACTGGCTCTACGATCGCTTCCTCGAGGTGTTCGTCTACACAAGCGTCTAGTCCGCCGGTTCCATGGCCGCGCTTGCCCTCTTCACCCAGCACGCATTGGGTCTCCCCATCGAACCCCGAGCCCCTCTGCTCGTGTTCGTTTCGACCCTGTTCATCTACAACCTGGATCACGTCATCGACACGCAGGTCCAGCGCATTCCCGAGGAGAAGGCTCAGGCATTCTTCAGCCGACCGGGGACGCTGGTGCTGCTGGTCACGGCTGCCATCGCCACGGGCTTGCTAGCCGGGTCGGCGCCGTTGTCAGCCAAGGTCGTTTTCGCCAGCTACACGGTTGTCGGACTGCTCTACGGGCTGCCGCTCTTCCCATGGACTCGTGACGGCCGGGCTGTCCGGCTTCGCCTCAAGGACGTACCCCATCTCAAAGCCTGGGGCGTCTCCGCGGCGATCACATTGGGTGCCGTGGGACTCCCCCTGACCTGGAGTGGGCGCGCTCTCGACGGTGGGGTCTGGGCCTTCGCTCTGTTCGTATACGTACTCGTGGTCACCAACGCCCATATGTTCGATGTGAGGGACATCGCCTCGGACAGGGCAAACCGCATGACCACACTGCCGGTGGCCGTGGGCGTTCGACGGGCCAAGCTGGCTGTAATCGCGATGAACCTCGTGGTATTGGCCCTCATGAGCTGGGGCTGGGCAACCGAACTGACACGGGCCAATCCGGAGATCGTGCTCACGATCGCTGCGGCCGTGCTCTACGTGCTGTTCATCCGCGTCGACACTCCCCGTACCTACTACGGGATCGTTGTCGACGGCTGCAGCTATGTGCCGATGGTCCTGGTCCTCGGACACAAGGCTTTCGATGCCCTCACCTGACGCGTCCTCCTTCAAGCCCCGGGACCGCTCCTCGCCGAACGCGCATCGCTGGAGAAGGAACGGACCCGCAGCTTCCTGATTGCCCAGACGACCTTGTTCCTGATCGGCGGCGGGATAGCCCTGAGCGCCAATTTCCTGGGCTACGCCAGCCCGCTGATCGTCATGCAGTCGGTCCTGTTCACGGTGATCATGGGCGCCATCACCGCGCTGGGCTGGTACCTGTTCCGCATCCGGCACGCCACGGTCCCGGTCGTGGTGGGGTTGCTCTACGTCGACTCGGTTGTGGCCCTGTTTTTTTTCTACATCGCCGGCGAGTTCGAGGTGGCGCTGGGCATCCTGGCATTCACGCTCGTGATGGCTCCAATCTACGCCGGAAAACGGCATGTCTGGGGTATCGCGGTCGTGGAATCTGTGGTTTTCCTCGGGCTGATCGCTTGCCGTCAGTACGAGTTGATCCCCTACGGTCCTCTGCTTCCGATCGAGGCGGTGACCGATCCCCACTTCGTCGTGGAACAGGTGGGGGCGTTTCTGGTGGTTACTTTCGGCATCGCGTTCCTGGCCGGCCAGGCGTCGCTCGATATCCTGACCAGCCAGCGACAGCTGGAAGACGCCGTGACACGTCAGACCCAGCAGCTGGCCGAGGCCAACACCGATCTCGCTGGGGCCGGTCAGGAGTTGCGGCAGACCAACACCGCCCTGGCCGAGCGCGCCCACGAACTGGCGAATGCGAACGCTGAGTTGGCTGCGGCGAACGCGGCTCTCGAACAATTTAATGCCGCCATTAGCCACGACCTGCGGTCTCCCTTGCAGACGGCAATGGGCAACATGGAGCTGCTACTGGCTACCGAGACGGACCTGACCGACCGCGGTAGGCGACGTATCGTCGAGCTTTCCGGAGCCACGGAGCGGATGGCCGCGATGATCCGCGAGCTGTACGAACTCTCTCGGGTCTCCGCAGAACTGGGCGATCTCCGTCCAGTGGCATTGGCCGACGTGGTCCACGCAGCCTGCAAGGATTTGGACTCCAGCATCACTCTGGCGGGTGGGCACGTCGAGATAGTCCGCCCCCTGCCCGTGGTCTGTGGCAACGCCAGCCTGCTCAAGCAGGTGTTCCAAAACCTGGTGGAGAACGGCATCAAGTACGGTGGCGAACAGACGCCCAGGATCCGGATCGTGGGTACGGAGCCCTCCAACGGGATAGCGGGCGTGGCGGTGGAGGACAGCGGTGACGGTATCGCACCACAAGACCGTCAGCGGGTGTTCGAGATGTTCTGCCGCCTGAGCCGCCACGAGGGGATGGGCGGCATCGGCGCCGGCCTGTCCATCGTTCAGAGGATCGTGGTGGCACACGGTGGACGAATACGCATCGAGCGTAGCGAGGCCCTGGGTGGTGCGCGATTCGTAGTTGAGATACCGACGGTCGGAACCACGACATTTCCGGACGCCGGGGTGGACTGACCGACGAACCAGCCGGGTTCCCGGTGGCGGCGCAATCCAACATCAATTCTCGGGCGCGCTCACCCGAGGCGCTACGCACCGTGGAACCTCACCTGGGCGGACGCCTGGTCCCCGTTGGGGGATTCAGCGTGATCGATCGATCGGCCAAGGTCGGCTGGTCCGAATCCCGCGAGCGCGGGTCAGGACTCACTTCGAAGCTCCGTGGGCCAAACTCGATCCACCATCGCCGCGCCTGCTCTGGTCCCCATGGTGCACCCTGGGGAACGGCGTCGAGTCGTGCGGCGAGCTGTTCGGCCCGCTCTGGTCGTTCCGTGGGTTCCTTGTGGAGGCACTCCGCAACGAGGGCTGCGAGTTCATCGGGAATCGATTGGGCGGCGCGGCCATGCACGGACGGCGGTTGTTCGTACATATGGGCGTGGATCAACCCCAGCGGGGAATCGCCGGGGAAGACCGGTTCGCCGGTCAGCAACCAGTACGCGACACAACCGAGCTGGTAGATGTCCGTCGCGGGCCCGACCCGATCGGGATCCGAAGCCATCTCCGGCGCCATGTATGCGGGTGTGCAACAGAGGGTTCCATGAACCGGCCCATCGGCCGCAGCGACCGAGATCTCCCCCGACACATCCGGGATGTCGAAGGAGCGGACGGGCTTGACGATACCGAAGTCCAGGACCTTGACGAAGTCCTCATCCAATCCCATGCGACAAACGAACAGGTTGGCGGGTTTGATATCCCGATGTACCAGGCCGTGCCGATGGGCTTCCGCAAGCGAGCGACAAGCTTGGCGCAACAGATAGACGACGCGGGCGGGGGGTAGCGGCCCGTGACGAAGCACCAGGTTCCGCAGGTCCAGCCCTTCGAGTAACTCCATCACGTAGTAGTAGTAGTCCCCCCCCTCGACCATCCCGTAATCGTAGAGTTCGACGGTGTGGACGGAGCGGAGCTCCGCTGTGACCTGCGCCTCCCTCTCGAAGCGATCGATCGCGTCTGCGGTTCGCCCGGCCGCGGCCTCGGCAAGTACCTCGGGGTTCACCAACTTGATCGCCGCCGGACGTTTCAGCATCCGGTGGCGCGCCCGCCACACCTCCCCGGCCCCGCCGCGGCCGATCCGCTCCACCAGGTCGTAGGTCCCCAGCGCTCCCACCCGAACGACGATCTTCCTGTAGCTGTGGGCGGCTGTCCCCGCCACCAGGGCGGTGGCCGCGATGAGCGTCAGGATGAGCGCCTCATCACCCAGATTCACCGCGTTCTTCCCCACCACCGATTCGGCATGCACCTCCGCATGTCCGCCAAAAACGGCCACTCCCAAGATGAGAGCCTGGAAGCCGGTCGAAAGAGCCGCCGCGAACACGCAGGCCCGCAACCTGTATCTCAGGCCGGCGAGCGCGTTGAAGAGCACGAAAAAGATGGGGCCGTGCCGTACGAACTCGAGGAGGCCCGAATGGTTGAAGTGGGTGCCGATCGCCATCGACGCAACCAACGCAGTGTCAGCCGCGATCGTCACGTACTTCAACGCAGGCAGATACCGGCCTCGATACGCGCGCAGGATCATGTGGTAGGTCACCGAGAACAGCAACCAGATGACCATCGTCGAGGTGAAGCAGACGTTCGCGAGCAACGTGTTGATCGGCCAGACCACCGCCATGGACGCCAGGTAGGCGACGGACATTCCCAGCCTGATGTGGTTGACGAGCCGCTCCCCGGCCATCTCATGCGCGTTCAGAACTGAGCGGATCTCGGGTCGCAACCTTCGCCCCCCAGCCCCCCCGGGCTCCGCGCGCGCCACCTTGAGCGCACTCCGCAGATCAGACTACCAGATGGTACCAGCCTAACCCCGGGCCGGGAGCCGGCCGATCCACTCGCGGCCGAGCAGGCGGGCGAAGGCCAGGTCGTCGATCAGGTAACGGCGGGACAGCCGTCGCGGCTCTTGTGCCAGGCGTACGGTCCACTCGAGCCCGGCGCGTGCCAGCCACGGGGGAGCGCGGCGGGTGGAGCCGGCGGCGATGTCGAAGGCACCGCCGACGCCGAGGACGAAGGGAACGTCCGCCAGCAACCCGCGCTGCCGCTCGACGAACCGCTCCTTCTTTGGCGACGAGATGCCGATGAACAGCAGCTGGGGCGCCGCGTCGCGGATCGCTCCGGCGATGACCGCCTCGTCGTCGTCGTCGAAGTAGCCGTGGTGGGAACCGACGATGCGCAGGTCCGGATCCCGCCGACGGAAGCGCTGGATGGCCCGCTCGAGCACGTCGGCGCGTGCGCCGAGCAGATAGACACCCCAGCCGCGGTGGGCGGCCACGGCCAGCAGCTCGTCGGCCAGGTCGATGGCGGGGACGCGGGCGGGCAGGGGGCGGCCGAGCAGCCGGGAAGCCCAGACCACGGGCATCCCGTCGGCGGTGACCAGCTGGCAGCGGGCGACCAGGGCCCGGAAAGCGGGATCGCGGTCCATCTTGACCAGCTGGTCGACGTTGACACCGCAGCCCTGGTGGAATCCCCCGTCGCGGACGTAGACCTCGACGCGCTCGACGGCGCGGCTCAGGTCGACTGCGTCGAAGTCGCAGCCGAACAGGCGGATCCGCTCAGACATCCACCCCGTCGAGGTAGCCGTGCTCCTTCAGGTAGGCGATCACCCGATCGGCGCTCTCGGCCGGATCCTCGAGGTCGGTTCGAAGCTCCAGTTCGGCCGTCTCGGGAGCCTCGTAGGGCGCGCTGTCGGACACGCCGGTGAAGTCCTTGATCTCCCCGGCCCGCGCCCGGGCGTACAGCCCCTTGGGATCGCGCCGCTCACAGACCTCCAGCGGGCTGTTGACGTAGACCTCGACGAAGTCCCCGTCGCCCTGCACCGCGCGGTTCATGTCCCGGTCCTGGCGATAGGGAGAGATGAACGCGGTGAGGTTGACGATCCCGGCCTGGGTGAACAGCCGGCCCACCTCGCCGATCCGGCGGATGTTCTCGGTCCGGTCCTCGGGGCTGAAGCCCAGGTCCTTGTTGAGGGCAAACCGGATGTTGTCGCCGTCGAGCACGTAGCTGTGCACGCCGATCTCGGCCAGCCTGACATCCACCAGGTTGGCCACGGTCGACTTGCCGGAGGCGCTGAGGCCGGTGAACCAGACGGTGATCCCCCTCTGCCCCATCCTGGCTTCGCGCTGTTCCCGGGTGACCGTGAGCTGATGTCGAGTGATGTTGGTGCTCTTGGGCTGCATGGACGCCGACTCTCCGTGCGTGGGTACGCTTGTGCGTTGGGTAGGGTGTTCTAGCGTCTGGAACGGGGCCTGTCCATGCCTGTGCTGGATCAGCGGCGCAGGCGGATCTCCACACCCAGCCGGGCCATCTCCCGGGAGACGCGCGCGATGCGCTGCCAGGAGAGAACCTTGGAGCTACCCGCCCGCCGCGGCCGGACATGGAGGGTCGTCTCCGCCACCCGGGCGCCCGCGCGGATCGCGCGAATCGGCAGCTCGAGGTTGAGGAAGAAGGTGTCCGACGTCAGCGGCATGTCGGCCAGGTAGGCCCGGCGGATCAGGTAGGCGCCATCGAGCCGATTGGATACCCCGGTGGCCACGAAGGTCAACCCGCGCAGTCCACGGCTCAGCACCTTGCGGCCCAGCGAGTCCGCCTCCCGGAACCGGTCCGGATAGTGGCAGATCACCAGGTCGACTCCCGCGGCTGACTCGAGAAAACGGTCGATCTGCTCCGGCGGCACCTGGCCGTCGGCGGGCAGCAGGGTCACCCACTCCAGGGTGGCGGCGGCAAATCCGCTGCGCAGGGCCGCGCCGATGCCCCGGTTGCGGTCGTGCCCGACGACGACGACCCCGTCGTCCTTCGCGGCCACCGCCTCGGCCCGCTCCCGCGTGCGGTCGGTGGAGCCGTCGTCCACGAAGATCAGCTGGTAACGGTCCACGCGCTGGCGCAGGTAGTCCAGCGCCTCCTCCATGACTGGAGCGACGTTCTCCTCCTCGTTGAAGCCGAACATCACGACCGATAGCTCGAAACCCAACACTGGTTTCCTCTCCCCGCCAGGTGCTGCCGAGCGCGCGGCGGACTCGGAAGGATAAGATCGTCGCGGCCAGGAGGCCAGATGAAGCGAAGATTCCTGCTGGGGCTTGTCGTGATCGCCGGGCTGGCCACGACCCCGGCTGTGGCGGCTCCTCCGGGCGACGCCGCGGCCGAGCTGGCAGCGGAGGTGGCGTCGGCGCTGGGCGGTCGCGAGCGGCTCGCCGCGGTGGCCGGCTGGCGGATCGTCTCGGATGTGGAAGGGATCGGGCTGGAGGGCCGCGCTGTCACCTGGTTCCGCCAGCCCGACGAGCAGCGCAGCGAGCTGGACCTGGGCCCCCTCTCGCTGCTGATGGTCGTCCGCGGTGGGGCTGGCTGGCACCGGGATCACAACGGCCACGTGGTCACCCTCGACGAGCGGGAGCAGGCGGACGCCCGCACCTCGCTGTACGTGGACGCGTTCCGCCCCTGGCTGGATCCCATCGAGGTCTCCGGACTGGAGATCGTGGGTCCGGCGGAGATCGACGGGCGGGAGGTGATCCGGATCCGCGTCCTACCGCCGGGGGGCAACGAGGCCGAGATCGCCGTCGACGCCGACTCCGCCTTGCCCGTCGAGCTGCGCCAGCCCGATCACTCCGGCCTCGGCTTCGAGGTGGTCCGGATGGGTGACTACCGCGACGTGGGCGGCATCCAGGTGCCCTTCTTGCTCGAGTCCTACAACGACCAGCTGGTCGACAACCGCAGCACCTACCGGGTCAGCGAGGTGAGCTGGGAGCCACCCGACACGCCGGGCCTGTTCCAGCAGCCAGGGGAGCAGTCGGACGTGACCTTCCCCGCCGGGGTGACCTCGCTGAGCCTGCCGATGGCCTATCAGGCGGGGCATCTGTTCGTCCCTGCACACCTGGTCGCACCGGGCACCGGGATCGATGGCCTGTTGCTGCTGGACACCGCGACGACCCTCTCGATGCTGGACCGGGGGGTGGTCGAGCGCCTGGGGCTCGAGCCGGTGGGCGATCTGTCGGGACTGGCCGTCGGCGGCACCATGAAGATCGAGCTGACACGGCTTCCCTTCCTGCAGGTCGGCGGCGTGCTCATCGAGGAGCAGCTGGTGGGTGTCGCCGATCTGAGCGAGGGCATCCGCGAGCAGCTGGGGGTCGAGGTGCTCGGCCTGCTCGGGTACGACTTCTTCAGCCGCATGGTGGTGACCCTGGACTACCAGGGCATCTGCGGACTGCACCACGGCAACACCTGGCGCGTGCCGGACGGTGGCGTGACCCTTCCGCTGCGTTTTGTGGATCAGCAACCGGTGGTGAACGGCACCCTGGACGGGATCCACGCCGGGGACTGGCGCCTCGACACGGGCGCCGACGCGCTGACGGTGCACGGCCCGGCCGCCGCGGCCTGGGACCTGCGCGGCGCCCACGGCGACGGTCGGCCCGTGAGCGCGGCGGGGATGGGGGGGGAGACCGCTGCCCGCTGGCTGGACGCAGACCGCTTCCAGCTGGGCCCCTACGCCATCGACGGCCCCCCGATCATGGTCCCCGACGACCCCGCCGGAGTGCTCCGGGCCGAGGGAACGGTGGGCAACCTGGGCAACGCGATCCTCGAGCGCTTCACCGTGACGGTCGACTTCTCCGGCCAGCGCGTCCACCTCCAGCCCGGGCCGCGGGCGGGGGAGCAGCTGCGGGTCCACACCGTCGACTTCGACGTGGGCTGGGTCGGGACCCGGGTGGAGGTGCTGTGGGTCCTGCCTGGCGGCGAGGGCGAGGAGCGCGGGCTGCGGGCGGGACAGAGGGTCCTGCGGCTGGGGGGTAGGTCCGCCCTGGCGTGGACCGAGGGCGAGCTGGGCCGCCTGTGGGCGGGCGAGGCGGAGTCCCGCGCCACGATGGTGGTCCGCGACGGCCATCGCCGGCTGCGGATCCCGCTGGAGATTCCCGCGGCTCCTTGAGCCGGGGTGTCAGCGGCGCCGACGGAGCAGCAGCAGGGGGAGGATCAGGGCCAGCGCGGCCGGGCCGTTGCCCACGTCGCCATCGGCCCGGCAGGCACAGTCGCTCTCGATGGGGTCGAGGGTGTCGGTGTCGTCATCGGCGACCCAGGTGTCGTCGTCGCCCGCGCTGTCGTCGTCGCCAGCGCTGTCGTCGTCCCCCGTGCTGTCGTCGTCCCCCGTGCTGTCGTCGTCCCCCGTGCTGTCGTCGTCACCAGTGGAGTCGTCGTCGTCGTCGCCGGTGCCGGCGGGATCGGCGGTGTCCGCGTTCCCCCCCGGGATCACGTCGGACAGGAAGGACCACTCCTCATCCGCGGCAAAGACCGTGTAGTAGTAGGTCGTGTCGGGATCCAGGCCCTCGTCGACCACCTCCTGGCTCTCGCCCCAGATGGGGTTCGGGTCCATGTGCACGATCAGTCCGTCGGCCATGTCCTCGGGGTAATGGTCGGTGTTGCGCACCACGATCACGGCCCACAGCGGGGTCACGAAGGGGTGGGTCCACGAGAGCGTGGTCTGCTCCAGCTCGCCGTCAGTGGCGTCGAAATCGTCGGGGGTGTACTGGCCCGACAGGTCGTCGGGGGCGACCAGGCAGATGTCGTCCAGGGTCCAGCCGCCGAACTCCAGGCCGTGGTCGGTCTCCAGGCGCCAGGCCGCCGAGATGAAACCCGCGGGATCGACCAGGTCGTCGACCACCAGGTCGTGCAGCGTCCACTCGGTGTCGATCCAGTGCACCCCTCCCCCCGGGGTCGCGGGGTTCTCCCAGACCACCGTGCCGTTGACCGCCACCTGGGCGTGGTCGTAGAAGCCGTCCTCGACCGTCAGCCAGCGCCGGTACTGCAGCCGGACACCGTCATAGCCGCTGACGTCCCGCCCGGGCAGCCGCAGGAAGCGGGTCATGTCGTTGCTGTACTCTCCGTCCTCGGTCAGGTCGGTGCCCCAGGCCGAGATCCCGGACCACGCCTGAGCCGGATCGGAGCTGGCGCCGGTCGGCGAGCCCCACTCCCAGTCGTCGCCGGGCCCCTCGGGATTGGACGGCGTGCCCAGCTCGTGGAGGAAGTCCCCCTCCCCGGATTCCATGTCGTCGCAGAAGATCTCCACCAGGTCGCCGACGTAGAACCGGTACAGCCTCTCGGGATCACCCCAGTGGGTCGTCAAGACGGTGGTCCCGCCAACGTCCTCGGCGGACAGGTAGTAGTAGACCGTCGCGCCGCTGGGATAGCGGGGGATCTCGGCGTCGTAGGCGATCCCGCCGTCCCAGGTCATCGGCACGGAGTCGAAGGGCCCGTCCGGATCCATGGCGTGGTGCAGGGTCACCGAGTCGGGGTCGAAGTCCGCGCAGATGGGTTCCACCACCTGGAACGTGGCCCCCACCGGGTAGGCCATGACGGCGCCACCCTGGGTATCGAGTGGGTCGTGGGTGTACAGGAAGTACCCCAACGCTCCTGGCCCGAGCCCGTGCTGCCCCATCACGTCGGTCAACAGGCAGAGGTGGGGCGTCCCGTTGGTCAGGTCGCCGTCGTCGTCGTCGGCCACCACCAGCTCGTCGAAGGTGTCGGTGAGGGTCGGCCCCCCGCGGAGGGCGCCGATGAACAGCAGGTCGGTGATCTCGACGCCGTCGTCATAGCCGTACAGCGCGATCATCTCCTCGCGCAGGTGCCACATCGCGCTGCCCCAGATCAGGCCGTCGGCGTGTACCTCGCCAACGATGTCGTCCGGGTAGGCCTTGTCGGTGTCCAGCTCCCGGATCCAGCTGCCCGGACCGTAGGCGCCGATGGCCATGTAGGGATCGTCCCAGATGGTCGCCGACAGGTAGTCCGCGCTGCCCTCGCTGACGGTCCCGTCGAAGCCACCGCTGACGATCAGGTAGTCGTGCAGCCCGTGACCGTACTCGTGATAGACCACATCGGAAATGCGGCCGAAGTTCTCGCAACCGCCGTTGGGATCAGCGGACAGGAAGGCCATCGTGCCGTTGGAGTACCAGGCGTTGCAGTGGTTGTCGTCCAGGTTGACCTGGGTCGGCACCACGTCCTGAGCCCACGGGAACCCAGGCTCCCGCTCCAGCACGTAATCCCGCACCCGCTGGAAGTGTCCCAGCACGTCCCTGGCCGCGTAGCTGGCGGCGGCGCCGTCCCAGACCACGTCGTTTCCTGCGCCGACTTCGGCGGCGTAGTCCATCCATGGCACGTCGGGAAGCGACATGTCGGTGATCTCGATGGTGTGGCCCCGCATCCGCGTGACCAGAGTCTCGCCCTGGTCCAGCTGCAGGGAGTAGGTCCCCAGGTCATCGGTCCAGAAGGTACCCAGGCTGCCGTCCACCTCCAGCTGACGGCCGGCCTCGGTGACCAGCGGATCGTCCACGGTCCGCTCCTCGAATTCGACGGACACGGTCCCGGCCACCTCGCGGCGGACCTCGTCGTGGCGGTGGAGCAGAGCCCCGGTTTCCGCGTCCACGTAGCTGACCAGATCCGCGGGCACGGCCGGCAGCAAGACCCTCGTCCGCCAGGCGAGGGTGGGGCGGGGCGGCGCGCCGGGGCCGCCGGTGAACACCACCAGGGTCCCGGGATCGGTCACGTCCACCGCCAGAGCGCTCAGATCGGCCAGGGTGGCCGCGAGGGCCTGGTCGGCATCGATCCACGGCGTGGTCTCCAGGCGAGAGACGGGTACCAGGCTCGAGCGCACCAGCGCCAGCCGCTCAATCCCTCCGTCGACCTCACGCAGACGCAGATCGATGGCCGCTCCCTCCACCACGACACCGTCCACCGTCTGGTCGAACGTCAAATATCGCAGGGCGCCCGCCCGCCGGTCACCGCGCAGGACCAGGTCGGCCTCGGCCACGCCAAAGAGGTCTTCGTGACGGGACAGGAACGCCCGGGCCTCCTCCACACCCTGGCTGGCGTCCCACTCCAGGCCCGGCGCCCAGAGTACCCGCGGGCGGCGAAGGAGCTCGTCCCAGCGCACGGCCCAGGTTCCCCCTTCGACCTCGGCGAGCCGGGCGAACCCGTCCGACGCCGCGGTCAACCGGGCCTGCACCGCGGCATCGAAGCCCTGGAGCCGCGCCGGGGGCCCCACCGGCAGCCCCAGCCCGCCGGGTTCGACGGCGGCGGCCGGGGCGGTCACCACGGCCAGCGCCAGCAACGGAGCAGCCAACCAGCCCGGCCAATCGGGGGAAACAGAACGACGTGCCACGGGTCCCTCGGTGCGATCCATACGTCCTCCGGCCATTCGAGCCACATGTGGGCGGTGGACCATTCTAGTCACTGCTGGCGCCTCGCGCCCGGGTCCCCGGGGGGATGGTTCTTTCGCCCGCGACCGAGACCGTGATATTCACTGGACGAAGAAGGGAAGAACCATCCGCGTCCTCCTGACCATCCTGCTCTCTCTCGCGCCGCTGCTCTCCGGCTGTGGGGACAAGATCGGCGAGGCCTGCACCGTCGGCGGCGTGACCAACGACGAGGTTGCCCACCTGCCCCAGGCAGACGAGTGCGACGGCGCCACCTGCCTCTACCTCGAGGGTTTCGGCTCGTTCTGCACCCAGGACTGCGGAACGGACGACGAGTGCCCCAACGGATTCGAGTGCATCCCGGTGGATCTGCGTCCGGGCCACGTGGAGCAGCTCGAGACCCTGTGCGTGCCCGAGGATCCGGTGGGCGACGACGACGACTCGACGGCCCCGCCCGTGGGCTCGCCGCCGGAGATCTCCGAGCTGAAACTGTGGCACGCCGATGATCCCGAGCTGGGCGCCTGCGTGATCTGGCACGAGTTCGTCTGGCACGACGACGACGGCGATCTGAACGGCGCCCAGGCCTGGCTCGAGTTCCGCGATCCCGACGGGGTGGACGCGGACATTCGATTCAAGTCCAACATCGAGATGGTGGACACCACGGACACCACCCTGCGCTTCCAGCTGACCCACGACGGCAGCAGCCTGGCCTACTCGACCACCTACAACGCCTACGTCTGGATCAAGGACCGGGCGGACAACAAGAGCAACGAGCTGGCCGAGGGCGGGTACACCACCGCCTCCGCGGCCTGCGATTGATTCGGGCAAGGGGAGAGATCATGCGCACCCAATCCTGGCCGAGCCTTCTGGTCACGTTGACCTTCGCGGTCCTGTTCGCCGGCTGTCCCACGGGGGACGACGACGACGACAGCGCCGGAGACGACGACGGGGTCGACCCCCTGGCACCGGTCCTCAGCGACCTGGAGCTGCAGCAGGCCTCGGACGGCAGCGGCGGTTGCCTCGTGTTCGTCGGGTGGACGATCACCGACGAGGACGGGGACCTGTCGGGCCAGGACGAGGACTCCGGCGACTGGCAGTTCATCGAGATCAAGGCCAAGTTCGACGACAGCGCCTGCAACTGGGAATACACGCTCCAGCAGGCCCCGCCGGTAACCCAGCACGAGATCACCCTGGACATGCCGGTGGGCGGCGTCATCGGCAGCGGCTGCTACGTCAACGCCGACGAGACCTACGACGTCGAGGTCTACATGTACGATCTGGCCGAACGCGAATCCAACCACCTGTACGAGCTGGAGTGGGACTCACCCACCGAGGACTGCCTCTAGACCGCTAACGCGAGCGTCCGAGCAACGGCCGCGCGCCCAGTGGCGCCATCCCGCGCTGCCCGCCCGGCACCTCGACCACGACCCGGAAACCATAGAAGCTGGCCACCGCCTGGGGCAGCGCGCCGATGCGCGACGCGGTGCGGCAGTGGCGCTCGCCAAAGGCCCAACAGCCGCCACGCAGCACGCGGAGCAGGGGCATCTCGTCGTGCCACTCCTGGCACCACTCCAGCACACCCCCGGCCATGTCCCGGACCCCGTAGGGAGACTCGTCCACCGGATAGCTGCCCACCGGCTCCGGAACCGGATCGCCCAGCTGGCTCCCACGCATCTTGCAGTGGCCGGCCTCGAAGTGTCGGCCCCAGGGGAACACCCGGCCGTCGACGCCCCGGGCTGCCTTCTCCCACTCGTGCTCCGTGGGCAGCCGGCAGGTCCGGCCGCTCCGCACCGAGAGCCACGCACAGTATGCGCTGGCGTCCTGCCACGAGACGCAGCTGACCGGCATCTCCGGCTCCCAGGGGATCTCCACCTCCCGCTCGGGCAGGGCGTACAGGCCGTCGTCGGTCTGCGGCCAGCAGGACCGGTCGACCTCGGAGCCGCCGCGGCGCTGGCGCGGCACGTGGCTGGCGGCATCCTCCGGCGACTGGGCCGCCAGGTCGTTGATGAACGCCAGGTACTCGCTGTTGGTGACCGGGAAACGGGAGATGACGTAGTCGTCCACCACGATCTCGGTGGCGTCCGGAGCCAGGATCGAGGGGGCGTCGCCACCGCTGATGTAGCGACCCGAGGGCACGTGGATCAGCCCGTCGCCGATCTCGTCGTCCCGGTACAACACGACGCTGAGTTCCTTGCGCTGGCGGCGGCCGATGTAGAGCGGGAATCGGGTATCTCGGAATCCCGAGCGGTGGAAGATCAACAGGTACGAACCCATGCCGATGGGCTCGTTGCGCAGGGGTGTGTAGCCGAGGAACTGCTCGGCGCCGGGGACGTGGATCCGGTCGCGCTCGTCGTACCGGTAGAGGTAGATCTCGGCGTCGTCCGGGTCGGTCTCGATGCTGAGCCGGCCCTCCCCCAGCAGCAGCTTGGCGTAGCGGCCGTCGTCGTAGGTCTCCAGGCGGCGGCGATAGTGGTCCGCCTCGCTGGCGACGTGCTGCTGTTCGGCCTCCTGGAACCGGGTCCAGTACAGGTCCGCGAGCCCCTGCCGTGCGGCCAGGTTCTCCGGGTCGTGGCTCAGGGCGTGCTCGAAGGCGGTCATCGCTTCGTTGAACGCTTCGGCGACCTCGGCCTCGGTCTCCCAGGCCTGGTCCTCCAGGTGCCAGACCTGCCGCTTGAGATCTCGCGAGGCGTGGCCACGCAGCTCGCGGGCGGCCTGCAGGGCCTCGACCCGCTGGGCCAGTAGCACATCCCGGAGCGCCGCGTACTTGGCGAAGGCCTCCCGTCCCACCTCGACTCGGATCTCCGCCTCGTCCTTGCGTCTCGCACCCTCGAGGAACTCCTCGACGGCGTGGTGGAGGTCGAGGACGCCGGCAAAACGGAGGTCCGGATCCATCGCCAGCGCGCGCAGGGTGATCTCCTCGAGCGCCGCCGGGATGTTGCGCTCCGGCGCCCGCTTGTGGGGGGGCACCAGCCCGCTGTGCTTCATCCGCCACTGGACCTCCGCCGGGGTCTTGCCCGGGAAGGCGTGGCGGCGGGTGATCAGTTCGTAGAGGATCGCGCCGAGGGAGAACTGGTCGCTGCGGGGATCGAGGCGGTCCTCCCGGCACTCGAGCTGCTCGGGCGACATGTAGCCGGGGGTGCCCACCATGGCGCCGTCGCGGGTCCGCAGGACCGTACCCTCGTCGTCCGACGGTAGCTCCTCGTCGGGCTCGCCGGGCAGGTCGTCCCGGCCGATCACCCGCGCCAGTCCCCAGTCCATCAGCAGGACCTCGTTGAACGGGCCCAGCATCACGTTGGCCGGCTTCAGATCCCGGTGCAGCACCCCCCGGTCGTGGGCGTAGGCCACGGCCATGCAGACCTGGAGGAAGATGTTGAGCAGCCGGCGGTCGGTGTACTCGGCGGTGGTCACCGGATCGCGCTTGCGCAGGCGCCGCAGCACCTCTTGCAAGGTGATGCCGCGCACCGCCTTCATCGTGAAGTAGATCCCCTCCTCGGGCAGCACGCCGATCTCGTAGACCGGCATGATGTTGGGGTGGTCCAGCTGCGCGGTGATCTGTGCCTCGGTGATGAACCTCGAGATCCGCCGCTTGCTGATCTTCTTGGTCTTGAGCAGGTGCTTGAGCGCCACGTTGCGGCTCAGGTCCAGGTCCCGGGCCAGCAGCACCATGCCCATGCCGCCACGGCCCAGCTCACCCCCGATCTCGTAACGGCCGAAGCTGGCGGCGGTCCGCCCCTGGGCAACGGGCGGGCTGAGGTCGGTCTCCAGCCGGATGTTCAGCGCTCGCAGCAGCTTGTTGGGGGAGATGGGTCGATCGTCGTCCAGCGGCAGCCGGTTGATCAATTCGAGGATCGGGCTCGGCGGCCGCTTGCCGCCGTTGGCGTCGTTGTTTGACATGGGCCTACCCGGTCTGGCGGGACCATCCGTGGTCCCCAGTACCGAACGGGCATCCTACTATATAAACATGCCTCGGGTTCGCACGCGCCGTGCGAACCGCCGCTGCCGCGATGCTCCACTCTGCTATCGTTCCCCGCAGGAGGGTGCGCCCATGTCCCCGATCCCCCGGTTCTCCGTTGTGCTGGCCGTGCTGCTCGGCCTGTCGATCGGCTGCCCCGCCGATCCATACACGCCCGACGACGACGCGACGACCGACGACGACGCCACCGGCGACGACGACAGCACCGGTGATGACGACAGTTCCGGCGACGACGACACGGCCACCGACGACAGCGACGGCGACGGCGTCCCGGACGACGAGGACGCCTTCCCCGACGATCCCAGCGAGTGGGACGACACCGACGGGGACGGCATCGGCGACAACGCCGACGAGGACGACGACAACGATGGAATCCCCGACCCCCTCGAGACCTACTACGGCACCGATTGCCGCATCAGCGATCCCCTCGACCCGGACACCGACGACGACGGCATCGGCGACCTGAACGATCCCTACCCGCGGGATCCCTTCGCCGAGTTCGTCCTGGTGCGCAACGACCTGGGCTCCATCGAATATGCGCTGAGCAACCGCGACGGCAGCTTCCAGCCGTGGGTCCAGATCGGCGACTCGCTGGGGGTCAACTACACGACCTTCGACGTCGCCGATTTCGACAGCAACGGGATCATGGACTTCATCGCCCACACGGAGTCCGACGAGGACACCGGCCTCAAACAGGTGTGGTTCTTCTACCGCTTCGACAGCCCCACCAACTTCGCCCAGATCTACCTGGGCGAGGTGGAGTGGGCGCTGCACGGGGTCGTGGCGGACGTCAACGGTGACGACCTGTTCGACATCGTGATGATGGAGTACTCGAAACCCGGGTACTTCGACTGGGCCACCTTCGTCACCTACCTCAACAACGGCGACATCCACAACGCGACCTGCGCGCAATCGGAAGACCCCTTCGCCGGCTGCGCCTTCACCCGGATCGAGGCCAATGACATCACCCCCTGGATCGCCGGACAGTGGGTGGCCAAGATCGCCTACCAGGCGGTCGACGTGACCGACGATGGGGTCAAGGACATCGTCATGGGGCACTATGCCACTGGCGACAATGTGCCGATGCCGGTCTACTACCTGGCTGGCAACGGCGACGGCACCTTCCAGGACCCCGTCTCGATCTTCACCCACAACCTGAACTACAGCCAGTCGCCGGCCAACTCGATGCTCTTCGGCGACTTCACCAGCGACGGGCTGGGCGACGTGATCATGGGGCTCGACGACGACGGCGACGCCGGCCAGGCCTGGATCTACCCGGGCACCGGTCCGGGCCAGTTCAGCGGCAGCTACGTCGAGGCGTTCGACATCAACCTGGGCTGCGAATCCGGCTGTGCCGACGACCCGGGCGCCACCGGCTCGGCGCGGGTCTTCGACTTCGACTTCGACGGCGGCCTGGACGTGATGGTCGGCGTCTACACCGGAGGCGTGTGGGGCGCGCCCACGCAGATCAACCTGTTCCTCGGCCACAACGACGGCACGTTCGCGCAACCGCTGGCCGTCGGCCCGGTCCTGCAGACGACCTACGCCCACAGCTTCGCGGTTCCTCAGCGGCTCTGCCCCTGGTACGAGCCCTGACAGGCTGTGATTCTATCCCACTCCCGTCGAAGGGGCCCAATGCCCGAAAATCCTACAAAAACGTAAATATCAGGCCGCATTGGCCGGGAATCGTGTCCCCACGCGCGCTTCTCTTTACCCAGGCTTGACGGGATGCTAGCGTTTTCGTCGCGGCGATCGGTTGCCGCCCCTGCGCTGTCCGAGGAGGAAAGACATGAGGATCAAGAATTTCCGTCGTTGGATTCTAGGCTGGACCACGGCCATCGCGTTGTCCATGGGCGGGGTGGCTTCGGCCGAAGACATCCTGATCATCCAGAACAACACGCCGTGGGGTTACAGCTACTGGTACGACGTGCTGGCTAGCTATGGCCTCAGCTACACGCAGATCAACTACAGCGCTGTGGCGAGCGAGACCTTCTCGGACTACGACTTGATCATCATCCCGAGCCAGCAGCCTGGCTCGTTCAACTCGACGATCAACTCGTACATGTACAAGTTCGACGACTACGTCGAGAACGACGGCGGCAAGGTGATCTTGATGCTGTCAACGTGGACGGTGTACACACCGTACATCACGACACTCCCGTTCAGCGCGACGGGATCTCATAGCTCGTACTCGACGTACTTCTACAACGTCAATCAAAGCCATCCGATCATGGCTGGGGTACCAGCCAGCGGGTCCTCGAACTACTCCTCACACGGGGACATGAGCAACATCGGCAGCGCGGACGTCCTGACCACCAACGACTGGAACGACACGTCCAGCTACTTCATCCAATCGGGCGCGGGTGGCGCCTACGTCAGTTACCTGACCCTTGAGTGGTACAACTCGTACGACACCCAGATCATCGGGTACAACCTCGTCGACTACCTGCTGTGGGGGATGTGCTCGGACGATGACGGCGATGGCTACCAGGCCGACGACTGTGGTGGCGACGACTGCGACGACGCCAACGATGCGGTCAACCCGGGCGCCACCGAGATCTGCGACGGCTACGACAACGACTGCAACGGGCTGACCGACGACGAGGAGGGTCAGGGAGTCAGCGGCTGCACGACCTTCTACTACGACGGCGACCTCGACGGCTACGGTCTCACCGGGCTCGACCAGTGCTGGTGCCACGGCAGCGGGTCCTACACCGCGCTCTACGACGGTGATTGCGACGACCAGGACGACGCGGTCAACCCGGGTGCAGCCGAGATCTGCAACGGGGTCGACGACGACTGTAACGGGTCGGTGGACGACACCCTCGACTTCGCGGACTGGTACCCCGACACCGACGGCGACGGATTCGGGAACAGCGCGGTGTGGGTGACCACCTGCGATGGCTCCCCCGCCGTCGGCTGGGTCGAAGTCGGCGACGACTGCAACGACAACGACCCCACCGTCTACCCGGGCGCGACCGAGGTCTGCAACGGCGTCGATGACGACTGCGATGGCACCGTCGACGATGGTCTGCTGTTCACCGACTGGTACATCGACGGAGACGGCGACACCTTCGGCAACCCGGGGTACTCGGTCTCCACCTGCGACGGCGCCCCAGGCGTGGGCTGGGTGGACAACGGCGGCGACTGCGACGACGGCGATGCGGCCGTCTATCCGGGCGCGCCGGAGATCTGCAACGGCCTCGACGACAACTGCGACGGGGTCGCGGGCAACGACGAGGTCGATGTCGACGGCGACAGTTATCTGATCTGCGAGGGGGACTGCGACGACACCCGGTCGACGGTCTATCCGGGCGCCCCCAACCTCTGCGACGGCATCCCCGACAACGACTGCGACGGCATCACCGACGACAACGAAGCTGACGTGGACGGCGACGGCTGGAGCCTGTGTGGCGGCGACTGCAACGACACCAACGACGCGGTCTACCCGGGCGCCATCGATATCTGCGACGGTATCGCGGACAACAACTGCGACGGTCAGTCCGATCCCCTCGAGACCGACAACGACGGTGACAACGCCAGCGAGTGCGAGGGCGACTGCAACGACGCCGATCCGTGGTTCAACATCATGGACGTGGACGGCGACGGCACGACCACTTGCGGCGGCGACTGCGACGACCTGGATCCGTCGATCAACGTCGACGACCAGGACGGTGACGGCTGGTCGACCTGTACCGGCGACTGCAACGACAACGACCCGGCCCTCAACCTGGACGACGCGGACTACGACGGCTGGAACACGTGCGAGGGCGACTGCGACGACAACGACATCTACTACAACCTCGACGACATCGACGGGGACGGCTGGGACACCTGCGCGGACGACTGTGACGACAACGATCCGTCGCTGAACCTGGACGACTTCGACGCAGACGGCTGGGACACCTGCGAGGGTGACTGCGACGACTACGACTCGTGGATGAACCTGGACGACGCGGATGGCGACGGCTTCACGACCTGCGTCGGTGACTGTGACGACGCCGATCCGACCCTGACGCCTGCCGATCTGGATGGCGACACCTTCACGACCTGTACCGGGGACTGCGACGACCTGGACCCCGGCGCCTACCCCGGCGCCATCGAGATCCCCTACGACGGTATCGACCAGGACTGCGACGGCGTCGACATCCAGGACTACGACGGGGACGGCCACCTACCGACCCTGCTCGGCGGCGACGACTGCGACGACACCGACGGGATGATCCACCCCGGCGCCATCGAGATCGAGAACTGGTACGACGACAACTGTGACGGCGTGGTCGACGAGGAGACCGACAACTACGACGACGACGGAGACGGCCTCGCCGAGCACGGCGGCGACTGCGATGACACCCTGCCTAACGTCTTCCCGGGGCACCAAGAGATCGCAGACGGCATCGACAACGACTGCGACGGCACCATCGACGAGGGCACCAACGTCTACGACGACGACGGCGACGGCTTCAGCGAGGCCCAGGGCGACTGCAACGACGGCGACGACGTGATCTACCCCGGCGCTGCCGAGCTCGCCGACGGCATCGACAACGACTGTGACGGTGAGATCGACGAGGGCTCGATCAACGACGACCAGGACGGCGACGGATACGCGCCGGTCGGCGGCGACTGTGACGACACCCACGCGGTGACCTACCCCAGCGCCCCCGAGCTGCCGGACTTCATCGACAACGACTGCGACGGCATCGTCGACGAGGGCACCGTCAACTACGACGACGACAACGACGGCTACACGGAGCTGGACGGCGATTGTAATGACGGCGACCCGTGGGCCAGCCCCGGCGGCACCGAGATCGCCGACGGCATCGACAACGACTGCGACGGACTGGTCGACGAGGGCACCGAATACTACGACGACGACGGTGATGGCCTGACCGAGCAGCAGGGCGACTGCGATGACGACGACCCCCTGACCCACCCGGGCGGTGACGAGGAGGCCGACGGCATCGACAACGACTGCGACGGCGTGATCGACGACAACACCATGGCCTACGACGACGACGGCGACGGCTACAGCGAGAACGACGGCGACTGCAACGACGGCAACCCCTTCGTCTCCCCGGGGCGCCCCGAGCTCTGCGACGGCGTGCTCGACGAGGACTGCGACGGCGACGTCGACGAGGAGGACGCCTGCGCCGAGGACGAGGACGACACGACCGACCCCGGCGACGGCGGCTGCGAGTGCCAGAGTGACGTGACCGACTCCCGCGGCGGTGCTGGACCCGTGTCCCTCGCGCTGCTGGCGTTGGCCGCGCTGATCCGCCGGCGACGGTAGCCGACGAGACCATCCGAACGCCCCGCGCCGCTCCGGCGGCACGGGGCGTTCGTGTCTTCGCGGGGCGCCGATGACACGCGAACACCTGCCACTCCTGCTGGCCTCCACCTCCCCCTATCGGCGGGAACTGCTCGAGCGCCTGGGTCTGGAGTTCCAGGTGGAATCGCCCGGTTGTGACGAGGAGGTCGGGGAGCTCACCGACCCCGTCGCCATCGTCCACGAACTCTCCTTGCGCAAGGCTCGCGCGGTCGCCGGCCGCCACCCCGACGCTCTGGTGATCGGATCGGACCAGGTGCTGGCCCTCGGCGACCAGATCCTGGGCAAACCCGGCACGCCAACCCGGGCCCGCGCCCAGCTTGCCCGGCTCTCCGGGCGCGACCATCGACTGGTCACGGGTGTCGCCCTGATCCACGGGGCCAGCGGCCGCGAGCTCGTCGAACACGAGGACTTCCGACTGGTCTTCCGCACCCTCACAGCCGCCCAGATCGCCCGCTACGTGGAGCTGGACGACCCTGTGGACTGCGCCGGCTCCTACAAGCTGGAGTCCCGGGGGATCTGGCTCGTCGACCAACTCGACGGCTCCGACGAGTCGAGCATCGTCGGCCTCCCGCTCATCAAGCTGGTGAAGATGCTCCGTACCTTCGGAGTGCACGGAATCTGACGATCCCGCCCTCCGAGGAGGATCGGCTAGCGCCCGGAGCCGGGCGCTAGCCGGCCCCCAGGCGATCGCGCTCAGTACACGTTGTTGCCGGT
This sequence comes from uncultured Rickettsiales bacterium, assembly GCA_964436045.1. Classification (GTDB taxonomy): domain Bacteria; phylum Myxococcota_A; class UBA796; order UBA9615; family CAYRNR01; genus CAYTBN01. The sequence goes on along the minus strand of CAYTBN010000005.1, from coordinate 19,017 downwards.
CACCATCGCGGACCGCTCGTCTTTCGAGGCGCGAAAGAGGGCGTAGTTGCCGTCGCCGTCGATGTCGCACTCCGCCGTGGCCTCGAAGTCCGAGGTCGCCCAGTCGCCGCTGTTGAACGCCACCACCTGGTAGCGGCACAGCCCGATGCCATCGGGTGACCACCCCAGCTCCGCCCAGTCGGTCGCACAGGCCCCTTCGAGGTCAATCGGCTCCCGGCGCGGCTCGGCGGCGGGGCACAGCGGGACCGAGAGGTACTGGTCCCACTCGGCGTGGTAGGCCTTCTCGGCGGTGCGGATGGCGTCCAGGTTGGTGGGTGCCTCCGCCCGCTTCGCCCTCAGCTGCATGGCCACGAAGTTGGGGATCGCGATCGCGGCAAGGATCCCGATGATGGGCACCACGGCCATCGCCAGCATCGCGGCCACGACCACGGCGACCACGATGTACATGGCCTTGCCCGACGACGGCCGCGGGGGCGGCGGGCGGAAGGCCAGGCCGCATCCTGGGCAGGTCATGGCGCCGGTCGAGACTGGGTGCTGGCATTCCGGACAGGTGGTGAGCGCCATGGCAGTGCTCCTGCTGGGGATCGGGGGCTGGATATCAGATGTGGGTCGGGACGTGTCGGCTCTGGATCTACCGCAGCGGCTTCCACACCTGCAGCGGGATCCCGGTCGTCACCGGTGGGATCTCCGCGGCCAGGATGTAGACCGCGCGCCGGTTGCGCTCCTCGTCGAACTCGTCGGGGGTGGCGACCGCGAGGACGTCCTCGCCAAACCCCTGGTAGAAGATGTCGCCAGAGAATCCGCGGCGTTCCAGGTCGCGAGCGATGGAGCGGGCGCGATTCTCGCTCAGGGTCTGATTACTCACCGCGCCGCCCTGGGTATCGGTGTAGCCGACCACGTAGAGATTGACGTCGACGAGGTGGCCGTATTTCTGCACCGCCTCGTCGATCAGCGTGTAGGTCGAGGTCAGCTTGGATGCCTGATCGCTGCGGATCTGGTAACTGCCGGTATCGAAGACGACCTCCTCGTGGGGAATCTCGACGAACCACGGGCTCAGCTCGACGCCGGCCCAGAAGCCCGCCTCGTCGAAGCCCTTGACGTCGATCCGGATCACCGTCTGATCGCCCTGGCTCCAGGTGACCCGCAGGGGCGTGTCCGGGGCCTCCCCGGAGAACGGGACCGATCCCTGGTCGATCACCTCCCCCGTGTCCGCTATGACGCTGATCTCCACCGCGCCTGCCGGCCGATCCAGGTACGCCACCAGCGATCGCGTCGCCAGGTCCACCTCCTCCCGAGGCACACGCACGCCCAGCGGCGGCAGGACCTCGATGGTGAACGCGGGCTCCATGGAACCCTCCTGGCCGTCGGCGTACACCACGGTCAGGGTGCCGTGATAACTCTGCTGGCCCGGGGGCTGATCCCAGTCGAAGACCACCTCTTCGCCGCAGGCATAGGGTCCACCACGGCGCGACACCGAGGTGCCACCGCTGCCCGTCAACTCCAGCTTGATCGAACGCACCGCCGCGTCCGGCACCAGCACCAGCGCCGCTCGATCCCGCCCCGCCATCAACGTCGTGCTCCGCACCTTGACGTCGAAGGCGAAGGCCCCACCGGCCAGGGCCGATACCCCCAGGAGCACGCAGACGGTCAGCAGCGATCTCACAGCTCTGCTCCCTCGAAGGGGTGAGTCGTCCCCTGGTCGTCCACCATGCAGGCCTCGAGTCCCTCGCTGTGCCTCAGCACCAGCAACGGCACGCGGCGGCCGGCCTCCAGCTTCATGTGGATCGACTGTCCCAGCTCGAGGTTCTCCGCCCGCGCCAGCCCGCAGTGGGTCAGCCACTCACCCGACAGGTGGGACCAGTCGAACTTGCGAAGGACGCCGAACTCACGCTCCCAGCGGTGACGGATGTTCATCGGCACGGGATCCGACCGCTTCTTCAGACTGATGTGGGGCAGTTCGTCGCCGTCGCCTGTCCAGCGGCCCTCGACGATGCCGGTGCCCGTGACGAAGGTCGCCTCGACCCCGACCCGCAGGGCCTCGAAGCCGGTGGGAAACTCGATCCAGGCCACGATCACCACCGCCCGGGCGTCCGACCACACCCGTCGCGCCTCCACCCGCAGTTCCTGGACCGCCGCTCCCACCTGCTGGACGGGATCGGTCACCGCCTGGGCCCGGCCGCGAGACGCCCCCGCGCAAGTCGCCACCAGCGCCAGGACGAGCAGCGCCAGACGGGCGGCTCGGACCATCAGAGGTTCTTCCAGGCCGCCCGCGGGAAGTTCTTGCCCGGCGTCGGTGGCCAGGCCGCCAGCAGGTAGACCGCTCGTCGATTCTTGATCTCGTCCACCTCGTCGTTGGTCTCCAGCGCCAGGGCGTCCTCGCCGAATCCCTGGTACCGGATCGGCATCCGGAAACCGCGTTCGCGGAAGTAGCCGGCGATGGCGCGGGCCCGGCGCTCCGACAACCCCTGGTTGTACGACCGGCTGTCGACGGTGTCGGTGTAACCGCCGATGAACAGCTTGATCTCGACGATCTCACCGTACTGCTCGACCTTCTCCATGAGGGTGGCGAAGGCCAGGTCGAGCTTGGGCTTCTCGGTCTCCTCGATCACGTGGCTGCCCGACGCGAAGTGCACGTCGTCGTGGGGGATCTCCAGGCTCCACGGCGTGATGTCCTCCTGGACGTAGAAGCCCCACTTGTCGTAGCCGCGGACCATCAGCTTGAGCACCTCGCCCCGGGGGGCGTTCCACTCCAGGTTGATCGGCGTGCCAGGGGGCTCGCCGCTGAGCTCGTACTCCTCCTGGGCCAGCATCCCGTCCAGGCCGATGACCTCGACCTCGGCGCGGCCCGCGGGTCGGGTGAGCAGGATGGTCAGCGCCTCGCCCCCCAGATCGATCTGGTCGCGGGGCACCTGCATGTCCAGATTGCCGCCGACGAACACCGAGAAGTAGATCGGGACCTCGTAGCTCTCGTCGTTGGCGTAGGTACCGACGATCGCGCCCTCGTAGCCGAACTCGCCGTCCTCCTGGGAGAAGCCGAACTCGTAGGTCTGGCCCTCGCGCATCGCCCGCGGTCCCAGGGTCAGCTCCTTGCCGTCCGAGCGGGTCAGCTGCACCTGGATCGACTTGAAGTCCTCGAGCGCCTCGACCACCACGGCGGGCTTGTCCCGGCCCTTGAGGCAAAGCTGGTTCTTGATCTGATAGGTGAACAGGGAGCTGGCCTGGGCGGGGATGGCGATCAGGAGTGCCACCGTCAGCGCCGCGATCTTGCCGATCGACATCGTGTCCTCCGGATTCGGTTCGCGGTATGGGTCGTCCGCAGGGTCCAATCTATTCAACTACGCACGGGACGTCACGTCTCGCGGCAACGGCCGCACGACCCGGAAACCCGAACTCAGCTCGGCGGTCCAGGCGAAGTTGGCCCGCCGGTTGGCCAGGCGGCAGTAGCGCCGGTCCAGGATCCACGCCCCGCCGCGCTGCTGCCGCAGGTCGGGATCCTCGTTGATGCGGTCCCGGCACCACTCCTGCACGCCGCCCGCGCCGTCGTGGACGCCAAACGGCGAGCGATCGGCGGGGAACAACCCCACCGGGCGGTTGATCGGTCGCACCGGGTTGCTCTCCCGCATGCCGCACAGCGAGGGGTCGAACCAGTTGCCCCAGGGATGATGGCGCGCGTCCACTCCCCGCATGGCCTTTTCCCACTGCAGCCCGCTGGGCAGGCCGAACTCGACCCCCTCCACCGCGGAGCGCCACTCGCAATAGGCCACCGCGTCGTGCCAGCTGACCCCGTAGGCCGGGTGGTTCACCGCCCAGCGCTGACCGTTGCGGTCCACCGATGGCAGCCGCCAGCCGCGGGCGTCCCGCTCCCAGAGGGAACCCGGCATCCCGGTCTGGCGTGGCGCCCGCTCCCAGGCCTGCTCCGGGTCCCGCCGTTGCAGGTCCTCGAGGAAGGCCAGGTACTCGCCGGCCGTGACCGGGAAGCGGCCGATCATGAAGTCGTCCACCTGTTCCTCGCCGGCCGGCAGGGCGTCGGGGCTCTCCGGATCCCCGCCGACGCGAAAGCGGCCGCCCGGCACGTGGACAAACCGGTCGAGCGCGGCATCGAGGGGCAGCAGGCGGACGGGAGAGGCTGGGTTGAAGTGCTCCCGACGGCGGATCTGGACCGGGAACCGGGTCGACCGGTAACCGGGGGCCCGGAAGATCAGCAGGTAGCTGCCCATGGCCAGCGGCAGCAGCCGCAGGGGCGTCCGCACCAGCTCCTGGTAGGGCTCTGCGTGCAGCAGCATGTTCCGGCGGTTGTAGCGCAGGCAGATCACCTCGGCGTGGGTGGGCAGCGAGTCGATGGTCAGCGCCGCTTGCCCCTGGATCCGCACCATGTAGCGGCCGTCGTCGTAGGTCATCAACCAGCGCCGCGCCAGCGCCATCTCGCGCGTGTCGCCGCGCTCCTCGGCCTCTTCGAACCGCAGCCAGTAGGCGTCGGCCATGCCAGCGCGGGCGTCCGCGTCCCGGGCGTCCAGGCTCAGCGCGCTGTCGAACGACGTCACCGCCTCGGCGTAGGCGTCCGACGCGGACTGCCGCAGCTGATCGACCCTCTCCAACCCCTTCAACAGGGGTCCCTTGTCGGCGACCGGCAACCAGGCGGGGATCTGCTTTCCGATCTCCTTGGTCAGCTCCTCGGCCCGCCGCAGGTGGACACGCACCTTCAGGTACCGCTCCAGCGCCCGGTGGCCCTGCTTGACCCGGCCCTCACACTCGGTCCGCCGATGGGATCCGGACAGATAGGCGCTCACCTCCGCGGCCATCGCACTCGCCGTCGCGGGACGCCGCCCGGGCTCCCTGGACAGACAACTCAGGCACAGGTCGCCCAGGTCCTCGGCGATGCGTCTCGCTGGCGCGCGCTCCGCCGGCGGGGTGGGATCGCACTCCACAACAGCCCTGAGCAGGGCGTCCCGGCTCCGCTCGCGAAACGGACGTGTCAGCGTGAGGATCTCGTAGAGGATCACACCCAGGGCGTAGACATCGCTGGCGGGTGTGGGCGCCCCGAGGCCGGAGATACGTTCGGGCGCCAGGTAACCAGGGGTGCCGAACACGGCCGCCGGCCTCTTGCCCTTGTCCGTGCCGAGCCGTCGGCGCAGAGACGCGAGGTCGTCGATGCCGATCCGGGTGGCAAAGCCCCAGTCCAGCAGCAGGACCTCGCCGTACGCGCCCACCATCACGTTGTCCGGTTTGATGTCGCCGTGGACCACGCCCCGATCGTGGGCAAAGGCCACCGCCTGACCCACGCTCACGAAAACAGCCAGCAGGCGCGCCGCCGGAAAGGCATCCACATAGCGCCCTTCGGTCCGGCGCAGTCCGCCGAGGATCCGTGACAGTGGCGTGCCATCGACGCGCTTCATCGTGTAGTAGAGTTCGCCGTCGTCGGAGATCCCCACCTCGTAGACGGGTACCACCGAAGGATGGTCCAGCTGGGCGGTGATCCGCGCCTCCTCCACGAAGCGCTCCACCCGGGATCGGGAGGCCGTGTCCGGATCCAGGAGGGTTTTGATCGCCACCTGGCGGCCCAGCTCCCGGTCGATGGCCAGGCAGACCCGCCCCACCCCACCGCGCCCCAGCTCACCGGTCAGGTCGTAGCGGTCTCCTACGCGGCTGAGCACGGCGCTGGTCGACGCCACCAGGTCGCCGCTGGGCAGCTCGAGCAGGGCACGCAGGCGTTCGAGGGTCGGTACGGCGGCTTCCGACGGCTCCCCGGACTCGCCGTCGCGCAACAGGGAGAGGAATCCAGTTGGACCGTCGCTGTCCACGGTCATCGCCGTTATCCCCGCGACCGGGCCAGATAGTCGGCCAGATCGTAGACCGGCGGACCGGCGGGCTGAGAGCGGGCGAGCTGGGCTGCACAGCGGCTGCAGGCCGTCACCACGGCGGTGGAGCGTTCGACCGCCGGGTCGCGGAGGCGGAAGCGGGCAACGGCGAGGCCATCCTCCGGGAAGAACAGCCCGAAGGAATCCCCGGCGCCGCAGCAACCGGTCTCGACCCCCCGATCGACGAACTCCTCGACCGACGCGCCGCTGGACGCCGCCAGCAGCGCGCGGGGGGCGCCGCCCCGGTCGGTGGGCCGGGCCAGGTGGCAGGGATCGTGGAAGGCCACCGGCCCGCGGACATCGCCAGCGGGCCACTGGAAGCCCAGGACGTCGATCACGTGCTGGGCACCTGCGGGCAACGCCTCGAGACAGCAGGCGCACCCGGTGATCACGCGGCTGGCGCCCCGCAGCGCCTGGGCCAGCGTGGCCCGGTGTCCGGTGGCTCGCGACCGGTCGCCAGCGGCCCGCAACGGATCTCCGCAGCAGGCGGGCGTGGCCTCGGCCGGAAGTCCGACCGGCTGCTCCAGCCGCTCCTCGAGCAGGGCCCGGGTTCGTTCCACCGCCCCGGGGTCCAGCCCAACCAGCGCGCAACCGGGCCAGTAGACGATGCCCTGGCCCGCGAAGCGTGGGCCGGTCAGCTCCCGATGGTGGCCAGCGGTCTCGTCGGGGGGCTCGCCGGCTGCGACCCGGTCGGCGACCTCCCGCACACGATCGGCCACGTGGCCTGCCTTCCAAGCACGCTCGCGCTCGGGTCCCAGGAAGGCGGGCACGTCAATGTCGAACTCGCAGGGAACCTGACAGCCCAGGCAGCCAGTGCAGCGATAGAGCGGGTGCGTCGAGGCCGCGTCGGCGGTCAGTGTCCCCGCGTCACGCAGCACGATCCAGGCCGCGATCGAGGTGGGCACCGCGTTCTCATCGCCACACGCGCTGGCGGGCGGGCAGGCGAAACGACAGAGCTTGGGGCACAGGGCACAGGTGCGAACCGGGTCCATGTCAGCCCTCCCCGGGTGCGGCGGTGCCGCGTTCGGCGGGGGCCGGGCCCAGTCGCGCGACCACGGCGTCCAGCAGCTGGTGGGCCGGGGTCGCCGACGCGGGCGGGGGCAGCGGGCGACCGGCGGATCCGTGGAGGCCGACCAGTGCGCCGCCTCCCTCGGCCACCGCACCGACCAGCCGCTCCAGGGCTCGCTCCAGACCGATCCGGGACCGACCGCGGCGACACAGCCGGATGTGCAGGATGATCCCCTCGGGCCGCGGACCCTCCGCGGACAGGTCGAAGCCCAGCGGCCCCCGTCGTCCCGCCGCCTCGACGGTGGACCACAGCGCCTGCGCCTGGTGCCAGGGGACGGCAACCCGCGCAGAGGCCAGCTGGCCGTCAGCACGGGCCGGTCCCGCGTCGGCAACGGCGCCGCTGCCCCGCTGGCAGAGATCGACGAAGGACTGCTCGTGCCAGGCCCGGGCCGCCCGCGATGGCAGAGGAATGCCACCCTCGGCGCGGACCGCCCGGTCCAGCTGGTCCCGCAGCAGGTCGGCCCGCGGTCCCTCGGCCCGGTGCGCCAGCAGCAGCTGGACGGCGCCCGCCCCTGGCGGCTCGCGCCAGCCCCCGTCCTCGTTCGCCCGGGCGATGCGCCCGGCGAAGGGGCGCCACCCCATCGCGCAGTGCGCGCGAGCCGCGCTCAGGGCGGCGGAGCTGGAGTCGAATCGAGCCGCAGACAGCGCGATCACCGAGCGGTCGACCGTCCGCCAGATCGCCGAGGTGATCACCCCGACCCGGTCGGACATGCCCAGCAGAAAGGCGCGGTAGTCCGGACCCGCCGCCGAACGCGGCGCCACGCCGGCCCGCAGCACGCGACCGTTCCGCAACGCCGCCTCCAGCGCCATCAGCGGCGACTCCCATATCGAGAACGCCACGAACTCGCCGGCCAGCCCCGGGCCCGCCAGGTAGGGCCCCAGCGGCTCGCGGAAGAAGGGCGCCGGGCGGGGCCACAGGCAGCGCCCCTCACGATGGAGCTGCCAGGCCAGTTCGGCTCCGCTGACCCCGGCCTCGACGCGGACCGTGCCGGAATCGGGATTTGACGACAGGGCACCGCGCAGGCCCGCCACCGAAAGCACGAACCCCTCTTCCCCCGCTCCGGCGGGCGGGCTCGCCGAGGTGACGACCCTCAGACCCCGTTCCTGGGCCCAGCCGAGGGCGGCCGCGACAGCCTCGACGCGGGCGGGGCGCACGGTGGGCATCGAGCCATCGCCACCCCCATCGACCGCGGCGGGGCCGAGAAGCCGGCCCAGGTCGGCGGCGAGGGAGGAGTGTGCGCTCACGGCGACACCTCCGCCGTCGGGTAGAGCTTGTCCGGGTTGCAGATCCCGGCGGGGTCGCAGATCTGCTTGATCGCCCGATAGAGGTGGATCCCCTCGCCGTGTTCCCTGGCGGTGTAGCGGCGCTTGAGCATGCCGGTCCCGTGGTGGTGGGTGACCGTGCCCCCCACCCGCAGGGCGGCGCCGAGGGCCGCGTCCCAGATCCGATCGTAGCGTCGTTCCGCCTGGGCCAGATCCGTGGCCACCCCGCTGATCGAGAAGTAGATCGAGCACCCCTCGGGGTAGGCGTGGGAGAAGTGGGCCAGGATCACGGCGTGGGGCGCGACCGCCTGCCGCACCGCCTTGTACAAGGGCAGCATCCGATCCCAGGTCGCCGCGACCTCGATGGTGTCGGCAAAGGCGTCCTTCTGCAGGACCTTGGGCAGCTTGAACGAGATGTGGTAGCGGGACGCGTACCAGCGCTCGCCCGGATCCCGCCCCAGGTCCTCGCCGTCGACGGCGTCGACAACAGCCATCGCCTCGGTCTCGGCCGTCTCGACCTGTTCGGCGTCCCCCTCGAAGCCGATCACCGCCAGGCAGCCGTTGGCCAGACCGCCGGCCGCGTTGATCGCCCTCGCCCCGCGGAGCACGGTGCCCAGCGGTAGCTCCTCGGGTTTCATCAAGATCTTGAGCCGGTCACCGATTCGCTTGAGCGGTGCTGGCAGCGAGCTACCCTCGTCGGACGACGCGCCGTGGGTCAGCGACATGGCGAAGAGGGTGTCCAGCGGATCGTACAGCCGTAGAACCGAAGGGCGGAGGTCCATCTGCAGCATTCGCCGGAAGGCCTCGAGGCCCCGCTCCACGTCCGGGAAGCGCACACCGCGGAAGCGACGGGCGACCGGCAACGGGTGGATCCGCAGCCGGCAACGGGAGATCACCCCCAGGGTCCCCTCGCTTCCCAGGAAGACCTGGGTCCAGTCCGGACCACCGCTGTCCGGGGCGTACTGGCCCGTGTCCACCGCGCCGAGCCCCGGTGTCAGGACCCGCATTCCCAGCACCATGTCCTCGATCTTGCCGTACAGGGTCGAGCACTGGCCGGCCGACCGGGCCGCCAGGAAGCCCCCCACCGACGAACACAGGATGCTCGAGGGGAAGTGGCCCAGGGTATGGCCGCGCGCGGCAAGCATCCGCTCCAGCGTCTCGCCGATGATGCCGGGCTCGACCTCGATGGTACCCGCGTCGCCGTCCAGATCGAGCAGTCGATTGAGGCGCTTGACGTCCACCATCAGGCCACCGCGGGTGGCCACGGTGCCCCCGCAGACCCCGGCGCCGCCGCCGTAGGGGATCAGGGGGACCCCGGCGTCGTGGGCCAGGGTCATCAGCCGTGCAAGCTGATCTTCGTCGGCGGGCCAGGCCACCAGCTGGGGCCCCGGGACGTGGGTGCCCTCCCGCAGCCGCAGAGTGAGCAATGGCCACAGGTCCCGGGAGTAGGTGACCAGGGTAGCCGGATCGTCCTTGCACGCCCCGGGGCCGACGATATCGACCACCGCGGCCCGGAAGCCGGCCGGTAGCGCTGTACGGGTGGACATCGCTGCTCCCAAGAGGGCCGTGAGTATACCACCGGCCCGGGTGGCCGCAGAGCGCGCGCCACGCGCGGGGGTTGCCCGCGCACGCGCATGGGTCTACCCTCGCGCGGCCGGAGCAGGCGACCATGAACGAATCGGCAGCCCCCCACCCCCCGACCCCCATGCTGGCGGCCTACGCCCGCGGGGACCTCTCCCCGGCGGACGCGCGCCTGGTGGAGAAGCACGTGGCCGTCTGCGGCGACTGCCGGGCGAGCCTGACCGAGGGGTACGACCGCGGCGACGACAAGGCGAAGGAGTCCCTGGCCCCCCCGAGCGCGGAGATGCCCGAGACCGCCGAGGTGCGGGCAATCCCCTCCCAGGTCTCGGTGATGCACGTGCCCCACACTCTGGAGGGGGGCGGCGTGCCATCCCGGACATCGATCACCACCGGGATCGGGCCGAGGCGAGCCACCGGCGGCGGCCGCCCCCGCAGACGCCGCCTCGGGCGCTGGCTGGCCGCCGGGCTGGTCCTCGCGCTGGGCGGAGCCGTCGTGTTGGCGGTGATCCTGTTGGGAGTGGCGCCCCATGTGATCGCGGGCCGGCTGACCCAGCAGGCCGAGGCCGAGCTGGCACCCCTGCTCCAGCGATCCCGGCTCGCCGAGTTGCAGCACCCCGCCCTGACCGGAAGCGAGGTCTTCCGGCCCGGGGGTGACGTGGCCCTCGAGCAAGCGCTGACCTCTGCAACGGCGGACCTGACCCGGGCCGTGGACGCCAGCGCGGAGCGGGCCGACGCGCGCCGGCTGCTGGCCCTCACCCACCTGCTCCGCGGCCAGGTGCGAGACGCTCGCGCGCACTACCTGGAGGTCGAGGCGACCGTGGGCCCGGCGCCCGAGACGCAACTCGGCCTCGGCATACTGGACTACCTGGCGGCGGGTGTGGCCAACGACGACGCGGATCGCGAGTACGCCCTCGAGCAGGCCGACGACCACTTCCGTCAGCTGTCCGTGGGCGACGCTGGGTACGCGGAGGCCCTGTACAACCGGGCGGCGGTCTCGGCGGCGCGGGGGGACCGGGAGCAGGCCCGGCAGCTGCTGGACGCCTACCGGGTGATCCAGCCGGACTCGCCGTGGATCGCGGAGCTGGCGGCGCGCATCGATGCCGCGGCGCCCGTCGAGGACGGCTAGTCGTCGTCGGGGGGTCGGTAGGTGCCGGTGGTGATGGTGATCTCCGGGGCCGAGATGTCCAGCTCGTCCACCCGATCGTGCAGATCGCCGTACTCGGCGCGAAATCCGTCGATCCCCCTCAAGAACGCCTTGACGATGTCGGGGTCGAACTGGGTACCCGCGTTGCGGCGGATCTCGGCGAGCGCGGTCTCGTGGGTGGAGTCCTCGACGTAGACTCGCTTGGAGGTGATGGCGTCGTAGGCGTCGGCGACGGCCACCACCCTCGCGCCCAGCGGGATCTCGTCGCCGCGCAGGCCCCCCGGGTAGCCGCGGCCGTCCCACCGCTCGTGGTGGTGATAGACGATGGGCTTGACCTCCTCGAGCACGTTCAGCGGCTCGAGGATGAAGCGCGCCAGATCCGGATGCTGGCGCATGGCGTCCACGTCCTCGGTGGACAGACGTCCCGGGGACTGCAGCTTGTCCAGCCGGATCCCGATCTTGCCGACGTCGTGCAGCAGACCGCCGTAGTGGATCGTGTCGGTGGTGCGGTCGTCGAGGGCCAGCTGCCCGCAGATCATCCGGGACAGGCGGGCCACGGACTCGGAGTGGTAGCGGATGTAGGCGTCCTTGGCCATCAGGATGTTGGCCAGCCCCTCCAGCGTCTGTCTCCGATGATCGCCGATCTGTCCGTAGAGTTTGGTCTTCTCCACCGCGTAGGCCACCTTGGCGGCCAGCACAGCGCCCATCTTGCGATGGCCTTCGTGGAAGCGATGGAGGGGATCGGTGGACAGGGCCAGGGTGATACCCGCCACGTGCCCCCCCGACAACCGAACCGGCAGACCCAGTAGCGAGTAGGGTGCGGGCAGGAAGTCCTCGGGCAGGTAGGCGAACACGTCCCCGTCATGGACGATCAGCGGCTGCTTCGCCAGGAACGGCACCATGATGCGGGCCAGGTCGAGGGTGGAGGACAGCTCGGTGAGCGCGCCCCCCGGTATCGGATTGCGGCAGTAGAAGGACGTCAGCCCGAACTCGCCGGGAACCTGGCTCTCCATCAGCAGGAGCACGAGGTCGGCCTGCAGTTCGTCCAGGCAGACCTCGCAGTAGATCTCGAACAGGTTGTCCAGGCCCTCGCTGGAGGTCGCGGCCTCGGACAGGTGGTAGAGGCTGGTGGTGCCCCGGAGCTTGAGGTTCTCGCGCTCCAGGCGGGTCTTCTCGAGCGCGCGGTTGATGGTGACCGACACCTCCTTGAGCTTGAACGGCTTGATGATGTAATCGTACGCGCCGCTCTTCATCGCTGCGATGGCGGTGTCGACGGTACCGTAGCCGGTCATCAGGATGGTGGTGGGCGGCGACCGGAACCGGGACAGCTCGGCCAGCAGCTCGATACCCCCCATACCGGGCATCTTCATGTCCGTCAGCACCAGATCGACGCGGGTCTCGAGGATCTGGCGCAGGGCGCGCTGTCCGTCCTCGGCCTCGGTGACCCGGTACCCCTGCAATCCGAGGAACTCGACCAGCATCTCGCGGATCGCGGCCTCGTCGTCGACCACCAGGATGGTGGGCGGCGCGACGGAGAGTCCGGGTTCCGGATCGCGGTTCATCTTGCTCCCGAGCGGGGGCTGGCGCACGACCCGGCGGGGATGACCGCGGGGTGCATGTGCGACACGGTTGCCCACCACCTGCGTTCTGGCCTTATCATGGATCCGCGCGGTCCGGCTGACCAGTCGGCGGGAGGTTTCGGTGCAGATCTCGCGATACAAGCCTTCGGATCAGGCACTGGCCCGGCTCATGCTGCAGACCGAGGCCATGATGAAGGAGGTCAAGATCGACTACGAGCTGTACTTCCTCCAGCAGCGCCGTATCGCCCCCGCCGCGCGGGCCACGCAGCTGAAGGCCAAGGTCCGCGAGCTGGACCGGCACTTCACCATCAACACCCAGCTCAAGTTCAAGCGCAACGCCATCAAGTCCCAGTTCAGCGCCCTGCAGACCCAGTGGGGGCGCATCATGAAGCAGATCGAGGCCGGCACCTACCGCCGCCACCAGGTGGTGGCCGACCGCCACGATGCCCTTCGCCAGGAGCGCGAAAAGCGCGGACAGCAGCAGGCCGCCGCCGCTGCCGCCGGGGACGACGCAGCTGACAGCCCACCCCACGAGGAGGGCGCCGAGCGCCCGAAACGACCCGCTGGCCGACGCAAGGTGAAGCTGCCGGATGGCGTCTATTCCGAGGGCTCGTCCAGCCTGTTCGAGGCTTTCGTGGCCGCCCGCGAGAAGACAGGTGAGGGCGCCAAGGGGCTGGACGAACAGAAGCTCCACCTGACGCTTAAGCAGCGCGCCCGCGCGGTCAAGGCGCGGACGGGGGCCAAGCAGGTAGCGTTCCGAGTGGCCGTCGAGGACGGGAAGACCCGCGTGAAGGTGATCCCGATCCGGAAGTGATCTCGGTCTCGGTCTCGGTCTCGGTCTCGGTCTCGGTCTCGGTCTCGAACTCGGACTCGGCCTCGGTCTCGGTCTCGATCTCGGTCTCGGTCTCGGGGGAGGGAATCCATAAGAAATCCTAAAAAGCCGAGTTGTTACAGGCTGTTGACGCGACCACTGCACTGATACAGAATGGCATCCAGATAGATAGTTCGCGTGGGCGCAAGAACGTCGGCGCGCGTGAGCGAACATGTAAAGGGGACGAACATGGCCCGCGACTCGCGCATTACGAACTGGATCACCCTCTGTTTCTCGAGCCTGCTGATCATCGCTTTTGCGGTGTTCACGGGGGGCGCGGGCTGTCCGGTGGACGACGACGTCGACGACGACGACGACGACATCACCGGGGATGACGACACCGCTGATGACGACGACGTGGTCGAGCCCCTGTCCGTCACCGGGATGATCTACGCGATCCCCGTCCACTATGAGCAGGACGAGGCCGAGAACTGGGCTCGCCGTGAACTCGAGTGGTCCGACGTCAACGAGGACGGCTACAACCTCGGCCTGTTCTATGCCGCGATGACGGCCTCACGCGGGAGCATGGACAACCCCTTCGTGATCGATGTGCCCAGCGACATCCCCGCTGATCCCAAGAACGAGGGGACGGCCTTCTCCCTGGTGCCCGAGGCGGACGACCTCCCGGCGGACCTGGCGGATGTCAACATCATGGCGGCGGTCGATTCGCGCCACGACACCATCCTGAGCTCCCGCGACGGCATGGTGTTCTACCCGGAGACCATCTCCGTGAGTGGCGGCCCGGTGACCGACCTGATCATCATCGTGGACGTGGAATACAAGTGGTGCGACGAGTGGGTGGTCTGGTTCCACGGAGAGGCCTGCCCCGTTGGCTGCGGCAGCGACGGCACGGTCACCCTGTCGGGCCAGGAGGTGCTGCACGGCACCCCCCACACCACCGCTGTCGGCGATGCGATGGTCGCGGTCTACAGCGAGGGCGGCGGCGGCCCGTGGTGGGTCACCAAGCCCGGCGAGATGGACGGCGCAAACCAGGACGACTACCTGCCCTGGGAGCTGACCGCGTGTGAAAACTACACCGCCCAGGTACTTGGCGCGTGGGACTGGAACAACAACATGCTCTTCGAGCCCACCGACGACTGGGGCATCACCGTCGACGGTATCGGCGGCGACGTGATCCACGAGTGGGATCTGGGCGTCGAGGACATCGGCGACATGCTCATCCGCATGCCGGAGTCCTTCGGCCTGCCGCTGTGGAACCCCTACGTGAAGATCAGCGGTGTGGTCCAGACCGACGGCAGCTTCGAGTTCGCCGACCTCGCGGACGAGGACGACGTGCTGATCGAGGCCCGCAAGGGCTCGCCGTCCGACGTCTACGCGGGTGAGAGCATCGGCGAGGCAATCGCCCTCGGCGCGCTGTACAACTACGACATCATCGAGAACGCCAACCAGGGTGGCAGCGAGCTGGCCTACGAGGTCTGGGTCAAGCCCTACAGCTCGACCTGGTTGATCTCGAGCGTCGAGGTCGGCGGCAACGGCAACTTCCTCGACAACCCCGAGCCGGACGAGTCCGTGGTTCACGTCGAGGGCGAGAACGTCATCCGGAACCTGACCATCACCAACGCCCCGTAGGAGAGGTCTCGGACTCGGACTCGGCCCTAGATCCTCCGCTCCCCGAAACTCAAGCGCCCGTCCGTCGTGTAGTACAGCCCCACCTTTCGCAGCCCCGACGCGTCCCCGGGGGGCGGCATGTGGGTCATGTGCATCTCGCAGCCCCGCAGTCCTGGAAGGGCCTCCAGGGCCCTGGCGACCGCGTCGCTGTCGGCCAGAGAGAGCGCGATCAGGGTCTCGTCGAGGCTCAGGCTGCCGAAGGGATCGTCCATGGCCGCATGTTTCATCGCGCGGATCCGCTCCACGGTGGCGTCCGACAGCAGCACCTGCTCCTCGTCGATGCCCGCGACCGCCTTGAGCGCGCGAATCAGGACCGCCGAGGCTGCGTGCAGCAGATCGGAATTGCTGCCCTCGACGATGTGGCCGTCGGGCAGCTGGATCGCGGCGCCACAGTAGACACCCTTGTGGCCCTTGCCCCGGAGTCGAGCCGCGGCGGCCGCGCGACGGGCGGGCACGACGACCTCCCGATCCGCCACGCCCAGCCCCTGGTCGTGGAGGATACGGTCCATCCGTTCGGACACATCGGGATCGACGGAGCCGACCACGATCCCCTCATGGTAGCGGTACCAGCGCCTGACGATCTCGTGGCGGGCGGCCTCCTCGACCTCAGCGCCCTCGACGATGCCGTCCCGGCAAGCGTTCACACCGAGCGCGGTCGGGCTCGGGAAGTCGGCCATCGAGTCGCCCGGCTCGACGATCCGCTCCAGGACCCGCCGGATCAGGCCGTGGTGGGTCAGCTCGCGACTGGTGGTGATCGCCGTCTCACCTGTCGCCTCCAGGTGGTGGGGATCGACCACCGTGCGGTTGTCCTCGTCCGCGCTGGCGGCCTCGAAGGCCGCATGGAGCGGATGTCCGACGGGCAGCGTCGGCACGGGGAACGTGACCCAGCGGGCGTACCCGGAGCGCAGGCCCGCGCAGCGATCCTTGTACAGCAGCGACAGGCAAGTGGTGTGCTTGCCCGCCTCACGGCCGAGCCCGGTCACCAGCACGATGGGCCGCCGGGTGGCGATGGAGGGGAAACGGCCCCACCCCTGGGCTCCCACCACCCGGTCCAGGTCCGCCGGCAGGCTCGGCAGCTCCGGCTGGGTGTACACGCGCACCCCCAGCACCTCGAGCTGATCCCGCAGGTTGCGCGCCTCGCGCTGGCCGTCGAAGCGGTTGATGACCACCGCGCAGGCGTCCACGCCGAACGAGGTCCAACCGTCCACGGCCTGGAGCACCACCAGGTCCGCGGTCCGGCCGGCGCCCAGGCTGGCCTGCAGCCGGTCCTCGGTCGCCAGCGCGCGGGCGTTCACGCAGATCAGTACCTCGAGCTGGTCGCCGAGGCCCCGCATCACCTGGAGCTTGGAGTCGGGATCGAAGCCGGGCAGTACCCGCTCGGCGTGGCGATCCCGGTCCACGAAACCGTCGAACTCCAGGTAGAGCCGCGTGCCGAAGTGGGCGAGCCGCTCCTGGATCCGCGCGGTCTGGGACTCCACGTAGCGGGCCGTATCGAATCCGGTCGCCGTCACCGTGCCACCTCGGTTCCCCTCGTCGGGCGGGAGCGGCGCCTCAGCACTGCCAGCAGGGCGAGCCCCCCCGCCGTCCAGGCCTGTCCCGGCGTCGCCGACGACGAGCAGGCGCAGCCGCCGCCGTCCCCGCAATCGGTGTCGAGATTGTCGCCCATGCCGTCGCAGTCGCTGTCCACGCCGTCGTCGCAGATCTCGTCGGCGCCCGGGTAGACGGTGTCGTCGTTGTCGTCACAGTCGTCGCCGCCCGTGCCTCCCAGGTAACCGTCGCCGTCCACGTCGCTCACGTCCTCCCCGTCGCAGTCCTGGTCGATTCCGTCGTAGGGGATCTCCGGAGCCCCGGGGTAGGCGGCCGAGTCGCCGTCGTCGCAGTCTCCGCCCGCGGGGCTCTCGTCGCACGGCACGTACCCGTCATGGTCGGTATCCATACCCTCGTCCGTCTCCCCATCGCAGTCGTTGTCCACACCGTCGCAGACCTCGTCGTTGCCGGGGAAGGCCGCCGGATCGGCCAGATCACAGTCGCCCATACACATGCTGAATCCGTCGCCGTCCTCGTCCTCGTTCTCGTCGGTGGCGGGATCGCAGTCGTTGTCCGCCCCGTCGCAGACCTCGACGCCGTCGGGATTTGTGTCGGCGTCCGTATCGTCGCAGTCGTTGTCGCACTCGGTGAAGCCGTCGCCGTCGTCGTCGGTCTCCAGGCTCAGATCCTCGTCGCAGTTGCTGTCGAGGCCGTCGGAACAATCATCGGGCGCGCCGGGGTAGATGGTGTTGTCGTCGTCGTTGCAGTCCTCGCACTCCCGGTAGCCGTCGCCGTCGTGGTCGTACTCGAAGGACGGCACCTCGCCGTCGCAGTCGTTGTCCAGGAAGTCGCACAACTCGACCGCGTACGGGTGAAAGTCCGGGTCGGCGTCGTCGCAGTCGCCCATACACTCGCTGTAGCCGTCGCCGTCGTCGTCGAAGTTCTCGTCCGCCTGACCGTCGCAGTCGTCGTCGACCGCGTTGCACTCCTCGATCGCCCCGGGGAACACGTCCGCATCGCCGTCATCGCAGTCGTCGCAGGTGACCCAGCCATCACCGTCGACGTCGTCGTTCTCGTCGGCCGGCACGGTGCCGTCGCAGTCGTTGTCCAGCCCGTCGCAGACCTCGGCCGCGCCGGGGAAGGTGGCATCGTCGCCATCGTCACAATCCCCGTCGCAGGGGGTGAAGCCGTCGTTGTCCACGTCGGAGACCGCGCCCCCCACCCCGTCGCAGTTGTGATCCACGCCGTCGCACTGCTCGGCGGCGCCGGGGTGGACCGCCGGGTCGGCGTCGTCGCAGTCGCCCGCGCAGGTGGTCCAGCCGTCGCCGTCCTGGTCGAAACCCTGATCGACCACCCCGTCGCAGTCGTTGTCCACGTCGTCGCAGACCTCGACGTTGCCCGGATAGGCCAGCGGCTCGGTGTCGTCGCAGTCACCATCGCAGGTCGCCAGCCCGTCGCCGTCCTGGTCGTTGATCTCGTCGGCCACGTCGTCGCAATTGGAGTCGACCCCGTCGTCGCAGTCCTCGGGCGCCGCTGGATAGACGGTGGCGTCGCCGTCGTCGCAGTCGTGACAGTCGTCGAAGCCGTCCCCGTCGCCGTCGCCGGGCTGGCAGCGGCGAAAGGCGATCGCCAATCCGTCGTCCAGCACCGGCTGCTCGTAGCTGTACTGCAGGAAACCCTCGGCGCCCCCCTGGATCCCCACGGCCGCCTCGCCGCCGTTGGTCGCGCCGGGCAGAGCCAGCGTCACGTCCTCGTACTGCAGCAGGATCTGGTTGCTGGTCTCCTCCAGCACGATCTCGAAGGTCGCGTGGACAAACAGGCTGTCCGCGTGGGGCACCCCGTCCCACTGGGCCACGAATTGCCGGTCCGGGGCGGTGCCGATCGTGCCGCTGTAGATCGGGGACGAGAGGAACGGAATCGGCATCAGGTCGTCCCAGAACGCAGCGATCACCTGGTCCACCCCGGACTGGACCGGAAAGAGCTCGTGATAGTCGTCGAGGATCCCGTTGTCGAAGCTGACGCCGCCGTTGGCGTGCACGTACACGTCCGTGTAGGTCTGGCCGTAGAACTCGAAGGTGAAACCGAGGGAGACCAGCACCGCGGTCTCGTCGTCCATGGTGTTGTGGTGGGTACCGGTGAGCACCACGTCGACCCAGTCGTACTCGGGACCGTGCATGCCGGTGCTGTCGCGGAACACGTAGCCGAAGTCGTCGGGACCGCCGGCCTGGGCTGCGGCGAGGCCCGGCAGGCCGAGGGTGATGGTGGCGATGGCACAGAGCAGGGAACGTGACATGGCGGGGTGGCCCTTTCGGGGGGCTATCCTGCCATCCAGGAGGGCGGGGGGCTAGGGTGTGTCGGGCTCGGACGCGAGCTCGGCCTCGGTCTCGGACTCGGACTCGGTCTCGGTCTCGGGCTCGGTCTCGGGCTCGGACTCGGACTCGGACTCGGCTTCGGCTTCGGCTTCGGCTTCGGCTTCGGCTTCGGCTTCGGCTTCGGCTT
>CAYTBN010000004.1:0-193142 GCA_964436045.1 uncultured Rickettsiales bacterium | reverse complement strand
CGGGCGCGGCCTCCTCGGCGGGCGCGGCCTCCTCGGCGGGCGCGGCCTCCTCGGCGGGCGCGGCCTCCTCGGCCGGTGCCGTCTCTCCGGCTCCCTCCACTGGCGCAGCCTCGCCGCCCTCGGGGGCCGGCTCGCCACCCTCGGGGACCGGATCCAGGTTGCCCGGAACCGTCCAGGTTTCGGCCGGCAGCTCGAGGGCCACCAGATACTCCTGGAGCACGAAGTTCTCCAGGTAGTCGTGCGATGTCTGCATGTAGTCCGGGTCGTCACCCAGCCCGATGGCGTCCTCGGCCTGCATCACGTAGAAGTCGAGGCTCTGGTTGAACGAAGGATGGATGGCCTCTGCCGCCGCGCCGTGCATGTCGAACAGCTTGTAGGCACGCTCGACCTTCTCGGCGAGGATCTTGCCCTTCTCCGCCGCCTCCTTGGAGCGGCGGGCAATCAGCTCCTCCATCTCAATCATCTGCCGATCTTCTTCCTCCTTCTCGAACTGGTGCTGGTCGACCAGGGAGATCCGCTCGTCGATCTCGGCGCTGCCGTGGCACTGAACGTAGTCGTCCAGGGTCTTGCGGGAGGCCTTGAAGTCCTTCAGCAGGGTGTCCTGGACAGCGGACTTGCTGACCAGCGCCCGGCGCTCGCAGGGATCGACGGCCAGGATCGTGTCGTACTCGGCGATGGCGGACTCGAAGTCGGCGATGCCGCGGTAGGCCACGGCCAGCCCAAGGTGGGCGTCCACGTTGCCCGGGTAGACGACGATGACCGCGTTGAAGCACTCTGCCGCCAGTTGGTAGTCGCCCGAACCCAGCGCCATCAGCCCCAGGTTGAGGTTGGCCTGCAGGTTGCCGGCGTCCAGTTCGCGGGCCTTGTTGAACTGCTCGCTGGCCAGCACCTCGTCACCCAGCTGGAGGTAGGTCAGACCCATCGTGTTGCGGATCTCCGAGTCCTCCTCGCGGATGTTGGACGCCATGTCGTTGAGCAGCAGCGCCATGTCGTAGTTGGCCTGCTGGTAGTAGGCGCGCGCCAGCACCTTGTAGGCCTGGTCGTTCTGGGGCTCGGCGAACAGGACCTTCTGGATCCAGGCCTCCGCGGCGTCCATGTCCCCGGACTCGCCGAGGGCGCCGGCCAGGTTGAGCATCATCGGCACGTCACCAGGGTGGTCGCCCAGGTACTGCTCGTAGATATCGGCTGCCTTGCCCGGTCGTCGGCTCTCGGCGTACAGGTTCGCCAGGTTGACCAGCGACCGGGTGTAGTCGCCCTCGATCTCGAGCGCCTCGAGGTAGTAGTCCTCGGCCTCGCTGGTGCGTCCCAGCCGCTCGGCGGTCCAGCCGGCGTTGTAGAAGTACTGCGGCTCACGCAGATCCTTGCTCATCCGCGGGTTCTCGGGATCGTCCGAGACGTTGTGCGGGGACGCGATCTCGCAGGCGTTGACGAAGAACCCGTAGGCCTTCTCGTAGTCCGTCCGTCCCTTGTCCTTGCCCGCGTCCAGCACGGCGACGCCGTTGCGGTACGACGGGTCGGGATCGGTGGTGGACTCTTCCTTCATACCCCCACCACGGGTGTTGCCGTTGCCGGTCTTGCACGACACCGACCCCACCAGGATGGCGAAGGCGATCAGGGGCAGGATGATGTGACTCCGGTGCATGACGGGTCTCCCGTGCCTCACTGGGCGTAGTCCTCGGTGGTCCAGATGCTGGTGATGAAGGCGGGCTCCGGAATCTCCTCCACGGTGGGAGGGAACTCGTCCGGGGCCAGCTCGCCCAGCGTCCCCATCGCCTTGATCGTGTAGGCGTTGTAGACGTTGGCCTCGGCGGCGGCGCTCAGCACCTCGCGGTAGGCGTCCAGCGTCGGGAACAGGTAGTTCTCGTAGGCGTGAATCTGCAGACCCTGCTGGTACATGTCGCACTGGTCGGTGGTCAGCTTGGCCGGGCAGGGGGCGTTCATCAGGTCCTCGTACATGTCGAGCACCACGCGGCCGGCCATGTAGGCACCGGCGATGGACCAGGGTCCAGCCGCCTCGTCGCGGGCCATCTCCAGGTACTTGTTCTTCAGCGCGTCCAGCTGGTTGCGCTTGGCCTTCAGATCCTGCCGACCCTGTTTCTCGTCAGCCGATAGGGATAGGGCGTCGAACTTGTCGAACTCGGGCGCCAGCAGGTAGAAACGGCATTCGGCGGCGTCCACGGACGCGCGCTTGAACTCGGCGCCAGAGCCGGCCAGCCGCTTGTACTCGGCGATGGTCTGCTCGCGGCCCTTGCGCGCCTCGGCGGTCTTGCCCTGCTCCGCCAGGATGTCAGCGTAGGTCTTGCGGGCGAAGACGACCAGGTCGGGGTCGAGCTTGGAGGTCCGCTTGTCGTTGTAGACGGTCTTGTAGGCCTCGAGCGCATTGTCGAGCTGACCCGCCTTGCGGTACGCGTCGGCGATGCGCAGCAGGATGCCCGGGATGGTCTCGTCGTCCGGGTGCGCCCCGATCCAGGTGTGGTAGTCCGCAGCGGCCTCGTCGTACAGGCCCATCGCCAGCTGGTAACGAGCGGCGCGCTGCAGCGCCAGGTCAGCGGCCAGGAAACCCTCGGCATCGAACTCGGGATCGCGCTCGTACAGCACGTGGAAGTACTTCACCGCCTCGTCGAAGTCGGTGATGGTGTCGTAGTGTTCGGCCAGCACGGCGACCGACTTCTCGTACAGCCGCCGCTCGGCTTCCTTGGCGTCCTTGGGCTCGTCGGGGAAGGTCTCGACGAACTGGTGTCGCAGCTCGATGGAGCGCGCCTTCTGGTCACCCTTGAACTGGTAGAAGGCGGCGTTGTACAGCGACATCGGTGCCGTCTTGGCCTCACCGAACTCCTCGAAGAAGGCGTAGTAGGCCTCGGCCGCCGCGACGGCAGCCGCCGGCTCGCCACTGGCGTCCGCCTCGCCCGCCTTGACCTCCGCCAGCTTGACCGTGGCGTTCTGGTAGATCTCGAACAGTTCCTTCTTGAACTTCTCGGTCTTGCCGACGTCCGGGTTTTGGTAGAATTCGCGGGCGACCGTGTTCAGGTTGCTCCAGTCCTCGATGGCCTCGTAGGTGGACAGCATCCGGTGGACTGCGTACTGGGCGGTCTCGGTCCGCGGCGTGGCGCGGATGATCTCCAGGTACCGCTGGTTGGCGTCCTTGAAGTGGTTCCGCGTGTCGAGCAGGAACGCCGCCTTGTACAGCACCTGGTAGGTGTTCTCCTCGTCGGGTAGCACCTTGGCGTAGGTGTCACAGGCGGTGATCAGCCGCTTCTCCCACTCGTTCAGCTCGATGGGCGCGTAGCGCCTGAGCGGATCCTCCTCCTGCTCCATGGCGTCCCGAGCCGCCTTGG
The DNA here is from genome assembly GCA_964436045.1 of uncultured Rickettsiales bacterium. GTDB lineage: Bacteria > Myxococcota_A > UBA796 > UBA9615 > CAYRNR01 > CAYTBN01. The sequence goes on along the minus strand of CAYTBN010000004.1, from coordinate 189,807 downwards.
CTTCCTTGTCCCACTCCTTCTGCTTCTTGCCGATGTACTTCTCGATGGAGAAGATGGTGTTCGAAGCCGCGTCCTTGAGGTACTTGCCGTTGGGATCCATCCCGACGACCTGCTCGTACTGCTCGGTGGACAGGTCGTACTTCTTGAGCTTGTACAGGACCTCCCCGTACCAGAAGCGCATCTCGTAGGCCTTCTTGGAGTCCGGGAAGTAGTCGAGGTACTTCTTGTATTCGATCTCCGCGAGGATCAGCAGCTCCTTGTTCTTGCGCTTGATGGCCTGCTGGAAGGAGTCGACCGCGGCCTTGCGGACGTTCTTCTCGATCAGGTTGTCGGCCTCTTCCAGCGCGGCGTTGTTGTCCGCGTTGGCCTGGGCCCAGCGCGACGAGCGGCCGAACTGGTCGAGCATCTCGTCGATCTCGCGGTTGGCCTCCTCGAAGGCGTCCCGCTCCCAGTACGACTTGATGATCTGGTCCTGGTACTCGGGGTTGTCCGGAGCCATCGGCTCCTCGGCGATCAGGGTCTTGTAGGTCTGGATGACCAGCTCGTTCTTGCCCTGCTCGTAGTAGATGGTCGCCAGCCGCTTGAGCATCTTGCGGTAGTACTTCTTCTGGCCGTAGCGGGTGAAGTACTCCTTGGCCTCCTCCAGGTTCCCCTCCTCGGAGAAGAACTGGACCAGGTCCTTGAGGGCCTCTTCCTTGAGCGAGATGCCCACGTCCACACCCTGCTCGATCATCCGGTCGGTCTCCGAGACCACGGTCTTCATGGTCTCGATCGCGGTGTCGAACTCGCCCACGTTGTAGTAGCACCAGCCCAGCTTGTAGAGGGCGAAGGTGTAGATCGTGGACTCGCGGAAGGCGGCGGCCTTCTTGTAGGCCTGCAGCGCCTTGTAGGCGTTGTTGTTGTCGAAGTAGTACTCGCCGATGGCGTTGTAGGAGTCCGGCACGTAGGGGCTGGTCTGGTACTGCTTGACCAGCTTGGTGTAGGTCTGCAGCGCCTCCTTCCGCTCGTCGATCTCCTCGAGGGTGACCGCCATGCGGAAGAGCACCTCGTCCAGTCGGCCGAAGGTCTGGTAGTTGGCCAGCAGGTTCTGGTAGGAGCTGATGGCCTTCTTGTTGTACTGGATCGACCGGGTCCGATCGAGCTGGATGGCCTCGTCGCAGTCGTCGCGGCCCTCGTCGAAGCAGGCCTCGATGGCGGTGTCGTAGCTCCCCATCTCGTCGGCCCACTCGTACTTGGCCATCTCCTCGTACGCCACCGCCAGCCGCATCAGCAGCTCGGCCTTGATCTGGGGCTCGGTGATGTAGGCCTCGTTTCGCAGCAGGTCCTTGGCACGCCGGATCTCTTCGTCCAGCGCCTCCTTGGCCATCTCCCCGTACTTCGCCCGGTCGAACTCCTCCTGGAGTTTCCGACGGGAGATGATGGAGCGGCGCTCTTCCTCCTCTTTCTCGTCCTTCGCGCCCTGCGGCCAGGCAGGCAGCGCGTAGATGGCGACGAGCAGGAGGCCGACACAGGGGGTCAGCCAGCGGGTCACGGGAGATCGCATCATCGTCCTCCACAAGGCGATGGGGGTCGTCTTGTCATCTACCGGGGCGCTACTTCTCGCAGCTGCCCTTCTCGGTGAAGATGTAATAGCCGAGCTCGTCACTCCAGAATTCGTCGTTGAACGGCCAGTAGACGAACTGCGGGTTGGTGGCGAACTCGAATTCGAGCTTCTCGGCGATGTCGACCGCATCGGGATTGCGGAACATCTTGGTGTACTTGCGGTACTCACCGGACGCGACCTCGAAGCGGATCAGGGCCGACTGTCCCATCAGGCCTTCGAGGTTCTTACGCACGTCGTTGAGCTTGTTGACCAGCACGATTCCGGCGCGCTTCTGGTAACGACCGCGATCCTCGCGGAGGCGGTCGTTGATCTCGCGGCCGATGGGCGCGTTGCGCCACTGGGGCTTCATGCCGCGCACGGCCTCGAGCTCGCGTTCGATCTGGAGCACGTGCCGGTGTGGGCCCATGAAGGACTGGTCCAGCTCGATGTGCGCGTAGACGGCCTGGGGCAGCTCGTCGTAGTAGGTGGAGCTGGTGCCGTAGATCGTCTTGTACGCGTGCTCGGGGGCCAGCTCGCGGTCCGCGTAGGGCTTGATGAACTGCTTGATCTCGTCGATGACCGCGCTGTACTCGGCCTCGAAATCGTCCAGGATGACGCCCACGTCCTCGTACTCGCAGATCCGGTAGTAGATCAGCGCCTTGAGGATGATCATCTCGGGCATCCAGTAGCTGTCGTCGTAGAACGGCGACTCGAGCGTCATGATGTGGCCCAGGGCGCGGTTCTCCTGGCCCTCGGTCATGAAGTAGGACCACGACGCCTCGAAGAGGGCCTCGGGCCAGTACTCGCTGTCCCGGGGCACCCACTCGTAGTACTTGGTCGATGCCTTGTCGTACTGCTCGATGCCGTAGTAGATGCGGCCGATGTTCAGCAGGGAGAGGTGGCGGACCTTCTCGACCTCGGCCGGGTCGCCGTAGACCGTGGTCTCCTTGAGGATGTCGACGAACTTGCCCACCGCCTGCTTGAGCTTGCCCTGGCGGTTGTAGATCACCCCCTGGATGTACTGGGCCTGCAGGAAGTGGTCGCTGCGGTCGCTGACCTGCTCCATGTGGCGCAAGGCGGCCTTGTAGTTCTGGTCGTCGAACTGGCGGCGGCCGAGCAGGTACATCAGGTCGGAACGGACCTTGGAGGGGAAGTCGTCCGGGTTGACGTCGCCGATCAGCTGCACCAGCGCGGTCGGGTCGTTGGTCTTGCGCCAGATGTAGACCAGCTTGGTCAGGGCGGGCGCGAAGTAGGTTCCGGGGCCCTCGCGGACCACCTTGATGAAGTAGACCTGGGCCGAGTGGTAGAGCTCGAGCTTGTAGAGGCTGTCGGCCAGGTAGTAGTGGATCTTGACGTTCTGCTCCGGGTACTTCCGGGAGTCGAGGATGTTGTACAGGTTGTACGAAGAGCTCAGGTACTTCTTGGACTTGTACTGGTTGATGGCTTCCTTGAGCTCGGGCGGAGTGTAGGCCAGCGCCTTGGCTTCGGCCCGCTCGTCGCGGTCGTCCTGCCGGTCGCCCCGGTCGCGGCGCCCGCGGATCATGTCGTCGTCTTCCTCTTCCTCGCGTGCCGGCTTGCGGGTCTCCCGATCCTCGGTGTCGGCGGGACGGGTGGTCTCCCGGGTCTCCCTCTCCTCGCGCGGCTCGTCGACGACGCGGCGGTTCTCGGTCGAGATGTCCGCGGAGGTCCCCTGCATCGCCTCGATGACCGTGTCGCTGACCCCGGCCTTCTTCAACTCGATGATGTCCTCGGCGGACAGGTTGAAGACGGCGTCGGAGGATTCGATCGTGGAGATGATGATGCTGTCGGGCACCCCCACGCTCTTCATGTTGATGACGTCGTCCTTGCTCAGGGCGAGGGCGGTCGTCGCCCAGAGCAGCGCGGCCATCGTCGTCAGCACGATCAGGAACCGACTTCGCATCACACTTCCCGTTTCTCCGGCCGCGGGACCCCCCGCCTGCCGGGATCAATACGCCTTGTCCTTCGCCGTGCTCGCCGTGGCGGCCCGGCGCCTCCGCCACGCCTCAGTGCGCCAGCTGCTTCATCTTCGGGGGCAGGAAGAAGCTGGGTCCGAACTGCACGGCGAAGTTGTTCTTCATCTCCAGGTTCAGCCCCTCGGCGCGGTCGACCTGTTCGATGTGGGTCAGCAGGCGGCCCTCGAGACGGATCCCGAACCACTCGTTGAACGCCACCCGGAAGCCGAACGAAAGGCTGGTGACCGGGTGGATCTGCTTGCGGTACTTCTCGTCGCCGCCCTTGACCAGCTCCTCGTCGTCGATGGTGTAGAGGACGCCGGCGCCTGCGGAGAAGTAGATGTCGTAGTTGATGATCTTGGTGGTCCCGAGCTCCACCTTGCCGAAGATCGGGCTGAAGCCCATGTCGACGATACCCACGAACATGATCCGCGAGATGTCGGGCACGACCTCCTTGCGGGTCTGCATCTGGCTGGTCAGCTGCTTCAGGTCGCTCTCGCCCAGGTTCGGCGAGTACGCCAGGTAGACGCCGATGCTGGAGATCTCGGTCATATGGACCTCGAACCGTCCAGCGAACAGGATGCGCCGCAAGAAGGGGTCGTTGGTCACCATGCCGATGGACGGGATGGTCGCCTCGACGCGTCCGAGCTTGAGGAAGTGACGCCGCTGGACCACCTTGATGATCCGCTTGCGCCCGGTGGCGCTGCGGCTATCGGTGCGGTCCTCATCCTCGTCCTCATCGTCACCGCGGGCGGCGTGGATCGCCAGATCCGCGGTCGGGACGTCGATGATGGCGTCCAGATCGGCGCCCTGGGCGGCCAGCGTGGGGCGGGGCAAGGCCATCAGGGCCACGAGGGCCAGGCCGAAGACCACGTTCCGGATGCTCATTGTCATGTTCAGCTTCCGCACGGCTCTACCTCCCCTAGTCCTCGGTCTTCATCTTCGGCACCCAGATACTGCCGCCGACCGAGACGATGAAGGTGTTGTTGAGGGTGGTGACGCACTGCGCGCTGGAGTTCGCGCCGCAGTCCAGCCGATTGGTGTACGGGTTGTCGTTGAGCAGGTTGCGGTTGGCCTGGGCACTGCGCGGGTCCTTGAAGTCCAGGACCTGGTCGATGGTCAGGTAAAAACGACCGTCGATGCGCAGGCTGAAGCCGCGGGATGCGAAGATCTTCATCCCGACACCCAGGTGCAGGGGCACCAGGTGGTTCTGGAACTTCTCGTTGACGGCGCCCTTGCCCGTCGTCCAGTCCATCTGGAGGATCTCGACCTCCTCGTACTCGTAGCCCAGCCCGAGCGCGAAGAAGAAGTCCAGGTTGATGACCGCCATCCCCATCGGGTTGATCTTCCCGTACATGGGGCTCCAGAGGATGCCGACGTGGGCGAAGGCCCCCGGGTCGGTCGCCTCGAGCATGTTGGGGTCGGTCAACGAGAGGACCGCGGCGGCCAGGTCCTTCTGGTTGTTGGCCCCGAGGAAGGCGTACAGACCGCCGAACTCGAGGGCGAACCGCTCGGAGAGATGGATCGCGACATCGAGCCCGCCAGACATGTCCTGGTTGAACTCGTTGTTCGTGATGTAACCGAAGTTGGGGGTGATCTCGATCCGGCCCTTCTTGCGGAAGAACTTGGCGCGGACCTGAAGCCCCTTCTTCTCGGGACCGCGAGAGGTGACGACCGTGGTCCCCCCCTCGTCGTCCTCGTCATCGTCCCTAGGCGCGCCGTATGCGGGCGCCATCAGGCCGGTGGTCAACAGCAGCGTCAGCAGCAAGGGCCAACCGCGCATCGTCCACTCCTTCATGCACGGAACTCCGAGGTCCGAGGGGGCCTCCGTGCTCTGGTTCGTCAACGAATGACGGGCCGACTGGTTACATCTTTGACAGTCGGTTGACGTATTTCCCGCCGCTATTCGTCTCTCTGCGCTCTCACCTCAACCCGCCCAGAACCCTGATGGGCACTGGGATCTCCACCGTCCATGCGGCGGATCGTCGACGTCGTTCCACTCGTCGGTCACGGAAGGTATCACGATTCGTCGAGGCATGGAGCCTGCCATTGGGCGTTCAGCTCGATCGGACAGACGCTAGCTACCATCTGGTTGCGCAGCGGCCGTTCTACCTGACGCCCTGAAATGCTGTCAAGCGATCGCGCGGGGGTCGGAGAGCGGTTGACCCCCTTTGTAACCGGCTGGAATCCAAGGGGAAAATCGGGCGGCGAGCCGGACCCACGCCGGCCCGCGGGGGCTGGCCACCGCCCGCTCTCCCGCAAGCCGCGCGGCCTTGCTCCTGGCCGAGTCCCGGCGCTATAAATAGCGGCGAGGGAGGCATGACCATGCGACACCACGTCCCCTGGACCCTGCTGTTCGTCCTGGCCACGATGGCACTGCCCACCCGCGCCGGTTCGGCCGACGGGGTGACCGTCACTGTATCCCAGCAGGCCTACGCCAAGGGCGACGCGGTCGCCGTGACCATCGAGAACGCGACAGGCAGGACCATCTTCGTCCCGGGTTGCCATCCCTTCGAGGTCCAGGGTTTCAAAGAAGAATCGTACGCGCGCGTGGCGCGCGAGCCCTGCGCCTCCGAGGGCATCGCCAAGGCCCTGGAGCCGGGCTCCCACGAGCTGACCTACACGACGGGTGAGGACGAGGGCGCGGGGATCTTCCGTATCTCGGTCGTCTACGGATGGGGCTGCGCCGAGGACACCCCCCTCGGCCGCGCGAAGTGCGAGGATTTCTCGACCGTGCTGTCGGGGAGTTTCCGGGTCGGGGGGTAGGGGGGCCGAGACCGAGACTCTACTCTCCCGCTCCCTCCACCACGTCCAACTTCAGCTCCACGTGATGGATCCCTCCCCGGCGGTCCCAGACCACGATCCAGGCGGCGACGGGGTTGCGGTCGGGGATCTCGCCGGGGGCCTGCCACTGCACCGGATCGGGAAAGCCCATCTCGTCCAGGAAGCTGTTGTCCGCCGGGAACCCGTCCCGATCGCTGAAGCTGCCGCCAGTGGCGAACCAGCCGAAGAACGGCTGTTCGGTCCGGCAGTCGGTCGCCCCACCCCAGTCCACGTGGTAGTAGGTCTCCTGATCGTCCGGGTTCCACAGGGGCTCGAGGCCGGCGGTCTCGCCGACCGGGACCTGGATCGTCACCCCGCTGGGGAAGGTCTGTTCGCTGTCCTCTTCGACGTGGACCACCCCGCCGAGCCGGGGCGCCTGGTTGGGCAGCAATCCCGCCAGATCGGCGCACTCGCCGTCCACGTGCAGGTCGAGCCCCACGGACTCCAGGTCGCTGACGATGACCCGCTTGAAGGCGATCCGGCTCTGGCGCATGAGCGCCTCGAACACGGTGTTGAACGCCTCGCTCGTCTGTTCGCCGTACTGCTCGAGGTAGTCCGGATCTTCGATCTGCTCGAAGTCGAACTCGGGCATGTAGTCGAGGATCGTCTTGCCCCGCGGGAACAGCATCAGGATGAACTGCAGGGAGAGACCGTCTGCCCGGTCGAGGGCGTCCATGTCGGCCATCAACTCGGCCACCGCCGGCTGGTCGACGGTGAATTCGAGCCGCTCGGCGGTGAGGCCGGCCAGGGCGAAGGGGTCTGAGATATCCACCAGCATGTTTTCGAAGTCGCAGGCCGCGAATCCGCCCAGGCTGGTCTCGATGCAGGGCATCCACTGGGGCGAGTAACCCTCGTCCCACGGATCGGCGATCACGGGGGTGAGCTGGACCGTCTCACCGAACGCGATCTCCGGGGGTTCTGTCTCGATGGCCAGGACTCGCAGGCGGATCACCTCGGAGGCGGGGGTGAGATCGGGGGGGTCGCAGGCGGGGAGGGCGAGGGCCAGGAGAGGGAGGAGGAGGGGGGACAGGAGAGATCGGGCACGGGCCCCTGGTCGTCGGTAGTCGAACGAAGCTCGGTCTCGGAACACCATGCTCAGAACTCCGCCCTCATCCCCAGGTTTGGGATGAACGGGAGGCCGTTGAAGAAGTCCTTCTCGGTGTAGTCGAAGTTGTAGATCTCGAACTCCGGATTCTGTCGGTTGTAGACGTTCATGATCTCCAGGTAGGTCTGGAGCCGCCAGCGGCGGAAGATGAAGGCCTTTTCGAGCCGCACGTCCAGCTGATGGAACACTGGCATGCGTTGCGAGTTGTAGTCCCCGAACAGCCCGGTGTAGCCAGGCACGTCGGAGTCGTACAAGGCGCCCATGTAGGGGGTGGTCGGGTTGCCGGAGACCAGCCGGAAGCGGAAGCCGACCGTGATGTCGTGGGGAAAGCGGTAGCTGGCCACCACGTCCAGGATGTGGGGCTGATCCAGCTCGAACACGTACCAGTCGTCCTCCGGCTGATCTTGCCGCGTGCTGTGGGACAGGGTGTACGAGATCCAGCCCATGAAGTTGCGGTGGGGTTTCCAGCGCAGGAAGAGTTCGCCGCCGACCACCTGCCCGACGCCACCGTTCCGCCAGAGGTCCTCGGCAGCCGACACGTCGTCGAACACGGCGACCACCAGGTTCTCCATGTGTTTGTAGAAGAACTGGGCGTCCACGGAGAGGAATGGCGTGAATCCCTGTTCGATGCCCACCACCACCTGGGGAGACCGCTCCGGATCCAGGTCCGGGTTGCCGATCCCCTCGAACAGCTCCCACGGCTGGGGGTTCTGGTGGAACAGCCCGACGGAGCCCTTGAGCACCGTGGTCCGGTGCACCTGGGCCCGCACCGCAAGCCGCGGATCCCAGCTGTCGAGGGAGGCGCCGTCCTTGAACCAGTAGTAGTCGTAGCGGATGCCTGGGATGATCTTGAGTCGCTCGTCCTTCAACGGGGTGAACACGCCCTCGAGATAGACGGCGGGGGCGTGGCCGACGATGTCGCCCACGATGAACAGGTTCTCGGACTCCTGGGTCGGGTCGCCTGACATCAGCTGCGTGGTGGCGGTGGTGTAGATCTCGAAGCGGTCGTTGCCGCCTGCGTAGTCCAGTCCCACGTGGGCCGAACCCCACTCCTGCGGCGCCCAGCTGGCCTCGGCCCGACCGTAATAGAAGTTGGAGGCGGTACCGGCGCCGAAGGCGGAGCCGAGGGACGCGCGGATGGCGTCGTAGCTGTAGCCGAAGGACCAGTCCACGGACAGCGCCGGGTGGGGACGCAGGGCGCCCCCGGCGGTGGCCCGGAAGAAGCTGGTGCGGAAGCCGGAGAATCCCACGGAGTCGGCGGACTGGGCGGATCCCCGCTCCGTGGTCGTCGAGGTCTTGTCGTCGCTGGCGTAGATGTAGGTCCAGATATCGACCTTCTTGGAGGGGGAGACCGCCAGCTTGATCTGGGCGTCCCACCACTGGGGCAGCACGGTGTTGCTCAGGTCGAGTGAGGGGGGTGCCAGCACGGGAAGAACCAGATCGATGTAGGAGCGGCGGCCGGCCACGCCAAAGCCGCCGACCTTCTCCCTCCCCTTCTTGAAGGGCCCGATCACCGCCGCCTCGGCGTCCAGCAGGTCGACCCGGGCCAGCCCGTGGACCTGGTCCGGCCACTCCCGGCGGGTGTTGACGTTCATCACCCCGCCAAGGGTCCGACCCCAGCGCACTCCGTAGCCGCCGGGCAGGAAGTCGATGGAGTCGATCATGATCGGGGTGATCACCGAGCGAAATCCGCCGAAGTGGTACAGCAGCGGCACACGGATGCCGTCCACGTACTCGCCCGTGTCCTCCGGGCCCGACCCACGAACCACGAGCAGCCCGAAGTCGAAGGGGCTGCGGGCCACGCCGGGCAGGTTCTGCACCACCTTGATCGGATCGCCGAAGGTGCCCGCCACCTGCTGGATCTCCTCGATGGTCAGGGTGGTCCGGCTGACCTCCTTGCGCTCCTTCTTGACCCGCACCACGGTGCGGTTGAGGCCGGTCGACGAGGGGCGGACGAAGTAGACGACGTCGGTGAGCTCGCCCTGGAGGATGTCCTCCTCGGTGCGGTACGGCTCGTAGCCGGGCGCCAGGATCAGGATGTGCCAGGTACCCACCGGGATGCCGCGGAAGGCGAAACGTCCGTCCTTGTCGCCCACGGCGGACAGGTCGAACTCCTCGAGGAAGACCTCGACATCGGGCATCGGGTTGCGGGTGCCCCGCTCGCGGACGATGCCGGTGTAGTTCTGCGGTCCGTCGGGATCGACCTCGTCGTAGCCGGTCTCGGCCACGGTTTCGACCACCTGCTGTTCGATCTGGAAGACGTAGTCGTAGGTGATGTTGACCGGGACCGGCACCTCGCCGGCATAGCCGGGCATGAATCGGAACGTCCAGGCCGCGTCCTGGGCCGCCACGTCGAACTCGCGGCCCGCCGAGTTCGATACCCGGACCTGGCTCACCTCTCCCCGCGCGCCGATCAGAATCTCCAGCTGGACCACGCCCTCGACACCGGCCTCCTCGAGGGCGGGGGGATACACGGCGGCGGGGGTGTCGACAACGGCCGGTGGCTGGGTCAGCTGATCCGCCATCTCACCGCCCGGGAGCGGCGGCGGCTCGATGTCCGGGTGGTCCACCGGGATGATCACGTACAGATCGGGGAACGGAACCGGCTGTCCACCGGCCAGCGCCGGGTCGTAGCGGGCGCCGCGGATGGCCTCGAGCGCCGCCTGGCCCAGCCCCATCCCCGGGTCCCGCACCAGCGACGCCGCTGCCACCTCGCCCGTCGCCGCCACGTCGATCCGCACCACCGCCGTGCCCTCGACACCCGCGGCGAGGGCTTCGGCGGGGAAGACGGGGGCGGGGGCGTCGACGAGGACGGGGGGGAGGATGGGGGGGGAGGGGGAGGGAGATGGGGCAGTCTCGGTCTCGGTCTCGGCCTCGGCCTCGGTCTCGGTCTCGGATTCCTGCCCCACCGCCCCCAACGGCCATGCCAGCAGGGCGAACAGCAGGATCGGCTGAAGGCGGTTCACCATGGGCGCAGGCCGCGACGGCGCACCATTGTCGCCCACCGCGCGCGGGCGCGCCAGCGAGTCACTCCTCGATGATCCAGGTGAACTGGTAGGGGAAGCGCTCGACGACCACGTTCCGGCCGCCCTTGGTCGCGGGCCGGAACCGGTGCTTGAACATCGCCTTGCGGGCCGCCTCGTTCAGCTCCGGGTGGGGACCGCGGACCACCTTGGCGTCGGTCACGGCGCCCTCCGCGTCGATGGTGAGGTACAGCAGGACGTCGCCTTCGATGCCGGCAGCCTTGGGACCCTCGGGGTAGGCGGGCTCGAAGCGCTTGATCACCACCGGCTCGCGCTCGATGAACTGGTAGGCCACCACCGGCGTCAGTTCGGCCGGATCCTCGACCGGAGCCGAGTCCTCGGGCTTGATCGCCACGGTGTTGCCCACCTGCAGCCCCCAGCTGGAGCCGTTGGAGACCGTGGATGACATGCTGACGCCGAAGACCGGCGCGGAGGAAGGTTCGTCCGAGGGCTGGGCGTCCGAGGGCTGGGCGTCCGCTGGCGGCGCCTCCTCGGCGGCCACGACGTCCTGGTAGTCCACCACCTCCGGCTCGGGCTCCACCTCGGGCTCCGGCTCCACCTCGGGCTCCGGCTCCACCTCCGGCTCGGGCTCCTTCTGCTCCTCGACCTCCGGTACGGTCTCGTAGACCAGCATCTGGACGATGGTGTCCTCGCGATCCTTGATCAGCGTGGGCGCCAGCAGCGCCAGTGTGAGCAACCCGCAGTGGAAGGTCACCGACAGGAAGGCGCCGAGCAGCAGCCACGGGAGGATCGACTTGCGCGGCGGGATGACCGGGAGCGGCGGGGGCCGGGCCGGGCCGCTGGTGGCGGACGTGTCCTGCCGTCCTCCCTCGACCACCCGCAGCGGACCGCCTTGAACCATCAGCCGGCCGTGCCCCCGGTGGCCTCGTCAGCGTTGGACGTGCCTGCGGATTCCTCGGCTCGGGTCTCGGGGGGAAACTCGATGTTGATCGCGAACTGGATCACACCCTCCTGCTTGATCAGGTCGATCAGGTGGACGACGTCGCCGTGCCTGCACTCCCGATCGGCGGCGATGATGGCCTGCAGCTCCTCCGGATCACCGGACTCCGCGGAGCGAATGAAGGCTCGCAATCCGTCCTCGGTGGTCTCGTCGCCGTTGAGCAGGAGGATGCCGTTGGCCGACAGCATCAGACCCAGCATCGAGATCTCGGTGGGGGCGCCGCTGGATGCCTCGGGCAGCTCGATCTCGATGGACGGGGCCACGATGTAGGTGGTGGTGACCATGAAGATGATCAGCAGCACCAGCATGATGTCGACCAGGGGCGTGACGTTGATGCCGGTGAGCCCCTCTTCCGCTTCGAACTTGGTGGCCATCGCCGCTCAGCTCCCGTCGTTGCGGATCTGGGACAGCACGAAGCGGTTCATGCTGCCCGCGTTGCTGACGACCGACTTGATGTGGCGCTGGAAGTAGTTGTAGGCGACCACCGCCGGGATGGCCACGAACAGGCCGGCGGCCGTGGCCACGAGGGCCTCGGACAGTCCCGCCATCACCGCGGACGCGCCCTGGGCCTCACCGATGGAGCTGCTCAGGTCGCGGAACGCGCGGATGATGCCGAGCACCGTGCCCAGCAGGCCGATGAAGGGCGCGTTGGCCCCCACCGTCCCCAGGAAAGTCAGACCGCGCTCCATCCGGACCCGCTCCATGGACAGCGCGCCATCCATCACCTCCTCGACCGCGCCCGCGCCGCGCTCGGCGGACTGCAGCGATCGGCGGAGAACCAACGCCTCCACCCCCTTGAACGGCTCGATCTCCTTCTGGAAACGCCCCAGGTCTCCGGACGCCATCAGATCGTTGATCCGTGTCGAGAGCTTGGCGAAGTCCGCACGGTTGCGCGCGAAGAAGATGAACCGCTCGACCACGATCATCAGCAGGAGCACCGACAGGATGATCAGCAGCCACAAGACCCACCTGGCCCCCACACCCAGGAACAGGTGCATCAGCAGATCCTCAGCGTTGCTCGACATAGTGTCTCCTCGGCAGCTGCGGGCGGTGAGGGGCGATGATGGCCCCAACCTGCCTCCCCGAAAACTTAGGTAGCAGATAAGAGGACCCGCGCGCAAGGGTGGTATTCCGGCGCCTGCAAGGGTGAACGCCCCCGAAAGGTCGCGGAGGCAAGGGCCGGCGGGATTCGGGGGCCCGGGATCTACCGGGTTCGCCCCAGCTCCCGGTACTTGGTGAACACGTGGAGGGCACCCATCGCGCAGATCAGGACCCCAGCGCGACCTTCGAGGAACCCCAGCCGCAGCAGGTAGTTCTTCAGGAAGTGCGCTGCAGGTCGCAGTGTCAGATCCCAGGGGCGCGTCCGCCGTCCGTCCGCCGCGGCGCTGGCCGCCCAGCTCGCAGCCAGGCGCTCGATGGCCCGTCGATGGTCGGCGAGGCTGCGGTAGGAGTCGTGCAGCAGGTCCCCGTCCAGCGGCCCGACGGAGCCGTCGACGTCCACCGTGTCGTGGGGATCGGGCCCGACCCAGGCTGCGTGCCTCCGGTGGAACAGGCGCACCCGCCGGTCCGGATACCATCCGCACCAGCGGATCGGTCTCCCCAGGTAGTGGTTCCGCCGGTTGCAGGCGAAGCCATGATGTTGGCCCGGGTTCGCCAGCGCTCCCCGGATGGCGACCCCCAGTTCGGGGCTGACGCGCTCGTCCGCATCCAGCCCCAGCACCCAGTCGTGGGTCGCCGCCTCGCGGGCCACGTTCTTCTGGGCCGCGTACCCCCGCCACGGGTGGTCGATCACCCGCGCGCCCGCGCCGCGCGCGAGCTCCGGCGTGCGGTCGGTGCTCCCGCCGTCCACGACCAGGACCTCGTCGGCCCAGTCGACGGAGCGGATCGCCGGTTCCAGACGGTCCTCCTCGTCCTGGGCCACGATGGTGACGCTGAGCTTGGCTCTCGGCACGCCCCCACTATGGCTCGTCGCCGGCCATCCTTCCACCTCGGGTGCTTGACAGTCCGGCGTTCAGGGGTATTCTCTCCCCGACCCGTCCGGGTCCAGTGCGATGGGGCGCCGTCGCCAAGTGGTAAGGCAGAGGTCTGCAAAATCTCTATCACCGGTTCGAATCCGGTCGGCGCCTCCACGTTCTCCCCCGCCCCGCCCCACCTTGACCGCTCCGGCCCGCGCCTCCATCATCGGTCCCCGATGAAGATCGCGCTGGTCCACAAGCAGTTCACGTTGCGCGGCGGGACGGAGCGCTATCTGGTCGGGCTGGCGTGTTACCTCGCCGATCGCGAGCACGAGGTCCACGTCTTCTGTGACAAGGTGGACCCGGTCCTCTCGGGCATCCGCGGCATCAAGTTCCACAAGCTCCGCATCCCGCGCCTGGGCGGATTCGTCAAGGTGCTCGGCTTCTGGCTGTCGGCCATCAGGAACATAAAACCGGCGGACTTCGATGTGGTCCACGGCTTCGGCCGGACCACCGGACACCACCTGCTGCGCGCGGGCGGTGGGTGTCACAAGGCCTATTTCCTGGGTCTGCTGGCGCGGGCGAAGACCGCCTGGGAGCGGTTCCGGCTACGCTTCGACCCCCGGCAATGGCTGATGCTCTGGATCGAGCGGCGCCAGCTCTCCGATCCGGCGACCCGCAAGCTGATGGTGGTCAGCGCCCGCTGTCGCCAGGAGCTCGAGACCCATTACCCGGTCCGCGAGGGGCTGCTGCAGGTGGCCCACAATGGCGTGGACACCCAGCGCTTCCACCCCAAGAACCGGCGGCTGTTCTTCCTGGAAGCCCGCGAGGAGTTCCACCTGGTCCCCGAGGACACGGTGATGCTGTTCGTGGGCGGCGACTTCGAACGCAAGGGTTTGGACAGCGCCATCCGCGTCCTGGGGGCGCTGCAGGAGCGTTCCGACCTCAAGTTGCTGGTGGTGGGCCACGACCGGCGATTCGAACGATTCATGGGGCTGGCGCAGCAGCTCGGTGTGCTGGAGCAGGTCCACCTGACCGGTGTGCTCGACCGGATCGAGCGGGTCTACGCCACCGCCGACCTGCTGCTGCTGCCGACGCGCTACGACCCCTTCGCCAACGTCACCCTCGAGGCGCTGGCCTCCGAGGTTCCCGTGGTGACCACCGGAACCAACGGCGCCGCCGAGGTGCTCAGGAGCTGTGAATCGGTCTCCATCATCGATGATCCCGAGGATGTCGAGGGAATGGTGAACGCGGTGCGGGCGTTTCTCGACCATCCGGATCAGGAGCGGTTGAGAAGGGCCGCGAGGGAGGCCGCGCTGCAGAACAGGGACGAGGACAACTACCGCGAGGTGGAGTCGATCTACCGGCAGATCGCTGCCGGGGGCAGCCGGAAGGCGCGCCCGTGAGCCCGACGACGCGCAAGAAAAAACCCGCGTCCACGGCGAAGAAACCCCGGACCCGGTCTTCGACCGCCCCGAAACGCAAGAAGGCACCGGCCAGGCGCCGGTCCCGCCGGAAGTCGCGGCCCTCGTTCTGGCAGCGGCTCAAGCGCCGGTTGACCTTCGCGCTGGTCCTGCTGGGGACCTGCCTGCTGGCCTGCGCGTTCCTCTACCGCCACTACGTGGTCGACAACCCGGGCAACCACATGGAACGGGCCTGGATCCTGGGGGCCATCTCCCAGGAGACCCAGGTCTACTACCGGGACGGACAGACCAAGCTGGGCGTGTTCTTCGACGAGGACCATCGCCAGTACGTGCCCTACGACGAGATCCCCCAGGACTTCGTCCATGCGCTGGTCGCCGCCGAGGACAAGCGCTTCTTCCAGCACCATGGCATCGACTGGATCGGTTTCTCCCGGGCGATGAAGCACAACATCGAAGCAGGCCGGGTGGTCGAGGGCGGCTCGACGCTGACCCAGCAGACCGCCGAGAACCTGTTCTTCGAGCAGCGGGCGCTCAGTGTCCCGGACAAGGCTCGCGAGGCCCTCAACGCCCTGCGGCTGGAGCATCACTTCACCAAGGAGGACATCCTCGAGTTCTACTCGAACCAGTTCTACGTCAACGGCAACGGTCGCGGCCTCGGCATTGCCGCTCGCTACTTCTTCGACAAGCAGATGCACGAGCTCGACACCCTGGAGTGCGCCTTCCTGGCGGGGGTCGTCCAGTCGCCGACGCGGTACGACCCCTTCCTCTCCGACAGCGCGGAGAAGCGCGAGCGGGCGCGGGAGCGGGCCCACGACCGGACCCAGTACGTGCTGCGGCGGATGGCCGAGGAGGGCTACATCACCCCCGACGAGCGGGACGTCCTCGCCAGCCGGGAGCTGCCCTTCGAGCGGGGGCGTTTCCGGTATCCCTACAGCGTGGTCCTCGAGACGGTGGCGGCCCAGCTGGGGGACGAGCAGTTCCTGCAGCTGCTGGCCGAACACGGGATCGACAATCCATCCACCGCGGGCATCGAGATCGTCACGACCTTCGACCAGGAGATCCAGGACGAGGCCCTCTACGGGCTGCGCCACCACCTGACCGAGGTCGGGATTCCCCTCGAAGGGGTGACGCTGGCCGTGGTGCTGCGCGATGGGGGGGACCTCAAACCGGTCGCCGACTCCGACGTGCGGCGCCACAGCTTCCACGAGGGGGTGGTGGCGGGGATCGACGCGGCCGCCCGCACCCTGACGGTCGACCTGGGCGGCGGGCGGACCGGCACGGTGGACGCCGATGGCTGCACGCGGCTGGCGACCCTCCTCGAGCGCAGCGACCGCCGCAACAGATGGGCGGAGGCCAGCCGCGCCGAGACCACTGCGCTGCTGGACAACGTCCTGCCGGGCAGCGGGCTGTGGGTGTCCGTCAGGGAGCGGGAGGGCGACGAGCTGCTGCTGGACGTGGAGTACCTCACCGAGCTGCAAGGTGCGCTGCTCGTGCTGGACGAGGGTCAGGTCCGGGCGATGGTGGGGGGCAACACCAACCGCGACTTCAACCGGGCGGTCCAGGCCCGCCGCCAGTTCGGCTCGACCTTCAAGCCGCTGGTGTACGCCGCGGCACTGCAGCTGGGTTGGTCGCTGGCCGACGAGCTGGACAATCGGCGCGACGTCTTCCCCTTCGAGGGCAGCTTCTACTTCCCGCGGCCGGATCACCAGGGCCCGGAGCAGGTGAGTCTGGCGTGGGCGGGGGTCAACTCCGAGAACCTGGCCAGCGTCTGGCTGCTGTACCATCTGACCGACCACCTCAACGAGGTCCAGTTCCAGGAGGTGGCCCGGCTGGCGGGGTTGACGCGCCGGGCGGACGAGAGCCGCGAGGACTTCATCCTCCGCATCCGCGACACCGAGGGCGTCGTCCCCACCGAGGACCGGTTGCGGGAGGGGCTGTTCGACCAGGCGCGGTCCGATGTGGTCGTTGACCTGCTGTTCGACATGCGGGAGGAGGAAGCCGACGCCCTGCGGCGGCTGCACTACGGCCTGCGCTTCGGCGCGGAGCGGGCACGGCAGTCCGAGCCCCACAAACGGGCGATCCTGCGGCGTTCGATGCTCTACCTCGAGGAGCGGGCCCACGAGTGTCGCAGCTCGGTGGGTGCCCTGCGCGACGCGGTCGACAGCGGCGTCGCGCCGTCGTCGCTGGGCGATCTGTACTGGGGCGCGGCCGACGGGCGCACGGCGGTGTCCTGCGGTGAGCCGGAGGGCGAGGGCTGGGTGCCCCTGGAGGCATCGCGGCTGACGGAGATGGCCGACCCCGCCGCCGCCAGCGGTGCCCTGCTGTCCGACGATCGGGTGCTGGTGCTCGGGCAGCTGTCGCTGGCAACCCTGTCGACCTTGCGCACGGACATCGAGAGCCGCCTGGAGGCGCTCGGTGACGCCGATCTCTACCAGCTGTCGACGCTGGCCCTGGTGCGGGACTACCGGACACTGGTCTCGATGCGATATGTGATCGCCCTGGCCGGGGAGCTCGGTGTCTCCAGCGAGCTGGCGACCGGACTCAGCCTCCCGCTGGGCAGCAGCGATATCAGCCTGCTGGACCTGGCCTTGATCTACCAGGGACTGCAGACCGGGGAGTCGATCACCTTTGGCGGCCGCGATCCGGCCGGGCGGCGCCCCACAGCCGTGATCGCCGAGATCAGGCTGCGGGACGGCACCTCGATCTACCGCGCCACCCCCCGACGTCGCCGCGTTCTCACCGAGGGTATCCCTGCGGAGCTGGGGCAGATCCTCCGCGGGGTGGTGACCCACGGCACAGGCCGCCGGGCCGCGGGTGCGTTCCCCGACGTGCCGGTCGCGGGCAAGACCGGCACCACCAACAGCTTCCGCAACGCCGCCTTCGCCGGGGTCGTCCCGGCCGTCATCGATGGGGGCTGGTCCCTGGACGAGGGGATGGTCGTGGCCAGCTACGTGGGCTTCGACGACAACCGCAAGATGGCCCGGGGTTCCATCCGCCTGGCGGGCGCGACGGGCAGCTTGCCAGCCTGGATCGGCGCGGCCGAGGGTGTGTTGCTGGCTGCCCCGGGCGAGCGGCCAGCGGAGCCCACCCTGGCGATACCCGAGGGTGCCCGCCCGGTGCAGGTCGACTCGGACACTGGCTTGCCCATCGAGGGTGATGAGACCGGTGTGTCCCTCTACCCCACCGCGTCCGGCGGTCGCTTCGCCCCCTTCGAGTTCGCTCGCTGGTAGGATCGCTCTTCCCCACGGCCCCGTCAGGGAACACGGAGGTCGGGAGATGCGTTGGATCCAGCGATGAGAATGTCCCCTCGCCATGACACCTGGCCGCGGGTGCCACGGTCGGCTTGCCCGGCCGTGCTCCTCGCCGCAGCGATGCTCCTCTCGGGCCTGACCACCGGCTGCCGCACCGTGCACTCGGTCGACGCCGCGCCTGGAGTCTACGAGCCCCTGTTCGAGCGGCACCAGATCCAGGACAACTTGCGCAAGGCCAACAAGGAGGCCGGCCACCGCGAGGGCGTCGCCCGCGACCTGGCCCTGGCGGCGGTCGACCTGTGGCAATCGCTGGACGAGTTGATCCAGCAGCTTCCGTTGCCCGAAGAGCTCGGCCGTGCCCGGGAGGCCGACGCCGTCACCGAGTACCTGCGCCGGGTGGGACGGGCAGCCCGGACCGCGCCCCCCGACCAGCCGCTGGTCTTTCCGGCGCCCGTGGTCGAACTGAGCGCCGAGGACTTCGTCGTCACCGCCCACGAGGCGGCCGCCGCGGGTCGTTACGACGAGGCGCTGATGGCCGCTGAGAGCTTGCTCGACCGCCTGGAGCCGGCTTCCGACGCCGCCCCGCTGGCCGTCGAACTGCGCTACGAGACGGGCCTGTGGCTGCTGGCCCAGGGGCGCTACGACGAGGCCCGCGAGGCGTTCTCGATGGTGACCGACACGCCCGAGCGTATGGCCCAGGTGGGGGACCGCGCCCGGCTGATGGCCGAGGAGATCGACCTGCTGCTGATGCTGCCGGAGACTCCAGCGCGCAACGGCCTGGCCCGGGGGTGGGCGCTGCTGGAGTCGGGGGCCGAGGACGAGGCCGCCGTCATCGCCCGGCAGGTGAGCGCCGCGGCGCTGGATGCCGAGACCGCCCGGGAGGCCCAGGCCCTGGCGGACGCCGTGGCGCGTGTGGAGGCCCTGGCCCAGGCCGAGGCGGCGGCGGAGGCTGCAGCCGAGGCCGCGGAGGCCGCCGAAACGGCGGCGGCCTACGAGGCCCAGTGGGTCGCCGCCCTGTCGGAGAGTCACGCGCTGATGAGGGCGGACCGCTTCCGGGAGGCGGCGGCGGTGTTCGATGACTTCGCAGGCACCGAATGGGAGCAACAGGCCGCCGAGCAAGCCGCCGTGGCCACCGAGACCCTCGTCCGCGAGGAGCGCAAGCGAGCCGGCGATCTATTCGTCGCCGCCCAGCGCTCGGCCGATCCCGTCGAGCGGCGCTCGTTGCTGGAATCGGCGCAGTCGATCCTTCGGTCGTTGCTGGACGATTTCCCCGCATCCGGGTACGCCGACCGGGTGCAACGCAACCTGGACGCCGTCGAGCGCTCCCTGGCCGAGCTCGAGCCACCCGCGCCCACGCCCTGACCACCCGCGCCTATACTGTTGGGCCGGGCAGCGCCGCCGCGCCCGGTCGCGGGGTTCCGATTTGGACGAAGAGACGCGCAAGCTGGGCCGCTACGAGCTGCTCGAGGAGGTGGGCACCGGGGGAATGGCCCGGGTGTTCCGCGCCGTCCGGGCTGGCCCGATGGGCTTCCGCAAGGAGGTCGCCCTCAAGCAGATCCTGCCCCACGTCTCCCGGGAGGAGAAGCTGGTCCAGGCGCTGATCAACGAGGCCCGGGTCGGCGGCTATCTTCGCCACCGCAATCTGGTCGAGATCTACGAGTTCGAGCACATCGACGACCACTACGTGCTGTCGATGGAGTTCGTCGATGGTCACACGCTGCATCGCGTCCTGCGCCGGGGCCGGCAGCGCGGCCCGCTGCCCCTCTGGGTCATCGCCGATATCGCGATCCAGGTTTGCGAGGGACTGGAGTACGCCCACTCCGCCGTCGACGAGGAGGGGCAGCAGCTCCGTCTGGTCCACCGGGACCTGAAGCCCGGCAACGTGATGATCACCCGGGCGGGGCGGGTCAAGATCATGGACTTCGGCATCGCCAAGTCCCAGGTCAACCTGTTCCACACCACCACGGCGTCGATCACCAAGGGCACGCCGGTCTACATGAGCCCCGAGCAGGTCGACGGCCTGCCCCTGGACCACCGCTCGGATCTGTTCAGCCTCGGGTCGGTGATCGCCGAGATGATCACCGGTCAAGTGGTGTTCGAATGCACCCAGCTGTTCCACGTGTTGGGCCGCATCGCTCGCGCGGACACCGCCGAGACCCTGATGCGGGTCGAGGGGCGCTGGCCCGAGATGGCGCCGATCCTGGCCCGCACCCTGCAAAAGGACCCGCTGGATCGGTTTCCGGACGCCGGGGCGTTGCGAGTCGCCCTCGAGGGCATCCGCGGCGGTCTCCCGAGGGGAGAAGGTCTGGATGCCTGGGTGGCCGACTGGCTGGGGGAGGGCGCCGGGGCGGGCGATTCCGTTGAGGCCGCGCCCAACCTGGCCGCCGCCGCCGACCCGGTCCAGCAGACCCTCCGCCCCCCCGCTGGGGATGGCGACGGCGCGGTGGAATCGAGCGACTTCTCCACCGTCGACCGCACCCTCGACTACCTCCCCGCGGCCGAGGCGGCGGACGGCGACCCGGCCGAGGTCTCCGCTCCGACCACCAGTCCCTCGGCCGAGGGGCCGGCACCCGTGGCCGAGCGCGGATCGGCGGTCCCCACGGGCCAGGGCCTGTCGCAGCTGGAGACCGGCGACGGGCTGCAGCGCCGGAATCCGTGGCGCGGCCTCGCCCTCGCGGGGGTCGGGCTGGCAGGCCTGTCCCTGGTGGCCGGTGGCGGCTGGGCCCTGTGGCGGGCCGGGCAGGGGGGCGGGACCCCCGCAGCGGACGAGCTCGACGACGAGTCGACCGCCCCCGGCGTGGCCGAGGTGGCCTTCAGCCCCGAGGACATCGTTCGTTGGCAGGGGACCACGATCGCCGCCCACGGCCTGGAGATGGTCCCGATAGCAGCGGGCAGCTTCGAGATGGGCAGCCCCCCGGACGAGGCCGGGCGGGCCGACGACGAGATCCAACACGACGTCACGCTCTCCCGGTCCTTCCTCCTCGGCCGCACCGAGGTCAGCCGCGGGTTGTGGGCCGAGGTGATGGGCAAGCGGGCACCCCGTCGACAGGAGCGGAACCTGCCGGTGACCCGGGTGACCTGGGCCGAGGCCGCGGACTTCTGCAACCGCCTCTCGCGGCTCGAGGGGCTGGCGACCGCCTACTCGGGCCGGGGGGCCTTCGTCGAACCCCGGGACGGCGCCACCGGCTATCGCTTCCCGACCGAGGCCGAGTGGGAGTACGCCGCCCGGGCCGCCGCCCACACCCGCTACGCGGGCACCGATCGGGACGCCGAGATCTGTCAGTACGCCAACGTCGCCGACGCCACCGCGCTGGCGGCCAGCCCGGCCCTGACCCCCTTCGACTGCGACGACAGCCACGCGGAACTCGCCCCGGTCGGCAGCTTCCAACCCAACGCCTTCGGCCTGCACGACCTGACGGGCAATGCCGCCGAGTGGGTCTGGGATCGCTACGCCGAGGACCTGGGCACCGCCCCGGTCACCGATCCACCCGGCCCCGACGACGGCCACGACCGCGTCAGCCGCGGCGGCGCCTACTTCAGCGTCCCCTCCTTCGTCCGCCTCGCCCACCGCACCCACGCCGCCCCGAGCGCCAAGTCGGATGTGCGCGGGTTCCGGGTCGCGAGGACGATTCCATGATGGAACGGGACGACAAGCCCGTTGACAGCGCTCGCGCGGTGCACTAGAAATCCCCGCGCCAGTGGCTCAGTAGCTCAGCTGGTTAGAGCGTGCGACTCATAATCGCAAGGTCGGTGGTTCAAATCCACCCTGAGCCACCAGCTCAAATCCCCTGAAAACCCGCCCGGTTGGGCGGGCTTTTTCGTGTGCGATCGGTTCCCGGGGTCTTTACTGTTCATGTTGTCCGTCGTGCATCCGTCGTGCGGCGGTGGGAGTTGGAGACAAGAGAGTCGAGTCATCGCCCCGGATGACGGCGATTGACGGGCGCTGACGTCAACCACCAGAACGTGGGTTCGAATCCCGACTGGCCCACCAACCTCCCCGACGGCGACAGGTGTGGATCTGTGGCGGCCTTCCTCCTCGGCGCACATCGAGTGCGCCTCGTCGTCCGGCCTTGCATCCGCACGTATCTCGACGCCGTGGCTCGGTCCGCGCCCGGATCGGACGGGTCGGCGGCGCAGAGAGCCAGCTGATCGTGGCCCGCGACATCGTCCCGTTCGCTGCCATCTGGATGAACCGGCATCTCGGGCGTTCTGCCCGAACCTGACCGGTCCCGCGGGGACCCCGGGGCCGGGCGATTGCAGCGCGGGCGGGCGTGGGGGTAGCATGCTATCTGGGTAGAGGGGTGCAACCGACGGCGATGACCGACCTGTCTTCAAAGACCTTGGCACTACTTCGTCGGCTGTCGCGGCTGGCCGATTCCCAGCCGGATATCCAGACCTTCCTGGGGGAGATCGCTCGCCTGTCCACGGAGATCACCGGTGCGGACAGCGGGGCAGTCCTGTTGCTGGACAAGGACGCGGCGGTGCTGGTGGTCACGGCCTGCCACGGACTGGATGACGCCACCGCCGCCCAGGTCACCTTCCAGCCCGGGGAAGGCATCGCGGGCCGGGTGCTCGAGACGGGTCAGACCGAGCGCTTCGACGACGTGATCGGGGAGCCCCAGTTCCTGGCGCTGCCCTGGCAAGAGGGCGCGATCCACTCGATGCTGGTGGTGCCCATCCGGACCGCGGAGCGCGTGGTCGGGGTGATGTCCTTGCACGCCACGGCCGTGGGCTCCTTCGGCGACGCGGAACAGGCGTGGATCGAGTTGCTGGCCCGCCAGCTGGCGGCGGACATCGAGAACGCCTGGCTGCGAGAGACCAGCTGGTTCGATCCGCTGACGCGGATCCTCAACCGTGGCCGCTTCGAGGAGCGCCTGGACGAGGAGACCCGGCGCGCCCGCCGCCACGTCTCCAACCTGTCGCTGCTTGCCATCGACGTGGATCAGTTCCACGTGGTCAACGAGATCCACGGCCAGTTCGTGGGCGACATGGTCCTGCGCGAGTTCGCCCGCCGGGTGGCGGACGAGGTGCGGGGCGAGGACATCCTGGCTCGCTGGGCGGGTGAGCTGTTCCTGTGCCTGTTGCCCCACACCGACCAGGAGGCCGCGATCAAGACCGCCGAGCGGATCCGCGTCCGGGTGATGCAGCGGGCCTTCCGCTCCCGGCGGGGGGCGATCCCGCTGACCGTCAGCGTCGGCGTCGCCGTCCTGCAGCCGGGCGGTTCCACTCCCCTGGAGTTCGTGGCCCGTGCCAGGGACGCCCTGGCAGCGGCCAAACGCGAGGGCCGCAACCGGGTCGCCGTCGGCCCCAGCACCCCGGTCCAGTCCCGCGATCCCGATTCCTGACCCGCTCGCTCCCCGGCGCTAGCTGGTACGAACTCCGATTTCGTCGGAGGTGGCTAGAACGGGACGTCCGCGTCGCGCTGGTCGGGCGGGGTGGGGTCCGGGGGTTCGGGGGGGGCCGGGGTCGCGGGCTCGCCCGTGGCGGCGCGGGCGCCGAGGAACACGACCTCGCGGGCGATCACCTCGTGGATGAACTTCCGGGCGCCATCCTTGTCCTCGTAGGCGTAGGAGTGCGCCCGTCCCTCGACCGTGACCGGTTGCCCCTTGCGCAGGTACTTGGAGCAGTTCTCGGCCAGGGAGCCGAAGGCGACCACCCTGTGCCAGTCGGTCTCCTCGTCCCAGCCGCCGTCGTCCCGCTTGCGCGCGTGGCCGGTGGCCACGTTGAAGCGGACGATGGGTCGTCCTTCCTTGGAGTACCGCAGCTCCGGATCCGCTCCCAGGTTGCCCACCAGAAACACCTTGTTGATCGTTCGCATCTCACCTCCTCGCCCGGGGGGTGGATCTCCTCCTTTGCAAGGGGGCGGCCATCCGCTGGTGAGTGACCTCATCGGAGCACTGTGGCCCGTTCGGGTTCCCATCGAGGGCTCGTTTCACGGCGGCCTCCGTCCGGAATCCGGACACCCCGTCCGGGATCCGGTCACCCCCCCTCACGGACGCTTGAAGCCGGGGGTTGGAAGTGCTTGAATGGCGCCGTGGAATCACCGGGGTACATCGCCATCGAAGGCGTCATCGGGGTCGGCAAGACGAGCCTGGCCCACCGCATCGCCGCGCGGCTCAACGGCCAGACCATCGAGGAGCCCTTCGAAGAAAACCCCTTCTTGGAGAAGTTCTACAAGGACAAGGAGGCCTGGGCGTTCCAGACCCAGCTGTTCTTCCTGCTCAACCGCTACAAGCAACTGCAGGAGGCGCGTCAGACCTCGCTGTTCGCCCGCACCACGATCTGCGACTACCTGTTCGCCAAGGACACGATCTTCGCCCACGCCACCCTGTCCGACGACGAGCTGGTGCTCTACAACCAGATCTACGAGCTGCTCACCGAGCGGGTGCCCAAGCCGGATCTGACCATCTACCTGCAGGCGCCCCCGGCCGTCCTGATCGAACGCATCGACCGCCGCGGCCGCCCCTACGAGGAGGCCATCGAGACCGGCTACCTCGAGCGGCTCTCCGAGCTTTACAACCAGTACTTCTTCCATTACACAGACTCACCGTTGTTGGTGGTCCAGACCGAACATCTGGATTTCATCAACCGCAAATCTGATCTCGACCTTCTTCTCAAGGAGGTCCAGAATATGCGAGGTGGGACCAAACACCTGATTCCGCACGGATCCGAACTGGACCGGGACGGATAGCAGGCGGTTCCCCGGATAGAGTCGGCAACCTGAGACGTGCAGGGCGTAGCCCGCGCGATCGAAAGGAAACTCCCATGGCACGCAAGAAGCGGGTGACCGTCCGCACCCTCCAGCGCATGAAGGCGCGGGGGGACAAGATCACGATGCTCACGGCGTACGACTACACGATGGCCCGGTTGCTCGACCAGGCGGGCGTCGACTGCATCCTGGTCGGGGACTCCCTGGGCATGGTCGTCCAGGGCCACGACGACACCCTCCAGGTGACGATGGACCACATCGTCTACCACGGCGCCCTGGTGGCCCGGGCCATCGAGCGCGCACACCTGGTGCTGGACCTGCCGTTCATGAGCTACCAGGTGTCCGTCGAACAGGCGGTGGAGAACGCTGGCCGGCTGATGAAGGAGGGCCACGGCCACGCGGTCAAGCTCGAGGGCGGGACCGAGCGGATCGAGGTCATCGAGGCGATCACCCGCGCCCAGATCCCCTGCCTGGCCCACGTCGGGTTGACCCCCCAGTCGGTTCACGTCTTCGGTGGCTACCGGACCCAGGGCTGGGGGGACGAGGAGGCCCGGAGGATCAAGGAGGGCGCCATCGCGGCCCAGCAGGCGGGCGCCTACGGCATCGTGCTGGAGGGCATTCCCAAGGCCCTGGCCGAGGAGGTCACCGATACCCTGGCGATCCCGACCATCGGGATCGGCGCCGGTGACGGCTGCGATGGCCAGGTGCTGGTGGTCAACGACATGCTGGGCATGGACGACGAGTTCCAGCCGCGCTTCGTCAAGCGCTACGCCCAGCTGGGTGACGTGATCCGCGACGCCGCGCGGGGGTACATCGACGAGGTCCGCAGCGGCGCCTTTCCCAGCGACGAGCACGCCTTCCTCGAGCGCCCGCGCCTGATCAAGTCCCACAAGATATGCAGCTGATCGAGGGTCCCGACGAGGTCAGAGCCTGGTCCCGCGCCGCCCGCGCCCGCGGGGAGCGCGTGGGATTTGTGCCCACGATGGGATTCCTCCACGAGGGCCACCTGAGCCTGATGCGGATCTCACGGTCCCGCGCCGACCGCACGTTGGTCTCGATCTTCGTCAACCCCACCCAGTTCGGCCCCAACGAGGACCTGGATCGGTACCCGCAGGACACCGAGGGCGACCTGGCCAAGTGCCGCGAGGTGGGCGTCGACGCCGTCTACATGCCCCCCCGGGAGGCCATGTACCCGCCCGGTGCCCAGACCTGGGTCACGGTCGACGGTCTGACCGGAGGTCTGTGCGGGAGGAATCGGCCGACTCACTTCCGCGGCGTGACCACGGTGGTCTCGATCCTGTTCCACCAGGTGGAACCGGACCTGGCCGTGTTCGGCGAGAAGGACTACCAGCAGCTGCAGGTCATCCGGCGGATGACCCGCGACCTGCAGATGCCCATCGAGATCGTGCCGGGCCCCATCGTCCGCGAATCGGACGGCGTCGCCATGTCGTCGCGCAACGCCAACCTGTCGGCGGAGGAGCGGGCCCAGGCGGTGGAGCTCAACCGGGCCCTGAGCTGGGCCGAGGAACAGGTGGACCTCGGCGTGATCAAGCTGCTCGAGCTGGTCCCCGAGGTCTGTTCCCGCATCGAGAGCCAGCCGCTGGCCAGCGTCGACTACGTCGAGGTGGTCGACGCCGAGACCCTGCAGCCGGTGATCGGCGAGTTGACCGGGCCGGCCCGGGTGGCGCTGGCGGTCAAGTTCCCCTCGGCGCGCCTGATCGACAACTGGCCGCTGGTCCCCGGCGGCGCGGGCGAAGCCTGATGGACGGGCCCACCATCTTGTTTTTGGTGGTGGTGACGGTGATCGCCGCCAGCCAGCTCATGCAACACGTGGGCGACCTGGTCCTGCGGCCCTACGTGTTCTGGCCCGTCGAGGGGTTGCTGGCGTTGGCGCTGGGCGGAGTGTTGCTGTTCCCGCTGGGAGAGTGGCCGCCCCAGATCCGCATCGGCATCCGGGTCTTCCTGTCCCTGTTCGTGATCTGGCGGATGGTGCAGAACTGGATGATCCGCGAGCGGGCGCGGTGGCGGACTCAGGAAATGGACTCGAAGGGATCACCGCCGACCACCGGCACCCCGTGATCCACGTCGCGGAACAGGAACTCGAGCTCGAATGTCTCGCTGGTCAGCCGCTGGATCTCCTCCCAGCGCCCCACGACCCTGCGCTCCAACACCAGCTCGCCGTGGCCGAACTTGGTGTTGAGGCAGTCCGCCAGGCTGCCGGCGGGGTCGGCGTAGCACAGGCCCACGTACCGGGAGCGGTCCGCCTCCACGTGGCCGGACAGCCGGTAGTCGTCCCGCCCCAGTAGCTGGAACGACCAGCGGGGGAAGCTGTACTGGCCGCCGCCGGCCCAATGACGCTTGGCGTTGAACGCGAAGTCCGTGCTGCCCAGCCTCAGGACGCAGCAGGTTATCCGGGGGCTGGTCAGCGGACCCATCTGGATACGGGCGGTGAAGCCGTCGAAGCGTGCGTCGTCCCGCTCACGAAAGCAGTTTGCGTTGCCGTACGCGTAATCGAAGGCGTGGCTGCGGCCCCAGTTGTGACCCTGGAAGCCCGTCCAGCCGTCCACGTCGACCTCGGTGTCACCCACCCGCAGGTTGCCACGCAGGCTGAGCCGGGGCCGTGGGCTGAGGATCTTCTTCTGGGGGAAGGGGGCGATGTACATCCAGGCGTCGGGGAGGTGAATGATGGGCGGCTCGTCTCCCTCCAGCTCCAGGGACCAGGCGGCGTCCAGCAGCGGCGCGGCGGCGGGAATGTCGCCGCTCGCCATGTCCTCGGACAGGATGGTGCTACCCAGCCGCAAGATGGCGTCGGCGGGCGCGAGGTCGATCTCGTGGGAGGGCACCACGCGCTTGGCCACCCGGTGGATCCCCGTTTCACCGTCGAGCAGTACGGCCCAGACCTCGCCGAAGGGAGGCGCGTCGGAGCCCTGGGCCGCCAGCAGGTTGTACTTGATCCAAAACCCCAGCGCACGGTCCGGCGCGTTGGCCTTGACCCAGTACGACTCGTAGTGACCCCTGCGATCCCGCGGCCAGCGGATCTCGTTGGGGGGGAACGGCGGCGTGACCATCGACAACCTCCTCGGCGGGCGGGAATCTACCACCTTCACCCCGCCCTTGCCCCCTGGGCGCTGGCACGGTATGGAAGGGCCATGCGACCGGGCGTGAGAGTGATCGGCATCGACGACGGCCCCTTCGAGCGGAGCCACCGCGGAGACGTACGGGTGGTGGGTGCGATCTACCAGGGGAGCAGTCGTCTGGAGGGCATCCTGTCGGCCAAGGTACGGCGGGATGGCCGCAACGCCACCGATCGACTGGTGCAGATGATCGGCGCCTCCCGATTCGCCCCCCAGCTCCACTACGTGATGCTCGACGGCATCGCGCTGGCCGGGTTCAACGTGATCGATCTACCGCGGCTGTCGGCGGAGCTGGAGCTGCCGGCGATGGTCGTCTGCCGGACCGCCCCCGACCTGGAGGCGGTCCACGACGCCTTGCTGGATCACGTCCGGGGGGGTGCCGCCAAGTGGAAGTTGGTCCGGCGCGCGGGTCCGGTGCTGCCCATCGAGGGCCTGCACTGTCAGCTCGCCGGGCTCGGCCGGGACGAGGCGGCGGCTCTGATCCGGCTCACCCGCCGCCATGGCAAGCTCCCCGAGCCCATCCGCACCGCCCACCTGGTCGCCACCGGCATCGAGACCGGCGCCAGCCACGGCCGGGCTTGACGCTCAGGGACACTCGTCAGCGGGTTCGACGTAGTAGACGAGTATCTCCGTGCCCACCTCGGGTACCGCATCGACGTCGAAGACGATGGCGTTTTGATCCTCGTCGTAACTCCAGCCGTCGACCAGCGGGACGCCGCCCACACTGATTTCGAGGGTCGCCGGCATCGGCGAGAAGGTCAGCTCGTAGACCCGAAGCGGACCGAGGAGCAGGTCGGGGACGCCGGTCCACGCTGCGGACCAGTCCACGTCACAGACCGACACCTCGACGCCACCCATCAGCGCCACCGTCGCGTGGAGTCGCGGCGCGGCGTCGATCCAGCCATCCGGAGCGGTGCAGCCGGTCTCGCCCGGGTGGACGGCGTTGAGCGCGACCATCGTCGGATCCGGTTTCAGGGCAGAGAAGATGGACGCCAGCTCATCGACGGGCTCGGTGGACTGGTCGTCCTCGTCCGTGACCACGATCACGGCGAGCGCCGCTCCGTCCCGCAGGAACCCGTCGTTGGGCCCACCGGGATCGGTCAGGGGCGCGCTCAGCGCGCTCCAGGCGTGGTGCAGGGGCTGCTCGATTCCGTCGCCAGCGGTGCCGACCTGCACAGTGGCCTCGAACACCTCGGCCACGTTGGCGGTCCAGGGGGTCATCACCGGCTCGGCTCCCTGCAGGTGGGCGTTGTCGGTGGTGACGACCCCCAGCTGGTAGTCGACCCCCTCGGCCGTCAAGAAATCGATCACCTGGCCCCCCAGCGCCGCGAGTGCGGTCTGTTCGGGCTCCATCGAACAGGAGTTGTCCACCACCCACAGCAGGTCGGCCAGGGCGGTCTCCTCGACCGTGAAGGCCTCCATCCAGTCGTCGTCGGCCAGGCCATTGGCCACCACCTGCGCCGCGACCTCCGGGAAATCCGGGTGGTCGGTGGTCGCCACCAACCCACCCTCGATCTCCCCGACTACGGCGGGCCGGAAGACCAGCCCGAAGCCCTCGGTTTGCCCCGGTTCCAGCGTCCACGGCAGAGGTGCACCGAAGACCAGTTCGAGGACCTCGGCGCCGTCGGTCAGCGTCACGTCCGAGACGGTCAGCGTGTCTGCGCTGTCGTTGACCACCGTGCCGCCGCCCAGGGATTCGCAGCCCAGCAGCGCCTCCTCGATCTCGATCGGCGACCAGATGTAGACGTCGTCGTGCGGTGCGGTGGTGTCGTCGTCGCCCGTCGAGTCGTCGTCTCCGGTGGTGTCGTCGTCTCCGGTGGTGTCGTCGTCTCCGGTGGAATCGTCGTCGCCGCTGACGTCGTCGTCGTCCAGTGTGATGGTGCCGCCCCCCTGACAAGCGGTCAGTGCAAATCCCGCGCACAGGATCAGCAGCGTGAACCAGGGCCGCCTCATCGCACACCTCCGTGGGCCGCGGCCGGGCATTCGCCGACCACGTGGTACTGCACCGTGACGACCTCGCCCGGCTCGGGCACCGAGTCGGGCTCGAAGACCACCGCGTTGCCGGCCTCGTCGTAACTCCAGCCAGCCGTGACCGGCTGGGCCTCTACCGCCACCTCCAGGGTCAGCGGCATCGCCGGCTCGCTCAGGGGAAAACGTGCCGCCGGCTCCGAGACCAGGGTCGGCGCGACAGTGAGCACTGGCGACCAGTCCGGTTCACAGATGGAGACCTCCACCCCCCCTGTCTGGGCGATGATCTCGGCGAGCATCGGGTCGGCGTCGGCCGGTGGGTTGGGGCAGCCGACCGCCAGGCCATAGATCCCGCTGATGGCCACGGCCTCGGGATCCAGCTTCAACGCCTGGAACTGGGCGATCCAGGTGGCGGCATCTCCCCCGGACTGATCCACCTCGTCGGTGGCGATGATCACCGACAGCCCAGCGTCTTGCCGCACAAAACCGTCGTTGGGCCCACCCGGATCCGCCAGGGGCGAGGTGACCGCCTCGTAGCCAAAACGTAGCGGCATCTCGGACCAGCTGCCGTCGGTGCCCAGCTGGACGGCCGCCGCGAAGGCCCCGGCGGGATCCAACAGCGAGGGTGAGATGATCGGCTCGGGGCCCTGGAGCTCTCCGGTGTCGGTGGTCACGACGCCGATCTGGTAGTCCAGATCGGCGGCCTCCAGGATACCGACGAAGGTGTCCGCATTGATCGCCAGCTGGTTCTGTTGGGCCGCCATCGAGCAGGAGTTGTCGACCACCCACAACACGTCCACCCGATCGCCGTCTTCCTCCTGCACGAAGGTGTCGACGACGTCCCCGGCGGACGAACCCGTCCCCTCCAGCACCAGGATCAGCTCCGGCAACTCCGGGTGATCGGTCTGCACCACCACCGTCGCCGCGTGGGCGCCGGGCACCTGCGGCTCGAAGACCACGTCGACCTCCAGGTCGAAACCGGGGAAGATCGCGATCGGCAGCTCCGCGGGGAGTGCCAACGCGAAGCCGGCACCTGCCGGGTCCACGGCCGCCGCGGTGATCTCGACCCGATCTTCGCCCTGGTTGACGATCTGGAATCCGGCGCTGCTGTCGCAACCGAGCAGGGTGTCGTCGAAACTCGGCGTCGGCCACAGGTACACATCGCCGGTCGGCGAGCTGTCGTCGTCGTCGCCCGTGACGTCGTCGTCATCGTCGCCGGTCGCATCGTCGTCGCCCGAGGTGTCGTCATCCACGACATCGTCGTCGTCCGGCGGACAACCCGTCATCAGTAGCAAGACAATCGCCAGCAGCGCCCCACAACGCATGGTCGTCCCTTCGTGACAGGGGTTTCCCTGGACTGGAAGACTACTGCAATTGAGGAGAGTTGAGCCAGGGCAGGAATTGGCGGAAGACCGCAGTCTCGGCCTCGGCCCCGGCCCCGGTCTCGGACTCTACTTGCTCAGGTAGTGAGCCTTGACCAGCAGGTCGACCACGCGGTTCGAGTATCCCCACTCGTTGTCGTACCAGCTGATGACCTTCACCAGGTTGCCGCCGGTGACCATCGTCAGCGGGGAGTCGAAGATCGAGGAGTGGGGGTTGCCGACGATGTCCGCCGAGACGATCGGGTCGGTGCTGTACTCGAGGATGCCCTCGAGCGCGCCGTCCGCCGCCCGACGGATGGCCCGGTTGACATCCTCGGTGGTGACGTCCCGCTCCAGGACCGCGACCAGGTCGACACAGGAGCCGTCGGGCACGGGTACGCGCATCGCCATGCCGTCCAGCTTGCCGGCCACCTCGGGCAGGACCTTGCCCACGGCGCGGGCGGCGCCCGTGGTGGTCGGGATGATGTTGGCCGCCGCCGTCCGGGCCCGCCGCAGGTCCTTGTGGACCGCATCGAGGATGCTCTGGCCGTTGGTGTAGGCGTGGGTCGTGGTCATCAATCCGTGGCGGATTCCGAAGCTGTCGTTGAGCACCTTGACCAGGGGCGCCAGGCAGTTGGTCGTGCACGAGGCGTTGGAGATGATCTGGGCGTCGGGGGTCAGGGTGTGGTCGTTGACGCCGAGGACCACGGTCGCGTCGATCTCGTCCTTGGCCGGGACGGTCAGCAGCACCTTGGGGGCGCCGGCCTCCAGGTGCATGGCGATCTGGTCGCGCTTGCGGAAGATACCGGTGGCCTCGACCACGAAGTCGACGCCCAGCTCCTTCCAGGGCAGGGCGGCAGGGTTGCGCTCGGTGAGCACCTGCAGCTTGTCGCCGTTGACGACGATGGTGTCATCGTCCGCCGCCTCGACCGTGCCGTCGAACTTGCCGTGGACCGAATCGTACTTGAGCAGCGTCGCCAGGCTGTGGGCGTCCGCCAGGTCGTTGACCGCCACGACCTCGATCGAGTCGCGGGCGTCCATCACGCGGAAGACCAGCCGGCCGATGCGGCCGAACCCGTTGATGCCAACACGGATGGTCATGATCTCTGTCCTCCAGAGGGGGGAAGGGAAGTCGTGTTTGGTCGCGAGCGCAGTCACATTACGCCCTTTTTCAGGATCTTCAAGACCCGGTGCACTGTATGATGCGCCGCGATGCGCAGCGTCGCCGCCATCCCCCTTGCGGGACTGACCCTGCTGGCCTTCGGTTGCCGTCCGCCGCTGCCCGACGCGCCCACCGAGCTGGACGATCTGGCCCACTTTTTTTTCGACGAGATGGACAACGACGATCCGTCGCTGGTGGGCGCTGGCGCCGAGAACCTGGACCGCTGGTTCGACACCACCGACGAGGTCGAGGACGGCTGGGCCACTGGCGGAGTCAGCGATCTGAGCACGGCTCAGGTCGACTCCCTCGAGGCGATGACCTGGGATCCGGACCCGACCCTTGCCGTGGGTGTCTACATCGCCACGGTGGTCGACTGCAGCCTGGCGCGGGTGGTGGAGATCACCCTGGAACCCGACCAGCTCACCCTGTTCCCGGGCAACTACGACAGCTACGAGCGTACCTTCGACAGCGATCCCGACTGCTTCCCCGACGGGGGCTGCGATCAGGTGGACTGGCACTCGGAGCTCGAGGACTCCATCGTCGGCCTGGCCATGTCCTACGGGCTGGTCACGCGGTTCCGACGATTCGGGTACGAGGACGCCGAGGGCGAGGCGACCCAGGTCCTGCTGGCCCGTAACGTGATGCCCGCCGCGGCCGAGGAGAACGTGACCGCTGGCGGGTTCGAGCAGAGCTACCACATCGAGGTGTTCGTGCCCCGGGGAGCCGGGCAGACCCTGCACCTGTACGCGTTGTGGAATCATGGTTTCCTCGACGGGGTCTCCGAGGAGGCTCCATTCTGGGAAAACCAATACAAGGACGGACTCGTGGAGTGGGACGAGAGGATCCAGGAACTGTGTACCGAAGCGCTCTGATCGGTGTCGCTGCCCTCGGCGTGGTCGTCCTGGCCGTCTGGCTGGCCGCGTCCTCGTCGATCTGTCATCCCGCGCCCCCGGAGACCTCCGGTGACGAGGCGGGGGAGGCGGTGGAGACCGGGGCGGGATCTGCCCGGAACGAGGACCGCTGGGCCTCCCCGCCCGGCCTGTTCCACCCCGACCACCCGCTGGGGGTCACCACCGGGGTCGGGATGATCCCGCCGCGGCTGTTCAAGAAGTTCGACCTGGCGGACTGGCCGGCCAAGGCCCACGGCGACGCCGAGCGGTTGGCGGCCACCGGGGCCGGTTGGTACCGGCATCACTCCAGCCACTTCCCGGGCTTCGATCAGCAGACGCTGGAGCGGCGGGAGTACGACTGGACCTACCACGACGAGCTGGTGCGGACCGTCCAGGCCCACGACATCGACATCCTGCTGATCATCGGCCGCACCAACGGCATCGCCTCGTGCCGCCAGTTCACCCAGCATCTCCCCGAGACCTACCTGCCCACCGAGGGTGAGGAGGAGGCGGACTACCGCTACTACGTCCGCACCCTGGTCGAGCGCTACGACGGCGACGGGGTCGACGACATGCCCGACCTGAAGGCGCCGATCCGCTGGTTCCAGCTGGGCAACGAGAACGACCTGCATTACGAGACCTGCGTGGAGATCAAGCGGGACTACGCCACCCCCGAGCAGTACCTGGAACTGGTACGCATCACCCGCGAGGTGATGCGTGACGCCAGCCCCGACGCCCGTCTGGCCGCATCGATGACCTTCGGCCACGTGACCGAGAACAAGAGCGGCTGGACCGAGCGGCTGCTGGGGCTCGAGGATGGCGCCGTCCTCGACGACATCGACGCCCTCGATATGCACGACTACAGCCGCAAGCTGGCCATCCAGAGCCAGCGGATCGACATGCTCCACGAGCTGTCCTCAGGCCGCGTCCCGATCTGGATCACCGAGACCAGCGTGCCCGGCGATCCCGAGGCCGCCGAGGGCTACGACCGGGAGCGGCAGAGCCGGATGCTGACCTCGCTGGTGGGCCAGGGGCTGGCCAGCGGCAAGGTGCAGCGGGTGTTCTGGCACGCACTGCACGACGGGCCACCGGTGGGCAAGAGCCGCCAGTGGCGGGTGTTCGGGACCAACAGCCTCTACGGCTGCGAGGACCCGGTCGCGCTGCCCAGGCAGCCGCCCCGCTGCTCGGGGTTCGCCCTCAAGCCGGTGGGCCGGGCCTTCTCCCTGCTGTCCAGCGCCCTCGAGGGCTGGACGGCGGTCGAGGATCTCGCCGGAGGTGCTGGCTACAGGGTGCGACGCGGCGACGCAGGTGACGTGCTCCTCCTGCTGCCCGGGGTCCATTCCTTCGACGCCGCCGAGGCGCTCGGAGCGGAGCGTGTGCGGATGTGGGACCTGGTCGAGGACGCCACGGACGCCCCCGACGAGGGGACCGAGGTCGACGCGCACGAGGTGGCCCGGGGTGAAGATCCGTTGCTGTTGACGGCGGCGGGGGGGTGAAAGCGGGATGAGCACCATCGTCCAGAAGTTCGGCGGCACGTCGATGGCCGATCCGGCGCGGATCGGCAAGGCCGCGGATCGGGTCGTGGCCGCCCGCCGGGAGGGGCACGACGTGGTGGTGGTGGTCTCGGCGATGGGGAGCACGACCGACCAGCTGCTGGCCCTGGCGGACCAGGTGACCGCGGACCGCTGCGACCGGGAGCGGGACATGCTGGTCACCGCGGGCGAGCGTATCGCCACCGCCTTGCTGTGCATGGCCCTGCAGGCCCGGGAGTGCGAGTCCATCTCGTTCACCGGCAGTCAGGCCGGAATCCTGACCAACGACTGCCACCAGGACGCCCGTATCATCGAGGTGCGGCCGGTGCGGGTGGAGGACGAGCTGGCCCGGGGCAAGGTCGTCGTCGTGGCCGGCTACCAGGGTGTCAGCTACAAACGCGAGATCACCACCTTGCGCCGTGGCGGGTCGGACACCACCGCGGTGGCGCTGGCCGCCGCGCTGGGTGCCGACGCCGTCGAGATCTACAGCGACGTGGATGGCATCTTCAGCGCCGATCCCCGCCTGGTGCCCGAGGTGGCGCGGCTGGACGACCTGGACAGCGACACCATGTTGGCCCTGGCCGAGGGCGGCGCCCGGGTGCTGGCCGCCGACGCCGTCCGCCACGCCCGCCGGATGGGCATCGCCCTGTATTGCCGCGCCACCGACCCGGCCAACGGCACGGGCCAGACCGTGGTCCGCCGCTTCCCGGCCACCGACCCGGGCCGCCCCCAGGTGTCCGCACTGGCGGGCGACAGCGACGGACGAGCGGCCGTGATCTGCCCGGCAACCCGGGTGGCCAGCGTGCTCGCCGCCCTGCCCAGCGCCGCGTCCGCGCGAGCCGTGGCCATCGGCGACCGTTTCCTCGTCGAGGTCGCCCCCGGCGCAGGCGACGCGGCCCTCCCCGGCGACTGCGAGGTCTTCGACCCCGTCGGCCGCCTGACCCTGGCCGGCGACAACCTGGCCCGCGATCCCGCCCTGCCCGCCCGTCTGGCCGCCCTGCTGCGCCACAACTCCTGCGAACTGCTGGCCCTGACCTCCGAAGAACACGCCATCCGCGCCTGGATCCCCGCCAGCCGCGTCACCGAACTCCTCCCCATCGCCCACGGCAAGTTCGTCGAGATCTGACACCCTTCCGACGGCTCCCGGGGCGGCCGGAGCTTGGCGCTAGCTAGAAAACAGCCCCGAGGCGGATCGACAGTGCCCACTCGTCGAGGAGGCGGACGGCGATGCCGGCGGTGACGCGGGAGTGGGTGTTGAAGCTGGGGTTGATGGGGCCGCTGAACAGGCCGGCGCCCAGCTGGAAGCCGACGGGCATCTCGGAGGTCAGCGTGTAGACCGGGGAGGCGTCCGTGGGTTTGACCATGCCCCAGGCGCGGCTGTAGTGGCCGCCGAGATCGACGTAGTAACCCCGGTCGGCACCGCCGAGGGCCACGCCCAGACCGGCCCGCAGGCTCCAGGTCCGCAGGGGACCGTTGGGGGACGAGGGGTAGCGGATCAGCTGGCCGTCGAAGGCGCCGTACACGCCGACGTGGACCAGGTCGTGGGCCGCGTGCAGAGGGGTGAGCCGCAGGGTGCCGCCGACACCCCAGCCCCACGGGGCCGTGTAGGCGGCCTGCACCACCTTGGGCTTGTGCATCTGCACCCGGGCCTCCAGCGAGGCGTAGCGGAAAGGCTGCAGAGTGAGTCCCAGGCCGAAGGCGGCTGTGTTGATGGCGGTGCTGTCGG
This sequence comes from uncultured Rickettsiales bacterium, assembly GCA_964436045.1. GTDB lineage: Bacteria > Myxococcota_A > UBA796 > UBA9615 > CAYRNR01 > CAYTBN01. The sequence continues at coordinate 153,228 of CAYTBN010000004.1, read as the reverse complement.
TGATGCCCTCGTCGTCGGTGGCCGCCTCGTCGGCGGTGGCCGTGTACCGGCGGTTCGCGTAGTCGAAGCTGACGTCCGCCTTGAGGATCCCGTCATCGAGCCCGGCGACGGTGATACCCAGGGGCGCAGCCAGGGCGGGGAGGGGCAACAGCAGCGAGATCAGAAGCAACGTGAGGCGCATGGGCGGAAGGGTACACGGGGCGCCCGGAAACGCAAAGTGCGCGGGGATCAGCGCTTCTTCTTGCGGTCCTGGACACCACGTTCGCGGCGCGATTCCCAGATCTCCAGCCGCTGGCGGATCGTCTTCTCGAACCCCTGGTCGCCCGGTTGAAAGAACCGCGCGCCCGCGAGGTCGTCGGGCAGGTACTGGGCCGCCACGTGGTTGCCCTCGAACTCATGGGGGTAGGTGTAGCCCTCGCCGTAGCCCAACTCCTTCATCAACGCGGTCGCGGCGTTGCGCAGGTGGACCGGTACGGGCAGGGCGCCGTGTTTGCGGGCCGCCTTGGCCGCCGCGAAGTAGGCGCCCGCGCTGTTCGACTTGGGCGCCGTGGCCAGGTAGATGGTGGCCTGCGAGAGGGGAAAGCGGGCCTCGGGCAGCCCCAGGAAGTGCACCGCGTCCTTGGTCGCCAGGGCGATCTGCAGGGCGCGGGGGTCCGCGTTGCCCACGTCCTCGCTGGCGAGGACCACCAGCCGGCGGGCCACGAACATCGGATCCTCGCCGGCCTCCAGCATTCGCGCCATCCAGTACAGCGCTGCATCCACGTCCGAGCCGCGAACGCTCTTGATGAACGCCGAGATGACGTTGTAGTGCTCCTCGCCCGCGCGGTCGTACAACAGTGAATCGGCGCCGAGCATCGCCGCGGCCTCGTCCACGGTGATCGGGCCGGCGTCGGGAGCCCGATCGGCGGCGGCCAGGGCCACGCGCTCCAGGGCGCCGAGGGCCTTGCGGGCGTCGCCACCCGCGAACAGAGCCAGCCGCTCGATGACCTCGTCCTCCAGCACCAGTCCGCTGTCCCCCAGACCGTGCTCCTCGTTCGCCAACGCCCGGCGCAGGATGAGCTGCAGGTCCGCGGGCAGCAGGGGGTGCAGTACCAGCACTGCGCACCGACTGAGCAGGGCCGGGATCACCTGGAACGAGGGATTCTCGGTGGTGGCGCCGACCAGGGTCAGCAGCCCCGACTCCACGTGGGGCAGGAAGGCGTCCTGCTGGGCCTTGTTGAAGCGATGTATCTCATCGACGAACAGCATCGTCTCCCGTTGCTCGATCCCCTCGCGCCGGGAGCGGGCGTGCTCGACGATCCGCCGCACGTCCTTGACGCTGCCCATCACCGCCGAGAATGCCTCGAAGTGGGCGCGGGTGTGGTCGGCGAGCAGCCGGGCCAGGGTGGTCTTGCCCGCCCCCGGCGGACCCCACAACAGCAGCGACGTCAGCCGGTCACCCTCGATGGCTTGCCGCAGCGGCGCACCGGGGGCCAGCAGGTGATCCTGGCCCCGTACCTCGTCCAGCGACGTGGGCCGGATACGGTCGGCGAGGGGGACCCGGGGCGCGGTCCGTGGGGGTGGCTGGCGGCTCACGGCGGGCAGCCTACCATGCGTTGCAGCTCCGCATCCGCCCCCGGCCGCCGGGGCCTCGGACGACCGGCAATGGGGCCTCCGCGGAGGGCGGTAAACGTGTGAAGAGATTGCAAGAAACCCTGGATCAGACGCGGTAGATGCGATACACCGTATCGAGAGAACATCTGTTCGCAGATGGGGCGCACTGGAGGCTCAGCCGAATGAGACGTTTGCTCTTTCCGGTCATCGGAATCGCATTCCTGGGCCTGGCCGCTTGCCAGGACTACGTCGTGGTGGACCAGGACGGCACGGGCGATCCGACCAAGAAGGACGCGCAGATCGAGGTCTCGCCCTCCGTGCTGGACTTCGGCCAGCTGGTGGCGGGCGAGGAGATGACCCAGCTGATCACCATCAAGAGCGTCGGCGGCGACACCCTCTACCTGGAGGACATGTTCGTCGACGGGCCGATCTCCTTCTCGCTGGACGACTCGGACGTGGAGCGGATCCTGGCCCCCGATGCTTCGACCACCCTGCCGGTGACCTACGCGCCGATGGCTGACGAGGACGCGACCGGCCAGGTCCACATCCTCTCGAGCGACCGGGACACGCCGGACTCCATCGTCGACCTGGCCGCCATCGGGCTGGCGCCGATGATCGAGCTCAACCCGGCGACCTTCGACTTCGGCGACGACGAGATCGGCTGCGACAAGGAGCAGGAGATCGAGGTCTGGAACATGGGCTCCGCGCCCCTGGTCGTCGACGACGTGGTCTTCGCCCCCACCAGCGACGAGATGCTGGTCAGCTACTACTTCCAGCCGGGCACGGCCATCGACCCCGGCCAGATGCAGCTGGTCACGGTCTACTACCGGCCGCGGGACGAGCTGCCTGACACCGGCTACCTCCACGTCTACAGCAACGACCCGGCCCATCCGGACGCGCTGGCGACCCAGTACGGCACCGCCCACCTGGCCGAGGAGGTCACCGACGAGTACGAGCAGGAGGGCAACAACTGGACCGACATCATCTGGGTCGTCGACAACTCCTGCTCGATGGACGAGGAGCAGAACAGCCTGGCGATCAACTTCGCCAGCTTCCTGGACATCGTCGACGTCCTCGACATCGACTACCACGTGGCCGTCGTGACCACGGACAACGCCCAGTTCCAGGGAGCGGTGCCGATCATGACGCCGTCGACCCCGGACGTGCAGGCGGCCTTCGCCGACGCGGTCAGCCTCGGCACCAACGGAGCCTGGGAAGAGAAGGGTTTCCAGTTCGGCTGGGAGGCCCTCAGCCTGCCGCTGGCGGCGCCGGGCGGACCCAACGATGGCTTCTTGCGCGAGGAGGCCGGCCTGCGGGTCATCTTCGTGTCCGACGAGGAGGAGCAGTCCCAGGACACCGTGACCGCCTTCGTCCAGCTCTTCCAGAGCCTCAAGGCCAACCCGGACCACGTCATCCTCAGCGGGATCACCGGTCAGCTGACCGGCTGCTCGAGTCCCGACGGCAACGCGGATCCGGCCGCCCGCTACGAACAGGCGATCGCCGCCACCGGTGGGCTCTCCGAGTCGATCTGCAACGGCAACTGGATCAACACCCTGTCCAACCTGGCCTGGCTGTCCCTGAGCTGGCAGGACACCTTCGAGCTGAGCAACCCGCCCGTCGAGGAGACCATCGAGGTCGAGCTCAACCACGTGCCGGTCTACGTCGGCTGGTACTACGACGAGGTGATCAACGCCGTGATCTTCGATCCGGACTACATCCCGGACACCGGCGACCTGATCACGATCAACTACAACCTGCTGGGCAGCTGCGTGGGCTAGTTCCCGTCCCGAAATGGCCCTTTTCCGCGATCTCCGCGTCAGGCCGCTGGATTCCTTGTGCGACGTACAGGAGTACGTCTCCGCGGAATCCCTTGCCTTCCTTGACCTCGCAAAAAATGACTCATTTCGGCCTCGGGAACTCCGCAGTCTCCATCCCGCATTTCGGGATGGAGGCTAGTTCGCCCGCTTCGCTTCACCAACCCGTTCATCCCATCCCTCCTCGGCGCGCTAGGATGACGGCGTGATCCGCCCGCTCCGAGTCCTTCCGCCGCTCGCCCTGGCCGCGCTCGCCGGCTGCCCGACCCCGGACTGGGGCAACGGCGGCGGGGACGACGACGACTCCGTGGGGCCCTGCGAGCAGAGCGGCGAGGGGGGCGCGGTCGACATCGACGAAGGCTGCATGCTGGTGATGCCCTACGAGGAGTTCGATCCCGTCGAGCTCATCGAATGGCAGTGGTCCAGCTCGGCGGTGGATCCGGACCACGACCAGGTGATGATGACCCCCATCGTGATCCAGCTCTCCGACGACAACAACGACGGTGTCGTGGACGAGCAGGACTCGCCGGACGTGGTGTTCAACAGTTACGCGGGCGAGGCCTACACCTCCAACGGGCGGTTGCGCGCGGTCAGTGGGGACGACGGCACCGACCTGTGGACCGTGAGCGATCCGGCCCACGCCACCGCCCCCGGATCCGGTCTCGCCGCGGGCGATCTGGACGGGGACGGCATGGCCGAGATCGTGGCCATCACCGACGACGGCGAGGTGATGCTGGTCGAGCACGACGGCGCGGTCCACGGGGTGACGCTGCTGGGGTACGCCTTTGGCAACGGGACCCACCCGGCGGTGGCCGATCTGGAGGGGGATGGTGCGCCGGAGATCCTCATCGGCCGGGTGATCCTCGATGGCTCGGCGGGCTTCCTCGCCGAGGGGGGATACGGCAGCGGAGACATGGGTTGGGGCCCGATGACGTTCGCGGCCGACGTGACCGGCAACGGATTCCAGGAGGTCGTGGCGGACAACGCGGTCTACCGCCCGGACGGCTCGGCGGTCTGGGCCGAACCCGCCGGTCCCACCGGATTCCCGGCCGTGGCCGACTTCGACCTGGACGGGGACGCGGAGTTGGTGGTGGTCTCCGGCGGGTCGGTCTATCTGTTCGACGCGGCCACGGGCGCGCCCGTGTGGGGTCCATCACCCATCGTGAACGAGGGCCGCGGAGGACCGCCGACGGTGGCCGACTACGACGGCGACGGGTATCCGGAGATCGGCGTCGCCGGGCTGGGCGCCTACACGGTGCTGGATACGGACGGGTCGATGCTCTGGTGGAACCCCACCGAGGACGACTCGTCCAACATGACCGGCAGCGCGGTCTTCGACTTCAACGGCGACGGCGTGGCCGAGGTGGTCTACGCTGACGAGCACGCCCTGTACGTCTACGAGGGACCGACCGGGACGATCCTCTTCGTGGCCGAGGACCATGCCTCGGGCACCCTGTGGGAGAACCCGGTGATCGTGGATATCGACCACGACTTCTCCTCGGAGATCGTGCTGGCCTCCAACAACATGTGGTGGGAGGGCTGGACGGGGATCACCGTGCTCGGCGCCCAGGAGCAGAGCTGGTATCCCGCCCGCGGTGTTTGGAACCAGCACGCCTACAGCATCACCAACATCGAGGACGACGGCACGATCCCCGCCCAGCCCGAGGCCCCCTGGGTCGAGTACAACAGCTTCCGCCAGAACACCCTGGCCGACGACAGCGTGCTGCACGCGCCGAATCTGTATACCTACAGCGCCGCTGTCTGCGACGACTCCTGCCCCGATCAGCTGACGCTGCTGGTGCGGGCGGCCAACGCCGGCCTGGCCGACGTGTCCCCGGGCCTGGGGATCTCGGTCTGGGCCGTGCCCCCCGGCCAGGCGATGCAGCACGTGACCACCGAGTACCTGCCCGAGGCGCTGCCGTCGGGGACCTACTCCGCGCCGCTGACCATCGCCCTCGACCCATCGCTCGCAGGCGCCGAGCTGAGCGTCACCGTCGACGTCCTGCTCAACCTGCCCGAGGGCCTGCACGACGAATGTGACGAGGAGGACAACGGCGTGACGCTCACCGTGCCTCCCTGCTGACTTGCCAAAACGGCCGTTCTCACGTAGGTCCCGTTGACGATGAGCGAGCCTCGTTCCACTGCGTTGACCCTTGGGCCCTATGCGGCCGGTCCACCGAATGGGGTGCTGATCGGGCAACCGCTGGCCCGGCTCGAGGCCTCGACCCTGTTCCGTTCCGGCGCCGCGCGGATGCGGCGGATGGTCGAGCGGGATCGGCTCTACGTCGGCGCCCACACCGACTTCGCGGTCACCGTCGACGGCGAGCGGAACGTGGTGGCGCTGATGGTCTCGCTCACGCCACCGGATCAGGACTGCGAGGACGACTGTTTCGGGTTCGAGGCGCGGGACCGCCGGACGGATTCGCCGATGCCGTTGAGCTACAGCTGGGCCATGTTGCTGCAGCTGGCCCACGAGGTGCTCGGCCTGGACGCTGCGGCCGCGATCGAGCTGTTGAACAACCTGTACCAGCCGCAGTACTTGCCCCGGACCCTGGGTGAGTTGCGACTTTCGCTGGTGGCCGGCAAGCGGGCCAGCACCTCGGAGCGAGCGCTGGTGCTGCTGGTGACGCCAGCACGGGAGGACGGATGAGGACCCGCCCGATCACCCTGGCCGTGATCTTCGCCAGCGCGCTGGTGACATGCGGCTGGCTGACCTGGGTGCGGGGCGCCCAGCCCGACCTGGCGGACCCCGATCCGGCGGACCAGGCTCACGCCGGTGAGCTGCTGGCGGTCACCCGCGCCCACCTCGACGGAGCGGGGGAGGCCGGGGAGCCGCAGACCGCGGACGGGATCTGGTACGTCTCGGTCTACCCGGACGGCCGCCCCGACCCGGTCACGGTCCAGGTCACGGGCACCATCGAGGACTGGGCGGCGCCCCTGCGGCGCGCCTGGCCCGGGAGGCTGCAGGTGGATCGGGCCGCGGACACACCGCGCTCGGCCCGCCCTGGGCCGAGCGGACTGGGCCTGGACGTGGGGCTCGACGGCTGGATCGAGGAGGGCGGACGGATCCACCTGCCGGTCAGTTTCCTGCTGCAGGGCAAGAAGCGGGGTGAGCTGGCGGAGTTCATGGCCGAGAACCCGGGGCGGCCGCTCCGTAGCCACGCCTGGATCGAAGGCGAGGACGGCGGCGCTCTCCAGCTGCTGCGGGGATCCGCCGATCCCGGCGAACTGACCCCGGCGCTGCTGCGCGCCCGCTGCGATCTGGGCGGGGACTACCTGGTCCGTCACATCCGCAGCAACGCCCGCTACGACTACGCGTGGGACGCCCGCGGCGGCAAGCGGCTGGGCGGATACAACCTGCTGCGCCACGCCGGGACCACCTACAGCCTGTTCCAGCTCTACAACCACACCGGACGCCAGGAGCACTACGACGGTGCGGTCGAGGCGCTCGACTACCTCATCGACCGCCGCGAGTACGCCGAGGAGGAGCCCACCAACCGTTGCTTCGAGGTGGCCAGCAAGAAGGTCAAGCTGGGGGGCGCCGGCCTGACCCTGCTGGCCCTGGTCGAGCAGGCCAAGGCCAACCCGGCCGACGCCCAGCACGAGTGGATGAACTGCCTGGCCGAGCACATCGTCAGCCAGACCGACGAGCGCGGCGACATGGCCAGCTTCTACACCGACGGCGGCCGCTACAAATGGAGCGATCACCGCTCGATCTACTACCCGGGCGAAGCCCTGCTCGGACTGGTGCGGCTGTACGAGATCGACCCCGATCCCCGCTGGCAGGCGTGTGCGGTTCGGGCGGCCGACTTCCTGGTCCACGAGCGCTGGAAGGTGCTCGGGCTCGAGCTGCAGATCCCCCCCGACGCCTGGCTGATCCAGGCCCTGGAGGTGCTCTATCGCCAGGTACCCGACAAGGCCTACGCGGACTACGCCTTCGACATCGGGGAGGTGCTGACCCGCTACCAGATGGTCGGCGAGGCCGCCCCGGCCGATATCCGGGGCGGTCGGATCTCGGGGACCTTCCCCCACGTGATCTCCACCGGATCGCGCGGGGAGGGGATGGCCGCGGCGGCACGACTGGAGCGGACCGAACGCCCGGGCGAGACCTTCTACCTCGAACGCCTGACCGCCAACAGCACCTACGCGCTGCGCAACCAGTACACGCCTCCGCTGCTCATCGGGCTGCGGCGGCCCGAGCTGGCGCTGGGGGGCTTCCGCAACGCCGCCGACGACCCGGAGATTCGCATCGACGGGGTGCAGCACAACCTCAGCGGTCTGCTGGGCCTGCTGGAGCTGCTGGAGGAGGCGCCATGAGCACGCGACCCGCCTCCACCGCCCGCGGCCGCCTGTTGGCCTGGCTGCTGCAGGCGACCTCGGTCGCCTGCATCGCCGGCCTCAACTGGGGCCTCATCACCCGCTGGGACAAGTGGACCGCGGTTCCCTTCGCGCTGCTGGCCCACGGCGTCATCCTGCCGGCGGTGGCCGCCTGCGGCCTCACCTGGCGGATGCCGCCGTCCGTGCTCCGGATGCTCTCGCGAATCCTGGCCGCGGTGGTGCTGACCGCCTGGCTCCACACCTGGTTCGGCCCCCTGCAGAAGCTGGCGGCCTGGATCTCGATCCAGTGGTACCTCTGGATGGGGACCTGAGCGCGGCGACCGTGCGCAGCGTCTTCCTCGGCGACGCCCATCTGGGCCACGCCCCCGGGCCCGTCCACCAGCAGGTGATCGAGTTCGTGGATGGCCTCGCCGCGGACCGGCTGTTCCTGCTGGGCGATCTCTTCGACTTCCTGGTGGGGCTGGGGGGCGCCGCGCCGGCCCACGCGGATCCCGTCCTGGCGGCGTTGACGCGGGCGGCGGACCGGGGGGTGGCGGTGATCTACGTGGAGGGCAATCACGACTTCCACCTGCGACCCCTGCTGGATCCACGCATCGTCGTCTGGCCCGGGCCCGGCGATGTCGACCTTGGCCAGACCAGGGTTCATCTGGCCCACGGCGACGAGATCCAGCGCAGCGATCCGGGCTACGCGATCCTGCGGCCGTTGATCCGTTCGGCCCCGCTGATCACGGCCGCCCGGCTCGCCGGATCGGCCCTGGTCCACCGCCTGGGCCGGGGTTCCGCCGAGACCAGCCGCTCGCTGCGCGCCGGGCGCAGCCGGGACTGGCGGGCCGAGAAGCTGCGCTACGTGCGGCGGCGGATCGAGACGGGCTGCGACCTGGTGGTCCTGGGGCACAGCCACCAGCTGTTCACCGAGCAGGTTGGCGCGGGCTGGGTGCTCCAGGTCGGGCGGTTCGACCGGCGGGAACAGCACGCCGTCCTCGACGGGCGCCGCCTCCAGCTGCGCGAGGGTCGGCGGCTGGTCTTCGAGCGCGATATCTAGGCTCGCTCACTCGCACTGCTGGTCGTCGATCAGCTTGCTCCGGCGGGTCCATTCCGCTACTCTCCGGGGCCTTCCGGCGAGGACTGGGAAGACCATGAGCGATCCGGCGAAGATGTTGCGCGCCGCCACCGTCGACGGGCTGGTGCGTGGGGAGACGCTGCACGCCTGGTCCGAGGGCAACGCCGGCCTGGTCGCCGACGCGGTGGAATACCGGGGCACGCCGGGCGTGCTGCTCGCCTACACCAACCCGCCGGTTCATCAGGTGGGCAACCCGGGCCTCGACGCCTACCTGGCCGCCCTGGCCGCGGTGACCGCACGGCGCGACGACTTCCGCTTCCTGATCCTGTCCGGGCGCTGCGATCCGGCCCACGCGGGCGGAGACATCCGCGAGAGCCTGGCCCGCCTGGACGCCACCTGGGAGCAGGTGCGTGAGCGCGAGGCCGCCGGGGCGTCCGCCGCCGAGATCGACGCCCTCTTCGACTGGGGCGATGCGCGGCTGGACAAGGGGATCGCCCTGTCCACCGCGATCCGCGGGCTGGCCAGCTCGATGACGGTGGTGGCCATCTGTGGCGGCGGTGCCCGATTCGGCGGCTCGGCCGAGATCCCGCTGATGGCCGACGTGATCGTCGCCGACTCCCGCTCGGGGATGTGTTTCTCCGAGGTTCAGATCGGCCTGATCCCCGGCTGGGGTGGCGTCGGCCGCGCGGTGGGCAAGGCCGGCTTCGCCAACGCCAAGGCGATGGCCTACACCGCCGAGATCGTGAAGGCCGGCGAGCTGGCCGCGATGGGGATCGTCGACGTGCTGGTTCCGGTGGAGCGGGCGCTGCCGCGCTTCGTCAAGACCGGCGACAAGGGCGCCGACAAGGCCCGCTACCTCGACGCCTTGGCGGACAACGAGGCGCAGACGGCCCCGCTGCTGCTGGCCCCGGCGCTCGACGCGGCGTTGGATCCTCCCGCTGACGGGGAGCGGAGCGCTGATTCCCGATCCTGGGACCGGGAGGCCATCGTCCGCCGTGCCGATCCCGCGACCTACGACGACCTCTACGGGCGGCCGCTCCGCGAGGTCAAGGAGGAGATCAAGACCCTGGGCAAGCCGCTGGCACCGCAGTCGGTGGCGAGCCTGGACGAGCTTTTCGCGCGCTTCGAAGGCGAGGCCCGGTTCGACGAGGAGGCGTTCATCCTCGCCGAGAAGGCCGCCGACGGCGCCCTCTACCGGGATCCGCGCTTCCGCGCGGGCATCGTGGCCACCCTCGGGCAGACGGTGGCCGATTTCCGGAGGCCCTAGCCATGCATTCGTATTTCCACGAGATGAACCCCATCGGCAGCGACCTCTCCGAGGCCATGTGGTTGTGCGACGAGGCCAACGGCGAGTCGATCCGCGGGGTCGAAGCCGACCTGGCCGCCCAGGCCCAGAAGGTGCTCGACGCCGGCATCCCGGTGGAGAAGATCCACAAGCGCGGCCAGCTCAGCGCCACCGAGCGGATCCACCACCTGGTCGACGAGGGCACCTTCCTGCCGCTCAACGCCCTGTTCGATCCCCACGACAACGACGAAGGGTCGGTGGGACTGGTCAACGGCCTGGCCGAGGTCGGTGGCCGGACGGTGATGGTGATCGCGTCGGACAACAAGGTGCTGGCGGGTGCCTGGATCGCGGGCCAGGGCGAGAAGATCTTCCGCGCCCAGGACATGGCGCAGCGGATGAACATCCCGCTGGTGTGGGTGCTCAACTGCTCCGGGGTCAAGCTGACGGAGCAGGAGGCGGTCTATGCCGGCCGGCGCTCCGGCGGCCACACCTTCTTCCGCCACGCCCAGATGAACCTGATGGGCGTGCCCGTGCTGGCGGCGGTCTACGGTACCAACCCGGCCGGCGGCGGCTACCACGCCATCAGCCCGACCCGGATGTTCGCCCACAAGAACGCCAACATGGCGGTCGGCGGTGCCGGCATCGTGTCCGGAATGAGCCCCAAGGGCCACTTCGACGTCGAGACCGCGGGCGCCCTGATCGACGCGACGCTGAAGTACAAGGCCACGCCGCCGGGCGGGGTCGGGATCCACCACGACAAGACCGGCTTCTTCTCGACGGTCCACGAGACCGAGCAGGAGGTGCTGGATCAGCTCAAGGACTACGTCGGCAAGATGCCGGCCTACGACCGGGACGTGTTCCGGGTCGCTCCGCCCGCGGAGCCCGCTTACCCGGCCGAGGACCTGTACCGGATCGTGCCGTTCAACCAGAAGCGGGTGTACCAGGTCGAGCAGGTGATCGCGCGGCTGGTCGACGGTAGCGAGCACATGGAGTACCGGGCGGACATCGGCCCGGAGATCTACACCGGCCTGGTCCGGGTGGACGGCTACCTGATCGGCGTGATCGGCAACCGCCAGGGTTTCTTCGGCAAGGACTACCCGAAGTACGCCGAAGGTGCCTACATGGGCGTCGGCGGCAAGCTCTATCGCGAAGGCCTGATCAAGATGAACGAGTTCGTGACCCTGTGCGGGCGCGACAAGGTGCCGCTGTTCTGGCTGCAGGACACCACCGGCATCGACGTGGGCGACATCGCTGAGCAGGCCGAGCTGCTGGGGCTGGGGCAGGGCTTGCTCTACTCCATCGAGAACACCGACATCCCGATGATGTGCCTGGTGCTGCGCAAGGGCAGCGCTGCGGCCCACTACGTGATGGGAGGCCCCCAGGGCAATCGCAACAACGCCTTCACCCTGGGCGCTGCGACCACCGAGGTCTACGTGATGCACGGCGAGACGGCGGCGGTGGCGGCCTATGCCCGCCGCCTGACCAAGGAGCACCTGGCCGAGCGACCGCTGGAGCCGGTGCTGGACAAGATGAACGCGCTGGCGAAGCAGTACCATGACCAGTCGCGGCCGGGGTACTCGGAGAAGGCCGGCTTCGTGGACCAGGTCGCCACCATGGCCGGCCTGCGCAGCTACCTGGTGGCCTTCGCCAGGGCCTCGTACCAGAACCCCAGGAGTGTGTGTCCCCCGCACCAGATGCTGCTCCCGCGGTCGATCCGCGGTTGAGCGCACCTGGCGGGGTGGACGGGGAACGAGACAGGAACTAGGGAATCACACCTTTTTGGAGAACCACAGGAGGACCCCGTGGAAGGCAAGAGGCTCACCCTCCCGGAGCGCGTCCACATCGGTGACATCACCGTGCGTGACGGACTGCAGGCCCTCGAACACTACTACCCGGCCGAGCTGAAGGTCCGGTTGGCCGAGGATCTGATCCTCGCCGGATTCACGGACCTGGAGGTCACCAACTTCGGTCACCCCAAGTTCCTCCCCCAGTTCAAGGACTGCGAGGAGGTGCTGGACCGGCTGTTCAACAGCGAGCGGGTCGGCCACCTGCTCAAGCAGCATGGCGGCGACGTGGAGATCCACGTCATCACCATCAACGAGAAGGCCTGCGACCGCGCCATCGCCTACAAGGAGAAGCGCGGCGGCATCGGCCCGGACTTCCTGTTGCAGATGGTCTCCACCGACGAGGCCCACCACCGGGTCAACTCGGGCATGTCGCTGGACGACTACTTCAAGATGTCCGAGCGCTGCATCCGCAAGACCCACGCGGCCGGGATGAAGATGTGCGGCACCGTGTCGACCATCTTCGGCTCACCGATGGAGGGGACGCGGGTCACGGATCTGACCACGGCGGTCGAGTTCTCCAAGCGTTACCTGGAGCTGGGGGCGGACTACATCGAGGAGGCCGATCACGACGGCTCCGCGGATCCGCAGCGGGTCTACGAGTACGTCTCGATGATCCTCGACCCCGAGATCATGGGCAAGTTCTCGGATCCCAAGTACCACCTGATCCATTTCCACACCTCCCGCGGCATGGGCCTGGCCAACTACCTGGCCGCGCTGCAGGCAGGCGCCACCTACTTCGAGAGCACCGTGGGCTCCCAGGGCGGGCAGCCGGCCAACTCGATGGAGGGGCTGTTCATCGGCGGGACCGGGGGCTACTACCACAAGGAGCACCTGATGTCGGGGCTGGTGAGCACCGAGGACTTCGTCGTGATGTGCGAGTCCATGGGCATCAAGACCGGTATCGACATCCCCAAGATGCTCGACGTCGGCCGGCGCTTCGTGACCGACTTCCTCGACATCTCGCCCACCGACAAGAGCCAGATGATCGCCAACGTGGCCGGGTACACCGGCATCGCCGCCGAGCGGCTTGCGGTGCTGGGGGACGACACGAGCGAGATCGAGGCGATGAAGGCCGAGGCCGCCGAGTTCGCCATCAAGCCCGACGAGCCCAAGCCGGAGCGGGTCCGCGCCAACGTGGAGATGGCGCTGGAGAGCCTGGCCGGCTACCTGAAGATGCGTCGCTGGGGCTACGCTCGCTCCGAGTCGATCGTGGCCGGCCCGCCGCCGTCCCCCTTCCTCGAAGACATCCTCGAGTAGGGCGCAGAGCACACTGCGCCCCTCCGTCCTCCTCACCGACGTCACCCTGCGTGAGCACGGTCAGAACGTGCCCGCGGAGGGGCTCGATCGCTTCACACCCGGGGAGCGGGCGCGGCTGGCGCTGGCCCTGCGGGACGCGGGATTCCGCCGGATCGAGGTGCTGTCCTGCGTCCACCCGCGGGTGGCACCGGCGATGGCCCGGGACCAGCTGGAGGCGGTGGCGGTGGCAATGGGGAGGCCGGCCGGCCTCGAGGTGGTGACCCTGGTCCCCAACGAGCGGGGCTACGACCAGTTCGGGGAGCTGGGGCTGGGGCCCCGGGGATCGGGACACACCGTCGGGGTATTCCAGTCGGCGATGGACGCGCACAACCTGGCCAACGTGGGCCGCCCGGTGGCCGACACGGTGGCCGAGAACGAGCGGATCGCCCGCCGTGCTGCCCAGGACGGCGTCAGGCTGGCCGCCTACGTCTCGGCCGCCTTCGGCTTCGTGGACGCCGGAGGACGTGCCCATCCGGTGTCCATCGAGGCGGTGAAGGACCAGGTCCGTCGCCACTTCGACCTCGGCGCGGCGCTGGTGACCCTCAGCGACCTGCAGGGGGTCGCGACCCCGGACGAGACCAGCCGTCTCTGGGATGCGATGCTGGCCATCGACGGCGGAATGTTTGCCGCCCAGCTGGGTTACCACCCTCACCACGCGGATCCCCGGGCGGCGGTGGACCTGGCCGAGGCCGCCTACCGCGCGGGGGTTCGTTGCCTCGACTCCTCGCTGGCGGCGGCCGGCGGTTGCGTCACGGGCGCGCCGGGTAACGCCCCCACCGAGGGGGTCGCGGCCCGGCTGGCGGCACTGGGCGCGGAGACCGGAATCGATCTCGCCGCGGCGTCGGGACTGGCGCCGGACTGGTTGACCGTGGGAAGCTGACCGGCGGCGCCCACCGCCACAGGACCTTCGTGAACGCCATCGACTCCCCGACACGGACTCCCTGGCTCGCGGCGGCAACGGTCGTCGCGCTGCTCCTTGCGCCCGGAGCCGCGGTGGCCAACGTCGCTCCGGATCCGAGCTGGGCGATGCACCCCAGCCCGGTCGAACCCACCGCCGTGCAGATGGTCAGCGAGTCGATCCGCGTCCGTCTGGAAGGCGACCAGGCGACGGTCACTGGCAGCTACGTGCTGGTCAATCCCGGCGAGGCGACCACCCTGGAGGTGGGCTACCCGGACATCGGTGAGACCCAGGGTAGCCGCGAGCCCGAGGTGCACCACGAGTACATCCGCGAATTCACGGCGTCCGTCGACGGCGACGAGGTGGCGACCGAGCACCGGATCCTCGGCGAGCCCGGCAGCTACGTGGTGTGGCGGGCCTGGGCGCTGGCGTTCGACCCCGGCCAGCGGCGGACGGTGGAGGTGGAGTTCGTCACCGACACGACGGTCAACGCAGACGTCATGCCCGCCGCATACCCCGGCCAGACGCGGCCCCCGCTGAAGCGCGCCGAGGAGCTGCGCAGCTTCTGGTATGTGCTGGAGACCGGGGCCGGCTGGGGCGGCCCCATCGGCAGCGCCGAGATCCGTGTCGACGCCCCCGGCCACGGTATCCGCGGCGTCCTGCCCCTGGGCTACGAGCTGTGGGGGAGCACGGTCCGGTGGACGCTGACGGACCTGGAGCCCGACGCGGACATGGGACCGGTGATCGTCACCTACGAACCCGGCGGCACCACGGATCGCAGCGCGCTCAACCCTGGCAAGGATGTCAAGCGAGAGCGGTTCGTGATGGCGCGCATCCGCCGCGACGCGGGCCGGGAGAACGTCGATCTGAACGAGATCGCCCGCCGGCTCGCCATCGAGTTCCGCCGGGATCCGGACTGGCGGGTGCGGCGTATGGCCCGGGAGCTGTTCGTCGAGCTCTCCCCCGCGTTCCTGGCCTTGCTCGAGACTGACGCGGATGTCGGGGAGGTCCGGCATATCCTCCGCGGCGTCGCGGAGTACGGGCTGACCGAGGCCACGCCGACCCTGCTGCAGAGGTGGGCTGGCGCGCCCGGGGGGCCCCGGGATCCGGTCACCGAGGCCCTGGCGGCGCTGGATGACACACGCGTCGCGCCGGTCTTCGCCGATCTGGCGCTCGGCATCAGCCACGGGGACGGGCGCAGCGACTACCCCCGGCGGCAGGCGATCAAGAAACTGCGTGAGCTCGAGGCCTGCACGGATCCTGCGGTCACCGCGCTGATCGTCGCCCTCACCGATCCCTCGGTCCACGCCCGCCACGACGCCCTCTTCGCCCTGGCCAACCTCTCGGACAACACCGACCGCCGCTTCTGGCCCGACTACGAGGGCAGCGCCGCCACCATCGAGGAGTGGCAACGCGCCCAGGGCGAGTGGGCGATCTGGTGGTGGGATCAGCGCCCTCAGTAGAGGCGGCCGGGGACTACTGGAACGTGATCCGCTTGAGCAGGTCGATGGAGTCGAGGACCTGGCCGGAGCCGAGGGCGACACAGTAGAGCGGGTCGGGAGCGACGATGACCGGGAGCCCGGTCTCCTCCCGCAGGAGCAGGTCGAGGTTGGTGAGCAGGGCGCCGCCGCCGGCGAGGATGATGCCCTTGTCGATGATGTCGGCGGCCAGCTCGGGCGGGGTCTTCTCCAGGGTGATCTTGACGGTCTCGACGATGGAGGCCACCGGCTCGGCCAGGGCTTCCATGGTCTCTTCGCTGGTGATGGTGATGGTCTTGGGGATGCCGTGGATCAGGTCCCGGCCCTTGACGTCCATCGTGCGCGACTCGTCGAGGGGGAAGGCGCAACCCAGGTTGATCTTGATCAGCTCCGCGGTCCGCTCACCGATCAGCAGATTATGCCGCCGCCGGATGTAGGCGATGATCGCCTCGTCCATCTTGTCGCCGGCCACCCGGATCGACTTGGAGAACACGATCCCTCCCAGGGAGATGACGCCGACCTCGGTGGTGCCGCCGCCGATGTCCACGATCAGGTTTCCCTGGGGCTCGGTGACCGGTAGGCCGGCACCGATGGCCGCGGCCATCGGCTCCTGGATCATGAACACGTCCCGGGCGCCCGCGGCCTGGGCCGACTCCTTGACCGCCCGTTTCTCCACCTCGGTGATGCCGAACGGGATGCAGATCACGATCCGCGGGTGGACCAGCGTCCGGCGGTTGTGGGCCTTGCGGATGAAGTACTTGAGCATCGCCTCGGTGACGTCGAAGTCGGCGATGACCCCGTCCTTCATCGGCCGGATGGCCTGGATGTTGCCCGGCGTGCGGCCGAGCATACCCTTGGCTTCCTGACCCACGGCCAGGACCCGGTTCTGCCCCCGGGCGTCCTTCTGGACGGCAACGACCGACGGCTCGTTGAGCACGATACCCTTGCCCTTGACGTACACCAGGGTGTTGGCCGTGCCGAGGTCAATGGCCAGATCGGAGGAGAAGAACCCAAACAACCAGTCGAGGACCATGGGACAGCCGCTCCGGATAGGGGGTTGCCGTCCAAACGACGGCGGTTCGCGGCGGGATTCTATCGGGGCGCGACCGGGCGGTAAAGGGAGGCGCTCGAGGGGGTGATTCTCAGGCTCTCAGGTGCCGGGACCGAACAGCCCGCGGCCGGCGCGCACCTTGTTGATTGGCACGAAGGGGGCGCCGGTCTTCGTCGCGACCGTCTCGGCGTATCCCTTCAGGTTCTTCTCGGTCGAGTGGTTGATCTCGTAGGTCTCGCCGGCCTTGGTGACCACGGACACCGACCAGAAGTGCCCGCCCAGCAGATGGGAACCCGCCAGGTACTCGACCTTCGCCACGTCCCCGAAGGGGATCCGCAGCGTCGCGGGCTTCTCGTCGTACTGGGTCCACACCAGGATGATCGAGTCGGTCCCCTCGTCGATGGTCACGTTGGCCAGCGAAGGGGTTCCCGTGGCGATCTTGAGTCCGCCGATACCGATGGCCACGAGGGCCACCAGGAACAGCAGCAGGCCGATGATCGTGCGGCGCTGGCCCCGGCTGTCCTCCGGGGCCAGATCGGCGAAGCAGTGCTTGCACTTGGCCGCCGAACTCAGAATCTCCTCCCCGCAATGGGGGCATTCCATCGTCCCAACCATATCCGTCTCCTGCCCGCTCGTCCGCCCGTCGGTACGGCGCCACGGCGGGCCGTTTCGTGGATCTCGGTCACCGTGCAAACTACTCGGCAGGCTCGGCGTGTGTCAAGGCGGAACCCCTTGATTTCATTGAATAAGTTCAGGCCCGCGGGTTCTTCTTGCATCCTTCTGACAAACCCCTCCCGCTGCTTGACACCCCACAGGGGTACTGGTAGGAAGTCGTGAAACTCTGCGGGTACCAGTGTGCCCGCGCATGCGAAGGCGCAAGACATCCGACTCGAGGTCTAGCTGATGCGGAAGGTATTGCTTGCGGCGCTGGGATGGGCACTACTCGGCCTCTTCTTGCTGCCCGCGACCCAGGCGTGGTCCCAGGCGACGGCCGGTACCATCAAAGGCGAGGTGGTCACGACCGATGACGTCCCGATCGACGGGGCGATCATCCGGATCGAATCTGCTGCCTTGATGGGGATCCGGAATGCCTCGTCAAGCGAGGCGGGTCGCTTCCGGTTCCCCGCTCTGCCGGCGGGTCCGTACACCCTCACCTGTGAGAAGGAGGGGTACAAGACCTTGATCCGGCGCGGCCTGGTCGTCGAGACCGGCCGGACGGTGAACCTCAAGCTGGTGATGGACCTGCCGGAGATGGGTGAGACGGTCGAGATCATCGACCGCCGGCCCTCGGTGGACACGGAGCGGACCGAGGTCGGAGATACCATCTCCCACGACTTCCTCGGCGAGCTGCCCACCGGCCGCTCCTACCAGGAGGTCATCCAGTTCCTGCCCGGCGTCACCGGCGGATCCAACCCCAACGTCCACGGGGCGACCAGCAGCTCCAACCAGTACTACGTGGATGGGGTGAACACCACCGACCCGGTGACCAACACCTTCTCGATGAACTTCAACTTCGACGCCATCCAGGACATCCAGGTGGTCACCGGTGCCTTCGACGCCAAGTACGGCCAGGCGCTCGGCGGCATCATCAGCGTGACCACCAAGTCCGGCGGTAACAAGTTCGAGGGCGACTTCTACGCCGAGTACACCACCTCGGCGCTCCAGAGCCACGACCGGTTCGTGTCCGAGGATATCCAGGAGATCGAAGCCGTCGACCTGTCCGCCGCCCTCGGCGGACCGATCGTGAAGGACCACCTGTGGTTCTTCATCGCCTATTCGCTCAACATCCAGGACTCGCTGAACCTGCCGGCGCTGGACACGGGCCGCGATCTGGCCCGTTTCCCGGTGCTGCCGAGGGCGTGGCGCAGCCACTACCTGTTCGGCAAGCTCTCCTGGCAGATCAGCATGGCCAACAAGCTGTCGGTCTCGGCGCAGGCCAACCCGACGATGATCAAGAACGGCAAGCAAGACATCTACACCCTGCCCGATGCCGAGTACGACTGGGAGCAGGGCGGTTGGTACCTGCAGGGCACCTGGGACTGGACGCCGTCGGCGTACACTGTCCTCAAGGCGCAGGCGTACTATCAGAAGAGTTTCATCCGCATCACGCCGACCCAGTGGCGTGACTGCGAGGACTGGGATCCGGACACCCGCCGTTGCATGAACGAAGAACTCAACCTCACCCCGCACTGGGACGGTTCGGGTAACGCGTTCAACTGGAACTCGGAAGGCACCTACTACTGGTCCCGGCGCCACAACTTCAGCTTCGACGTCGACTTCGACGCATACTTCGACCTGCTGGGGACACACGCCGCCAGCGCAGGCGTCGACGTGGCGTTCGTCTGGCACGACCGGGTCTTCGAGTACGTCAACAAGGACGTGGTCTGGGACGCGGAGCCCGACCACGACGGCGACGGAATCCCGGACGCCAACGAGGTCAACGACATCGAGAACTACGAGCCGCTGCAGCGCGCGGTGGTGATCAACTCCGATCCCTTCCGCCAGAGCGGCCGCAAGATCGGCGCCTACATACAGGACATCTGGAAGCCCTGGAGCAACCTGACCCTGCGACCCGGCGTACGCTTCGACCACGGCGCGATGAAGAACAACGAGGGCCGGACCATCCTGGGCTTCGCGACCTTCTCCCCGCGCATCTACGCCTCCTGGGACCCGGCCAACGACCGCAAGACGCGGATCCATGGCGGCTACGGAAAGTTCGTCGACAGCGGGTACCTGTACATCGCCAGCTTCGTGAACCGCACCGACTTCGGCGCCGAGTACTACACCTGGGACGACCGGGACCACCGCTGGAACACCGATGGCTCCCGGGCGGCCACGCCGACGCCGGACCTCATGCACTACGACCTGACGCCGGCCAGCGTCGATGAGTTCAACATCGGCATCGAGCGGGAGATCCAGAAGGACCTGTCCGCCGACGTCACCTACATCCACCGCGACTACCACAACACCTTCGAAGACGACGAGGTGAACCTGCTGTGGTCCGGGGACGGGATGGACGTCATCGGCGCCCGCACCGGCAACCAGTCGAATATGTACCGCCTGCGCACGCCCGGCCGCGCGTACCGGCAGTACGACGCCCTCGAGTTCACCCTGTCCAAGAACCTGTCGGACAACCTGCAGTTCGTGGGCAGCTACACCTGGTCGCGGACCGTCGGCAACTACGAGGACGGTCCGTTCACAGGCGACATGGATACGTCCTGGCAGGCGTGGTACGAGAACGGCGTGCTGTCGATCGACCGGCCCCACGTCATCAAGATGCAGGGCATCTACGACAACCCGGGCCGGATCAAGGTCACCGAGAAGTTCTCGCTGGGTTACGGCTTCGGCTTCGTCTTCTCGTTCGCCTCGGGCGTCCCCTTCAACAAGTACTACTACAACAACTTCTACCAGGGGAACACGGACCTGCGGGACCGCCGCGGCTCCGAGTTCCGCTTGCCTGCGACCTCCGACCTCGACCTGCGCGCGACCCTGAAGATGACCATCGTCGCGACCCAGATCGACCTGGTCGTGATGGTCGACAATCTGCTGAACAGCCGCGAGATCGTGGCCGTCGACCAGCGCGCTACCGACGCAGATGGCGACATCCTGGTCGACGACGACGGCGAGGCTGTCTTCGCTCAACCGCTGGTCCGCCAATTCCCCAGACAGGTGCGATTCGCCCTGCGGGTCCACTTCTAGGGAGGGCAAGGAAATGACGCGACTAGATACGACCATTAGCTTCCTGGCCCTGCTCCCCGCCACCGCGCTGCTGCTCAGCGCAGGCTGCCTGGGGCAGGAGTCCGGCATCGACGAGCGCCACATCATGGGTGTGGCCATCGTCCCCCCCGCCGAGTACGTCGAGGCCGAGGCCGGCGACGAGTCGGCCAACGACGAGGTCGGCACCGCCGAGTTCGTCGACTTCGTGAGCTACGGCTACTCCACCGTCAGCGGTACTCTGGCCAGCGCGGGCTACGTGCTGAACCAGGGCTACAGCGGTGACTGGGATGTCTTCCAGTTCACCTCCGGCGTCGAGGGCGACGTCGTCTTCGACCTGACCTGGGAGGGCGTGGGCAACTACGACCTCTTCCTCTGGGATGCCCAGGGCGTCGAGGTCCAGGCCTCCGAGGGCTCCTCCGGGTTCGAGAGCCTGTCGGTCACCGTGGCCGAGGAGGACGAGCTCTTCCTGGCCGTGGTCGCCAAGAGCTTCGAAGAGGGAGTGGGCGGCGCCTACACCTTGGTGTTGAAGGCGCTCGATCCCATCGACGCCGGTGACATGATGCTGGGCGCCTATCTCACGGGCGACGAGGACAACCTGGGCAATCCGGTCTCGGGTACCTCGATCACCGAGTGGAACCTCGACTCCGAGTTCCACCGCTACTGGGCGACCTTCGACATGTACATCGTCCAGGAGGTCCAGACCATCTCGGACGTCTTCGTCTCCCCCGACATGGAGGACGGCAAGGACAACAACTGCGACGGCATCACCGACCGCGGCGACTCCCTTGCCGATTCGGACGGCGACGGCGCGATGATCTCCGACGGCGACTGTGACGACAACAACGCCGCCATCCGGCCGGGTTACCCGGACGACCTGGGCGACGGCATCGACGGCGACTGTGATGGCTGGGCCGACAACGGCCTGGACGGCTCGGACATGGACGGCGACGGCATGTCGGTGTTCGAGGGCGACTGCAACGACGCCGACCCGTCGATCTACCGGACCCTGTCGCTGGAAGACGAGATGGCCGACGAGCTCGGTCTCGATCTGATGCCCGACGGCAAGGACAACAACTGTGATGGCGTGATCGACAACGGCGTCACGGGCGACGACGACGACTCGGCGGGCTCCGACGAGTGGCCGGCGGACTCCGACGCCGATGGCTTCACCATCGACGACGGCGACTGCAACGACGCCGATCCGACCATCCATCCCTGCGACGACGAGGACGACTGCCTCGACTACCGGGACGGCAAGGACAACGACTGCGACGGGGACGCCGGAGCGCTCGGCAAGGACCTGTTCGACGAGAACTTCGAATGGATCTGCGAGACGGGCGACTGCGATCCGCTGTACCGCGTCTGGGACGGCGATCTGCTCGAGTGGAACTACGTCGGCGCGATGGTTGAGGATCCGGGAATGAACACCGACGACGACGGTGACGGGTTTGCCGAGAACTGGGGCGACTGCAACGACACCGACGCCAACGTGTTCCCGGGCAACTACGAGCTCGAGACCAGCTTCGCGGTCAACACCGACATCGACACCGTGTGGATCTTCGCCGGTACCTTCAGCTCGCTGAACAGCACGTTGGTCGCCTCGGGCGACATCGTCATGTCCGATCCTCAGCAGATGGACCTGTCCGAGATGGCCGCCAACACGAACTGGGGCATGAACGAGGACTGGTCGGGCCAGGGAGGCACTCTGATCCCCGACGGCTTGCCCGAGTTGGTGATCGACACCGTGATGCCGCCCCTGTTCGGGATGCGCTGCGAGGACACCGAGACCAACGACTGCGAGTACGGCTCGGTCTCCACCTGGACCGATTGTTACCAGGATTGCGGCGGGATGATCAGCGCCGACGGGCTGGTGGACAAGATCACCGGCACCTTCGAGACCATCGTCCAGGACAGCTGGAACGGCGACAACGACACCTACTACTTGGTCATCCCCCAGGATGGCAACGTCCACGCCATCCTCGACTGGGAGACCGACAGCGGCGACATGGACATGATGTTCTACTGCTACTACGGAGACGACTTCAATCCGTGGAACTGGTACTACTTCATGACCGAGACCGCCGACCTCACCAAGCCGGAAGAGGACATCACCTACTTCCCGCTGCCGGCGGGCACCGAGTGCTTCGCCTGGGTCGTCGGCTACGCCGGCCCCAACGGTGAGCCCTACAGCCTCAAGCTGTGGATGGAGCCCGAGGAGATCCTCTAGCTTCCTCCGCCCTCCCCGTCTCCGTCTCCCTCTTCCCCGTCCTCCACTCCCGACCCTTCCCCTCTTCCCTCTTCCCTTCTCCCTTGCCCAGTTCCCCCTTTGCGCCTTTGCGAGAGAACTCTTCGCGGAAGCCGCGTACGCGGCCGGGGAAGGCGCCTATGCCGTCGCGAAGCGCCGGACGACGGCGGGCAGGAAGTAGGTCAGCATCAGCGGCAGCTGGCTACGGCGGGGAAGCTTGCGGTGGGCCTTGCGTGAGGCCTTGATGATCTGTTCGATGAGCCGGTCGGGTCCGGCCCCGTTGGCCGGCCGGGCGCCGATCCCGCGGGCCAGGCCCGTCAGCTCGGCGGCACTGAAACGACGTAGGTCGTCGGCGTCGTACTTGGAGAGCGGCAGACCCCCGCGCCCGGCGCGCTCCAGCAGCGCCTCGATCACCCGGTCGACCACGTCGTCGACGACAAAGGGTTCGTCCGGGACGATGTCCAGCTCGATGCAGAAGTCGACGACCTCCGCCTCCTGCACCTCGGCGACGCGGCGCAGCAGGATGAGTTCGTCGCCGGTCAGCCCGGAGTTCATCGAGGTTCCGTGTACTTGTAGGCGCCCAGGGCCATGGTCACGGTGCCGCCCACGATCACCCAGTAGGCGTTCAGTCCGATCCCCGCGGCCCACAGGGCCAGGCCCACGGGCAACATCGGCAGGGAGACGGCGCGCCAGAGCTTGTCGATGGCGCCAGGAGCGGGATCGGAGTTGCCGGATCGGTCGGTCGTGCCCACGGTTATCCTAAACCCGGAGCGGGACGACTCCATCCCACCACCGTGTTGATACGATGTTGGTACGACATGTTTCCGAGGAACGCAAGATGGGCGGAACACAGCGATGATCGGTTGGATGTTCAGGTGGCTCGTGCTGGCTCCGGTGGCCTGGTGGCTGGGCCGTTTCCTCCCCCCGATCCGAGGCAAACGCCCGGCCGTCTTGCGGATGCGTATCTCGGGGCGATTGGGCGAGGCCGTTCCACGGGCGCTGCCGTTCATGCCGACTCCCGTGAACCTGGTCAGCGAACTCACGACCCTGCTGCGCGCCGCCGCCGCCGAGCCGCGGGTGGTCGGCGTCCGTATCGACGTGGGCCGGCTCGATGCGGGGATGGCCAAGGTCCAGGAGCTGCGGAGGGCCATCGTCGCGCTCCGGGAGTCGGGCCGCCACGTCCACGTGCACCTGGAGGGCGGCGGGCTGCGGGAGTACCTGCTGGCCTGCGCCGCAGATCGCATCAGCATGCCCCCGATGGCCACCCTCGACCTGGTGGGGCTGCGGGGGGAGACGACCTACCTCGGCGGCTTGCTGTCGACCCTGGGCGTGCATCCGGACTTCGAGGCGGTGGGGGACTACAAGGCGTTTGCCGAACGGTTTGTCCGCTCCGGACCGACTCCGGCTGCCCGCGAGAACAGCGAGGCGATCCTCCAGGACGTCTGGGAGCAGCTGGTCGCTGCGGTCTCCGCCGGCCGTGAGCTGGACGAGGACCGGGTGGTCGAGCTGCTCGGGGGAGGACCCTTCGGGGCCGACGAGGCCCTCGAGCACGGCCTGATCGACGCGACGGCCTACCCCGATCGGGTCCGCAAGCAGATCGTCGAGGCGGTGGGGCAGCACCGGACGCTCAAGGGCCGCCGCTACGGACGGCGACTCCGCAGACTGCAGCGCTGGCGGCGTCGGATCCACGGGGATCCGGTGGTGGCGGTGCTGCCGGCCGTCGGTCAGATCGTGCCCGGATCCCTGGGCAACGTGCCCGGCAGCCTGGTCGCCGCCCGGACCTTCAACCGGCAGCTCGAGAGCCTGCGCAAGAACCCGCGGGTGGCCGCGGTGGTGCTGCGCATCGACAGCCCAGGGGGGTCCGCCGAGGCCAGCGACCTGATCTGGCGGGCGGTCCGCCGGGTGGTGCGGGACAAGCCGGTCGTTGCCTCGATGGGGGACGTGGCCGCCAGCGGCGGCTACTACATCGCCATGGGCGCCAACGCCGTGCTGGCGGAGCCGGGCACCCTGACCGGCTCCATCGGGGTGGTGGCGGGCAAGCTCAACCTCGGCGGCCTGTACGACAAGCTCGGTATCCACCGCGACGTGGTGTCGGTGGGCGAGCACAACGGGTTCTACGCCACCACCACCGATTTCAGCGAATCCGAACGGGCGCGGCTGCGCGCCCGAATGGATTCGTTCTACCGGGTGTTCGTCCGCAAGGCGGCCCGGGGGCGGGGGATGAAACCTTCGGAGCTCGAGCCCCACGCCCGCGGGCGCGTCTGGACCGGCCGCCAGGCCCTCGAGCGCTCGCTGGTGGATTCCCTCGGCGGCCTGCACGACGCCACCGAGGAGGCGTCGCTGCTGGCGGGCTACGACAGTCCGCTTCCGGTGGGCGTGGTCACCAACGTCCAGATGCCCCTGTGGTGGCCGGGACGCTGGGCCACCGCCGCCCGTGCATCGCTGGCGGCCCGGATCCCGGCCCTCTCGTTCCTGGTGCTGCCCGAGCTGCGCACCGGCGGCCTGCTGGCCCGCCTCCCCTTCGACATCCGTCTCTTCTGACCTGCTGATGGCTGATGGCTGATAGCTGACGGCTCCTCAGTACCACAGCGTATTGCGGTACAGGAACAGCGGATAGTCCACGTCCAGGATCGTACTTTCGTCCTCCCCGGGCACCAGCCGGACGTTGTGGGTCTGGACGGTCATCAGGTCGTGGACGCGGATCGGGCTGCGGTCGGCGTCTTCGTCGGTGCTTGCCGACCGGTCCCAGAGCAGCACCTGGAGGCCGTCGTGGCTCCACTGGGCCAGCGCTGGCTCGCCCTCCGTGCCCAGCGACGCGGCCTGGTCGGCGTCGACGTCGTAGATCACCAGCTCGGTCATGTTGACGCCGTTGGCTGCGTCGACCTCGGCGTAGTCCAGCATCAGGTCGCCGCCCGCCGGACTCCAGCGCGGGTCGCTCAACCGGCGGCCCTCGAGCAGCTGCTCCTCGATGTCCCGGGTCTCGATCTCCCAGCCCTCGACCGGATCGTGGACCGCCACACAGAGCTGGGTGCGGTCCTCGTCCGGGGACAGGTCGTAGCGCAGGAACGCCAGCCGGTCCCCCGCGTCCGCCGAGCGCTCCCAGCGGGGGGACCGGTAGTCCCATTCCACCGCACCCGTGGTGATCACGTCCCAGCTACCCGCGCCGTAGTCGTAGATCGCGACGTCGGTGCGGTTCGCCTCGTGGTCGTAGAGCTCCACGGCCAGGTAGTCGCGGGAGTGGGGCGCCACCGACGGATCGCGGGCGTCCCCCTCGAGCCCGGCGGTCAGCAGGGTGACCGCGCCGTCCGGCAGCGGCACCTCCCAGATCGACGCTGTCCCACTCGCGGCCTGAACGCCGGACACCAGCACGGTGTGGTCTGTCTGGCCCCGTCCCTCGTACTGCAGGTCGGTCACCCCCAGGGGGCCCAGCTGTTCGTTGACCACGGCGTTGGCCAGGTCATTGATCTCGGTATCCATCAGCTGCAGCGACGAGGTGCCCGATTCGGCGTCGACGATGGTCAGCAGCAGGTACCCGGCGGTGGGATCGAAATCCACCCGTTCGAGTCCCGGGATCGACGGGCTGGTCCGCAGCGGCAGGTACTCGATGGCCAGCGAGACCCGCGCCGCCGGGGGATCGGTGGGCAACTGGGGCACGGTCACGAAGGCCACCGCGGTCCCGTTCCGGCTCGGCACGCCGTAGGGCGCCGATGCGGACAGCAGGGTGCCGGGGTAGAAGGTGTCCTCGGAGTCCTCTGCCGATGGCCACTCCGCCAGCTGGTTGGCAGGGGTCAGGTTGAGCATCGAGGAGGGCTCGGAGGCGTCGACGAGGTAGACGTTCTCGGTGAAGTCGACGTCCGTGCCGATGAACACGATGCCGTCGTCCCCGCCCCCCGGGAACGGTCCCAGCTCGTCGTCCAGCCCACCTGCGTCCATGGCGTACTCGGCGCAGCCGGTCCCCAGCGCCGTGGCGGCGAAGGCGATGGCTGCGATGGCGTGTCTAGTGGTCATCGGCAAGCAAGTATAGCAAGCACCGTACCAACGTCCGGGGTTCCCCGGTGCTCGGAAGACGCGGCCGCGGCAAGCCGATCATGGCGCCCGGAAATCAGAACGAGGAGCCGAGGTGGAGGTAGAACGAGTCCTCGCCGAACTTGATGCCCCGGTCGCCGATGCTGGACTGGTAGCCCATGCGGACGTTGAGCATGCCGTCCCAGAATGGGATCACCTGCACGTGTACCTCCAGGGCCACGCCGGGTCGCAACCCCTTCATCCAGGCGTCGATGGCCTCGCCGAAGGTGGCGTCGCCGCCGGCGATCTGGGCCGGAGCCGGATAGTCGCCCTCGCGCCAGACCTGGCCGATGTCGAAGGCGGCGGCCAGGTGTACGCCGCGGGCGTACAGGGGCAGGACACCCACCCCCCTCTGGATGGCGACCAGGGGCAGTCGGTACTCCACCGATAGCAGCGCCAACCGGTCGCCGCTGTAGGCCCCCGAGCTGTAGCCGCGCAGGGGATAGCCGCTGCTGGGGGTGCCCAGGCTCGAGCCTTCGGGGAAGTGACCACCGAGGCGGAACGAGCCGGTCTCAAGGGGCTGGCCGAAGGTGGTTCCGCCCGCGCCGCGCAGCGCCAGCACGTGGTTCCGCCACCACGGCATCGACAGGTATGCGCGCATCTCGGCGCTGACCACCGTGCGGGACTGGATCACCGGTTCCCCGGTCCAGTCCGTGGCGGCTGCGCCCAGCCAGGGATAGACCAGCTGGGCCTTGATACCGCCCTGGAAACCCGCCTCGCGGCTGACGGAGAAGCGATAACCCCGCGTCTGGGAGAAGCCGTAGCCCAGCTGCAGGTTCGAATAGCTGCCCACGCCCGGGAGCAGGGGCGCGTACGCGGGCTCGGGGATCTCCGACAGGGTCGAATGCCAGTCGAACTCGTAGCGGGCCCAGACGCTGTGGCGGGCGTGCAGCGGCAGGCTGACCCGCAGGTACGCCCGGTCGCGCCGCTCCATGTAGACGTCCTCGCCCAGATAGATCCCGTCCATGCCCGCGCCGCCGGGGGCAGGCTGGTGGTTGTGGTCGAGCCAGATCCGACCGCGGCTGAGGCTGTAGTTGTAGTAGCCGACGCGGATGTTGGGACGCAGGGCGGTCAGCTCGTAGGCCAGCGACCAGGAGAGGAAACGCTGGCCGGTCCGATAGGCCGCCTCCGCGCTCCACTCGTGCATCCGCAGGATGTCCCGGCCGCCGGTCCGCCCGCCGAGGGTCCAGTCGGTCCAGCTGGCGTCGTCGTGCTTCTCGACGATGGGCCGCCAGTACTGGGGCACCATGCTCGGTGCCGGGTTGTAGCGCCGCGACACGTGGGCCTGCTCGAGCTCCGGCGGAAGGGGCAGGGTCTCGGAGGGGGAGGGCGGCGGCGCGTCCTCGAAACGCTCCCAGGCATCCGGTTGGTAGGGCGTCCGCCGGATGTCCGTTCCCCAGCTGGTGTAGCCCTCGAAGAACAGCCATTGGCCGTCCGCCGAGACCGTCGGGTGGAACGCGCCCGCGACCACCCGGGTGACCCGCAGCAGCGCCCCGTCCGCCAGCCGGTGGGCGTAGATCTCGTAGATGCCGGAGCGGTCGCTGGAGAACAGCAGGTACGCGCCGTCCGGGGACCAGGTGGGTTCGTTGTCGATGGCCCGGTCCGCGGTGATCCGCTCCAGCTGGCGACCTTCCTCGTCGAACAGCAGGATGTCCCGGTACCCGCCGGTCTGCCAGGCGCTGACCGCGATCCGGGTGCCATCCGGGGACCAGGCGGGATCGGAGAACTGGGTGTAGTCGTCGGTGGCGGTGATCCGCCGCAGGCCGCCCTCTTCGCTCCAGATCGCCAGGTCGTTGTTGGCCAGCCCGTTGACCACGCACACCAGCCGGTCGCCGTCCGGGTGCAGATCCGGGTCCCGCGCCCGCGCCCCGTGGGTCAGCCGTTGCCGGCGCCAGGGGCGCTTGCCTTCCACGTCGAAGCGATAGAGATCGTAGTAGTCGTTGTACAGGCCGTGGGGGCGCATGGCGCCGAAGTACAGGGTCGCCCCGTCCGTCGAGACCGTCAGCCCCTGGGGGTTCCAGTGGCGGGTCAGGACCTCGGCCTCGCTGCCGTCGGGCCGCATCCGGCGGATCGTCGACGGTCCGCGGTAGCGCCGCAACGAGTGGTAGACCCAGTCGCCCTCCCGCGCGATCTCGGGCGAGGCCCCGAAGTCCGGCTTGGGGGTCAGCAGTTCGACGTCCGTCAGCCCCTGGAGCATCAGCTCGCGCTGCAACCCCCGGTACTCGAGCTCCAGGTCCGCCTCCCAGTCCTTCCACAGCTCGGTCAGCGGCCGCTCGAACACCTTGTTCGCCGGGACCACGAAGGGGAACACCTGGGCCGCGGCGCGGTGGTTCATCTCGGTCCAGATGCCGTGGCCGTACTGGTCGGCGACCCAGCCGTGGAACCGGCCACCCCAGATGTAGCGCAGGTACCCGCCCGGCCAGTCGTCGATGTAGCCGTCGGCCTGGCCCAGGTCCGGGAAGCGGTTCTCCAGCACCGACATCCGCACCAGCATGTCGGCCCAGGCGGATCGGTTGCGGCCGCCGCCGGTGTAGATGGACTCGTTGTAGACCGCGAACCCCTCGATCATCCAGCCAGGCAGCAACCGGTTGGGCTTGAACCAGCCGCCGAACATCGTCCGCCAGACCCGGTTGATTCCCTCGGTGGTGTCGATGTGCAGGATGTGGGTGTACTCGTGGACGAAGATCGCCCAGAGCCAGTCGTCGTAGCCCTGAAGCGACTCGCGGGCCATCGGTGCGGTGGCGAACAGCACCACCGCCGGGTAAGGCTGGGAGAGGGCGTAGCCGTTGGCGTCGTCGGTGGAGTCGACGATGACCACGTCCATCCGCTGCCGGTGGAGCTCCCGTTCCAGCTCCACGGTCAGCAGCGAGTAGACCTCCTCGAACACTCGCGCGCCCTTGTAGGCCAGCAGGGTCTCGCCCTGGTGGTAGTGGATGTTGAAGTGTTCGGTCTGGATCGTGCGCCAGCGCAGGCTGGGGTCGTACGCGGTCGCGCTGCCCGCGAGCGCGACGGTGGCCACGGTCAGCAGGAGGGCGCAGGCGGCTCGGTGGTGATTCACGGGGGGTGCCTATCGTAGCCCAGGACCGCAGGAGGTACTAATCTGCAGCCGATCCGCCCGCGCCGCCAGGGTTTTCGGAGGCCCGGGCGAGCCAACCCTCCAGCAGCACCTGGGCCGCCACCGAGTCGATGATCGGTCGCTGGGCGCGGGCGTCCAGCCCCCGCTCCCGCAGCCGCTCCTCCGCCTCGACGGTGGTGTAGGCCTCGTCCGCGTACTCCACCCGCAGCCCGGGGCGCAGCGCCGCGAGCTTGCTGCCGAGGAATCGGGCGTCCTTGGCGATGCGTCCCTCGGAGCCGTCCTCCCGCACCGGGATCCCCACCACGACCACGCCCACTCCGCGCTCCTCCAGCCGTGCCAGGATGTGG
Organism: uncultured Rickettsiales bacterium; assembly: GCA_964436045.1. Taxonomy (GTDB): domain Bacteria; phylum Myxococcota_A; class UBA796; order UBA9615; family CAYRNR01; genus CAYTBN01. The sequence continues at coordinate 123,118 of CAYTBN010000004.1, read as the reverse complement.
TCCAGGTCCGCCCGCGGGGAGCTGCGGATGCAGACCTCGAGGGGCAACGCCATCGATCCGGACGGGTCGCTGGCCGCCAGACCGATGCGCCGTTTCCCCACGTCCAGGGCCAGCGCTCGGGGACGCGAGGGCGGTGGATCAGAAGTAATAGTGGACCCCCACCGCGGCGAAGGAGCCGCTGGTGGTCGAGACGTCGATCCCCGACTTCGGCGCGATGCCGATGTCGACGTTGACGCCGAACTCGGTGGAGAACCCCAGGTTCTCGAGCCCGAAGAAGAAGAACTCGACGCCCACCACCGGCTGGGCGCGGACCGCCCGGGAGCCGTCGTCGAACCCCGCGTACCCGGCACCACCGCCAGCGTAGACGTTGAGGTTGTCCTCGGCGATGAAGGTGAACAGCATCCGGAAGCCGGCGAAGAACTTGTCGTTCAGCGCGCGCGCGTTGAACAGCGCGATCCCTGCGATTCCCTGGATCGCGATGTTCACCGTCGGCTCTTTCGCCGGGAAGGTGTATTTGATCGACGCCCCGGTGACGGGACTCAGTTGGTTGTTGAACCCGAAGGCGAAGCGCCCCCGAAGGTCCTTGGCCTCCGCCGGGACGGCGGCCAGCAACAGGGAGGCGACGACAGGCAGCAAGAGCAGATTTCGACACCGCATGATGGTCCTTGGTAGCGCGCTTTGGGGGGGCGAGTCAACGGATGGCGTGCCCTCCCGTTGACACCCTCCGGCCTGGGTGACAGAACCGAGGCTCCGGCAACCCCCGCGCCAGGACCGAATCCATGAGCGAAACCCCGTTCGTCCACCTCCACCTGCACACCCAGTACTCGCTGCTCCAGTCGCTGATCAAGAGCGGACCGCTGGTGGAGCGGGTCGCCGAACTGGGCATGGGCGCGGTGGCAATCACCGATCAGACCAACATGTACGGGGCGGTCGAGTTCCAGGCCGTGGCCCGCGGCGCCGGGGTGAAGCCGGTCTTCGGCGCCGAGGTCTATCTGTCGCCCTACGGCCGCACGGTGCGACAGGGAAAGCGCCGAGACAACTTCCACCTGCAGCTGCTGATCCAGGACGAGATCGGCTACCGAAACCTCTGCGTCCTGCTGACCCGTGGTTACTTCGAGGGCTTCTACCACGTGCCCCGCATCGACCACGAGCTGCTCTCCGAGCACTGCGACGGGCTGATCGCCATCAGCAGCTCGATGCGCGGCGAGGTGTCGGCGCTGGTCCAGCGGGGCCAGCGGGACGAGGCCCTGGACGCGGCCCGCTACCTGGCCCGCACCTTCGGCGAGGGCCGGGCCTATCTGGAGTTGCAGGACCTGGGCTGGGAGGGGCAGCGGGCGTGCAACGCCGGCGTCCGCGAGGTGGCGGCCGAGATCGGCGTGCCGCTGGTGGCCAGCAACCACGCCCACTACCTGAGGCAGGGGGACGCCCACCCCCACGAGGCGCTGCTCTGTCTGGGCGGCCAGCAGACCCTGGGGGATGTGGGCCGTTTCCGCTTCCCCAGCGACCAGTTCTATCTCAAGAGCCCCGAGCAGATGTGGGCCCTGTTCCCCGACGACCCCGAGGCGCTCACGGCCACGGTCGACATCGCCGAGCGGTGCCAGTTCGCCTTCGCGGACAACCCCCGGTACCACTTCCCGGTGCGCCCCGGCACCGAGGGGCAGGATCCCTCCGTGGAGCTGGCCCGCATCGCGGGCGAGGGACTCGAGGCGCGGCTGGTGACCGTCCGGCAGCGACTCGGCGACAAGGAGTTCGCCGAGGCGGAGCCCGTCTACCGGGCGCGGCTGGAGGAGGAGCTGGGGATCATCGATGGGATGGGATTCTCGTCCTACTTCCTGATCGTCCACGACTTCGTCGCGTACTCCAAGGAGAACGACATCCCGGTGGGCCCCGGCCGTGGCTCGGGCGCTGGCTCGCTGGTGCTGTACAGCCTGCGCATCACCGAGATCGATCCGATCCGGTTCGATCTGCTGTTCGAGCGCTTCCTCAATCCCGAGCGGATCTCGATGCCGGACGTGGACATCGACTTCTGCCGGGACCGGCGCGAGGAGGTGATCCGGTACGTCAACGAGGCCTACGGGGGCCGGGACCGGGTCTGCCAGATCATCACCTTCGGCAAGATGCTGGCCAAGGCAGTGATCCGCGACGTTGGCCGGGTGATGGGGCTGACCTACGGCGAGGTGGACACCATCGCCAAGATGATCCCGGATCAGCTGGGGATCACCCTGGACGAGGCGATCAAGGTCGAGCCCAAGCTGCGGGACGCCGCCCGCAAGGACCCGCGGGTCGACAAGCTGCTGGCCATCGCCCGCCACCTGGAGGGCAACTGCCGCAACGCCGGGGTCCACGCCGCCGGGCTGGTGATCTCCGACCGCGACCTGAACGAGTACCTGCCGCTGTCGGTGGTCACCAACACGGTCACCACCCAGTTCGACATGAAGTACGCCGAGAAGATCGGGCTGATCAAGTTCGACTTCCTCGGCCTCAAGACCCTGACCCAGATCAACGAGGCGCTGCGCATCGCCCGCGCCCGCGGCAAGACCGAGACCACCTTCCTGGCGTTCAACGAGATCGAGCTGGAGGACGAGACGACCTTCCAGCTGCTCAGCCGCGGCGACACCCTGGGTGTGTTCCAGCTCGAATCGTCGGGCATGCGGGAGCTGGTCTCGACCATGCGGCCGTCGTCGTTCGAGGACATCATCGCCGCGGTCGCGCTGTACCGCCCCGGCCCGATGGGCATGGGGATGCACACCCAGTACGTGGAGCGCAAGAACGGGCGCGCCCGGGTGGAGTACCCCCACGCGGGGATCAAGAATCTGCTGCGCAACACCTACGGCATCATCGTGTACCAGGAGCAGGTGATGCAGATCGCTCAGCAGATGGCCGGCTACAGCCTGGGCATGGCCGATCAGCTGCGGCGCGCGATGGGCAAGAAGATCGTCGCGGAGATGGAGAAGCACCGGGTCGGCTTCGTCGAGGGCGCCGGCGAGCGGCAGGTGGAGGGCAGGAAGGCCGAGGAGGTCTTCGATCTGCTGGCGGAGTTCGCCAAGTACGGCTTCAACAAGTCCCACTCCGCGGCCTACGCCCTGATCGCCTACCAGACCGCCTACCTCAAGGCCCACCACACCCAGGAGTTCTACGCCTCGCTGCTGACCATCGAGCGCAGCAACACCGACAAGGTGCTGCTGTACATCGACGACGCCCGCAAGCACGAGATCCGCGTGCTGCCGCCTGACGTGAACCAGAGCCTGTGGGGCTTCACCGTGGTGGACGACGGCATCCGCTTCGGGCTGTCGGCGGTCAAGAACGTGGGCGACACGGCCGTCGGGTCGATCATCGAGGGGCGCGAGCAGGTCGGGCGCTACGAGAGCGTCGACCAGTTCCTGGAGAGCGTGGACCCCAAGCGGGTCAACAAGCGGGTGTTCGAGAGCCTGATCAAGTGCGGCGCCTTCGACTCGCTGGGGCACACCCGCTGTTCGCTGTTCGCCTGCCTCGACGCCCTGGTGGAGACCGCCTCGCGGACCGCCCAGGATAAGGCCATCGGCCAGGAGAGCTTGTTCGGCGGCCAGCCGGCCGCCGGCGTGCAGATCCCGGACCTGGAGGAGTGGCCGGAGAAGGAGCGGCTGGCCAACGAGAAGGAGGCCCTCGGGTTCTTCATCTCCGGCCACCCGATGGACGCCTACTCCGAGGAGGTGGCTCGTTTCGCCAACCAGGACACGACCAGCCTGCAGCAGTGCAAAGACGGCGCCGACGTGGCCATCGCCGGCACCCTCAGCGGGGTGCAGCGCAAGCTCAACCGCAAGGGTGATCCGTGGACGCTGGCGAGGCTGGAGGACATGGTCGGGGGCGTGGCGATCAAGTTCTTTGCCAAGGCCAACCGGGAGTATGGCGACGCCCTGGTCGAGGACGTGCCCCTGCTGGTCGAGGGACGGGCGTCGCGGGGGCTCGATGGCTCGGTGGAGCTGCTCGGCGACAAGGCGCGGCTGCTGGAGACCGTGCGCCAGGAGGGGACGCGTCAGATGTGGCTCCACCTGGCCGCGGAGCGGGTGGACGAGGGAAGCCTGGACAAGCTGCGGACGTTGCTCGAGGCCTGCCCGGGTCCCTGCAAGACCGGCCTGCGGTTGACCGTCGGCGGCGAGGCCACCATCGACGTGAACCTGCCCGACGCGATCCAGGTGGCGGCCACCGACGACCTGCGCGACGGGATCAATCGTCTGTTCGAGGGACGGGTGGTCAAGTATAGGTAGGCGTCAGGCGTCAGGCGTCAGGCGACAGGCAGAGAACGGGGAGAGCGGACCATGGGTTCACATCTGGTTCGGACGAGGCACCGGGGCGCCGACGCGCCCAAGGCGACGCCGGGATCGATGCGCTGGGGACAGCGGCTGTCGAGCCGCGAGATCGCGATGCGGGTCGTGCTGGCGGTGATCGCTGGCGCGGTGTCGTTCCTCTTGCTGTACGCGCTGCGTTCAGCCCTCGTGGGCCTGGCCGTGGCGCTGATCCTGGCCTACCTGATGGATCCGCTGATCGACCGCTTCGAGGCCCGCGGCTGGAAACGCAGTCCCGCGATCTTCGCCTGCCTGGTCCTGGGCACGATCACCGCGGTCCTGGCGGTCTTGCTGCTGATCCCCTACGTGGTCAACGAGGTCGCCGGGCTGTCCGCCAACCTGTCGGGGTACGCCGCGAACATCGAGGGCTGGGTCGACTACGCCAACGAGAAGATGGGTACCAAGGTCACCCTCGACCTCAGCTCGCTGCGGGACACCTGGCCCCAGCTGCTGCGCGACGTGGACACCGAACAGCTCGACCCCCTCAAGCGGGTCGCGGCCTGGGCCGCATCCAGCACCCTGGCCTTCGTGCTGGGGCTGGCCAACGTGTTGATGATCCCGGTGTACACCTTCTACTTCCTGCGGGACTTCGACCGCATGGTGGCCTGGGTCTTCAACCTGGTGCCGGTGACCTGGCAGCCCCTGGTCAGCAAACACGCCCGGGCGATCGACACCAAGATGGGGCAGTTCATCCGGGGGCAGCTGACCCTGTGCACGATCCTGGCGGTGCTGTACTCCGTCGGCCTGATCGCCTTCGGTCGTATCGACATGGCGCTGCTGGTCGGGGTGCTCTCGGGGGCGCTGTTCATCATCCCCTACCTGGGCACCATCGTCGGGGTGATCCTGGGCGCGGTCCTCTGCCTGCTCAAGTTCGGCATCGACTGGCACCTCCTGGGCGTGGTGGGAACCTTTGGCGTGGTCCAGCTGCTCGAGGGCACCCTCCTGACCCCCAAGATCGTGGGCGAGAGCGTGGGACTGCACCCGATGGTGGTGATCTTGTCGTTGTTCATCGGCGGTGCCCTGTTCGGCTTCATGGGCATCCTGCTGGCGGTGCCCGCAACCGCCGCCCTCTCCGTCCTGCTGGAGACCGTCCTCGCCCGCTACCGAGCCAGCCGGATCTACACCGAGGGCAGGTAGGCCCCCTCGCGTGTCCGGATCCCGGGAGATCCACTGGGAATGGCTGGGGCGGCGTCCCTACGCAGATGTCCATTCGCTGCAATTGCAGCTGCGGGACGAGTTGCTGGCGGGGAGGGGTCGGCCGACCCTGCTGATGGTGGAGCACGAACCGGTGGTCACGCTGGGCCGTCGGGCGGGCGATGACGCGCTGATCGCCCCGGCCGATCTGTTGGCCGCCCAGGGGATCGATGTCGTGCGGGTCGAGCGGGGGGGGCAGGCGACCTACCACGGCCCCGGCCAGCTGGTCGGCTACCCCATCCTGCCCCTGCCGCGCTTCGGCCTGGACGTGCCGACATTCGTCGCCCACATGGAGGGGGCGATGGCCGACGTGGCCAGCGATCTGGGCCTTGGGGCCGGCCGCCGCCAGGGGTACCCCGGGGTGTGGGTCGGCCGGGCCAAGATCGGCGCCGTCGGCGTGCACATACGGCGGCTGATCTCGATCCACGGATTTGCGCTGAACCTGGATCCCGATCTGACTGCGTACGACCTGATCGTGCCCTGCGGGATCCGCCGCGCCGATGGCGAGATCTCGTCGGTCGCCCGGCTGGCGGGGGCCGCGCCTTCCGCAGCCGAGCTCGCCCCCGATGTCGCGGCTCGGTTTCTTCGCCGAATCCTCGGCACTTGATCCGACGGTTTGCCGGAACTTAGTGAAGGTTGGCCGCAAGTTCTTTACAATAACCTTGCAATCTTCGGCCGGGACGAGGTAGAAAACTCGCCCCGAGGGGAGTCAAGGATGAGAACCCGACAGCTGTTCGCGGTCATCCTGTGCAGCCTGACAGCCTTCGTGCTGATGGGCATCGCGCCGCCGAAGGTGGAGTCCAAGAAGAGGGACATGCGCCCCAAGATGGAGGCCACCGAAGAGATCGAGACCATGCTCGGCGCGATGGTGCCGCCCGAGGGGTACGAGGTGCGGACCTCGACCAACGGGCAGGTCAAGCTGTCGACCGTCGACGGGGTGGTCATCCTCGTCGACGCGCTCGCCGCCGACTCCGTCGATGAGGTGGGCTACACCAAGGACTCGGTGCGGGCGCTGCTGGCCAGGCACTTCGAGATCAAGGTGGTCAAGGACCCCGAGCGCCCCGGTGACGGGGTGACCCTGCGGTTCAAGGGCTTCGGCTCCTACAACGGCTTCACCGTCGCCTTCCAGCTCGAGATGCTGGACACGAATCGCGGCGCGGGCATGGTGCTGGTCTACGGCCCCAACTCCCGCCGCGAGGAGTTCGGCGACATCGCCGCCGGCATCCTCGACAGCCTGCCGCTGTAGCTCCTACTCGTACAGCGCCGACTCGGTCCGGGTCTCGGCGATCTTCTTTCCGTCCCGGAACACGATCCGGTCCGGTCGCGTGCGGAACGCCTCCTGGACGTCCGGGCAGTCCAGGACGTTGAAGCTCGCGCGGCAACCCTCGGTCAACCCGTAGTCGTCCAGCCGCATGATCGCGGCGCCGTTGACCGTGGGCATCTCGAACAGGGCGTCGACCTCCGATGGCGTCGACAGCTGGGCCGCGTGGGCGGTGATCAGGCCCACCTCCAGCAGGTCGGCCTGGCCGAAGGTGGGATAGAAGGTGTCCCGCAGGCAGTCCTGTCCGTACCCCACGTTGACCCCGGCGGCCATCAGCTCTTTCACCCGGGTGATACCCCGGCGGATGGGCTGCCGGTCGTAGCGGCCCTGGAGCATGAGGTTGGTCGCCGGGTTCGTGATCATGTGGATCCCGGCGCGCTTCACCAGGCCGATGACCTTGGCAGCGTAGGGATCGGGGTAGGCCGCCAGCGCACAGGTGTGGGCCGCGGTCACCCGGCCCTCCCAGCCGTGGCGGACGGTGGCGTCGGCCAGCATCGCCAGGGTGCGCGCACCCGGGTCGTCGGTCTCGTCCACGTGCATATCCACGTCGGCATCGAACTCCCGGGCCAGGTCGAAGCAGAACTCGATGTGGGCGCGGGAGTCCTCGGGGGTGCGCTCGTTGTACGGCATGCCGCCGACCGCGTCCGCGCCCAGTTCCATCGCGCGGCGCATCAGCTCGGCGGAGCCCGGGTCCTGCAGGATCCCCTCTTGGGGGAAGGCCACCACCTGGAGGTCGACCAGGTGGCCAGCCTGGTCCTGGAGCTCCAGCAGCGCCTCGATGGGCACGAGTCCGCCGATGGTGTCCACGTCCGCGTGGCTGCGCAGGGCGGTGGTGCCGTGGCGCACCGCCCAGCGGATGACCCGGTTGGCGCGGGCCAGGATCTCGTCGGGATCGTAGCGCCGCTTGCGCTCCCAGATGATCTCGATGGCCTCGGTCAGGGTGCCGGTGACATTGTCCCGCACGGTCTCGGTGATCAGCGCCTTGTCCAGGTGGACGTGGGGATCGATGAACGTCGGCGCGACCAGCTTGCCGCCGGCGTCGATTTCGGGGCCCTCGTCCGCGATCCGCGGCGCCACGCGGGCGATCCGCCCGTCCTTCACCCCCAGATCCAGGGGCCCGTCGTCCTCCCGCCCGCGCAGCCGTCCACCGCGCACGATCAGGTCCAGTGCCATGGGAATCTCCTCGTCGGGTTCTCGTCTCAGCCGCTACCTGCGGCGCTCTCGGTGCCGCGGCGGGAGGCCAGCTCCACCGCCTGGAACAGGGCCTCGTAACCGGTGCACCGGCACAGGTGACCACCGTAAGCGTCCAGGATCTGCTCCCGGGTGGGGGAGGGGTGGCGCTCCAGCAATGCGTGTGCGGCCAGCAGGAAGCCGGGGGCGCAATATCCGCACTGCACCGCCCCGGTCTCGATGAACGCGTCCTGGAGGGGCGTCAGGACCCCGTCACGGGCAAGCCCCTCGATCGTCAGTACCTCGGCGCCGTCCACCTCCTGGGCCAGCACCAGGCAGCTGCGCACGGGCAGACCGTCCAGCAACACGGTGCAGGCGCCACACTCGCCGGTGCCACAGCCCTCCTTGGTCCCCGTCAGCCCCACCTCGTCCCGAAGCAGTTGCAACAGGGTGCGTGGCGCCCGCGCGTCGAAGCGCTTCGGTCGGCCGTTGATCCGCACCCGGATCTTCTCGCTCATGGCGACTCCTCCACCAACCCCAGGTCCACCAGTATTCGTTGCAGCAGCACGGGCAGCACGGCCGACTTGTAGGCCGGCTCGGCCCGCAGGCTGCCGGTCCTCGGCGCGATCCCCTCCACCAGCGCTCGCCCTGCCTCCGCGATGGCGGACCGGTCCAGCGGCCGCCTCGACAGCAGCCTCTCGGCCGCCTCCGCCCGCGGCGGCACCGCCTCGACGGCGCCCATGCTGAGCTGGATCCGCCGCCGGCCCGGCCGGTCGCTGTCGCGCATCACCACCGCCAGCGACACGGCCGCCAGGTCCATTCCGCGGGTCCGGGAGCGCCGACGGTAGGCGCTGCGCAGGCCACCCCCGTCCACCGGGACGCTCACGCCGGTCACCAGCTCACCTGCGGCCAGCGCGGTGCGTCTGGCGCCCAGCAGGAATTCGCCGATGGGCAGGCTCCGGGCCGCGCCCTCCGGTCCGTGCAGATGCACCCGGGCGCCCAGTGCCACCAGCGGCACGCAGAATTCGGCGCCGGGCGAGGCGTTGGCCAGGTTGCCGCCCAGGGTCGCCCGGTGGCGGATCTCGGCGCAGGCGAAGACCCGGGCCGCGTCCGCCAGGCAGGCCAGACCGCCGTCGAGCTGTGGCGCGTAGAGGAGTTCGGTGACGGTGGTCAGCGCCCCGATCCACAACTCGCCGTTCTCGCGGCTGATCCCCCTGAGGCGTTCGAGGCGCTTGAGATCGACGACCAGGGTCGGCTCCACCGCCCGTGAACGCATCTCGACCAGCAGATCGGTCCCGCCGGCCAGGGCGACGGCGTCGGGATCGTCCGCCAGGGCCGCGCAGGCCTCGTCCAGGTCGTCGGGCCGCAGGTATCGATAGACCGGGCCCGGCCGGCGGGGCATGGGTGGCGACAGCCGGTTGTGGGGCCCCCGGTCGGCCGTCCGTCCGTCGAGGGCGGCCCGTACGGTCTCCGCGTCCAGGGGCAGGTCGTCCAGCTGGCAGCCGGTCGCGTCTCGCACCGCGTTGGCGATGGCCGGAGCCACGGACACCAGCCCGTGTTCGCCGATGCAGCGGGCTCCGAAGGGGCCGTCGGCGAACGGGGTCTCCAGGAAGAGCACCTCCAGCTCGGTGTCCGCCAGGTCCTCCGGAGTCGGGATCTTGTAGTCGGTCAGGCTCGCATTTCGGATCTGGCCGTCGGCGCCGTAGACGATCCGTTCCATCAACGCAGCGCCGATCCCCTGGGCGACCGCGCCCAGTACCTGTCCCCGGGCCATGAGCGGATTGACGACCGTGCCCACGTCCAGGGCGGTGATCAGCCGCAGGACGCGCGTCTCCCCCGTGCCGGTGTCGACCTCCACCAGCGCGCCGTGACAGCCGAAGGTCCACTCGGCCGCGAGGTTCCCCTTTCCCCGATCGTCGGGTCGGGTCAGACCGTGGGGGGTGAAGCTGCCGTAGCCGGCCGCCGGCCCCCCCTCGGCGCGGCCATCCGGGTGCACGGCGTTGAGCGCCACCTGGGCGATGGGGACCCGTCGCTCGGGGTCGTTCCGATCCCACAGCGTGTCGCCGTCGTGGACGATCCGCTCCGCGGGCGCGTCGAGGGCCGCCGCGGCGTTGCCCCGGAGCCGCTGGAGCAGGTCTTCGGCCGCGGCGAGGATCGCCTGGCCGACCTTCCAGGTGGTCGTCGAACCCACGGTCTGCCACTCGTAGGGCGAGGTGGAGGTGTCGATGGCGCGCGCCGTGCGGATTCGCTCCACGGGCATCCCCAGGGCGTCCGCCGCGATCTGGGCCAACGCCGTCCAGGCGCCCTGCCCCATCTCGGTGCCGCTGACCGCCAGGTCCACCGAGCCGTCGCCGTTGAGTTTGAGCATGGCTGCCGACGAGGCGTGGGTCGCCATCACCGGGGCCTTCATCAGCGGGCTCAGGGCGACTCCACGCGTCCGGCCGGGCGCGGACGGCGTCCGGTCGGCCTCGGCGAGCCGCGCCGCCACCGCGTCGAAACAGCCCCGCAGATCGCCGTGGTCCTCCTCGACCCGCTGCCCGGTGGCGTGGTGGTCGCCGGGGCGGAGCAGGTTGGCCCGTCGCAGGGCCGAGGGATCCAGCTCGAGGCGCTCGGCGACCCGGTCGAGGTGGCGCTCCATGCCCCAGTGCACCTCGGGGTGACCGTAACCACGGAAGGCGCCGATGAAGGGGGTGTTTGTGTACACCGCCAGGCTGTCGATGCGCAGGTCGTCGACCCGGTACGGCCCCGTCGCCACGTGCCCCGCGCCCTCGACGACGTTGATCCCGTACTCCCCGTAAGCGCCGCAGCTGAAGGCCAGCTCGATGGTCGCGGCGAGCAGCCGACCGTCCGTGTCGTGACCGGTGCGGATCCGGGAGCGACAGCCCCGGCCGAGCACCGAACCGGCGAACATCTCTTCGCGGTCGAGCACCAGCTTGACCGGCCGTCCGATGACGCGGCGGGCGGCAGCGGCGACCAGCGGCTCGACCGTCGTGTCCGACTTGCCCCCGAAACCGCCCCCGAGGTACGGCACCACCACCTGCACGCCGTTGAGCGGCAGACCGAACATGCCCGCGACCACCTCCCGCACGTGGTACGGGGACTGGGAAGTGCACCAGATCGTGACCTCCCGCGGGGAGCGCCACTGGGCCACTGCGCCGTGGGGCTCGAGCTGCACGTGGGCGATGTGGGGGAAGGTGTAGCTCCCCTCGATCACGTGGGCGGCGCCCGCGAGGGCGGTGTCCGCATCCCCCTTCTCCGTGTGGTAGCGGTGGTAGACGTTCGAGCCCGGCTCCGGGTGGTAGCCCGGCAGGATCTCGTAGTCGGCGAGCCGGGGATGGACGATCGGCGCGTCGTCGGCCAGCGCCTGCCCGACGGTCACCGCCGCCGGCAGGTCCTCGTACAGCACGGCGACGGCGTCGGCGCCCTGGCGGGCGATGTTCGCGTCCTCGGCCAGGACCACCGCCACGGGCTCGCCCACGAACCGCACCCGGTCGGTGGCCAGCACCTGATGGTCGCGGATCACGCCGCCGATGCGGTGGTCGATCCGGTCCCCCGCGATCACATCCCACACCCCGTCGATCGCGCCCGCGGCGCGGGCGTCCACCCGCAGCACCCGGGCGTGGGGCCGGATGGAGCGGTGGATGGCGGCGTGCAGCAACCCGCGGAAGGGCAGGTCGTCGAGGAAGCGCGCCTGGCCGGTGACTTTCTCCTCGCCGTCCTGACGGCGCACGGAGCGGCCCACCGCGGGCGCGTCGCGGTCGGCGTGCTGAAGGGACACCTCGGCCTGTCGGGAACTCATCCGCATCTATAGACCTAGCAATCCAGCGCGTGCGAGTCGACGCCTATCTGGCGCCGGATGTGCCCGCGCGAGCGCGCCCCTCGGCGTGTAGCCAGTCGTTGAGAACACCGGCGATGTCCCCGTGCTTGGTGAGCTTGGCCTGCTCCTTCTTGGCCATCAGCTCGGCGTGCTCGTCGTCGTCGACGAAGGCCAGGATCCGGCAGATACAGGACTCGCCGTCCACCAGCCGCCACGGGAAGGCGCCGATGGTCGCACGGCGGTTGAGCAGCAGGTCGATGTCGCCGCCCAGGCACTCGGCGTGGACGATCTGGTGGTCGAACATCTCCAGGTGCATCAGCTGGTACTTGGAGTCGTCGAAGAACTCGGCCAGCGGCATGCCGTACTTGGCCTGGAAATGGGCGTCGGCCTCCCGCGCCTGGCGCGGCATCCAGTCGCGGATGATGGTGTTCATCGGATGATCGGCGGAGCCGCAGTCCACGCCGATCCAGCGCAGCTTCTTGGCCTTGGCCCACTCGGCGAACTCCCGGTCCGGCCCCGGGTGCTTGACCATGTAGGCCACCTCGTCGGCGGCGGGCTGGTCCCAGCCGTGGTGGTGGTAGCCGGTGTGGATGATCAGGATGTCGCCGTCGCGCACCTCCACCCGGTCCTCGACCATCTCCGAGGTGTAGATGTCGTACTCGCCGGCCACGTCGGACAGGTCGACGATCACCCCATCGTGCATGAGGTAGTCCAGGGGCAGCGACGCGATGTCGCGGCCGGGCGAGAAGAAGTGGATCTCCCCGTCCAGGTGGGTGCCCACGTGGTTGGAGTGGGTCAGCAGCTGGCCGTTGGCCCCGTTGGGCGCGAGCCGCTTGAAGTACTTCATCTGCAGGGGCTCGTACGTCGGCCAGGCCGGGGTACCGATGCCCAGGGGGATCGACAGGTCGATGGGCTTCATGGGGGTCTCCTTCACCCGTGGTCGGGCAGTGTCTCGCAGTGGTCGACGAACGCGTCGAGGGCGTCGTGGAAGCAGCTCCAGGGGGGGCTCACCAGTCCGGCGCCCACCTGGCCCACGCCGGGCTCCCGGTGGGCGACGCCCGTGTTGATGGTCGGTAGCTGGGTCAGCTCCTGGACCCGGCGCAGGTCGATGCCTGTGGCGGTGCCGGCGAAGTCCAGGGTCGGGATCGCCCAGACCGGGTTGCGGCCGATGGCGATGCGGCGCATGCGCCGGCTGGTGGCCAGGGCGTCGGCGACGGTGCCGCCGACGAACTGGACGATGGCCGGGGAGGCCGCCATCGCAAAACCGCCCAGACCCGCGGTCTCGGTGATCGCACTGTCGCCGATGTCCGGGTTGGCGTCCGCGGCGGTGAAGCCGGGGAAGTACAGCCCATCCACCTGCTGCGCCGGCCCTGTGAACCAGCGGCCGGGCAGGCTGGACAGCTGGATGCCGAAGTCGGTGCCATTGCGGGCCATCACCGTGACCATGGACGCGCCGGGCAGACCCTCGGCCGCCATCAGCATGCACTTGCACATCGGCATCGACAGGTTCAGGTAGAAGTGGTCGTTGGCGTGGATGAAGGCCAGCGCGCGGCCGATCTCCGCCGCCGGCCGGTCCAGCTGGGCCATCGCCGCGGCCAGCTCGCGTAGCAGCAACGACGTGCCGGCCCGGTTGCGGTTGTGGCCCTCGTCACCCATCTGCAGCGCCTGGGCCGTCAGCATCTTCAGATCGATGGGCCCGGTGGTCCTCAAGGTGTCGGCCAGCACCGGTCCCAGCTCGTCGGCGATGTACCGCAGTCGTTCGATGACCTCGGGGGCGTAGGCGCCGTAGCGCAGCACCTTGCCCAGTCCCTCGTTGAGGGTGCAGAAGCTGCGGCGCGACGGTTCGGTGGCGTCCTCGACGACCCACACGGGCATCGACGGCGTGACCAGCCCCGCCATCGGCCCCACCCCGCCGTGGGCGTGGCACGGCTCGAACCGGACCGCCCCGCTGGCCGCCATCGCGGCGGCCTCCTCGGGGGTAGTGGCGCGTCCCTCCAGCAGGAGACCGCCGATGATCGCACCCCGCAGGGGACCGGACATCCGCTCCCAGTCGATGGGCGGGCCGGCGTGCAGGAAGAGATCCTCGTCCATCCCCGGCACCTCGTCGCGGGCCGCGCCGACGCGGACCAGCCGGGGTTCTGCCGCCAGGAATCGTTGGAGGGCGGTGGCGTTGGCTGCGTCGATGATCTCCCGCCGTCCGCCCAGGGCGGCCAGCTGCGCCATCCGGCCCGGGTCCCCTCCCGCGGGGGGCTGGAACGCGACCGGCGTCACCGTTGCACCCGCGGCGCGGGCTCCCTCGACCACCGCGTCGATGCCCAGGTGGATCACCGAGATGGGACCGCCCAGGAGGCGTCTCGCCTGTTCGCGGCTCATCGCTCGCTCCCCTCGTCGTCACCGGTGAGCATCAGCGCCGCGAACCGGGCCGCGGCGGTCGCGGTCCGCCGGACGACCACGCCGCCGACGCGCAGGATCTCCGCCTGCACGTCGACCTCCTGCGGATCGCCCGTGGTTCCCGACACGGAACAGATCACCAGCGGATGACCGTCCCCGCGGGCCTCCTTGGCGGCGGTCACCGTGGCGGCGATCTCCGGCGCCGGATCGGGGTGGGCACCGTCGCCGAGCACCAGGTCCAGCAGCACCACACCCACGCCCGGATGGCGGATGGCCTCGGTGAGCAGCTCGAGGCGGGCGGTCTGATCCACCATCGGGTGCGGCCTCCCGCGGGTGTACACGTCGTCGCCGGTGTCGAGGAGCAGGTGCCCGCCATCGGGGAGGGGGGAACCGGGCAACCACGGCTCCTCGGTTCCGCGCTCGCGGACACCTCTTCGCCGCAGCAGCTCGCGGGCCTCGGCCGCCAGCGATCCGCCGCCGAACAGCCCGATCAACCGCCCGCCCACGCCGGTGAACTCATCGGGGATCTCCGTGGCTCCGGGAGGCACGGTCGCCCCGGATCCTGCGCAGGCGAGGGAGGCCAGCAGCGCCACGGCTTCGTCGAGGGAACCGGCGTAGGAGATCCCGTCGGCGTCCCCGCGGGGGGGGGCACCCAGGTAGCGGACCACCGCCGGCTTGCCGGCCGCGGCGAGCTGGGCGTGGATCCGGTCGGCGACCTCGTCGGCGGGGGCCTTGGCCACGAGCCCGAGGATCGCGGTCTCCGGATCGCTGACGAGCAGGTCGATGCCCATCGCGGTCATCGGCCCGCCCACGGCCGCGGACATGTCCCTGCCGCCGGTACCCAGGGCCTGGGAGATGCCGATCCCCTCGGCATCGAGGCCACAGCAGAGCTCCTGGATGCCGGTGCCCGACGGACCGACCAGCCCGACCGGCCCCCGGGTGACCCGGTTGGCGAAACCCAACCCGATCCCCGCCAGGATCGACGTGCCGCAGTCCGGACCCATCACCAGCAGACCGGCATCCCGTCCGCGGCGCTTCAGCGCGATCTCGTCCTCGACGGAGACGTTGTCCGAGAACAGGAAGACGTGGCAGCCTTCGTCCAGGGCCCGGTGGGCCACGTGGGCCGCATAGCTTCCCGGAACCGAGATCGACACCACGGTCTCCGCGGCGTCGGCGCCCCCCGCGGCCACGGCATCGCCGATGGTCGCGGGGGCGGTGGCGGCCTGCGCCTGGCTGGCGGTCGTGTCGTCTCCGTCGAGCAGCGCCTGGAGCCGTTCCTCGGCCGCGTCGCCGGCGTCTTCGTCGTCGGCGCGCAGCGCGATCACCAGGTCCATCGGTCCGGCGCCCTCCACGTCGGCCCGAACAAAACCGGCCTGGCGCAGCAGGTCGCGGTTCATCTCCGTGCCCATCAGCAGCACGGCCTCGCTCACCCCCGCGGTGCCCTCGAGCTGGCGGGCGATCCGCATCAGGAACGCCGAGTCGAAGTAGGCGCCGGGACGCACCGCGATCCGTTCGATCATCGTTCCGCCTTTTCCTCGCCCGCGGACACGGAGCCCGCGAGCGCCAGCACCCCCCCGAGCATGTCTGCGCCGCTGCTGCCACCCAACGCGCTCAGGTCGTCCGCGGCCCGGTGGATCGCCGCTGGCGGCCGGCCCGGTGCCCCGAGGAGCTCCACGAAGCGGGCCAGGTCCTCGGGGAACGCGCCGCGGGAGGAGTGGACGATCATCTCGCGGGCCACGTCGGTTGTCGAGTCGGCGGGGACCTGCGCCAGCTCGCGGCGCAGCGCGTCCACGCCCGCGGGGGCGAGACCGCCGGGGACGGCGAAGCGGATCGCGGCGGCCAGCAGTCCGATGAGCACGTCGTCGCCCGTGGGGGTCGAGCCCGGGCCGAGGCCCAGCAGGGCGCGCACGGGCGGGCGGAGATCGTCGGGCGACGGGCCGCACAAGCTGCGGGTCACCGTGACCGTCGCCTCCGCGACCCGCGCGGCGACGAGGGCCGGAACCCGTCCACCCGCGCCGCCGGCCAACGACCCCTCGCCGGGTGTGGGGACCGGCAGCGCGGCGAGCTGGCCGCGCAGCGCCCGGTGGGACAGTGCCCCCGGCCGAACCGCCAGATCGACGCCAGCGCCGGACAGGCGCAGGGGAGGGGCGCCACCGCCCGGGAACGCCAGCTCGCGTCCCTGCAGTACGATCAGGGCCCCGACCGCGGGAAGCGGCCGGTCCAGCGGCAGGGCGATCCCCCAGGGCACGAGCCGCGACCCGATGCTGCCGATGGTCAGCAGTCGTCGGCCATCACGTTCCCTGGCCAGGGCGGCTGTCGGAAAGACCCGGTCCACCTCGCCGATCCACTCGTCCGCGTGCGCCAGCAGATCGGCGTCGAAACGGAAGGTGAGCGCGGGCACTGTGTATCCCATCGGCCGAACATCCTACAATCCTGGCCGTGATGCACGGATTCCCGACCCTGGTCGACCTCGCCCACGAGCTGAACTGCGGCGCAGTGCGCGCCCGGGAGGTGGTCGAGGCGAGCCTGGAGACCATCGCGGCCCGGCAGCCCGTGCACAACGCCTTCGTCGAGGTCCACACCACCACCTCGCGCTCCGTGGCCCGGGACCTCGACGCCGCGGACCCGCGCGGAGCCCTCCACGGACTCCCGCTGGCGGTCAAGGACAACATCGACGAGGCGGGCACCGTCTGCGCCGCGGGCTGCCAGGCCTACGACGACCGCATCCCGACGTCCGACGCCCCGGTGGTCGCCGCGCTGCGGGCCGCCGGGGCGGTGGTGGTCGGCCGTTGCAACATGAACGAGCTGGCAGACGGCGTGACGGGCGAGAACGTCCATCACGGTAACGTCCACAACCCGGCGCGGCGTGGATTCCGGGCCGGCGGTTCGAGCTCGGGTTCGGCGGCGGCGGTGGCCGACGGCAGCGTGGCGGCGGCCCTGGGCACGGACACCGGCGGCTCGGTGCGCATCCCCGCCGCCCTGTGCGGAGTGGTCGGCTTCAAGCCATCCGCCGGGCTGCTGCCCACCGAGGGCACGCTGCCACTCTCCACCTCGCTGGACCACGTGGGCTTGCTCACCCGCACCACCCTGGACGCGGTCGCCCTGCTCGACGCGCTGGTCCCGCTCGGGCTGTATGCGCCGCAGCTCGGGGACCGGGATCCGGGCGCCACCCCCCGGATCGGCGTGCTCGAGGGCTTCGGCGACCAGGCTGACGGCGGGACCGGCCGTTGCCTCGAGGAATCGCTGCGGATCCTGGAGCGGAACGGCGCGCAGCTGCGTCCGGTCTCGATCCCCGAGCTTTCCGAGGGCCTCGGACTGCTGGCTCGGATCTACGGACCGGAGGCCGCAGAAATCCACCGTCCGCGGCTCGCCAGCCGCCCGGACGGGTTCGGGGCCGAGGTACGCCGTGATCTCGCCCGGGGTTCGCGGGAGGGGGCCGCGGAGCGGCGGCTGGCCGCCCTGGCGCGCCGGGACCAGATCAGGACCCTTCTCGGCCGCGTGGCCGCCGACGTGGACCTGCTGGTGTCTCCCACCACGCCGCTGCCTGCGACCCCCCACGGCGCCCCCGATCCCCACCGCTACCTGGCCTTCACCTGCCCGTTCAACCTCACGGGCCAGCCCGCCCTGTCGGTGCCGATGGGGGAGGTGGGTGGACTGCCGGTGGGCCTGCAGATCGTGGGTCGGCCGGGGGAGGATCTGGCCGTGCTGCGGGCCGGTGTCGTGTTCCAGCGGGCGCTGTCGGGCTGATTCCTCAGCGGGCCCGCAGCAAGGCGGCCGTGACGGCGAGCCCGTTCCGCTCGACCTGGACACAGAGGTGCCCGCCGGCACCCACGCCCGCGGACCGCAGGTCGGCGTGGGCCCAGGCCAACATGGCGAGCAGGTGTTCCTCCCGGGTGTACCGTTCCTTGCCGGCGAGCTCACCCTCCAGCCCCAATCCGTGGTCGTGGATGCAGCTCCGGACGATCTGGGTCGCCGGCGAAGGCTACCGGCGGGCGCCAGCCCGGGTCAATCGCGGCGCCGGAGGACGACGCACGCCCGATTGACCTTGACTGCCGCGCCTTCGACGGGTCGGATCGGACGGACTCCGGGAGCTGGACATGGCGCGATACTGGACTCTTCTCTGCATGATCGTGGCGCTGATCGTCGGCATGGGCGGCGGCTGCAAGCCGGAGCGCCCCGACGCGGATGACGACGACGACGACAGCTGGGACGACGACGACGACGACGACTCGGTCGGCATTCCCGATCTGACTCTGCTCATCGAGAGCCCGGCGGACGGCAAGATCGGACTCGAGGAGTCGGTGGTGGTCAGCGGGACGGTCACGGGCGACCACCCGGTGGTGACGGTCAACGGCAACGCCGCCGAGGTGGACGGCGAGACCTTCTCGGTCGAGATCCCGCTGCACAACGGCGATCCCTACACGGCAATCATGGCCGAGGCGGTGGACAGCGGCGGGTGGGCCCGCGACCGGCGAACCTACCTGCACGGGGTGCCCACCGATGCCAGCTTGCCGGTGGACGACGGGCTGGCGGTGCGGCTGACGGATCGGGGGCTGGAGGGGATCGAGAGCTTCGTTCTGACCACCTTCACCCCGGACGCCATCGCCACGATGTTGCTGTCGTCCAACCCCCTGTACGACGACAGCTGGGTCGGCACCCAGATCGTCGTGACCGCGGACGACGCGACCATCGGCGGGCTGTCGCTGGAGATGGACGCGCTCGTGGACGGGATCCGGGTCGACGCGGCGCTGCAGGACGTGGTCATGGACGTGACCGTGGACGCGGACTGGGCGGGCACCTATCCCGGCACCGTCACCGTCGACGCGGTGGACCTCCAGGGGTTGGCCACCCTCTCGGCGTCCGGAGGGTCGTTGGTGGTCGATCTGCCGGACGTGACGGTCGATCTGGTCAACCTGACCACCGACTTCCCCGGCATCTGGGACTGGATCGAGGACCTGGTGCTGTGGTTGATCCCCGGCTTCCTCGAGGACGCCATCGCCTCGATGCTGCAGGACCAGGTCGTGAGCGCCGTCGAGCAGGCGCTCGGAACCCTGGAAGACGGCTTCCCGCTCGGGCCGGTGATGGTCGGACTGGCCTTCGACGGTGTGACCCACGATCCCGAGGGCATCGCCGCGGTGCTGGACCTGAGCCTCTCGCTGGGACCGAGCGGCGGCGACGTGCCGGAGATGCGGGTGTCCACCGAGGGCGCCCTGCCCGGGCTGGTGGGGATGACCACTCCCCACGATGTGGCCTATGGCGCGTGGGTGGTCCTGGACGACGACGCCCTGTCGGCCATCGGGATCGCCCTGATGGGGTCAGGTCTGCTGCATCAGCACATCGAGGGCGAGCTGCCGATGGATACGCCGCTGCCGTTCACGGCCGCGGTGCTCAAGCCGATGTTCCCCTCCCTGGAGGAGGTGCTGGACGACGACGCCCCGATCACCATCGACACTGCCCCGAGTGTCTCTCCCGTGGGCCGACCGGCCCATGGTCCCGAGGGCGTGCTGGAGTTCGTGCTGCCCGGGTTCATGGTCGACATCTCGGGGGACACTGACGGGGACGGTGCCGCCGATCCCATCTACCGGATCGTTATCGACGGGGTGATCGAGGCCAGCGTCGATGCGGAGGGCGAGACGTTGTCCGTGCGGGGCGCGGACATGACGGCCACGCTGCTGTCGGCCGAAGTCCCGGCGGACCGGAGCGAGGGCGAGGGGCTGGGCAACCTGCTGGAGCTGGCGGTGGGATTGATGGTCGGTGACCTGATCGACCAGCTGCTGACACTCATCGAGGGCATGACGCTCGTGCCCTTCGAGGGGGGAGCCTGCGGTCCCGCCGAGGACCACGCCGCGATCTACGCCGATCTGTTGCCCGCTGCGCCCTGAGCGACAGGCTCCTAGAGCCCCTCGAGGGCGTCCTTGACCTGGCCTTCGACCGTGGCGTTGTAGCCGTTGGCGATCAGGTCCTGGATCACCAGGGTCTCATCGACGATCACGAACACCGGCAGGTTGCCGGTCGAGAAGGGATCGATGCAGGTCTCGGCACCGTCGGTCCAGACGTCCAGGGTCGTCAGCCCGTGGTCGTCCTTCCAGGCCTGCAGCTCCTCGGCGCTCACGTCGTCGGTGTAGGCGGCATCCTGGATCAGCGTCTCGTACATGGTGAACGAGAACAGATCGCTCATCTCGGCGTACAGCGCCTCCGCGTCCGCGGCCGAGTCGGCGCAGGGCTCGCACCAGCCGGCTCCCACCGTCAGCAGGATCCGGTCGCCCTCGGCGTCGTGGGTCGAGGTGGTGCCCCCGTCCTGGTTGGTCAAGGTGCAGGTGGGGAGGGTGTCGCCGATCTCGTAGCCCTCGCCGGGGGCCAGATCGTCGTCGTCGCCGTCGTCGGTCAGGCACCCCATCAACAGCACCCCCGCCAGCATCACCATCCACGCGGTCCAGATCTTCACGTCGCACCTCCGGCGGCGCCCATGATAGCGGGAGCGCCCGGGGAGCCCAAGGGCCGACGGCGGCCCGGCGAACTGCGGATCAGGGAGCCAACCACTCGCGCCATGGACCGGCGAGGGCGAGCTTGAGAGACGCGTGGATCGCCAGCAGCGAGCTGGCCAGCAGGACGCGGCGTCCCAGCGGTCGCCAGCGGACCCGCCGCCGGCCCAGGTAGGCCAGGGTCACCTCGGCCCAGCCCACCAGCAACAGCGCGTAGCCC
Organism: uncultured Rickettsiales bacterium; assembly: GCA_964436045.1. Classification (GTDB taxonomy): domain Bacteria; phylum Myxococcota_A; class UBA796; order UBA9615; family CAYRNR01; genus CAYTBN01. The sequence goes on along the minus strand of CAYTBN010000004.1, from coordinate 102,201 downwards.
AGGGCGCCGACCGGGCTCCACGGCTGCAGCCCGAGCGCCCAGCCGCCGGGCGTGTCGCCGACGATGGCGGCGCCCCACACGTGGGCCACCGCGATCACCCGCGCCGATCCCATCCACAGGGGGACGAGTCCCGCGCCAAGGGCCGACCCAGCGCTCACGTACACGTAGTCCAGGGCGTGGTCGGTCAGGTAGTCCGGCGGCCGCGCCAGCAACCCCCGCCCGTCCTCCACGAAGCGCCCGGTCTCCCAGGCGGCGAACCCCGCCTCCGGCACCGCCCGGCCCAGCCAGTCCGGCGCCGTCAGCGACCAGACCAGCGTCAGTCCGGTCAGTGCAGCCGCCCAGACGCCCATGCGTACCACCGCGCGGCCCGGCTGCTCGGCGCGCAGGTCGAGCAGCATCAGCGGAAACACCGGCAACACGAGGAGCCACTGGAGCAGCTGGGGCGCGCCCACCAGGATGCCCACGGAGCCCAGCACCCAGATCGAGGCGATGAAGCCCACCCAGGCGTGGGGGCCGGTGCGGTGGGCGTCTAGCCAGTTCCCATCCCAAAATGGCCCTTTTCCGCGATCTCGGCGTCGGGCCGCGGGTTTCCTTGTGCGACGTACACGAGTACGTCTCCGCGGAAACCCTTGCCCTCCCGGTGTGCCGGACCATTGACCTCGCGAAAAATGACTCATTTTGGCCTTGGGAACCACGCCAGTCTCCATCCCGCATTCGGGATGGAGACTAGCCAGGGGATGGCGAGGCGGAGCATGGGGGGATGTTAGCCGGGGGGGGAGGGAAGGGGAAAGGAGAGAGAAGGACCGGGGCTCGGCCTCGGACTCGGCCGCTAGGGGGACAACGAAGGTGGTAGGCGCGACTGGATTTGAACCAGCGACCCCTACCGTGTCAGGGTAGTGCTCTCCCACTGAGCTACGCGCCTGCCGACCAACTTCGTTGTGAACGAACGTGGCCGGGACGTTTATCGCCGCGCGACCTGGCTGTCAAGTTTCGATCAGACTCGACTTTGACCATCTTGCGGCGGTGGATCGCGCAGATCAGAGCTGTTCGACGTAGGTCACGTAACCGAGGGCGCCGCCCAGGCCCATCGACAGCTCCCAGACCACGTCGCCCGCGGGGGTGACCTCCTGGACCTGGCCGGCGGTGGAGAAGGTGATCAGCGTGTTGCCGTTGTCCAGGCGGCTGACGTCGCCGAGGCTGAAGGAGTAGACGTCGGGGTCCGGCGCGTAGCTCCAGGTCAGCTCCGCCGTGCCGGCACCCACGTCCAGGGCGTACTCCACCGCCTTGGAGGCGTTGATCTCGGGGTTGCCGTTATCGAACACCAGGAGCGAGTCGCCGATCCGCTGGAACTGGTGCTGGTGGATGAAGAACAGGGTCTCGCCGTCGGCGTCGAAGTTGCTGTCGTTGCCGCCGAAGATCCACTGGAGTTCGCTGCTGGCGCGGTCGATCTTGACGATGCTGTTGAAGCCCAGGAAGGACAGGTAGTAGGCGTCCTCCGCCTCCACGTAGTCCAGGGCGTTGCCGTGGGACCAGCCGACGCCGGGGATCTGCTGCGCATCCGGGTCGTATTCGAAGGCGTCCCATACCGACCAGACCGTGGTCCGGGTGCCGTCCGGCGATATCTCGACGATGTTGTCGCCGATCTTCTCGCCGTCGGCCGTTTCCTGGGTCTCGTAGTCCAGGAAGCTGATGGTCCCGTCGGGCAGCTCGACGAAGTCGTGGTGGCCGCTCTCCATGGTCAACGCGTCCAGTGTGGTCCCGTCGAAGGCCATCCGGGTGAACACGTTGCCATCGCCCAGGGGACCCCCCGGGCCATCCTGGAGGTTCACGTACCAGAACAGGAACGCGTCGCCGTCCTGCGCGGGCACGCAGCGGCTGACCTTGTCCTCGCCGGCGTCTGGGATCGACCACCAGACGTAGTCGCCGTCGCCGTCGATCACCACCGCCGCCGGTTCGGGTGCGAACACCGAGGTCACCAGGTAGCCGCCGGGGATCGTCGCGCCGTCGGCGACGATCACCGACGTGCTGGGCAGGGCCGTGGGTACGGCACCGGTGCTCACGACCTCGGTGTTGCTCTTCGTGCCGTCGCCCAGTTCGATCCAGACCTCGTAGTCGGTGGCGGCCTTCAGTCCGAGCGCGACCCCCGAGTACGGGGCGCCGCCGGTCATGTCGACTGCCCTGCGGAGTTCGACCCCGTTGTTGCCCAGGGCGACCACCTCGGCGCTCTGTGTGCCGTCGGTCTCGAAGGTCACGGTGACCACGGTGGGCACGATCTCGCTGAGGACCGCGGTGATCTCCAGTCCTCCGGTGGCGTCGTCGTCGTCGCCGCTGTCGTCATCGACGGTTTCGCCGTTGCAGGCCAGCAACAGCGCCATCAGCATCATCCAGCCGTTGGACCAGCGTCCCATCGCACCTCCGCGCGCCCCGGAGTTCGTTCGACCCGTTCTGACCCCAGGTCCGGCCAAGGGTTACACGGATTCTGCGCGCGCGCACGCTTGCATTCGCCGCGCCTTCTGCCAGACTGATTCGCCTCGCCGCACGCGTCGTTTGCCGGGCGCGGAGGAGACACGGGATGAGCGAGACGATCCTGCTGACCTACCCCGATGGCGCCGAACGCGAACACCCGGCGGGTGTGCTCGGGCGCGATCTGCTGGCCGGACTGCCGAGCAAGGTGCGCAAGAAGGCCATCGCCGTGATGATCGACGACGAGCTGGTGGACCTGCAGACCCCCGTGCGGGCCGGCGGTGCGTTCCGGGTCGTGTTGCGCAAGGACCCCGAGGCGCTGGATGTCCTGCGCCACACCGCGGCCCACGTGATGGCTGCGGCCGTCCAGGAGCTGTACCCCGGCACCCAGGTCACCATCGGTCCGACGATCAAGGACGGCTTCTATTACGACTTCGATCGGGAGACCCCATTCGGCCCCGACGAGCTCGGCGAGATCGAGGGCGCGATGAAGCGCCAGATCGACGCCAATCTGGAGATCGTCCGCGAGGAGGTGCCGGTCGAGGACGCCCTCGAGCTGTTCCGCGGCAAGGGCGAGGCCTACAAGGTCGAGCTCATCGAGGATCTGGCGCGGGATCAGGGGGTCGAGACCGTCGGCCTCTACCGCCACGGAGACTGGGTCGACCTGTGCCGCGGTCCCCACGCACCCCGCACGGGCGTGATCCGGGCCCACCGGTTGCTGCACGTCGCTGGCGCCTACTGGCGGGGCAACGAGCGCAACCCGATGCTCCAGCGGATCTACGGCACCGCCTTCTTCGATCCCAAGGATCTGAAGGCCCACGAGCAGCGGTTGCGGGAGCTCGAGCGGCGGGACCACCGCAAGCTGGGCCGGGAGCTGGGGCTGTTCTCGAGCATGGGCGAGATGGGGCCCGGGCTGATCCTGTGGCACCCCAAGGGCGGGATGGTCCGAAAGCAGATCGAGGATTTCTGGCGGGACGAGCACCTGGCCAACGGCTACGACATCGTCTACACCCCCCACATCGCCAAGATCGACCTGTGGGAGACCAGCGGGCACACTGGCTTCTACCGCGAGTCCATGTTCAACACGATGGACATCGACGGGCAGGAGTACCAGCTCAAGCCGATGAACTGCCCGTTCCACATCCTGATCTACAAGGACCAGATCCGCTCCTATCGGGACCTGCCCCTCCGCTGGGCCGAGCTGGGCGCCGACTATCGCTACGAGAAGTCCGGCGTCCTCCACGGGCTGTTGCGGGTGCGCGGGTTCACCATGGACGACGCCCACCTGTTCATCCGGATGGACCAGCTGGAGGCCGAGCTGAGCCGGCTGGTGGACTTCAGCCTGGGGATGCTCAACGCCTTCGGCTTCCAGGGCTACGACATCTACCTGTCGACCCGGCCCGAGAAGTCCATCGGCAGCGAAGACGTCTGGGAGCGCTCCGAGGAGGCGCTGAAAAAAGCGCTGGACGACTCGGGGCTGCCCTGGGAGATCGACGAGGGCGGGGGCGCGTTCTACGGCCCGAAGATCGACATCAAGATCCGCGACGCGCTGGACCGGGCCTGGCAGTGCACCACCATCCAGGTGGACCTGAACCTGCCCGAGCGCTTCGACCTGACCTACGTGGGCGCAGACGGCGAGCGCCATCGGCCGATCATGCTCCACCGCGCCCTGCTGGGCTCGCTGGAACGTTTCTTCGGTGTCCTGATCGAGCACTACGGCGGCGCCTTCCCGGTCTGGCTGGCGCCGATCCAGGCGGCGGTCTTGACGGTGTCGGAGAAGTCCGAGGAGTATGGCCGCGAGGTGCTGGCCAGGCTGCGCGCCGAGGGCGTGCGCGTGACCGGCGAGTTCGGTGCGGATAAGCTCAACGCGAAAATTCGCGCTGCGGCGGAGGCCAAGATCCCGTACTTGTTGGTCGTGGGCGAGCGGGATCGGGACGCGGGAACGCTGTCGCCGCGGGTGCACGGAACGGGCGCCATGGACGCCTTGAGTGTCGACGAGATGATCCGATGGGTACAGTGGCAGGTGGAGCAGCGGGCGTCCGATCCCGCCGAGAAGCCGGCCGGATCTTGAAACCCTGGGCACAAAAGCCCGTTGACATCGATGGGGGCATCCCATAAAAGGCTGCTGCTTCATTGTCCGCGCAGTGCGGACCATGGCGCGAGCGAGTCATCAGCGAGGAGGTTCCACTTGATCCGAGGGTCGAGGAGTTAATCGTGCGCCGAGGAAGACGAAAGCGAGCACAAGAGTTCAAGCATGAAGAGATCCGGACGAACCGGAGGATTCGCGCTCGCGAGGTAAGAGTCATCGGCGCCGAAGGGGATCAGCTCGGCGTCCTTCCCATCATGGATGCGATGCGCGCAGCGCAGGATGCCGGACTTGATCTGGTGGAGGTCGCTCCAACGGCGAGACCGCCCGTGTGCAAGATCATGGACTTCGGGCGGTACAAGTACGAGTCGAAGAAGAAGGCGATGGAGGCCAAGCGGAAGCAGACGGTGATCCAGGTCAAGGAGGTGAAGATTCGCCCCAAGACCGACGAGCATGATTACCAGTTCAAGTTCCGCCACGCCGTGCGATTTCTCACTGCCGGGGACAAGGTGAAGCTCACCGTGCTGTTCCGGGGCCGCGAGATCACGCACAAGCAGGTCGCCTTCGAACGACTTCGCCGATTCCAGGAGGATCTCCAAGACCTCGGGGTCGTGGAACAGGAACCGCGGATGGATGGCCGCACCATGATGATGATCATGGCGCCCAAGGTGCCCAAGAAGTGAGGCTCGGATTCGATGCCGAAGATGAAGACCAACCGGGCAGCAGCCAAGCGATTCAAGCTGACTGGTACCGGTAAACTGAAGCGCAACCACGCGTTCAAGAACCACATCCTGACCAAGAAGGCGAAGGGCGTGAAGCGCAAGCTGCGCAAGTCCGCGATCGTCGACCCGGCGGATGCGGGTCGCGTGCGCCGGATGCTCTGCAAGTAGTTCGACAAAACCTCCTGCGGTCACCGCTGAACCAGCTGGGACGCCGCTGAAAAGGAGACTGCCATGGCACGTGTCAAGCGTTCCAAGATCCGTCGTACCCGCATCAAGCGAATCTTCAAGCAGGCCAAGGGCTTCCGGGGCGCCCGGAGCAAGCTGCTGCGCACGGCGATCAACGCCGTCACCAAGGCCCAGCAGTACGCGTACCGCGATCGCCGCAACCGCAAGCGCGACTTCCGTCGCCTGTGGATCGCCCGCATCAACGCCGCCGCGCGCCTCAATGGCACCAGCTACGCCGCGTTGATGGGCAAGCTCAAGAAGGCGGACATCCAGGTCAACCGCAAGATGCTGTCCGAGATCGCCATCGCCGATCCGGCCGCCTTCACCGCGATCGTCCAGGCCGTGGGCTAGGCCCTAGCAATCTGCCTACGCTGACGCCAAGATCGCCCGGGCCGAGAACGCCCCGGCGGTCCGGCGCCGAGATGCGTGTTGTATGCCAAGTGAGGTAGCGATGCTCGACGAGATCACCCAGACCTGCGAACGACTGCTGGCCGAGGCCAAGGACGCCCTGTGCGCCGCGGACAGCGAGGCCGAGGTCCACCAGCGCAAGGCGCCCTTCGTCGGGCGCAACGGGGCGCTGCCCAAGCTGTTCGGCCGCCTGCGCGATCTGCCCAAGGAGCGCCGGGGCGTGGTGGGCCAGCAGATCAACGCCGCACGAACCCAGATCGACGAGCTGGTCAAGGAGCGGCTGGCGTCCCTGGAGACCCGCGCCCTGGCCGGCGCGGCCATCGACGTCACCTTGCCGGGCCGGCGCGCCCACACCGGCCACCTGCACCTGCTGACACGCACCTGGGACGAGATGGCGGCGATCTTCCTGGGCATGGGCTTCTCGGCGGTGCAGGGCCCCGAGGTCGAGGACCAGTTCCACAACTTCGAGGCCCTCAACATCCCCAAGGACCACCCCGCACGGGCGATGCAGGACACCTTCTACCTGTCCGGGGGTTCGGTGCTGCGGACCCACACCAGCCCGGTGCAGGTGCGGGTGATGGAGCGGCAGCCCCCGCCGGTACGGGTGGTTTGTCCCGGCGTGGTGTACCGGAGGGACGAGGTGGACGCGACCCACAGCCCGATGTTCAGCCAGGTGGAGGGCCTGTGGGTCGACGAGCAGGCGACTTTCGCCGATCTGAAGGGCGTGCTCGTCCAGTTCGTCCGGGAGTTCTTCGGGCCCAAGACGGCCTATCGTTTCCGGGCGAGCTACTTCCCGTTCACCGAACCCTCGGCGGAGATGGACATCCGCTGGGGCGACGACTGGCTGGAGGTCCTCGGCTCGGGGATGGTCCACCCCAACGTGTTCCGCGCCGTAAGAAACGAGGCGTACGACCCGGAGAAGGTCCAGGGGTTCGCGTTCGGCATGGGCATCGAGCGCCTCGCGATGTTGCGGTACGGGATCAAAGACCTGCGGGTGTTTCTCGATTGTGACCCGCGCTTCCTGGAGCAGTTCTGATGCGCGTCCTGTGGAGCTGGTTGAAGGAGCTGGTGGAACTGGACCGCGGTCCGGACGAGATCGCCCAGCTGCTGTCCATCGCCGGGGTCGAGGTCGACGAGATCGAGACCGCGGGACCGCAGTTATCCAAGGTGGTCACCGCCCGGTTGCTGGAGGTCTCCCCGCACCCCAACGCCGAGACCCTGTCGATCTGTCGCGTCTTCGACGGCGAGGCGGAGCGGCAGGTGGTCTGTGGCGCCACCAACATGAAGGCCGGGGACGGAGTGGCCCTGGCACAGCACAAGGCGCGGCTTCCCGGTGGCGTGGTCGTCAAGCGAGGCAAGCTGCGCGGCGAGGTGAGCGAGGGCATGCTGTGCAGCGAGAAGGAGCTGCAGCTCGGCGACGACGCCGACGGCATCCTCGTCTACCCCGGAGATCTGGAGCCCGGTCAGCCCCTGGATCGCTACCTGGGGCTGGACGACTGCGTGATCGTGCTGGACCTGACCCCGGACCGGGCTGACTGCTTCGGGATGATCGGGGTGGCCCGCGAGGTGGCGGCGCTCACCGGCTGCGCGCTGAAGGGCGATGCCCTCCCCGGCGCCTGGTGGCAGGGGCAGCCGGCCGGTGAAGCCGATGCCGTCGCCGGCACCGGAGAGCACGCGGTCCGCATCCGTCTGGAGGATCCCGAGGGCTGCCCCCGGTACACCGGGATCGTCGTGCGTGGCGTGCGTGTGGGGCCGTCGCCGTCGTGGATGGCCAAGCGGCTCGAGGCGGTCGGCGCGGGCACCCACAACAACGTGGTCGACGCCACCAACTACCTCTGTCGCCTGCTGGGACAGCCGTTCCATGCGTTCGACCTGCGGTTCCTCCGCGGCCGGAAGGTGGTCATCCGCCGCGCCGCCGACGGCGAGCCGTTCACCGCCCTGGACGGGGTGGAGCACACCCTGTCCGCCGCCGACGTGGCGATCTGCGACTCCGTGGGGCCCGTGGCCCTGGGCGGGGTCATCGGCGGCGAGAATTCGATGGTGGTCGACGACACGACCGATCTGCTGCTGGAGGCCGCCCACTTCGATCCTCACTTCATCCGCGGCACCTGCGGCCGGCTGATCGCCAAGACCGAGTCCAGCGATCGGTTCGCACGCGGGGTCGATCCGACGGCCACCCTGGCCGCCAACCGCAAGCTGGCGGCGCTGATCGTCGAGCTGGCGGGCGGCGAGATCCTCGAACCGGCGGCCGACTGCCGACCGGTCGCCCTCGCCCCCCGGACCGCGACGCTGCGCACCGCCCGCGTCGCCGGATTGCTCGGGACCGAGCTGGCCCCCGACCGGGTGGTCGAGCTGCTGGAGCGGGACGGCTTGCGCATCACCCGCGGCGACGGATTGCTGGATGCGCTGGTGCCGCCCTGGCGCTTCGACATCGAGCAGGAGGTGGACCTGATCGAGGAGGTCGGCCGGCTGTTCGGTTACGACCGGATCCCGAGCAAGCTGCCGGTGGCCGAGCACGCGCCCACCACCCGCAGCGACAACCTGGAACAGGACGCCAGGCGGGCGCTGGCCGCCATGGGGTACGACGAGCTGAACCTGCTGAGCTTCTGCGCCGAGGACGAGCTGCGCGCGCTGGGCTGGGATGACGCGGGGATCGCGGGCTTGATCCGCCTGGAGAACCCCCTCGGAGCGGACTCGGCGTTGATGCAGCCCGCGCTGCTGCCCAACATGCTGCGCCATGCCGCCGCGGCCTCCCGCCGGACCGACGACCTGCGGACGTTCCAGCTGCGTCGCACCTTCCGTGCTGGCGACGGCGCCACGGGGGCGGCGGAGACGGTCTCGCTGGCCGCGCTCTGCATGGGGCGGCGAGGCCCGCCGGGCTGGGAGCAGGCGCCCGCGGAACTGGACTTCTACGACCTCAAGGGTGTGCTCGAGGGGCTGCTCGCGCGGTTCCGCGTGGGCGGCCTGCGCTTCGATCCCGCGGGCGAGCTCCCGCCCTATCTCGATCCAGCCCAGTCGGCAGCCCTCGTGCGGGGCCGGGACACCCTGGGGCACATCGGGCGGCTCGCGCCGTCGGTGATCGCCCGCCACGGGTTCGGGCGCGCGGCCTTCGCGTTCGAGGTCCCCTTCGACCGGCTGGTGCGCAAGTCGCCCAAGCTGCGCTACACGGCGCCCTCGGAGTACCCCTCCTCGCAGCGGGACGTGGCCCTGCTCGCCGACGCCCGCATCAGCGCCGCCGAACTGCTGGACGAGGTCCGAATGGCCAAGCCCAAGCACCTCGTCGACAGCGAGGTGTTCGACGTGTACGAGGGCGACGAGTTGCCCGCGGGCACGCGGTCGGTGGCCATCCGGATGGTGTTCCAGTCCAGCGCGGGAACCCTGGCGGGGGCGACGATCGACGGAGCGTTCGAGAGGGTCCTGGAGCGGTTCCGCGCCCGGGATGGGGTCACCGTCCGCGACCGCTGATCTTCCCAGCTTGCGACCGCGCTCCGGATCGAAAAAACCTAACGATAACGAAATGTTCTTGACATCCAACCCCCGGATTTCCTAAACAAGATGTTCGTGAACCAACTGATCCACCACCTCCCGCCGACCCTCGCAGTGCTGCTGATCGCCGCGCTGGCGACGACCCTTGCCTGCAAGGAGGACGAGGCCGTGTACCTCGAGCTGAACGAGGCCACCGACTGCGTGACGGTGGAGGTGCTCGAAGAGGGTGCGGTGGTCGGCGACGACGACGACTCTGCGGAGGAGGACGCCAACCAGGCCTGGACCGACCTGACCTGCTGTGGCGGTGGGACCGTGATCGGCCAGGCGGTCATCAACCCGGAGGCTTCGGCCGTGGGTGAGGAGCGTTACGCTGCGATCCAGATCGATCGCGACGCGTTCGAGGCCACGGGTACGTCGCTGTCCGAGGTCGTGCGAGCGACGGTCAGCTTCGATCCCCGGGATGTGGGCGAGGGTGAGGCGGAGTTGGAGCAGGACGGGCTCGAGGAGACGCTCTGGGACGGCCGGCTGGGCAACGGCGAGCTGGGTGGGGTACCGCGAACGGACGAGCTGTGTTTCCACCTCTGGAGTGAGGAAGAGTCGGAAGAGTAAGGCGCATCGACTGCCGTCCCTGTCGAGGGGAAACGGACGGACGTGACCATGACAAAAGCGGACATCATCGAGAACATCTACGAGCGGGTCGGCTTCTCGAAGAAGGAGGCCGCCGAGCTGGTGGAGATCGTTTTTGAAACGATCAAGGAGACGCTGGAAGACGGAGAGAAGATCAAGATCTCCGGCTTCGGCAACTTCGTCGTGCGGCCCAAGCGCTCCCGGGTCGGCCGCAACCCCCAGACCGGCCGCGTGATCATGATCAGCGAGCGCAAGGTGCTGACCTTCAAGCCCAGCCAGGTCCTCAAGGACGCCCTCAACGCCAACCTGTGACCCGGGAGTCGACATGTCCGATCCCGAGTCGCTGACCCTCCCGGCGATCCCCGCCAAGACCTACTTCAAGATCGGCGAGGTGGCTCGCATCACCCAGCTGGAGCCCCACGTCCTGCGGTACTGGGAGACCGAGTTCCGCCACCTGCGGCCCGAGAAGTCCCGCAGCGGGCAGCGCCTGTACCGCCGCGAGCACATCGAGCGGATCGTCGAGGTCAAGGACCTGCTCTACCGCCAGAAGTTCACGATTGCCGGGGCGCGTCGGCGGCTCCTGCGACGCCGCGACGCATCCGCTGTCGATCGGGAGCTGGACGAGATGCGGACGAGCCACACCGCCGAGCTTCGGTCCCGGGACCAGGCGCAGCGAGAGACTCTGGAGACCATCCGCCGCGACCTGTTGGAGATCCGCAAGCGGATCAACCTGGGCTGAGCGGGTCCTCAGTCCACCTTCACCCGGACCGTCTCCGTCTCCGGATCCCACTCGGTCTCGAAGGACGCCAGGTCGGTGGCCGCGGGACCGTTGACCACCGCGCCATCCGCCGCGAAGGTCGAGCCGTGACAGGGGCAGCCGAACTGCTCCGCCGAGGCGTCGAAGGTCGCCAGCGTGCACTGGGCGTGGCTGCAGATCGCGTCGATGGCCACGAACTGGTCGTCGTCCGCCCGGGCGACCGCCAGGGTCAGCCCCTGGTCGACCACCTCCACCACCACCATCCCGCCGCTGTCGCCTAGCTCGGGATAGTCGTCGATGGCCAGGGCCAGCCAGCCCTCGTCGTCGGGGGTCTCGTCCGGTGGATCGGTCGGGCATCCGAGCAGGGTGCCCACGGCAGGTACGACCGCCGCGGCGATCGCGCTGTGACCGCAGATCTCGAGCACGCGCCTGCGCGTGGGTTGATCGCTCGCCATGATGTCCTCCCCCGGCGGTTACTGCTGCGCGCCGTCGTTGATCCAATCCATGATCATCTGGCGCTCGGTGCCCGACAGCGAGCCGTTGAGCGGCATCTGGCCGCCGGACCCGCCGACGCCTCCCTGGGTTCCCTCGATCTTGTGCGCGAGGTAGCTCTCGGCGGTATCGAAGGCGGTCACCCTGGACATGGTCGGCAGCTCTGTGGCCGGCACGTCGACGGTGTTGGCGTAGGTCTCACCGTCGCCCAGATCGAGTCCCGCTGCGCCGCCGTGGCAACCCGAGCAGACCGGCGTGAAGATGGCCGTTTGCACCGGGGCCAGCAGGGTGGCGCTCGTCGTGTCGTCGTCCCCGGTGGAGTCGTCGTCGTCGTCGGTGGCGTCATCGTCATCGTCGGTGGAGTCGTCGTCATCGTCGTCGTCGTCGGTCGCATCGTCGTCGTCGGTCGCATCGTCGTCGCTGGAGTCGTCGTCATCCCCCGCGGTGTCGTCGTCGGCGGCCGGGCAGCCACCGAACGCCACCAGCATCGCAGCGATCAGCAGGGTTCGGAACCAGACACATAACTCCCTCATCATCTACCTCCTTGGTGGGTGGGATCGGACCATTGTAGCTTCAATTGCGGCCGATGCTATCTTCTCGTCCATGTTCGACACGGGACCGGTTCACGTCATCGACGGATACAATCTGGCCCTCGGCTCGCTGGCGTTCTCGATGGCCCGCGATCGCGGCGGGCTGAGGGCGGTCCGGGACCGGGTGTTCGAGGCGGTCGCCCGGGACTGCCAGCGGCGCGGTTCGCGGGCGATCGTGGTCTGGGACGGTGCCGACCCGGTGGGACACCCGGCGAGGACCGATCCCCGCGGCGCCGAGGAGTCCTTCAGCCGGGCTCCGGAGAAGGCGGACGAGCGCGTTATCGCCATCGCGCTGGAGCGGCGAGGGGCCGGCGATCGGCCCGTGGTGGTCAGCGACGACCGGTTGCACGTGCGCGCCGACGCCGACCGCCAGGGGCTGACCTGGCTCGACTGCGAGTCGTACGAACACCGGCTGTTCGAGCCGCTGCCTGACGCAGTCCACGCCGACGGTGACGGACGGCTGGCCCGCCACGCCGTCGCGCGACTGGTGGGCGCCGGGTTGATGGATGATCAAGGTGACGGCGGAGATTCCCTGGTCGACGAGTTGACCCTGGCACTGGCCTACTCGGCCGTGGGGGGATCGACCCGCCCCCACAAGCGCGCGAAGGCGCTGGTGCGCTGGCTGACCGAGTACGGGATCGAGGTTCGCGGCGGGCCCCACGAGCAGCGAGCCCTGCTGGCTCCGCTGTGGGAGACGGCGAAGCGCCGGTAATCCTCGGGTAATGGCGACCGCTGGATTTTGTGGCGATAGTTGGATCGCGTCGGCCGCCGCGCGCGGGAATCCGTGCGCGGGGACGGGGAATGGTAGACTCACGCCAACATGGCGCGCCCGGCCACCCGCGGTGACCCGGCGCGCAGGAGGAAACATGACGAGGTTGGGCAGAGGATTGGCCATCCTGGCGGCGGCGGCGGGACTGCTGGCGGTCGGCTGTACGGGCGAGAAGCGGGTGATCGAGAGTTTCGGTGATTCGTTGCCAGCCGACGGGCTCCTGTCGCTGGACGCCAGCGTGGAGGCCGGGGACCTGACCGTGATCGGGGATCCGGACGCCACGTCGATCGACGTGACCGTGGACGTGTCGACCACTCGCACCGCGGATGGCAAGGACAACGACGCCGTCCACGGGGTGCACCTGGAGCTCCGGGAGACCACCGACGGCGACGCGCTGCTGACCGTCTGGTTCGATCCGGACTACGACAACTACTTCGCCGACACCACCGTCAGCTTGCCCCTGGACCTGCCGCTGAACGCGATCGTCGAGGACGGGGACCTGTCGGTGGACGGCGCCGGGCCGGTGGTCCTCGATCTGGGACCGGGTGAGGCCTCGGTGACCGACGTGACCGGCGACGTGGAATTGGTCGACGGCACCGGAGATCTGACCATCGACGGCGTGCTCGGCAACGTGCTGGTCGACGACGGGGCGGGCGACATCCTGATCATCGGGATCGACGGCGACGTCGAGATCGACGACGGGGCGGGTGACATCGACATCAGCAAGGTGACCGGCGACGTCATCATTCGCGATGGCAGCGGCGAGATCAGCTTCGACGACGTGGGCTCGGTGACCATCGAGTAGCTCCTTCTCCCCCGGCTCCCAGGCCAGCTTCCACCCGCCAAAGCTTGCGTTTCCCGTCCGGTTCGGGTTTGCTGCGATGCCAAATCACGGGCGCGCGCGGACCGCGCGCGCTCGCGAAGGACGGGGTTGACCGGATGAAGCGCACCAATCTGCCGACCATCTTCGCCGTGCTGGTGGCCGTGGGGCTGGCCGCGACGCTCGTGTACTACGCCTTCCGTGGCGACCGGCGGGCCGCGGACGATAACAAAGGCGACGTCAGGCGTTTCGAGCTGGTCACCAGCGCCCCGAAGGCCGTCGAGTTCCAGCTGGCCCCGGTGCCCGCGGGCGACAAGCTCGACCTGACCGCGGTGCTGCGATCGCCCACAGGGGACGAGGCGCTCCTGGCCGACCTGGTGCAGGGGAGGGCGCTGGTCCTCTTCATGGACACCGATCTGAAGGATCGAAGGGCCAAGGCGGCGACACGGAACCTGCGGCGCCTGATCAAGGGCGGCGAGGAGCTGGCGTTCCCCGTCGTCGCGATCCTTCCCCAGGGCACCTCCGACGACGAGGCGAGCGACTTCGCTCGCAAGCGCCAGCTGGCCACGCCGATGTACGTGGACGCGGATGGCGAGTTCGCTTCCCGCACCGGTTGGGATCTGCGCCAGGGCGCGTTGGTGAGCGGGGACGGGACGATCATCCGCGCGCTCGCCCGCTCCGAGTCCTGGGACGATCGGTTCGGCTCCGAGCCCCCGATCAGCGACGACATCCTGTTCTGGGCCTGGGATATCCCCGAGAAGGGGCCGGAGATCCCGCAGGCCGCCAAGCAGGCCGCCGTGGCCCTGGTGCGGGCGGCCCTGACCACCGAATTCCCCTCCGAGGATGAGGTCCCGGCGAGCCTGAGCGCCCTGGTGGGCGACCCGGCGCTGACCACGGTGCCCGGGCGCCAGATCTACGTGTGCCTGTTCCGCCCGGGCGAGACGCGGCGGCTCCGGGGAGAGGCGGACGCCGGGACCTTCGGCAAGCGGCTGGCGCTGGCCACCGCCCGGGCCCTGGCCAGCGCGCACGACCGGGACGAGTGGGCCGCCGCCGCCGCCGACATCCGGTTCGTCATCGACGTCCCGGGCCCCGACTTCCCGGTCCCCGGCCGCGAGTTGCGGACCCTGTGGTACTTCTTCGAGCCCGGCGTCGACGGCGTGATCGTGGGCAACAACGACCGGGAGGGTGTGGTGCTGCCCCACGAGGTCAACAGCCAGGGCATCCTGTCGCCGCGGGTCGTCAAGCGGGACGACAAGGTGACCCGGCTGCTCTCCGAGGCCTGCAGGCGGGCGGGCAAGGCCGGCAAGTCCTGGTCCAACCCCGACACCGACCTGCGCCGCTTCCGGACGACCAGCTTCGGCGAGACCATCCCGGGCAAGGGCGCGGTGGACGTCTACCGCGCGAACGTCCTGATCGGAGAGCAGGACTCCGAAGAGATCACGGCCATGGTCAAGCTGGGCGGCCGCTGGCTGCTCAACACGGTCAAGCCCGACGGCTCGTTCGACTACCAGTACTACCCCAACACCGACGAGGGCTCGACCGACTACAACGTGGTTCGCCACGCAGGCTCGGTCTATGGCCTGTTCGAGATGTACGAGCTGGCGTACCACGAGCCGGCCCTGAAGTCCGACCTGAACGACTACGCCGACGCTGGCGCCCGCTCCGTGGGCTGGGTCTACGACGCCCTCGACAAGGTACCCGACGACGAGGTGGGCGACCGCTACTGTCTGCTGGAGGGCAAGCGCTGCCAGTCCGGGTCGGCGGCGCTGAGCCTGATGACGTACCTGTCCCGGCCTCCGCGGGAGCACATCTCCAACCCCCACCACGTCGCGGCCCTGTACCACGACGACGACCAGGCGAAGATGGACGGCCTGGCGCTGACCATGCTGGACATGATCGACGCCAAGGGCGCGGTGTTCCGCACCTACGGGCAGGCGATGGCCGCCGAAGAGGTGGAGAAGGAGCCCCTGTACTACCCGGGCGAGTGCATGCTGGCGCTGACCCGCCACTACGTCGCCACGGACGACGAGCGCTGGCTCGACGGAGCCAAGGCCATCGCCGACCGGCAGATGGACCTCTACCGCAGGAACCGCTGGTCCAATCCGGACCACTGGGTGATGCAGGCCCTGTACGAGCTGTTCCACGCGACCGGTGACGAGAAGTTCGCCGAGGTGGCCCTGGAGATGGGCATCCACCACGCGTCGGAGCAGTTCACCGGCCCCCTGGTCGCTCCCTTCCCCGACTACGTCGGTTCGTACCGGCGGGGCAATGACGTTCCTCGCACCACCCGCGCCGGTTCCCGCACCGAGGCGATGATGGCCGTGGTGCGCACGGCCTGGGAGATGGGCGTCGACGCACTGCTCTACGAGGACGCGGTGCTGGCGGCCACCCGCCACATGTCCGAGCAGATGTTCCGGCCGGACAACACGTTCTGGATGGCCAATCCGAGCCGGGCGATGGGCGCGCTGCGGATGGGCATCGTCGACAACCACTGCCGCATCGACAACAATCAACATGCGCTGGTGGGGATGGCCGGTGCGATCGAGGTCGCTCGCAAGCGCGAGGCGACCCGCGCGGCCGCCGCCCCGTAGCCCCAGCACGGGACTCCAGCGATACGGCATACTGCCGATAACTCCGTTGGAGCCTTCTGCATGCGGCGCGTTTCTTCGATCTCCCTGCTGACGACGCTGCTGCTCGTCCCCACACCCGCGCTGGCGGAGGAGGGGACCGAGCTGGGGCTCCTGCGCGATGCCCTCGAGGACGCAGGCGCCCGCTGGACCGCTGGCGAGACCGGGCCGTCCCGGCTTCCCGCCGAGCAGCGCGCCGGGCTCGGCGGTGGCCTTCCACCGACCGGGACGCCGCCCCCTGCCTCGGACGACCCCGTCGAACTCCCCGAGGCCTTCGACTGGCGGGACCAGGGCGGGAACTACCTGACCCCGGTCAAGAATCAGGGTGTCTGCGGCTCTTGCTGGGCGTTCGCCGCCCTCGGTGCCATCGAGTCCCTGTACGAGCTGGCCGCCGGCAACCCGACGCTGGAACCGGACCTGGCCGAGCAGCTGGTGTTGTCGTGCTCCGACGGCACCTGCGGGGGCTGGACCATGGACGAGACGCTGTCGTTCATCGCCGAGTTCGGCGCCAGCGACGAGGTCTGCCTGCCCTATGTCGACGACGGCGCCCTCGAATGCGACGAGGCCTGCGACACCTGGGCCGAGGGCCATTACGCCATCGACGGCTACACCTACGTCTCGCCCCTCACCGCGACCATGAAGGAGGCCCTGCTCGACGGTCCGCTGATCGCCTGGATGGAGATCCGCGAGGATCTGCTCTACTACGAGGGCGGCGTCTACGAACCGGTCTCCGACGTGGTGGTGGGCGGGCACTTCGTGCTGATCGCGGGCTGGGACGACGCGGACGGCGCCTGGCTGGTCAAGAACTCCTGGGGCACCGACTGGGGCGAGGATTGTTACGGGGTCGGCGGCGAGCGCGGCTGGTTCCGCCTGGCCTACGGCGCCAGTGGCGTCCAGGAGTACGGCGCCTATGGCGTGTCCGTGGACGAGGCGGCCTGTGTCGATGCCGATGACGACGGCTGGAACTTCTGCGAGGGCGACTGCGACGACGGCCGCGGCGCGGTGTTCCCCGGCGCCGTGGAGTTCTGCGACGGGCTGGACAACGACTGCGACGGAAACCTCCTGCCCGAGGAGATCGACGGCGACGGCGACGGGCTCGGGCCCTGCAACGGCGACTGCGACGACACCCAGTTCAGCATCCATTCCCTGGCCCCCGAGCACTGCGAGGACGGGCACGACAACGACTGCGATGGACTGATCGACGGCCTGGACGGCGACTGCGCCGATGGCGGCCTCGGCTCGATGTCCGAGGCCGATAGCAACGGCGGCTGCAGCTGCAGCAGGCGCCGGGGTGGCCCGGATGACTTTGCCGCGGCCGGTCTCGCCCTGTTCATGCTGGGTCTGCGCCGACGCCGCGGCTGAACGACCCTAACCCGACCCGCCCCCGCTCGCCTCTGCAGCGATCCGCAACCCACGCGCCTCGGCGAGCAGCTCGGTGAGTACGCCCGCCAGCTCACCAGCGGGCTCGTGGTCGGTCGACGGCTCGGGCACAGGGGGCGCAGGGGTGTCGCCGAGCCCGCTGTCCCGGTAGCTGCGCAACCGGTCGCGCAGCCGGTCGCGGATCTCCTCGGCGTTGTCGACACCGCGAAACAGGCCGCGGTGCATCTGGACCGCTGTGCCGCGGGAGTTCTTGCCACCGCCGCCGCCGCCGCCAGCAGACTGGACCTCTACATCGGCGATACCCAGCAGACGCTGCAGTGGGCCGCGGCTGACCGAGATGTTCTGGATGTTGGCGAAGGTCATCGTCATCTCGCGGACGGACCAGATCCCCTCGCGGATACGCAGGCTGCGGTCGGTGACCTTGTACCAGCGCAGCTCGTAGTCCAGGCGCACCATCAGATAGGAGAACGCCGTCTGCACGAGGACGAGTCCGATGCCTGCGATCTCGCTGATGTACAGCAAGGTCGCCAGCCAGGGGATGCCGACCTCTTCGGCCACGAAGCCATGGAACGCGGCCAGACCCGCGAAGGCACCCCACAGGGCGATGGATTGCCGCAGCAACCACCTCAGCAGCAGGTATCGGTAGAAGTTCGGCGCTGCGCGAAACACCAGCAGGCTGCCCGGCGCGCCACCGGGATCCGGGGGCTCGGGGGGCACCCGCAGCAGCCGGAGGATCCGGCCCTTGATCCCCCCGTAGACGTTCATCGGTCGGGCCCGTCGGCCCGCTCCTGGGACAGCCCTTCCAGGGCGATCCGGGTGGCGCGGAGCTCGTCGCGGACCTGGGCCAGCGCCTGGATCAGCGGCGCAACGTCGGTGGCAGCCTGCGTGGCAGCTTCGGCGGCCGGCGCGGCTTTGTCGGCCTCTGCGTGCCCACGCATCCGCCCATACAGGAACTCCCGGACCGCCTCGTAGTGGAGCAGCCCCTCGACCTTCATCTCGGCCGCGGCGCTGCCAGCGGCGGTCTGGATGTGGATGTCGGCCAGACCCAGCCAACGCAGCAGGGGGCCGGAGGTCAGGTGGATGTCCTGGATCCGGGTGTAGGCGACGTTCACCTCCCGGCGGAACAGGATCCCCCAACGCATGGAGATCCCCTCCTCATCGAAGCGGTAGCGCAGGGTCCGGTAGCGGAAGAACAGGACCGGCAGGAGGACCACGACCATCGGACCGGTCAGCAGCGAACGGACCAGGTAGGCCCGCAGCAGGTTGCGGTGGGGGCGGTGGGTGGTCAGCAGCGACGCGGCGGTCGCTGTCTGGGCGCTGTCCCCGCGCACGGGAGGCTCAGAACCCCTGCAACAGGTTGAAGTAGAAGGTCATCCCGCGGCCGTCGATGTTGAACTCGAAGGGCGACATCTCGGCCAGCTCCCCCTCCTCGCCGCCGAACATCTGGTCGTAGTTGATGGTGACCTCCAGCACGTTGACCAGCGAGTCGGTCATCTCGCTGAGCATCCAGTCCGCCTCGGCCAGCACCGAGCCGAAGCCCTCCCCCTCGGTGATCGCCACGTCGCTGACCGCCAGGGTGAAGCTGTCGGTGTCCGCCGAGATGCCCATCGAGACGGCCATGTCCGCGGTGCCGCAGAGGTCCTCGAGCATCCACAGCCGGGCGTTGGTCCGCAACAGCCCCATCGGATCCGAGTCCATGTGGCTGATGGTCAGCTTGACCGGCCCGTCGGGGACCGCGTTGCCATCGCCGTCGTAGCCCTCGGGGATCACATTCTCGTAGTTCATCCGCCGGGCCATCGCCACCAGCAGGTTGGGGTGGAAGACGATGCCGATGTCCGCGCCGTCGGGCAGCTCGATCTGGTCCTCCAGCGGGGTGAAGCTGTCCAGGATCAGGTTGGTCTGGATCGGCATCACCATCGTCTCGAACTCGGGGTAGATGAAGGGACCCCGGGGCGCCAGCAGGATCTCGCCGCGCCCCAGCGGCCACGAGTCGAAGGTCGCGATCAGCGCATCCTCGAAGCGGGTCTGCAGGTATTCGGTGAGCAGCAGGGTCAACACCGGTTCGACGTAGTCGTAGTAGGCGTTGGCCAGGTCGTTGCCCAGGTCCACGTCGAGTTCGGTGACATCCAGGTCCTGGAAGAAGGCCACCAGCTCGGTCTGGTGGTCGTCCAGGGGCACCATGCCGGCGGGCATCTGCACGCCGAGCACACCCGCGCCGGCCGGGATCTGGTAGCCGTTGATCGCCAAGTAGGGGGTGATGTCCACGTCGGCGTGGAAACAATCGGGGCAACTCGCGGTGCCGCCGAGGCTCAGATTCGGGATATCCGGCTCGACGCCAACGGTGATCTCCATGCCCAGCACGTCCACGCTCGACGAGAGCACCGGGAAGTCGGTGTCGCCCAGACGGCGGAACATCTCGTTGACCGCGGCGGTGTTGAGGATCATCGCCATCGCGTAGTCATCGACCGAGTCGGGGACGATCGGTCGCAGGTTGCCGCCGGCCAGGAAGTAGGACTCGTATTCCACCTCGTAGGCGGTGCAGTCGCCGAAGCCCTCGAACACCTCCATGAGGAAGTCGCAGGAGGTTCCCAGCATCAGCAGCAGGCCCAATCCGGCGGCGGTGTGCTTGGGGAGCCGTGAACGGCGGACGGCGGAGAATCCGGGAATGCGCATCGATCGTCCTTCGGCCCGGCGCGAACGCCGGAGTACATCAACGATTACCACGAAACGGGCGCGCGCAACCGGTTCGACACGCGTCCTCGGTCGCGGCGGCACGGGATATGGGACGCTCGCGGGCGCCCGTGAATTCAGCCGAGGATGGTCTCGGTGGTCCGGAAGTGGAGCTTGCCGATCCGGCCGAGGGCGTCGGCGCCGTGGCGCTCGACCACCTTCTTCCCCGTGCGGATCACCGGGGGTCCGGCTCCCGGGGTCAGCTGCAAGCCGATCTCGTCGGACAGGCGCTGCAACCGCCGCACGTAGGTGTCCCGGGCCAGGATCGACGCGGCGGCCACCGCCGGATTGTCCTCGGCCCTGGGCCGCGCGATCAGCTCGATGCCAGCGGGGATCGAGCGCTGGATCAGCGAGCGGGAGGCGAAACGATCCACGACAACGGCGTCGAAGGGGTGGCGGCGCTCGGCCAGGTCCTTGACCACCCGCCCGTGGCACCAGGCCAGCATGTGGTTCAGCTTCTGCCCGCGGGCGCGCATCTGTTCGTACAGCTGGTTGTACCGCTGTGGTTCCACGACCACGGTCGCCGCCCGGTCGCCCAGCACCCGCCGCAGGGTCCGTGCCAGGCTCTCGATGCGGCCGCCGGCCAGCCGCTTGGAGTCCATCGCCCCCATCCCCACGATCTCCTCGGCCAGGTCGGTGTCCAGGACGACGCCGCAGGTGACCAGTGGGCCGAAGTAGTCCCCCTTGCCCGCCTCGTCGGTACCCGCCCAACGGGACAGCGCCAGCTCCTCTTCGGGCAGCGCGGGTTCAGGGCGCAAAAGGGCCGCGACCTGCTGGGCGACGGCCTTGCCCGGCCCGCCACCGGGGACCACACTCAGGCCCTTTTTCCGCGAGTGGTAGATCGAAACCACCGCCGGCTTCTTGCCCGCCGGAAACACCAGCTTCAGCCCGTGGGCGATGGGGTCCATCGACTCCGGGAACAGCCCGGCGGCGTGCATGCGCGGCAGGGCGACCACCAGCAGCTCGTCGATCTCGCGGATCCCGCTGGCCGGCGCGTCCCTGTCCACCAGCGCCGCCTGGCCGCCGCTGACGCGGGCGTCGCAGACCGTCTGCGCCCCTTCACCGAGGGTCTCGACCAGGTCACGTTGGTCCGATGGAGGCAGGGTCAGTGTGAAACGGGACTTGCGTGTCGAGAAGTAGAGGGTGCCGTGCAGCGATCGGCCGTCGGCGGCGCTGACGGTCAGCTTGGCGCCGTACTCGACCGGGGTGGACTCCAGGGTCAGCTGGCGCGCCGCCAGCAGGCCTTCCAGCCGCTGCAGCGCATCCGCCAGCTCGGGGCGCACGTTCAGACCTCGCCTCGATCGCCGGTCAACAGGGCCAGCACCCGATCTGCGGGCACGGCGCCCTCGCGCACGATGGGGCGTTCGGTGGACTCGGGGTCGACCACGGTGGATGGCTGGTCCGAGCCGACGTCGCCCGCCTCGATCATCACGTCGATGGCCCGGGCGAAGTTCTTGCGCACCTGGGCCAGCGAGGACGAGCCGACCTTCTTGCTCACGTTGGCGCTGGTGATCAGCAGCGGTCCGCCAAAGGCGTCCACCAGCTGGCGGGCCAGCGGCTCGTGGGTGATGCGGATGCCCAGCCGGGCCTTCTTCCCCGCGGCCAGGGTCCTGGTCACCTTGCGTGGTAGCGCTGCGCCGGGCCGGAACAGGATGGTCAGCGGACCTGGCCAGAAGGCATCCATCAACGCCGCGGCCCGGTCGCTCACCTCTTCGACCACCTCGCCAAGGGCCTCCCGATCGGGAACAAATACCAGCGACGGTGCCCGCCTGGCTCGGCGTTTTGTCTGTACCGCCCGGATCACCGCGCCCTCGTCCATCAGCGATGCGGCGATGGTGTAGTGCCGCCCCACCGGGAAGCAGACCAGGCCACCGTCGTGCAACACGTCGGCCAGCTTGCCGAACAGGTCGGGGGAATCGTCCAGAGACTGCCGAGTGATCGTCCGCATCCCGTCTCCCGCAAGGTCGGTAGGAAGTACCTGGAACGGGGGGGTGTGTCAAACCAGCGCGGGGGCCCGCGTGCACGAACGCGCGGATCACCGTATCCTTGGTGCTTCCAAGACGCGCTGCGAGGAGGACCCATGCGACGACGACCCGGTATCGGCACCGCGATCACCCTGACCGCCACCGCGCTGTGGCTCCTGGCCTGCTCGGGCATCATGGGCGGCGAGGAGGCCATCGAGGACGTCACCATCCCACCGCCGCCGGACCCCGACGTGCTCACCCCGCCGCCGCCGGTGGAGGCCGAGACCGAGACCGAGACCGAGACCGAGGACGAGGGCGAGACCGAGACCGAGACCGAGACCGAGACCGAGACCGAGACCGAGACCGAGACCGAGGACGAGGTCGACGAGGAGTCGTCCAGCGGCAGCTCGTCGGGGAGCGGCAGCGACAGCGGCAGCGCCGGCAAGCGCGACGGCTCCGGTGGCGCCCGTATCCCGCCGCGGGGCGTGGGCAGCAACAAGGGAGGCTCAGGCGACTCCAAGGGCGACTCCGGTGACTCGAAGGGCGACTCCGGCGGCGACAGCGACAGCGGCCGCTCCGGCAGCACCACGAACCCGGGGAGCGGGGGTGGCTCGAAGAAGTAGGCCGCTTGCGGTCTGTCGCCTGACGTCTTCCCCTCAGCAGTTCCCGTAGTACCCGTAGTGCACGCTGACGATGTCTCCGTCGTCGGGCACGTAGTTCGGGTCGAAGACGATGGCGTTGAGCGCGGGGTCGTAGCTGTAGCCCCCGTACACCGCCACTCCGTTGATGGTCACCTCGATGGTGTTGGGGATCGGCACGTAGGTCAGCGTGAAGGTGTCGGCCAGGTTGACCGTGATCCACGCCAGGTTGGTCAGGGTGCTCGACCAGCTGTTGTCGCAGATGCTACCCAGCACCCCGCCGGTCGCGTTGACCACCTCCACGTAGCCGTCCCCGGGGTCGGCGCCGCCGCCCTGTCCCGTACACGAGACCGCGTTGTAGCCGTCGGTGCCGACGATGGCGCTGAGGATCACGTGGTCGGGGTTGGCCTTCATCGCTCGGTAGGAACTCAGGTAGGAGTTCCAGTCTCCGCTGTCATCGTTCTCGTCCGAGACGAAGACCACCCGTAGCCCGGCGTCGTCCCGCCAGAAGTTCTGGTTGGGCGACTGATTGTTGCGCGCCTTGACCAGCCCGTCGTAGCCGTACTTCAGCCCCCGCTCGGTGCCGCTGCCGTTGGTGCCCACGTTGCAGTTGGCCTCGAACACGCTGGCGCCGTTGGGGGTGGTCGGGTAGATCACCGACTGGCCGCCTTGGAAGTCCTCGTCGTCGGTGGTCACGTTGGCGATGTGGTAGTCCACGCCGGCGTTGTTGATGATGCTGTGGAAGTAGCTGAAGTCGTCGCCGAGCTTGCCTTGCTCGTCGCCCATCGAGCACGAGTTGTCGACCACCCACAGCACGTCCGCCCAGTTGTTGCCCTGCTGCTGGAAGTTGTCGGTGGTGGTCCCGCCAGCGACGCCGTCGCCCTGCTGGTCGGCCATCGCGTGGGGCAGGTTGGGGTCGTCGCTGTCCACCTCCAGCAGGCCGTCGTAGGTGATCACGTCGTCGGGAAGGAAGCTGACGGTGACGATGATCTCGTCTCCCGGATCCAGGTCCCAGCCGTTGGCCAGATAGGTGTCCAGGTCGCTGGCGTCGATGTCCATCGCGCCCACGGGCGGCGAGTCGTAGAAGGTGTAGCCCATCAGCTCCAGGGGAGCGCTACCCACGCTCTTGACCGCGATGTCGACCTCGTAGGGGCAGCCCACGAGCGCGCCACCGAAGTAGTGGTAGACCGGGTCCAGTTCGATGGCGGGCGCCGTGCCTTCACCGAGCAGGTCGACGACCACGATCGCCTCGTCGGGATCGTTGCTCGGGATCTCGGCGATGCCGTTGTAGGACGCCTCGGAGTGCGGGTCGAAGCCGATCTCCATCTGCACCGAGCCGCCGGGGCTCACGACCGCACCGCCTGGATCGGTGTTGATGAAGAAGGACGGGTCGCCAGAGGCCTGGCAGTTGTAGATCTCCAGGTCGGCGTCACCGACGTTGGTGATGGTGACCCACTCGTACTCGGTCGTGTTGATCCGCACACCGCCGAAGTCCACGGTCCAGGGATCGACGTCGATGTCGGGGTAGGGGGTCGGCTCACCGTAGAGCAACACGTCGACGGTGGGCTCGTCCGGGTCGTTGCTGGCGAAGGTGAGGGTGGCGCTGTCGTCCACGTCGTCCGAGGGTGCGTAGGTCACGTACGCCGTCGCCTGGGCGAACTGGACGAGGACGCCGGGCAATCCCCCCGAGCTGACCGAGAAGTCGCTGCTGCCCGAGAGGGTCACCGCGGTCACGTCCAGGTTGGCGGCGCCGATGTTGTCGACGAACACCGTATGGACGTTGGTGTGGCCGATGTCCACCTGCCCGAAGTCGATGGACAGGGGGTCGACGACGATGTCGGGGACCGGCATCTCGGAGCCATCGAGCACCAGGAAGACCGGGTTCTCGTCCGGGTCGTTGCTGGGGATCTCCACCAGCCCGGTGTCGGAGCCGGCGTTGACCGGCGCGTAGGTCACCTGGACGGTGGTCGTGTCGTTGGGCCCCAGCGTCTGGAACGAGGGATCGACCGTGATGGTGAACTCGGAGGCGTTGACGACGGCCAGCGACCCGAGCTCCAGGTCCGCGGTCCCCAGGTTAGAGATGGTCGCGTCCAGGGCGCTGGTGGCGCCGATCATCACCGACCCGAAGGACAGGGTGGTCGGGAACAGATCGATGTCCGGCGCCGGTTCGGCGGCGCCCACCAGGGTCACGATCACCAGCGGCTCGTCGGCGTCGTCGCTGGTGATGGCGATCTCGCCGGTGTCGTCCGCCAGATCGGTGGGCAGGCAGCTCACCAGGATCAGCTCGGTGCTGTTCGGGGCGATCACCGCCGGGAACTGGGCGGCGCTGATGCCGAAGTCGGACGACCCGGTCAGCACTGGAGCGTCCACGGTCAGGTCGCCCGTGCCCACGTTGGTCACCGCCACGGTCTCGGTGGCGGTCACCCCCACCCCCACCAGACCGAAGTCCACGTGGATCGGGTCGACCTCGATGTCGGGGACGGGCTCGTGCTGCCCCGCCAGCATCAGGGTCACCACGGGCTCGTCCGGGTCGTTGCTGGGGATCTCGATGGCGCCGGTGTCCGGGTTCAGGTCGATGGGGGTGTAGCTGACCGTGACGGTGACGTGGTCACCCGGGGCCAGCAGCGCACCGCCGGGGTCGGTGATCATCGTGAACTCGCTGGACCCGGCCGGGATCAGCGTGCCCAGCTCCAGATCCACGTCCCCGAGGCTCCATATCTCGGCGTCCATCGTGACGGTGGTGCCCATCGACACCTCGCCGAACACCAGCTGGCTGGGGACCAGCTCGATGTCGGGAGCGGGCTGCAGCTCGCCCGACAGGGGGATCTCCACCTGGGGCGTGTCGGGGTCGTCGTTGAGGATCACCAGGGTGCCGCTGTCCGCCACCTCGTCCGTGGGGGTGTAGAGCACGTCGATCTGGGTGGTGTAGCTGGGCGCGAGGGTGGTGGGTGCGGGATTGGTCTCGAGGGTGAATTCCGCCGAGCTGCTCCCGTCCAGGTAGATGTCGGACATCGCGAGGTCGGCGGTGCCAACGCTGCTGACCGTCACGGACATGGTCACGGCACCGCCGCTGGGTACCGCCCCCCAGTCCAGGGACGAGGGGGACCAGGCGATGGCCGGGGTCGGCGCCTCGAGGACGTCGACGGCGAATACGGGCACCAGCACCTCGGCCTCGTCCGGGTCGTCGCTGATCACGCGGATCGATCCCTCGGCAGGGCCCAGTTCGCTGGGCAGGAAGGTCACCTGCACCTCGGTCACGTCTTCGCTGCTCAGGGTGCCGCCGAAGTCCTGGACCGAGAACGGCCCGGCCGGATCGACCATCTCGACCGAGTCCACGGAAAGCGTTCCGCCGCCCACGTTGTGGATTGCCAGGGTCTGCTGGGAGGACACGCCCACGGTCACCGTGCCGAAGTCGACCTCCTCCGGGGACACGAAGATGTCCGGGTCGAGTTCCTGGAGCAGGTTCTCGTTGCAGCCGAGGGTCAGCGCGCAGCCGAGGGCCAGCGCCACGCTCCAGCGGCCCGGGTTCGAGGTTGTCCAGCGTTCCATCTCCGGCCCCTTCCGGCTTGGGATCGTGCGGAGGCGGGCGAGGGATACCCCACCTCGTCAGGTCGCATCATACAGGGAACCCGTACCCCCACGGTGAACGGCAGGATGAAGGACCGCGCTGTCACTCCGTGGCGAGTAGCTCGGCGACGGTGGTCTCGCGCATCGGGATCAGCAGCGTGGTGCGGACACCCCGGAGGCGGGCGGCGAGCTCCTGCACCGAGGGATCGCCATCCACCTGCTCGGCGGGCACGGCCAGGGGATCGCTGCTGACCGCCAGCGCCACCCGGGCCAGGGTGATCGACTCGGGGGCCAAACAGGGCTCCAGCTGTTCCCACCGGCTGGTACCGGCCAGGCGCACCAGACCGCGGGCGGCCAGCTGACCCGCGATCCGATCCGCGAGATAGACGGCCAGCCCCAGCTCCTTGGCGATGTGCACGATCGAGACCGGCGAGCGTCCGGCCGCCTGGGCCTGGTAGACCGCCAGCAGCATGCGGGTGGCGAAGAAGGTCTGGTAGCGCTCCCCGAGCATCCTCTCCTGTTCGCGACCGGCGATGTGCTCGTAGTTCTGCAGCACGAAGGCCATCACCGCCCCGGCCAGCACGATCAACCAGGCCACGTACACCCACAGCAAGGTCATGAACAGGGCGCCGATGACGCCGTAGATCCGGGTGTAGGTGGTCGTCCAGCCGGCGAAGGCCAGGAAGCCCATCTTGGCCAGGGTCAGGAAGGTGGACGCCACCAGCGCCGCCACCGCCGCCGAGCTGGTCCGGACCCAGGTGCTCGGCACCAGTTTGTACAGCACGAAGCAGACCATCCAGCCGATGCCCAGGCCGGTCAGGAAGGACCGCAGGCCCGGGGTCACCAGCGGGGCTCGGTCCAGCATCCGCAGCAATGACTGGAACGGTGAGGAGGTGATCACCCCCGCCACCGCAGCGAACAAGAACAGCGACGCGATCATCCCCAGCCCGCCGACGCGCTGCAGCCAGGCCGTCCGCGCCAGCCGGATGTTCCAGATCTTGTTCAGCGTGCGGCTCAGTGTCAGCACCAGGACCGCGGTGCCCCACACCAGCACCGCCACCCCGACCACCGAGAAGACCTCGGCGTTGTCCATGAAGGTCTCGACGTGCTCCAGCACCAGGTCGCGGTCGTAGGGCAGGAACTCGTCGACCACGAAGGCGGTGAAGCGCTGTCGCGCGGCTGCCAGCCCCGGCACCAGCGCGAACAGCGTGGTGACCAGGGTCAGCGCGGGCACCAGACAGAACAGCACCTGGAACGAGAGCGCCATCGCCCGGGTCGAGCACTGCTTGCGGGCGATCTCCCGGACCAGGAACGTCGCGAACAGCAGCGGGTTTCGGGCGGCACCGGGGAGACCGCTGTGCAGGATCAGATCGCGGTACCCCCGGGAGAGCCGGATCCGGAGCAATCGCAGGAGGGCGCGCGGTCGGAGGGTGGACATGAACGGCGTGTGGCCAAGTCCCCTTCAACTTCTCGGAATTGCGAGTGTTTTCTGGTTCGGCCCGCGACGGAGTATAGCACGCGGGTGGTCCGGCCTCGCGCGCGAGGGTACACTCTGGCCGCTGCGACCGTCGGGAGGAGTGCCACACCATGGGCCGCAAGAAACCGGGCGACGAGGGTGGGAGCCCGGGGGGAGATGTCCAGGGGGACGAGTTCGACGAGCTGTTCCGCGAGATGTCGCAGGAGCTCGGTACGGACTGGGATCTGGACGACACCCACGCCGACGACGATCCGGACGGGGAACCCGGCGGGGACGGCGGCTTGCCCCCGTCGATCGTGTCCATCGAGTACGCCCTGAGCCAGATCGTGCCGGAGCTCGATCCGGACGAAGGCGAACCCCGGCCGCTGGGCTCGATGATGCCCGGCACCCACACCACCGAACAGCGGGCGCTTGCGATCCCGACCAACGCCACCCTCGACGTGCAGTACGCCGTCGAGGTGGCCACCGCCGCGGGGACCTTCGTCCGCACCGAGGCCGCCGGTACGTTGTCCGGAGCCCGTTCCTACAAGATGCGGATCCAGGACGACTTCTCCTTCGGCTTCGACTCCCGCCGCAACGACTACGAGATCGTGCTCAACCCCAACGCCACCGACGTCGAGCTGGTGGACATCGAGGGGGACCGGGACTGCGTGCTGGTGTACGAGGGCGGCCAGATCTTGCTGGACAAGCCCGAGGGCGTCCGGGTCGACGTCTACCGCGTCTTCCGCACCCCCGACGGCGGCCGGGGCACGACCAAGGTCGCGGGCGCCACGCCGGACAACTCCGAACACGTGTTGCTCCCCACCGACCCCACCAAGGGCTACGGCGAGTTCTCCGAGTACATGCTGGGGATCGGCCTCGCCGACCAGGAGAAGCGCTGCTACGCCTTCTCGATCTACGCGGCCGTCAAGCTCTCGCGCCCCGAGCCGGGGGACGAGGACGAGAGCGCCGACGAAAGCGCCGAGATCTCCCTCGACTGAGCCCTTGTTGGTTCCTAGTTCCCCGGATCCCGGATCTTCGGCGGCCAGAGGCTGGGGAACAGATCCTGGCGGGCGTCGGGCAAGAAGGGGAAGCGCTCGCGGACGTCGGCCAGGTGGTCGGGATCCAGGTCGGCTACCACCAGCTGCTCCGTGCCCCGGGCGGTGGCCAGCACCTCGCCGAGGGGGTCGATGATGGCGGAACGGCCGTCGTAGTCCAGACCACCGCCGCGTCCCACGCGGTTCACGCCGACCACGTAACACTGGTTCTCGATGGCGCGGGCGATGAGCAGCTGGGACCAGGCGGTCATCCGCGACCGGGGCCAGTTGGCAGGCACCACGATCAGGTCGGCCCCGCCGAGGG
Organism: uncultured Rickettsiales bacterium; assembly: GCA_964436045.1. Taxonomy (GTDB): domain Bacteria; phylum Myxococcota_A; class UBA796; order UBA9615; family CAYRNR01; genus CAYTBN01. Next base: position 73,032 of record CAYTBN010000004.1, on the reverse strand, counting down.
CGAGGGCGCGGAACAGCTCGGGGAAGCGCAGGTCGTAGCAGATCGCGGTGGCCAGACGGAAGGAACCCACGGGGGTGACGCTGAGCTCGTCGGCGGCGCGGAAGTGCTGGTGCTCGCCGGCGAAGGTGAAAGGGTGGACCTTGCCCTGGTAGGCGGCCAGCTTGCCGTCGGGGCCGAACAACAGCGCCGCGTTCTGGGGTTCACCCTGGAACCGCGCGGCCTTTGTGCCCAGCAGATGGAGACCGTGGCGCCGGGCCTGGTCGCCGCAGAAACGTTCGATCGGGCCCCCCGCCGGTTCGGCGGTCTTGGCGGTCTTCATCGAGAAGCCGGTGGAGAACATCTCCGGCAGCACCACCAAGTCCGCGCCCGCATCCGCGGCCTCCGCGATTCGCGTGGCCGCCGTCCGCAGGTTCTCGATGGGCTGTTCCCAGACGATGTCCATCTGGACCGCGGCGATCCTCATCCCAGCACCCTCCGCAGTGTCTGCAGCCGCTCCCCCGCCCGCTCCAGCACCTCGGTGCGTTTGCAGAACGCGAACCGCACGAGGTGGCGGCCCATGCGCCGCTCCCGGTAGAACGCCGACACCGGGATCGCGGCCACGCCGAACCGCTCGGGCAACATCCGGCAGAACTCCACGTCGTCATCGACCCCCAATGGGGTGATGTCCGCCATCACATAATAGGTCCCCTGCGGAGGGACGATCCGGAAGCCGGCGGCCTCCAGCGCCGCTCCGAACAGGCGCCGGCGTTCGTCGTACTCCGCCAGCAGCTCGGGATAGAAATCGTCGCTGCCGTCGATGGCGGCCGCCATCGCGTGCTGGAAGGGCATCGGCGTGCAGAAGGTCACGAACTGGTGCGACATCCGGATCGCCCGCGAGAGAGCCGGGGGCGCCACCGCGTAGCCCACCTTCCAGCCGGTCATCGAGAAGGTCTTGGCCGTCGAGGAGATGGTGACCGTGCGCTCGAACAGGCCGTCGAGCGTCGCCGCCGGGGTGTGGACCCGGCCGCCGTAGGTGAGGTGTTCGTAGACCTCGTCACAGACCACGAAGGCGTCGTGGCGGCGCGCCAGCTCGCCGATGGCCGCCAGCTCGCCGACGTCGAAGACCTTGCCGGTGGGATTCATCGGGGTGTTGATCACCACGAGCTTGGTCCGGGGTCCCATCGCCGCGGCCAGCGCGTCGAGATCCAGCGACAGGTCGTCCGGATCCAGCGGAACCCAGCGGACGGTGCCACCGGCCATGGCCACGCTGGGGGCGTAGGAGTCGTAGGCCGGCTCGATCAGCACCACCTCGTCGCCGGGCTCGACCAGGGCCATGATCGTGGAGAAGATCGCCTCGGTGGCGCCGCAGAACACCGTGACCTCGTCCTGCGGATCCGGGCTCAGACCGTAGAGCCGTTCCACCTTTGCTGCCACCGCACGGCGCAGGGCGGGCAGTCCGGGGCTGGGGGCGTACTGGTTGTGTCCGGCCCGCATGGCCGCAACCGCCGCTTCGATGATCGCGGCGGGTCCGTCGAAGTCCGGGAAGCCCTGGGACAGGTTGACCGCCTCGTGCCGGTTGGCCAGCTCGGTGTACTCGGTGAAGACCGACACCCCGAAGGGCCGCAGCGAGCGTCGAGTGGGATCGGGCACGGCGTCTCCCTCCATGGATTCGCGAGCGGACGCCAGGCATTATACGGGTGGGCTGTTCCCCCGGCGACGCGATCGACGGGCTGCAGACCATCGATCAGCTGTACACCGCGTCATGACCGAGCCGGTGGACTACACCGCGTTGCAGTTGGTGGATTGAGGACCGGGATCACGGGGTCCCGGGTGGCACTCGCGCCCCCTCGAGGCCGCTGCAGAACGAGTCGTAGTGGCGGGCCATCAGGCCGCGGTACTCCTCGGCGATCGCCTCGTGGTCGTCACCGACGAAGACCTGGATTCCCCGCTCCCGGTACTTGCCACACTGGACGCCGAGGTCGTCGATGGCCTGGCAGGATGCGGCCACGTTCTCGGCGCCCAGTTCGACATCCGGGGAACCGGGGTACTGATCTCGCATCAGGCGCAAGGCGCGCTCCTCGTCGCCATCGCGTTGTGCGGCACAGATCGCCAGCCAGGGGTCATAGATCCTGCGCCAGTCGGCCGCGGACATCTCGTGTTCGACCTCGCCCATCTCGTAGAAGTAGGTCCCCACGGACCGCGACACCAGGTCGGATGCCTCGCCGCCGGTCCAGCGATCTGCCCCGGCTGGCGGCAGCACGGTGAGGCCGGCGGACAGCAGCGCAGCGAGCACCCCGACCGCGCCCATGCCCATCGACAGGGGCCCCAGGCCGGTGTCCCTTGGTTTGAGCGCCGGGCCCAGGAAGCCCATCGCGCCGCCGGCCAGGAAGCCGATCCCGTGGGCCATGTTGTCCGCGCCGATGAACCAGCCGAACAGCATGACGTAGATCGCCCACTTGACCATCCGGTTGCGGACCTCGCGGCCCACGGTGGTACCGTCCCGCTGGCCCCAGCCCGCCGCCAGCCCGATCAGCCCCATGATCGCCCCGGAGGCGCCGATGCCGACCCCCCCCGCGCGGAAGACCACGCTGCCTGCCGCCGCCAGGACCCCGGTCAGCATGAAGAAGAACAACATCCGGTGGCGCCCGTAGAGCCCCTCGAGGGACGGCCCGATCTGCCACAGCGCGATGGTGTTGAAGCCGATGTGCCAGAGCCCGGCGTGGAGGAAGATCGAGGTGCCCAGCCGCCACCACTCGCCGTCGTACACCGCCGGCGGATAGCTGCCGCCATGGCGCAACAGGGTCAGGCTGTCGAGGCTCCACAGGCCGCCAGCGCTCTCGGTGGCCAGCAGGGCGTAGATCGCGATCATCGCCACGCACAGCACGGTGCTGACGGACAGAAAATCCGGTGCCGACACCCCCAGGCGCTCGACCTGCTGGAAGGTGTGGGAACGCAGGCGCTCCTCGCACTCGACGCAGACCTTCGCCTCGCGGTCGTTGATCGCCCCGCAGCGGCCGCAGATCTTGTGCTCGTACCGCACGTGGGCGGTCCGCGTCCGGACGCGCCGCCCCTGCTGGGCTGCGCCCTCGCGGAAGCGCATCAGCTTCCAGCGGACACGGACCTTGTTCATCCCGACCATGCCGGCCAGCTTGACGACCGCCTCGATCCAGTCGAAGCCCTCGTCTTCGGGGGGATTCGCCATGCCGTTCCCAAACCCTCGCGCGCGCGGACCATACCCCGCGCCGCACAGAGGCTGGACTATACCGCCGCCGATGTCGAGCGATCCCGCCTACCCGCGGGCCCGCTGGGGATTCGTCGTCCTCGGGACCAACCTCCCGCTCAGCGAGGGCCCGCGCAAGGACCTGCTGATGCTGGCCTGCCGCACCTACAGAGCCCGATTCCCGGAGCCTTGTTATCCTCCCCTCCCGGAGGCGCCTACGACCTGAGTCCGATCCAATCCCCCCGCATGGCTGGCACCGGGCTGCGCGCGCTGACCGCCGCGCTCGAGAGCCCCCTCACTCGCTGGATGCTGCTTCCCAAGCTGCTCCGCGATGCGGGTATCGAGCGTTTCCGTGGCCGTGCGCTGGCCGAGGCGCCGTCGGTGCGTCCCCCCTTGCCCGGTCGGGGCGCGGTGGCCGATGGAGCGACCGGGGAGGGGCCCGATCCGATGGCCCTGTGCGAGGCCGCGGCGCCGGGTCCGGGGTACCGCTTCGAGACCGTCGCGGATTTTGCCCGCGCGTATCGTGGGGGACAGCTCTCGCCGGTCGACGTGGCCCGGCGGCTGGCGGATGCCTGCTCCTCCCTCGACGAGCGGGATCCGGCGATGCAGCTGCTGATCGCCCAGGATGCCGACGACCTGATGGCCCAGGCCGAGGCGTCGGCCGCCCGATTTGCCGCGGGTGAGCCACTCGGCGTGTTCGACGGGGTCCCGGTGGCGGTCAAGGACGAGCTCGACCAGGTTCCGTATCCGACCACGGTCGGGACGGCGTTCCTGGGACGTGAGTCCGCCGACGAGGACGCCACGGTGGCCGCGCGTTTCCGGGCCCAGGGTGCGTTGCTGTTCGGCAAGACCGCGATGCACGAGATCGGTATCGGCGTCACCGGCCTCAATCCTCACCACGGCACACCCCGCAACCCCTACGATCCGGGGCACTTCACAGGTGGCTCATCGAGCGGTCCGGCCGCGGTGGTGGCCGCGGGGCTGTGCCCGGTGGCCATCGGCGCCGACGGTGGAGGCTCGATCCGGACGCCAGCGGCCCTGTGCGGGATCTCGGGGCTCAAGGCCACCTACGGCCGTATCAGCGAGCACGGGGCGTACCCGCTGTGCTGGAGCGTGGGCCACGTTGGACCGCTGGCAGCCACCGTGCTGGACACGGCGCTGGCATACTAGGTGATGGCGGGCTTCGATCCGGCGGATCCCTACACAGCGGTACAGCCTCCGCCGACCCTCGCGGGGGTCGACGGCCCGGACCTGTCGGGCACCACGGTCGGCATCTACCGGGACTGGTTCGAGGATGCCGAACCCGACGTGATCTCCGCCGCCGAGGCGGCGCTGCGCTCCCTGGAGGCCCGCGGTGCCACCGTGCGCGAGGTGGAGTTGCCCGACCTGGAGCTGGCCCGGGTGGCCCACCTGATCAGCATCGCCTCGGAGATGTTGACCTCGATGACCCCGCTGCTGGCCGATCACCGCAGCCAGATGGGGCTCGACGTGCGGATCAACCTGACCCTCGCCGCCCAGCTGACCGGTGTGGACTACGTGATGGCCCAGCGGGCGCGCACCCGGGTCTACGATCACTTCGCGCGGGTGCTGGAGGACGTGGACGCCATCGCCACGCCGACCACCGGCCGGACCGCCCCGGCGATCCTGCCGGACGCTCTGGCCGTCGGTGAGTCCGACCTGGAGTCCCTGTCGGCCTTGATGCGCTTCGTCTTCCCGTCGAACCTGACCGGCCACCCCGCGATCAGCGTTCCCGCCGGCTACGACGGCGGCGGGCTGCCCGTCGGACTGCAGCTGATCGGACGCCCCTGGGAGGAGCACCGGATCCTGCAACTGGCGGCGGCGGTCGAGCAGGGGATGGAGCGGCGCGAGCCCGCCGTGGCGGTGCGCCTGCTGGCTCAGGGCCAGTAGTACAGCTCCACCAGCGTGAGGCCGCTCCCCGTCCGGCTGGAGCCCGCCTGGATCACCTTGTTCATGCCCACGTGGATCATCTCGTCGTCGTTGTTGCCGTACTCGTTGTCGTACCCCGTCAGCGGGAAGATCCCCTCGCTGTACTCCAGGCAGAACCCGTCGCCGACCACCCGCAGGAAGCTGGCCGAGACCGACACCTCGATCCACGCCGCGCCGTTGACGGTGTAGGCGTCGTTGAGGAAGTCGGTCCAGGCGTACCCGTCCTGGCTGCAGACGCCCAGGTCATTGCCGCCGCTGACCCAGACCTCACCGTCGTGGGACCGATCGCTGCTGTCGCCGCAGCAGCAGTCGTTGGACGGACTGTCACCCACGTCCCACGTGTAGTCGGCCGCGTTGTCCATGTACAGGGCGAAGGTGATGCCGCTGAGGCTGGACATGTCCACGTCGATCACGGAGTTGGCGATGGCGACCGCCGGGTCGTTGCAGCTCGGGCTGGCCGGATCGACGGAGCAGACCAGGGCGCCGATGTTCATCCCCCAGAAGTCCTCGTCGACCTCGCCATCGCAGTCGTTGTCCAGCCCGTCGCAGATCTCGGTGTCGCCCTGGCCCAGTCCCGGATCGTTGTCGTCGCAGTCGACACACTCGCAGTAGCCGTCGCCGTCGGCATCGGGGATGTCCGAGTCGGCGCAGTCCACCAGCCCGTCGCAGTCGTTGTCCCCGCCATCGCAGACCTCGGTGTTGCCCGGGTAGTTGTCGGGGTCGGCGTCGTCGCAGTCTTCGCAGGCGCAGGTGCCATCCCCGTCGGCGTCCGTGGAGTCGCCGTCCAGGCAATCGGCCAGGCCATCGCAGTCGTTGTCGCCCCCATCGCAGACCTCGTCGTTGCCGGGGTAGTTGTCCGGGTCCAGATCGTCGCAGTCGTCGCCGACCTCGAGCCAGTCGGCGTCCGGCGGCCCGTCGCAGGTCGAGGTCAGCGAGTCCGGGTCGCCGTGGCCGTCGCCATCCACGTCCGCGTACCAGTCCGAAAACGACAGTCCATTGTCCGCGACCCCGTCACAGTCGTTGTCGGCACCGTCGCAGATCTCCGCCTTGCCCGGGTAGTTGTCCGGGTCCAGATCGTCGCAATCGTCACAGGTGCACGCGCCGTCCTCGTCCAGATCGGCCACGTCCTCGTCATCGCAGTCCACGTATTGATCGCAGTCGTTGTCGACCTGGTCGCAGATCTCCTCTGCGTCGGGGTGGATCTCCGGGTCGCTGTCGTTGCAGTCCGTCCCCCCCTCGGCGATGTTGTCGTAGCCGTCACCGTCGGCGTCAGCGTCGTCGGACGACACCTGCACGTCGACGCACCCGGTCCCGATCCCCCCCCAGGGCCAGCACGAAAGCAGCACGCAAGGCCAGTTGATACACGGCCACGGAGGCCTCCCCTCACGGCGGATAACCCGCCAGCAACCATGCTATCACCGGCGGTGGCGGAGAACGAAGGGAGTTCCGTCGGCCGCGCCCACGACCAGGTCGAGGGGCTGGAAGGTCCGGAACTGCCACAGGGATGCCAGGTCCTGTGGCAAGGTCAGCAGCGCGACCACCGCCGCGATCAGCCCCAGATCACCTCCCCAGATCAGGCTGACGAGGGCGAGGGGTAGGGCAACCCCCAGGGCGGGTGCCAGCCCGATCCGGCGGTGGTCACGCACGTGCACGCGGCCGCCGATCCGGCAGTAGACGCCCAGGTGCCGGACCGAGACCCCCCAGCCGATGCGCCGCCACGGAAGGCCGGCGATCCAGCGAGCGGCCAGCGCGTGGGCGATCTCGTGGCATAGCCCAACGCCGACCAGTGCGCCGACGGCCAACGCCAGCAACGAGCCGTCCCGCAGGGACAGGGCCGCCGGGGCCATCAATCCGCCGCCGCCGTGGATCAGCGTCGTCCCGGCGCCGACACCGAGGGCCGCCAGCGCGCACAGCACGCTGCTCACCACCAGGGGCCCCGCGGTCCGGTGGACCACGCCCGCGCACTCCATCCCGGGGATGGCCGGTGGCTCGATCTTCGCTGTGGTCGCCCGGCTGTGCATGGCCTAGGATCCCATCCTCGGCAATTGGAGGGACGATGAGCAAGGACTGCGGTCACGAGGACGAGAACGTGCGGCGTTGCAACTGCTCCTACCCGGGCTGTCCTCGGCGCGGCCGCGGCTGTGGGTGCCTGCACTACCACCGGGCGAGCCGGCAGCTGCCTGCCTGCTGCTTCGACGAGTCCGCGGAGGCCAGCTGGGACCGCTCCTTCGGTCACTTCGTCCGCTGTCAGCAGGGCGGCTGAGGTGGGTGAGGTACCGAGGCGCGTCGAGATCGAGGGTGTTGCGCTGAGCCTGTGCCACCCGGACGAGCTGAGCGTCCGCTGGGTGGGCCAGGCCGAGACGCTCAAGCAGGTGCTGGCCGCCTGGCTGGTCCTGGACGAGGCCGATATCCCCCTCAATCCCCGCCTGCTGGGCAAACCCGGGGTCGGCAAGACCACGCTGGCCTACGCCGCCGGGGTGGCCATCGGCCGGGACGTGTACATCTATCAGGCGACCATGGACACCCGCCCCGAGGACCTGCTGGTGACCCCGGTGGTGGCCTCCCAGGGGGAGCTGCGGTACGTGGCCAGCCCGCTGGTGACCGCCATGCTCCGCGGCGGGGTCTGTGTGCTGGACGAGGGCAACCGGATGAGCGAGAAGTCCTGGGCCTCGCTGGCGCCACTGCTGGATAACCGGCGGTACGTGGAGTCCATCGTCGCGGGGATCAAGATCCCAGCCCATCGGGACTTCCGGATGGTGGCGACGATGAACGACGACTCGTCGACCTTCGAGCTGCCCGAGTACATCCACTCGCGGCTCCAGCCCCAGATCCTGCTGGAATTCCCGGAGCGGGAGGACGAGCTGGCGATCCTGGCCGAGAACCTGCCCTTCGTCGACGAGCAGATCCGCCAGTACGTGGTGGATTTCCTGCAGCGGGCCCACGACCAGGCCGAGCGCTACACCGTCCGCGACGGCATCAACATCGCCCGCTACGCGGCCAAGGTCGCGGCCGAGCGGGGCGAGGCCGTGGCCCGGGACGACCTGCTGTCCGCGATCCAGATGGTGCTGGGGGACGAGGCGCTGCCCTACGCCGAGTGAATTGGTGAGCGATCTCCACAGCCGCTACGGGATCCTCGAGGCTGGCGATATCCGGATCCTTCCGGTGTTGCATGGCAAGCTCGAATACGCCGATCTGGTCCGTCGGGCCGTGGCCGAGCTGACGCCTTCGGCGGTGGCCGTGGAGTTGGCGGACACCCTGCGGGAACCGGTGCTGGCGGCCGTCCGTCGCCTGCCGCAGGTCACCGTCCTGCTGTACGAGGACGACGAAGGGCACTCCGTCTATCTGCCCATCGAGCCCGCCGACCCGCTGGTGGAGGGGCTGCGGTCGGCGCTCGAACGTGGGCTGCCCGCGGAGCTGGTGGATCTGGACCTGGACTATGCCCTGCGCCACGCCGAGGCGTTCCCCGACACCTACTCGGTGGTGCGCATCGGCGCGGGTGCCTACCTGGACGCCTATCTGGCGGCGTCGGCGGACCGGGCCGTGGACGAACTCGACCGGCGGCGAGAACGGGGTATCGCCCACCGGGTCCAGCGACTGGCGGCGCGCCATGGATCGGTCTTGCTGGTCTGTGGGATGGCCCACGCCCAGCGGATCGCCGCCGACCTGGCCACGGCCCAGGCTGCTCCATTCGCCCGCAAGCGCCGCGACGCCGTGGGCCTGTTCCACCTGCATCCGCGAAGTCTGCCGGAAACCATGACCACCTTCCCGTTGCTGGCGTCGGTCTACGAGCGTCGCCGTTGCGGATTGCCCGCGGAACCCGACGAGGCGCGGATGGCCCCGCCCCGGCGCCGGGCCGTCGGTGACCACCTGGCGCTGGTCGATGGCCGGCGGGAGGAGGTGCCGGACGAGCGGGCCGGGCTGTCCGCGGCCGTGGACTGGATCGCGCGTCGTTGCGGCGCACCGGACTCCGCCTTCGATCGCCGCCAGGTCCATCTGAAGATGCTGGACCGGGCCACGCTGCGCTACCGGGCCCGCACCGGCGAGGAGGTGCGACCGTGGCAGTACCGGGTCCTCCGGAAGTTCGCCCGCAACTACGCGATGGTCGATGGGCAGCTGGTCCCCGACCTGTACCAGTTGTTGGTCGCGTCCAGGGGGGCGGTGGACGAGAACTTCGGCCACGAGGTGTGGGATCTGGGCGAGCACTACCCGTGGCAGGAGGAGACGGCCGAGCTACCCACGATCCGGGTCAGCGCCGAGCAGCTGCAGCTGGGCACCCGCAAGATCCGGCTGCGCCGCCGGATCCCGGTGGTCAAGCGGCGCATGGTCCGGGTTCCGCTGCGCAAGCGAAAACGCGAGCGGCACGCCGGCGAGTGGCTGGAACACTTCGATCCCCACGGGCTGTGCTCCTACCCGCCCGAAGACCTGGTGATCGAGGACTACGGACACTACCTGCGCAAGAAGGGCGTCAAGATCGTCGGTGACGAGCAGTCGCGCAGCGTGCCCTTCACCACCTCGCTCCTCGACGGCATCGACGTGCGCGAGACCGTCCGGAACTGGCACGAACGGCGGATCTACGTCCGGGAAGAGCGCAAGGCCCAGGGCGGGGTCGGCTCCGTGGTGATGATCTTCGACGAGGACCTGGTGGACGAGCGGTACCCGCTGAGGATGACCTGGCTCGGCGAGCACGAGCAGGAGTCGGACATGGCGTTCTACTCGACCCCCCTGGCCGACCACATCGTCGGTCCCGGCATCAACCGCTGCGAGTACGGCGGGCTGCTGCTCTCCTACCCACCGCTTCGCCTCGCCGACGTGTGGGACGATCCGGATTACCAGCAGGCCCGCTCCAAGTCCGAGGTGCTGCTGATGGCCGCCGTCGACTACAGCCTCGATCCCCATGTGGTGTACGTCGCCGCTGCGCCCCCCCGCTCGGCGCTGCGCGGCTACGCCGAGGCCCACGGCAGCAAGATCGTCTACGTCCCCATCGGGCAGCTCTCGCCCACCTCGATCCGCAAGCTGCGTGTCTTCCATGTCCTGTGGGGCAAGGACAAACGAGAGGTGGCACCTGACTATGTCTGGTAATAGTCTATCTTGAGGGTACACATGGTCACTGCAACCGCGCTGCGTCACGCCCCCGATGAGCGTGACCGCGACTCAGCCAGGCTATCGGTCCTGAACATCCAGCGGACCTGCGTCCACGATGGCCCCGGGATCCGGACCACGGTGTTCTTCCGGGGCTGTCCCATGCGGTGCGCCTGGTGCCAGAACCCGGAGGCGCAGCCCTTCGAGTCACCGTCGTCGCCCACCAAGGGGCGCTCCGTGGCAGAGATCCTGACCACCGTGGCCAGGGACCGGGTGTACTACCGCAACACCCACGGCGGCGTCACGTTGAGCGGGGGCGAGCCGCTGGCGCAGGATCGGACCGGCCTGGTGACCTTCCTCGACGCCGCGAAGGACGATGGGCTCGATGTCACCATCGAGACAGCCGGGGATGTCCCCTGGTCCACGTTCGAGGCGTGCATGCCCCACGTCGATCGATTCCTGTTCGATGTGAAGGTCGTGGGCGACGATGTACTGCACGACAGGCTCACCGGGACCGACGGGCGCCGGGTCGAAAAGAACCTCCGGCGGTTGGCAGCCAGCCAGGCTCAGGTGGGTGTCCGGATGTGTGTCGTCCCCGGGCACAACGACCGGACGGAGAACGTCGAGGCCACCGCCGCGCTGCTGGATTCCATCGGCCTGTCATCCATCGAACTGATGCGCTACTACGACCTGCACGAGACCAAGGCGCGTCGGCTGGACCTGGAGCAGGAGCCGCTGAACATCGCGGCCGACCGCAGCGCTGGAGCCCTCGCCGCCGTGGCGGACACGTTCACGTCGCTGGGCATCGCGGCCCAGACCTCGGGCTCCGACATGGCCCGGCGCTCGCCGACGTTCACCCGGAGGATCCACGCCATCCAGCGGGACATCCGCGACGCCGGCTACCACGTCTGCATCGAGTCCGCCGAGCTCAAGACCGCCTTCCACAAGGAAAACGGCTTCACCAAGCCCCTCGCCCTCCAGCGCGCCACCCTGCTGCGGTACCTCCTCAACCACAAGCAGATCACCGTGAATCCGCACGAGCTGCTCGTCGGGAACTTCACGTCCAAGCGGGTGGGCGGCAGCATCTGGGTGGAGTACTTCGGCACCGCCATGGCGGCCAACCTGTGGAGCATCGACCGCCAGAAGCCGGTCCCGTTCCAGATCTCGTTGTCGGAGAAGATCCGTTTCTACACCAAGCTGGCACCCTACTGGGCCAGCCGCGGTGTGCTGACGCGGGTGTTCCCCACGCCTGCGCAGCTGGGTCAGTTCCTTGCGCGACTCCTCGAGAAGCGCTCGGCGTTCAACAACAACCTGGCCGGGATCGCGCACTACATCGTCAACTGCGAGCGCCTGGTCCGGCTGGGAACGGTCGGGATCGCCCGGGAGGTCGAGGAGAAGCGCAAGCCCGACGAGGATCGTGGCTTCTACGACGGGATGCAGCTCGCGTTGAGCAGCCTGGAGGAGTTCGCCGATCGGTACGCCGCACACCTGAGCGCCCTTGCCGGCGAGGAGGCCGATCCCCATCGCCGGGCCGAGTTCGCGCAGATGGCGCGGATCTGCGGCCGTGTCCCCAGGAATCCGGCTCGCACGTTCCACGAGGCGCTGCAAGCGATCTTGCTGCTACAGGTCGCGCTGTGCACCGAGTCCTTCGAGAACGCCATATCCCTCGGCAGGCTCGACCAGGTGCTCTATCCCTACTACAAGGCTGACCTCGAGGCCGGGATCATCGATTACGAGGCAGCCAAGGAGCTCGTTGCCTGCTTCATCTTGAAGATCGACGAGGTCATCTTCCTCAACGACGGCGACACCGGGTTCGAGCTCGGCAAGCTGTTCGAGAGCCTCTCGCCGGTCGAGACGGTCACCGTCGGCGGTATCGATCGAGCGGGCGTGGACTGCACCAACGACGTCTCCTACATGATCCTGGACGCCTGCGAGCTGCGACCCATCGGCGTGAACATGGCCGCGCGCATCCACCGCGACAGCCCGGCCGAGTACGTCGAGAGGATCGCCGAGGTCTACCTCAACGGCTCGCCGATGCCGGCGCTCTTCAACGACGATGTCTACATCCCCGCCCTGTGCAACGAGCACGAAACGACCCTGGAGGACGCCAGGAACTACTCCATCGTCGGATGTGTGGAGCCGGTGGCGTCCGACGACCACTTCGCCAACACCGACGCCGCCAACGTCAACGTGGTCATGCCCTTCCTCCAGGCCCTGTGGGGAGACAAGCGCCCGCTGTGGAGGTACGGCGAGCTGCCCTACGTCGACAAGCGGGTGCGCCGGGCTGTCCGCTCCCGGCTCGGCCCCCCCCGGGTGGGACAGCGCGCGTTGGCCCGCATCCGGCGAGCCCGCAAGCGCGCCGAGAGGCGGCTGCGCAACGGTCCCCGCGACCTCCCGGCGACCATGGACCAGCTGCTGGAACGCTTCGAGGAGCGTCTCACCGAGCTGGTGCGGGACGTGCTCGCGGACCAGCAGCGGATCGAGACCGCGCTCACCAAGACCCTGACCACGCCCCTCGCGTCGTCCCTGTACGCGGGTTGCCTCGAGAGCGGCAAGGACGTGTACGAAGGGGGGACCACCCTGAACTCCAGCGGAATCCAGGCGGTGGGCGTGACCGACGTCGCCGATTCCCTGGCCGCCATCGACGAACTCGTGTTCCGCCAGAAGCGCTACACCTTCGACGAGTTGCTCGAGGCGATGGACGCCAACTTCGATGGTCCACGCTACCGCCAGCTACACGACGACCTGCTCGGCGCTCCCAAGTTCGGTGAAGACACCGCGACCGAGGCCCATCTGTGGATCCACCGCGTCCTGGAGCTGTACGTGAACGCGCTGCGCGCCACCGAACACAAGAACCGGGACGGCAAGTACGTCGCCGGCTACTACGGCCTCAACGTGAACATGGTCTATGGCCGCAACACCCCGGCCCTGCCCTCGGGGCGCCTCTACGGTGTGCCACTGGCCAACAGCATCTGTCCCCACTTCGGGATGCAGATGGTCGACCTGTCGTCGGCCCTCAACGCCGTCGCCAAGGTCGATTTCGCCCGGTTTGCGCCCAACGGCACCTCCCTGACCTCGACCATCGACAGCGGGTTGTTCCAGGGGGCAGACGGGACCGCGAGCCTCGCCGGTCTGATCCGCGGGTTCTTCGACCAGGGGGGCATGCAGTTCCAGCCCAACCTGGTCGACCGCGAGACCCTGCTGGACGCGTACCGGAATCCCGGCAAGCACAAGGACCTGGTCGTGCGAATCGCGGGGTACTGTGCCTACTTCGACGATCTGTCGGACGATCTGAAGCGGGAGATCATCGACCGTTCCTACTACACCAGCTGACGGCCGCCGGCCGCGAGGCCTATCCCCCCGTCGTGCAGCGGCCGCTCCGGCAGGTACCCCCGGGGCACTCGGAGTCGCTGTAGCATTTTCCCCCGGCGGTGGTGCACAGGCCGCTGCGGCAGACCCCGCCTGCGCACTCGGAGTCGCTGTAACATTTCCCCCCGGCGGTGGTGCACTGTCCGCTGCGACAGACCCCGCCCGCACACTCGGAGTCGCTGTAACACTGGCCGCCGGCGGTGGTGCAGCGCCCGCTGCGACACGTACCCCCCGCGCACTCGGAGTCGCTGTAGCACTGACCCCCTGCTGTCGTGCACTGCCCGCTGCGGCAAGTCCCGCCGGGGCACTCGGAGTCGGAGTAGCACTTGCCGCCCGCGGTAGTGCACTTCCCGGAACGGCAGACCCCTCCACCGCATTCACTGTCGCTGTAACATTTGGCGGAGTTCGGGACACACTTGCCGTCCCGGCAGCTGCCGTCCTCGCAGTCGCAGTCGGCGCTGCAGACAGGTGGGTCACCGGCCGCCGGACCGGCGACGAGCAGGGACAACAACAGCACCAGCGAGGTGAGGGGGGAGCGCGGCATGATTCCGTCCTCTCGACGCTACCGCCTCAGCCTACCTGCCGCCCCCGGTCTTGGCCACATGCCTCGAAAAATCCACCCGGCCAGAGAGGAAGAGTGACTCCCATCAGGGGGCCGGCGATTCGCGGCGCGCGCGGTTTCCCGCAGCGCGGTTTCCTGCCAGCAGGATCAAGCACAACAGGATGACGATCGGCCCGCTCCTTCCGGGCGAAGTGCTGGCCTCGTCGCAGGAGCAGCCGGACCGCTGGCCGCCCTCGTCCTCGCACGACAGCGCGCCGTTCGTCTCGTCGCAATACGGGTCCTTCGTCGGGTCCTCTTCCTCCCAGTCGCCGCCGCTGTCGACATCCGCGCCGGGGTAGATTCCCGAGTTCTCGTCATCCTCGTCGCCCTCGCAGGTCGAGTACCCGTCGCCGTCCAGATCGTCGGGGTTGAGCGTGACGGAATTGTCGTCGCAATCCCCGTCGCAGGCGCTGAAACCATCTGCGTCCGCATCCTGCTCGTCGGGATCGGCCTCGCCGTCGCAATCGTTGTCGGCGATGCCGTCGCACACCGTCGGCGCGCCAGGATGGGTCTCCGGATCGCCATCGTCACGGTCGTTGGCCGACCCGCAGTTGGGATCGTCACAGTCGGCGGAGGGGAAACCGTCGCCGTCCAGGTCCTCGCAAGTGCAGGAGGGCAAGTCGACGCCGTCGATGGCGAACACATACTGTTCCAGCGAACACTGGCCATACGCCATCCTGAACCAGCCGGCTTCGCCCCACGAGGTGTCCCAGGAGTTCTTGGCGATCCAGCACCCCTCCACATCGTCCCAGCCGACGAGGGTCGCCGCGTGGTAACCCACCGTCTCACCCCAGGTGTGCTCGTACACACCCGAACCGTAGTACATGAAGTCCTCGAACACCTCGAACCCTGCCATCACGGGACCCTCGGCCAGCCGGAGCTTGATCTCCTCGCGGTCGTCGGGGGCCCACTCCCAGCCCGTCGCGCGGAAGGGGTGGGCATCGTAGGAAGTGCAGGCCTCGGCGCAGGAGATGCCGTCGTCCGCTTCGTATGGCATACAGCCTTCGGTGGTCGTACCGGTGGACACGAGGAAGTCCAGGGTCTCGTCCATGTATCCACCCGCGCAGCTTCCACTGGAGCAAGACACCATCGCTTGCTCGGAGAGGTCCAGCTTCAGCCCGGGGTCCTGGGTCTGGATGGCGTAGCGCGCCTCCATCGCCCCCAGAGAGGCGAACGCCCAGCAGGAGCCGCAGGAGGCCAGGTTCTTCACCTCGGTCGTAAAATCACCGCCGTTGTCGCGCCAGTCCAGGGTGGGCGGCAGCGTCGCAAAACCGTCCACGCCCATCATCCCGCCCTCGTGGGCGGGGTCCCGCTCCGGCAGGCGAGCTCCCAGCAGCCGGGCCCGATCCTCCACGCTCAGTGCGGCCACCGGTGTCATCCGTGGAGTCCAGCGCGCGCCACGGGTGTCGATGGTGTCCTGCAGAGTCTCGAAGAAGTCGACCGGATCGCGCTCGTCGGCGCGGGCGCCGGAGTTCGAGATACCCAGGATCGTGGCCAGGGCCAACCCGGCGAGTCGCGGACCTGAGAAACGCGCTGGCGTCGGAAGTCGATTCGAATCGTCCTGAGTGCGTGGCATTGTCGGTCTCCGTGGTGATCGGTGTCGCGGTCGTCCTGGAATGGGGGGCAGGGTTCTGGATGGTGAAGGTGCCGGGATCTCGTCGCGGGGACTTGCTCAGTCCAGCTCGCCCTTGAAGCTGCCCCAGTCGTCGCCGAGAATCTCGACATCCCCGTCCATCTCGTCGCCGTCGACCTCGCCCTCGAGGACGATCTCGATGTTCATCTCGAAGTAGTCGTCGTAGAACTCGAGCTCGATCTCGAACTCGCCGTCGTCCAGGTCGATCTCGCCGTCCAGTTCGACCCTGTCTTCCTCGAGGTCGTAGTAATACTGCTCGTCGCCAATCCAGAAGTAGACCCGGCATTCGACCAGGGCATCACCTTCGAGCTTGTCGCCGTCCTGCTCGACCTCGAGTTCGATGAGACAGGCCTCCGCGTCCGTGAGTTCCAGTTTCCAATCGCCGGTGATGTCGATCAGCTTGCTCGGCAGATCGCAGGCGACCAGGCCCAGGAGCGTGGCGGAGATGATGAAGCGATGCATGATGGCCTCCGAGTTCAGCGCTGTGTTCCAGTGCTCGATTGTCTACCGCCGTATCGCGGTCGGAACGGGTGGGTTCGCAAGGGCTGTGCCAGAATCGCAAGTATCTTGATTTGGGCCGACGTCAAGCGATCCGGAGATCTGCGGGTGGACCGGGGAGATCGTGGCGCCTGGGAACGGGCAGAACCTTGCCGCGGGCGCGCAGAAAGTTGCCGTGGGGGCGGGCGGGATCTACCGATCCAAGGTGGACTGTCTCCGGGTATGCCCGTCACGGGCCCATCGCGGTCGTGTACCCCGAGGGCAGCTGGTACCACGGCTGCACACCAGAGGTTCTGGAGCGAATCATCGCGGAACATCTGGTGGCGGGCGCCTCCGTCCGCGAACACCCCCCGGCGATGGGGATCCGCGCTAGCTAGCCACCGATGGACGTCTTGATCTGGGCGATCTGGCCCTGATCGTAGTACTTGCAAGCGCCCCTGACCTTGGCGGGCTCGAGGGCCAGGTCGGCGATGGCCTTCTTGACCTGGGCCGGCTTGGCGCCGATCTCTTTGGCGATCTTGCCCGCGCTCAGAATCTCGACTTTGGCTGCCATGGTTTGTCCTCCTCGTGATGGGACCAGACACTAGAGAATAGGTTAGAGAATAGGTCGCCGGACGTCCGTCGACAACTCCCGCGCTGGGCGAGGGCTGCGGTAGGATGGGTTCCCTGTCGAGGGAGGACCCGATGCTCGCCCGAACCTCCGCCACCGTTGCCCTGCTGGTGCTGCTGTGCAGCCCCGGGACGGCGGCCGCCGCGCCACCGGAGGACGTCCGGATCGAGGGCATCCCGGAGATCCCGGCCGAGCTGGAAGCACAGGTGGCGCGGTACCAGAATGCCCGTTCGGCCCACCACTTCGACTGGCATCCGACCCGCCGGGAGCTGCTGATCGGCACCCGCTTCGGGGACACCACCCAGATCCACGTGGTCACCCAGCCGGGCGGGGCGCGCCGCCAGCTGACGTTCTTCCCCGAGCCGGTTCGCGACGCGGCGTTCGTTCCCGCCTCGGGCGGTGCATCGCTGGTCCTGCTCAAGGACGTGGGTGGCAGCGAGATGTACCAGATCTTCCGCACCGACCTGCGGGATGGCTCGACGACCCTGCTGACCGATGGGGAGTCCCGCAATGGCGCCGCGACCTTCAACCATGCCGGGGATCGACTGGCGTTCACGTCCACGGCCCGCAACGGCAAGGACTACGACATCTACCTGATGGATCCGGCCGATCCCGCCTCCCGCAGCGCCGTCGCCGAGCGCGAGGGCGCCTGGAGCGTGCTGGACTGGTCCCCCGACGACACTGCGCTGCTGCTGCGCCGCTACGTGTCCGTCGAGCACAGCGAACTGCACCTGCTGGACCTGGCCAGCGGCGAGGCCCGCGCCCTGGCCGGCGTCGTCCGCAAGGGGCAGCGGACCGTGGCCTACCGGGGCGCCGAGTTTGCCCACGACGGCGACCGGGTCTTCGTGGTCACCGATCGGGATGGCGAATTCATCCGCCTGGGCGTGATCGAGCTGGCGGGGGGCCGCTACACGCCCCTGAGCGTGGACGAACCGTGGGACGTGACCGACTACGCGGTGACCGAAGACGGCATGCTCGCGGCCTACGTGGTCAACCGGGGTGGACAGGGAGTCCTGCACCTGGTGGATCTCGCGGCCGGGACCGAGTTGCCGGCGCCGCAGCTGCCGGTGGGGCAGGTGGGCAACCTGCTGTTCCGGCCGGGAACCCACGAGCTGGCCCTGTGGCAGAGCACCGACCGGACCCCGGGCGACGTCTCCACCTACGACGTGGACAGCGGTCGACTGGAGCGCTGGACCTTCTCGGAGGTTGGCGGCCTGAACGCCGACGCCTTCCCACGCACCGAGGTCGTCGACTACCCGACCTTCGACGGGCTGGACGGCGCCCCACGTTCGATCCCGCTGCTGATCACCCGGCCCGACCCGGAGCGGTTCCCGGGCCCCCGGCCGGTGCTGATCCGGATCCACGGGGGGCCCGCCAGCCAGTCCACGCCGCGGTTCCTGTCCAGCTGGACCTACCTGGTGGAGGAGATGGGGGTCTGCTTCCTGCAGCCCAACGTCCGCGGCTCGTCGGGGTACGGGCGGGCCTATCGGCAGCTGGACGACGGGACGCTGCGCGAGGATTCGGTTCGCGACATCGGCGCCCTGCTGGACTGGATCGCCACCCAGGACGACCTGGATCCTTCGCGGGTGGCGGTCTACGGCGGGTCCTACGGCGGATACATGGCGCTCGCCAGCCTGATCCACCACGGCGACCGGATCCGCTGCGGCGTCGATTACGTCGGCATCTCCAACTTCGTGACCTTCCTCGAGAACACGAAGGAATACCGGCGCGACCTGCGAAGGGTCGAGTACGGCGACGAGCGGGATCCGTCGATGCGGGCGTTCCTGGAGTCCATCTCACCGACCACCCGCGCGGGGGACATCCACGTGCCGCTGCTGGTGGTCCAGGGAGCCAACGATCCGCGGGTGCCCGCCAGCGAGGCGGAGCAGATCGTCGAGGCCGTCCGCGGCGAGGACAACACGGTCTGGTACCTGCTGGCCGAGGACGAGGGCCACGGCTTCCGCAAGAAACCGAATCGGGACTACCTATTCGAGGTGATGTTCCTGTTCCTCGATCGATTCCTGGTGGCAGCCGAGCCCGGCGCGGCGGATGGGGAGGGTGTCCAGTGAGGTGTGCCACGACGTTGCTCGCGATCCTGGCGCTGTCGACGGGTTGCCCGGGCCCCGGTGGCGACGACGACACCGCGGGCGACGACGACGCCACCGCCGACGACGACGCCACGGGCGACGACGACGCCACGGGCGACGACGACGCCACGGGCGATGACGACGACACCACCGGCGACCCCGCACTGTGGCAGCCCGCCCCCGGGACGTCCTGGCAGATCCAGTACAGCGGCCTTCCCATCGACACCTCGCTGGGGGTGGACGCCTACAACGTGGACCTGTTCGACACGCCGGACGCCACCATCGACGAGATCGTCGCGAACGGCGCAGCCCTGGTCTGCTACTTCAGCGCGGGCAGCTGGGAGGAGTGGCGTGACGATGCCGGTCAGTTCCCGGAGGAGGCCATCGGCAATCCCCTGGATGGGTGGCCCGGCGAGGCCTGGCTGGACGTCACCGACCCGGACGTGCGGGCGATCATGGCCTCGCGGATGGACCACGCGGTGGCCAGGGGCTGCGACGCCGTGGATCCGGACAACGTCGACGGCTACACCAATCAGCCGGGTTTCTCGTTCGGCTTCGAGGACCAGCTGGACTACAACCGCTTCCTGGCCGCCGAGGCCCACGCGCGGGGACTGGCCATCGGGTTGAAGAACGACCTCGACCAGATCGGTGATCTGATGGCGGAGTTCGAGTTCGCCGTCAACGAGGAGTGTTTCCACTACGACGAGTGCGAGATGCTGATGCCGTTCGTCACCGCGGGCAAGGCGGTCTTCTCCATCGAGTACGGCAGCGAAGCCCTCGCCGAACTCCTGTGCCCCGAGGCCAACGCCCTGGACCTGGACACCCTGATCAAGCACCTGGACCTGGATGCCTGGCGCGTCGCTTGCCGCGAGTGGTCCGGCGACTGAGGATCGGATCGGGCTACCTTCGTCGATCGGAGAGCGTCGTGAGTGACCTGATCTACCTGGACCACAACGCCACCACCCCTGTCCTGCCCGAGGTGGTCGAGCGGATGTTGCCCTTCTGGCGGGACCACTTCGGCAACCCCTCCAGCGGGCACGCCATCGGGCAGCTGGCCCACGAAGCGGTCGAGCGGGCCCGGGAGGAGGTGGCGTCGCTGCTGGGCTGCGTGCCCTCCCACGTGGTGTTCACGTCCGGCGGCACCGAGTCCAACAACCTCTCCATCCGCGGTGTCGCGGCGGCTCGCCCCGATCGGAAGGGCGTGGTCACCTCGCGAATCGAACACCCGGCGGTGGAGCAGCCCTGCGCCGTGCTCGAGGGACAGGGCTGGTCGGTCACCCGCCTGCCTGTGGACGCGGAGTGCCGGATCGATCCCGCGGCGGCCGCCGCCGCGCTGACCGACCACACCTCCCTGCTGACCGTGATGCTGGCCAACAACGAGACCGGAACGTTGCAGCCTCTGGCGGCGCTGGCCCGCGCCGCCCGCGCACGCGGAGTGGTCGTCCACACCGACGCCGCCCAGGCGGTGGGCAAGGTGCCGACGCACGTCGACGAACTCGGGGTGGACCTGCTGACCGTCGCGGGTCACAAGCTGTACGCCCCCAAGGGGGTCGGAGCGCTCTATGTCCGGCCCGGAACCCCGCTGCAGCCGTTCATGCGGGGTGCTGGACACGAGGGAGGGGTGCGGCCCGGTACCGAGAACGTCGCCTACATCGCTGGACTGGGCGAGGCCTGCGCCATCGCCGAGCGGACCATGGCCGACGAGTCGGCCCGCCAGGCGGAGCTGCGCGACCGGTTGTGGTCGGCGCTGCGCGCGGGCATCCCGGGGGTCGTCCGCAACGGGGATCCCCGTCGCTGCCTCCCCAACACCCTGAACCTCTCCCTGCCCGCCGTTCGCGGCAGCACGGTGCTCGAGGCCGCGCCGCTGCTGGCGGCCACCACGGGCTCGGCGTGCCACGAGGGCGGCGAACGACCCTCGCCGGTCCTCAGCGCCATGGGGGTCGACACCGACAGGGCCCTGGGGGCGATTCGACTGTCACTGGGAAGGTCGACCACAGTGGGCCAGGTGGACCGCGCCGCCTCGGCGGTCGTACGGGCGTATCACCTCTGCGCCGGAAACCCTTGACGGCCCGGCTCCGGGGGCCTACCATCCGCCGCTCCACTGGAGGTGCCAAATGGCCTCGCTGGCGAAGAAGACCAAAGCGAAGCGCCGGATGCGCGACAACAAGATGGGCCGTGAGCGCAAGCGCGCCATCCGCGCCAACGGCACGACCCCCGCCTTCCCGATCCACAAGGACAAGGCCGAGAAGTAGCGACCCTCGCTACCCCATCACGTGATGGACGCGCTCGCGGAAGCGGGCGCCAGTGGCCTCGATCCGTTCCGCACAGGCCTCGATATCGAGCCCCGGTACCCCGACCACCGATCCCTGCACCCAGGGGATGCCTGCCTCCACGCAGCGTTCCAGGAAGGCCAGCGCCGCCTCCAGCCCCTGCTCGCCGTGGGGGCTGCGGCACAGCTCGGCATAGGTGGCGCCGTCGGCGGCGTTGATCGACACGGTGATCGCGTCGAACGCCGCCGCCAGCTCCGGCACCACGTCCCGCCCTTCGCGCAGGTCCAGCAAGCCGTCGGTGTCCAACCGCAGCCGGCCGACCCCCTCGTGTTCCCGCAGCCGCCGGGCCGCCTCGAGCACCACATCCAGGCGCTGGGTGGGCTCGCCGTAGCCAACGAAGGCCACCTCCTCGACCCCGCTCAGGTCGGCGCCGGGCAGTCCCGCCGCCCGGGCCCGTTCCAGATCGAGTCGGGTGGCCGCGTGGTCGGTGACGGCCAGGCGGGCCGCCAGCACCACATCGCCGACCGACGGGCGGTATCCGCGCAGATTGAGGTAGTGGCCCGCCACGGTCCAGTCGCGGAACTTGTGACAGAACGAGCAGCACAGCGTGCAGCGGTTCGTCAGGTTGAGGTAGATGCTGTCGCGGATCTGGTAGGCGATCGCGCCCTCCCGCTCCTCACCCCTGTCCAGCCCGTAGAACTCCCGCGCCGCCCGCGTCGAGGCCCGGGCCACGTCCCGCAGCGCCAGCCCCTTGAGCCGGGCCACCTCCTCGGCGGTGTGCACCAGCAACGCGGGCTCGTTGCGCTTGCCGCGGCGGGGCACAGGTGCCAGGAATGGCCCGTCGGTCTCCAGCAGCAGGGACTCGTTGGGCAGCCGCGGGATCGCGTCGCGTAACTCACCGGCGTTCTTGTACGTCACCACCCCGGGCACGCTCAGATAGCCCCCCCGCTCCAGCACGCGGCGAGCGAACTCCCAGTCATGGCTGAAGCAGTGGATCAGAACGCGCCCGTCCCACGCCCGCTCCTCGTCGAGGATCGCGAGACTCTCGTCCTCGGCGGCGCGGCTGTGGATCACGATCGGCAGGTCCAGGCGCCGGGCGAGGCGGATCTGATCGCGGAAGACCCGGCGCTGGGCGTCCCGGGGGCTCCAGTCGCGGAAGAAGTCGAGCCCGATCTCGCCCCAGGCGAGCACCTCGGGTTCCGCGGTCATGCGGACGATCCGATCCAGGTCTCCTGGAGCCACGTCCCCCGCCTCGTGGGGGTGGATACCGACCACCGCGTACAGTCCCTCGTGGCGGCGGGCCAGTTCGATGGCGCGCTGGCAGCCCTCGAGGCCGTATCCGGCGCCGATGACCACCATCTGGCCCACCCCCGCTGCGCGGGCCCGCTCGATGACCTGGTCCAGGTCGTCGCGGTAGTGCGGGGCGCCCAGGTGGACGTGGGAGTCGAACAGGGTCAGGTCACTCATCGCTGTGAGACTAGGTCGCGGTCAACCGCGGGAACAGGGGCTTGCCCTTCTCCACGGGTGTGCCGGCCCGGAGCTGGCCGAAGGCACAGACCTCGGGCAGCGGCCGTCGTAACTCGTCCTCGCAGCCCAGCCGCCGCAGGACCTCGGCGCACTTGCCGGGCATCACAGGCCACATCAGGTGGGTCGCGATCCGGATGGCCTCGCAGACCGAGGTCAGCAACGCGGCCAGCGCGGGTCCCTGGTCCGGGTCCTTGGCCATCCGGAAGGGCTCACGCTCCTGGATCAGGGCGTTCATCGACTGCACGATCTCCCGCGCCCGATCCTGCGCCCGGTCCAGGTGCAGGTCGTCCATCGCCTCGTGGTACGCCGCCACGGCGTCCTCCACCGTGGTGCGCACTTCGTCCAGCAGACTGTCGGTGGCGGGGATCTGCCCCCAGTACTTGCTGGTCATGTTGAGCGTCCGGCTGACCAGGTTGCCGTACTCGTTGGCCAGTCGGGCGTTGTACGCGGTCTCGAAGCGGTCCCAGGAGAAGTCGCCATCCTTGCCGTAGGCGACCTCGGTCATCAGGTAGAACCGCAGCGGATCGGCGCCCACCTTCTCGACCGCATCCAGCGGCTCGACCACGTTTCCCAGGGTCTTGGATTGTTTCAGACCCTTCATGGTCACCCAGCCGTGGGCGTGGACCATCTTCGGCAGCGCCAGGCCAGCCGACCGGAGCATCGCCGGCCAGATGATGCAGTGGAAGCGCGTGATGTCCTTGCCGATGATGTGGACGTCTGCCGGCCAGTAGCGGTCGAAGTTCGCGGCGTCGTCCCCGTCCTGACCGAATCCCAGGCCCGTTATGTAGTTGGACAGGGCGTCGAACCAGACGTACACCGTGCTCCCCGGGTGGAAGGGGATCGGGATGCCCCACGGCAGGTTGGGCCGGCTGATCGAGATGTCCTCGAGGCCGCCCTCGATGACGCTGAGGATCTCGTTGCGCCGGGACGTCGGTTCGATGACCGATGGGTCGTCGGCGATCTGCTGGAGCAGGAACTCCTGGTGGGCCGACAGCCGGAAGAACAGGTTTCGTTCCTCGACCCACGACGGATCGAGGGAGGGGTGCTCGGGGCACTTGCCCTCCTCCAGATCCTTGTCGGTCTTGTAGGCCTCGCAGCCCACGCAGTACCAGCCCTCGTACTTGCCTTCGTACAGATCGTCCGGACTACTCTCGCGGATGCGCTCCAGCAGGGCGATCACCCCGCGGGCGTGGCGCTCCTCGGTGGTGCGGATGAAGCCGTCGTAGCTGATGTCCAGCCCGTCGTAGGCCTTCACGAAGTGCTCGGCCAGTTCGTCCACGAAGACCTGGGGCTCCTGGCCCGCCTTCTTGGCCGTCCGCGCCACCTTCATGCCGTGCTCGTCCAGTCCCGTCAGGAAGTGGACGTCGAAGCCCATCCGCCGCTTGTAGCGGGCGATCACGTCGGCGGCGATCTTCTCGTAGGCGTGACCCAGGTGGGGTTTGCCGTTCACGTAGTCGATGGCCGTCGTGATGTAGAACGGCTCCCTCGAGTCGGTCATTCGCTGGGCTCCTCGCCGCCAGTCCGGGGCTTGCGACCGCGGCCCCGACGCGATCGCCGGCCGCCGCGCCGCTTCCGCTGCCCGCCCTCCTCGCTGGCCTCTCCCTTCGGCTTCGGCTTCGGCCTCGGCTTCGGCTTCGGCCGTTGCTTCGGCCGCTCCGACGAGCCCTCGGCCCGGCGAGGTTCACCCGTCGGTTTCCGGCCCCGGGGTCCGGGCCGGCCGCGGTGAGGGGTTCCCTCTCCCGGGGGCGGCGGGCGGATGGGCAGGCCCTTCTCGTCCCGCTCGATGGCGTCGATTCCCAGGGTCTGGCGTGTTCCCCCGTCGCCCAGGAAGGAGAACTGCTGCTGCAGCACGTCCACCGACAGCACCCGCCCCGGCCCTTCGGTGGTCAGGACACGTTTACCGGTCTTCGGCAGCCCCTTGCGCAGGCAGGCATACGCCGCGTGCTCGTAGGAGAGGCAGCACATCAACCGGCCGCACAGCCCGCTGATCTTGTTGGGGCTGAGCGCCAGGTTCTGGTCCTTGGCCATCCGGATACTGACCGCGCAGAATTCGCTGAGGAAGGTCCCGCAGCACAGCTCGCGGCCGCAGTGGCCCAGCCCGCCGACCCGCTTGGCCTCGTCGCGGACTCCGATCTGGCGCATCTCGATGCGCAATCCCAGCCGCTGACCCAGCTCGCGGACCAGCCCGCGGAAGTCGACCCGTTGCTCGGACGCGAAGTAGATCGTGATCTTCTTGCCGATGGACTGGTAGTCCACGCCCAGGATGCTGATCTCGGGCTTGATGCCGTTCGCCGTCCGCTTGACCTCGGCCAGCAGCTCCGGCTCCCGGGCTTTGCCCTCCGAATGGGTGATCAGGTCCGGTTCGCGGGCCGGGCGTACCACCTTCTGGACCCGTCGGGACGGGGTCAACTCGTCGCTGAGGGTCGGCTCGCGAAGCACCCGCGCAACCGCCAGGCCCCGATCGGTCTCGACCACCGCCAGATCACCGATGCGCAGGGTGAAGCGCCGGGGATCGACCGGTACGTGGTGGATGTGGCCAGCGGGGGAGAACGCCAGCCACAGGAAATGGCGTGCCCGGCCCTTGCGGCTACCACCGCGGCGGTTTCGGCCGTGCCCGGGAGCCTCGGGTGCGGGAGCCTCGGGTGCGGGAGCCTCGGGAGCGGGGGCGGGAGCGGGAGCGGGAGCCTTGGCCGCGGGAGCCTCGGGCGCCGGGCTGTCGCCGGGCTCGTCCGCCTGGGCCGGCGTCTCCGCCTGGGCGGCCTCGGCGGCCTCGACGGGCGGGGTGTCCTCGGCGGGCGGGGACGGGGAGTCGGAAGACATTTCAAGCCACCTCGAGGAGCATCGCCTCCAGCACGAGCTGGGGATTGACGTTGCGCTCCAGCCGATCGCGGGCCTGCTCGAGCCCTTCCAGGCGCCGCAGGAGGATCGCGGCATCGTACCCGGTGCACAGCTCGTGCGCCAGGCTCTGGCAGTCGGGCCGGCGCAGGGGGAGGTCCGGTGCGGACGCCATCGCCAGCGCGTCGCGGATCACCTCGTCGGCGGTGGTCAGGAAGCCACGGAGCAGGTCGTTGTTGGCGCGGCGGGCCTCCGCCTGGGCCCGGGCGATCTCCGCTGCCAGCTCCATCCGGACCGGGGTCCGGGCCTGCTGGGCGGCGAACAGCCGCTCGAGCAGCTCGCGCTCTGCCGCCATCTCGTCCAGGGACAGGGTCAGCGCCCGCCCGATGGCTCCCCCCGAGGCCGCCGCCCGCTGTTCCGCCTCCTCACGGGGCAGACCGGCGCGCTCGACCAGGTACTCGGTCACCTGGCCGACGTCCAGTCTCCCGAATGCCACCTGCAAGCAGCGGGACCTGACCGTGGGCAGCAGCTGGCCCAGCCGGCGCGTGATCAACACGATGACCGTCCGCTCCGGGGGCTCCTCCAGGGTCTTGAGCAGGGAGTTGGCAGCGTTGACGGTCATCAGCTCCGTGTCGTCGAACACCACCACCCGGAAGCGCTCGTCGGGCAGGCGATAGGCGAGCCGCCCCCGGGTCTCCCGGACCACGTCCACCCGCAGCGAGCGGGGGCCGCCGCCCCGCAGGGCGCTGGGTGAGACGGTCCAGACGTCGGGATCGGTGGCCGCGTCGATGCGCTTGCACGACGGACAGGCGCCGCAGAAGGCCGGTGCGTTTCCAGTGTCCAGGCCCAGCGTCGGCTGGGAGGCGACGTCGCAGTTGAGCGCCCGGGCCAGGGCCAGCGCGACCCGCCGCCGCCCCACGCCCTCCGGACCGTGGAAGATGTAGGCGTGGTGCGGACGCCGACCGACCGCCGCCTGCGCCAACCGGGCGATGACCGGGCCGTGGCCCAGGATGCCGGGGAAGGTCACCGGGTGAGCTCCTCGAACCGGGCCCGCAGCTCGGCCACCACGGCCCGGTGGACCTGCATCCGCGAGGGGCGCGCGTCCACCACCGCGTAGCGCCGCGGCTGAGCCTGCGCGAGCTCCAGGAAGCCGGCGCGGACCTTCTGGTGGAACCCGATCTGTTCGTTCTCGATGCGGTCGAACAGGGAGCGTGAACGCGCCCGCGCCAGCCCCTCGTCCGCGGGTAGATCGAGCACCACCGTCAGGTCGGGCCAGCACCCCTGGACGGCGGCGGCGTTGATCGCCAGCACACGCTGCTGCCCCAGGCCCCGGGCCATGCCCTGGTAGACCACCGACGAGTCGACGAACCTGTCGCAGAGCACCACCTTGTCCTCACCCAGCGCGGGCAGTACCACCCTCTGGACCAGCTCGGCGCGGGAGGTGGCGAACAGGTAAGCCTCGGTCAGGTCGCCGAACTTCGGACCCTCCGGGCCCAGCAGGAGTCCGCGGATCACGTTGCCCAGCGAGGTGCCGCCGGGCTCGCGCAAGGAGACCACCTGGCGTCCGGCGGACCTCAGCTCATCGGCGAGCATGCCGATCTGCGTGGTCTTGCCGGTGCCCTCGATGCCCTCGAAGGTGATGAAGAGACCGCCCATGTATTCGCGTTCCGGCCGCGGAGTGTAGCACCTGGGGCGCATCCCTGTTAGCTATCTACACAGGAGCCCGGATCCGGGCGCGGAGGGTGTGGTGACGAGTCGGACACGGCTGGAGCAGCGAGCGCGGGCACTGGGCTTCTGCGCCCTGGGGGTGGCCAGCGCCGTACCTGGTGACGAGGGTGCCGACCTGCGCGGATTCCTGGCGGAGGGGCGCCAGGCTGGCATGGGCTGGCTCGCCCGGGACCCTGGGCTCCGCGCCGATCCCGGCCGCCTGCTCCCCGGAATCCGTTCCGTGATCGTGGTGGGCGCACGGGTCCCGCCGTCCGATCCGACCGGCGGGCTGCCGCCGCTCCACGGCCGGCTGGCCCGCTACGCCCGCGGCCTCGACTACCACGATCTCCTCGGTCCCCGGGTGCGTGAGCTGGCAGCCAGCCTCGGCGATCCGGCGGCGGTCGCCCACGTGGACACCGGCCCGGTGATGGAGAAGGTCTGGGCCCAGCGCGCCGGACTGGGCTGGATCGGCAGACAGTCCCAGCTGATCTCGCGGCGATTTGGTCCCTGGCTGCTGCTGGGGGTGGTGCTGACCCGCGTCGCGCTGGAGCCCGACGAGCCCCACCCGGACCACTGCGGCCGTTGCCGCCGCTGCGTGGACGCCTGCCCCACAGCTGCGGTGGCGGTGACCGCCGATGGCCGGGCGCGGTTCGACGCCCGCCGCTGCCGCTCCTACTGGACCATCGAACACCGGGGCCCGGTGCCGGTGGAGGTGCGCCCGACCCTGGGCCGCGCCCTGTTCGGCTGCGACGCTTGCCTGGACGCCTGCCCCTGGACCCGCTTCGCGCGCCAACCCGGAGACGCGCCCGGGCTCCCGGAGCTGGAGCCGACGATGCCGGCCTCCCTGGACGCGACGACGATCCTCGCCCTCGACGGACCGACCTTCCAGCGCCGGTTCGGCGCCACGCCGCTGGCCCGTGCCCGCCTGCGCGGGCTGCGGCGCAACGCCGCCCAGGTGCTGGGCAACGCCGGCGATCCGGCGGCCGTCGCGGCTCTGGAGCGATGTGTGCGGGGAACGGAGGACGCGGTGGTCCGCGAGACGGCGGAGTGGGCCGCCCTCACCATCGGGCCCGACGTCACTTGTCCAGCTTGAGGCCACCGAGCAGGTCGGCCAGGGTGCCGAGGCCCGCTTGCTGCTCGCGCTCGGCGTAGTCCTGCACCGCGTCCCGCTCGCCCTGGGCC
This sequence comes from uncultured Rickettsiales bacterium, assembly GCA_964436045.1. Classification (GTDB taxonomy): domain Bacteria; phylum Myxococcota_A; class UBA796; order UBA9615; family CAYRNR01; genus CAYTBN01. Next base: position 44,488 of record CAYTBN010000004.1, on the reverse strand, counting down.
TTCTCGTCGCTGGGCAGCAGACGCACCCGACGACGCTCCAGGTCGACGTCGGAGATCTCGACGGTCACGGCCTTGCCGGGCTGGTAGGCCAGGTGGGCCGCCGACTGGTCCATGCCCAGCTCGCTGTTGGGTAGCAGGCCGCTGATCCCCGGGGTCAGCCGCACGAAGACGCCAAACGGAGCCACCCGGTCCACCGTGCCGTCCAGCAGCTGGCCGCGGAGCCAGCCGGGGGCCACGTCCTTCCACGGGTCACCGCCGACCGCCTTGAGGCTCAGCCCCAGCCGCCGCCGTTCCATCTCGACGCGGATCAGCTTGACGGTGATCTTGTCGCCCTTCTGGACCACGTTCTCGGGGTGCTTCACTCGCTCCCAGGACAGCTCGGAGACGTGGACCAGCCCCTCGAGGCCGGGGGCCAGCTCGCAGAATGCGCCGAAATTCTCCAGCCGCATCACGACGGCCGGGTAGACGCCGCCCTCGACGAACTCGGTGCCGACCCGCTCCCAGGGACTCCCCTCGAGCTCCTTGATACTCAGGCTGACCGTGCCGTTCGCCTGGTCGACCCGCAACACCTTGACCCGCAGCTGCTCGCCGGGGCTGAACCGGTCCTGGGGCCGCTCTGTGTGCCCCCACTGGATCTCCGAGACGTGGACCAGTCCATCCATGCCGCCGAGATCGACGAAGAGGCCGAAGTCGACGATGCGGCTGACGGTGCCCTCGCGGATCTGCCCCTCGGCGAGGGTGCCGCGGAGCTCCTCGCGCAGCTGGTCCCGCTCCTCCCGCAGCAGCTGGGAGCGAGAGACGACCAGGTCACGGCCGTCGCTCTCGTACTTGGTGATCAGGAACTGGAAGCTCTTGCCCACGTAGTCGTCGAGCACCTCGTCGGCGATGTGGTGCAGCTCGACCTGGGACAGGGGCAGGAAGGCCCGCTGCCCGCTCTGGAACTTGACGTCGAAGCCGCCCTTGCGCTTGGAGGTGATCCGGCCATCGAGGGGCATGTGCTCGGCGTAGGCCTCGCGGACCGCCTCGCGGCTGCGCGCCTCGATGGCCATCTTGTAGCTCAACCGCATCGCCTCGCCGCGGGTCTCCGCCACGTACAGGGTCAGCGTCTCGCCGACCTGGATCGGCAGCTCGCCGTCATCGCCCCGCAGCTCGGCGGCCTCCAGCAGGGCCTCGGACTTGCCGCCGATGTCGACGAAGATGTCCGCCTCGCCGATGTGCACGATGGTGCCGGTGACCTTGTCGCCGCGGCGCAGGCGCACGGAGTCCCCCAGCTTGTCGTTGGCCATCTCGCGTTCCATCGCCTCACGCACGAGGTCGGCGTCGCTCTTTGCCCACGGCGCATCCTCCAGGTCGAGGTCTGCAACCGGAGCGCTGTCGCCGCCGCCCTGGGCCTGAGCCATCGCCTCGTCGAGCAGATCCTCGAGGAGAGGGGGGGAGGTGGGCTTGCTGTCGCTGGCCATGGCCTGATTCTCCAATGGCCCGGGTCCCCCGGGCGAATTCGGCGCGTCAGGGTACCCGAGCCCGCGGGCCACGTCACCCCCGCTCGGTGCTATCTTCGACCGCGGGAGGTCCCATGGCGACCGAGGTCCGCGATCCACTGCATGGCGCCATCCGGGTCGAACCCGCGGAGTTGCTGCTGATCGACCATCCGGCGTTCCAGCGATTGCGGCACGTGCGCCAGCTCGGGTTCTCGGAGATGAGCTTCCCCGGCGCGACCCACACGCGCTACCTCCACTCGCTGGGTACGATGGAGGTGGCAACCCGGGCCTTCGACGCGATGTTCAACCGCTGGATCTTCGCGACGCCTGCCAACCGCAACCGCTTCCGCCAGATGGTCAGACTCGCTGCGCTGCTCCACGACCTGGGTCACACGCCGCTGAGCCACGCGGCCGAGTTCGCCATGCCGTCGGTTGGCGAGCTGGGCCTGGCCCCGCGGTTGCCGCGGACCGGCGTCGCGGCGGACCAGCAGGCCACCCACGAGCACATGACTCTCCGCTTCCTGCTGGACAGCAGCTTCAGCCACAGCCTGGAGGAGGCCTTCCCGATCCCCGCCGCCGCGGTCGCCGGCCTCATCGACACGGACCTGGAGGTGGAGGGCGGGACCTACTTGGACGGGGACCAGGACTACCGGCCCGTGCTGAGCCAGCTCGTCAGCAGCGAGCTGGACGCGGATCGGATGGACTACCTGGCCCGGGACAGCTACTTCTCCGGGGTCCAGTACGGTCACGTCGACATGGACTGGATCGTGCGCAGCCTGCGGCCCTACGCCGTCGACGGTCAGGTCCACCTCTCCCTCGACGGCCGCGCCCTGTACACCCTCGAGCACCTGTTGCTGGCCCGCTACCACATGTTCCTGATGGTCTACTTCCACTACCGCTCGGTGGCCTACGAGCAGCTGTTGCGGGAGTTCCTGGCGGACGGCGGCGACGGCTACCGCATCCCCTCGGACCCCGACGCCTACGTGGAGTTCGACGATGCCCACCTGCTCGGCGTCCTGCGGCGCAGCGAACACCCGGCCGCCCGGCGGATCGTCGACCGGCGGGGCTACGGCTTGCTGCTCGAGCGCCACGGCACTGGCGAGAAGCGGCTGGTGCGGGACGAGGTCCGGGCCCTGACCGAGGAGGGCATCGTCCATCAGCACGTCACCTCCCGGGGCGTGGTCAGCAATTACATGCGCGCCCGCTGGCGCGCCGACGCGCCGTCGATCTACGTGGTCTGGCGGTCCCCCGCCGAACCCGAACGGGTCGAGCCCCTCGACCGCGCCACCGACCTGTTCGAGAAGTACGCGCGTGCCCGCCGGATCTCCCGGATCTACGTCCCGGACGAAGAGCTCGACCGCGCGGGCCGAGTGCTGCGCGGCTAGCGGGTGGGGTGGCGGATCGCCCGGCCCGCCAGCCTGAGGGCGAGCAGGGCGCGGGACAGGGCGGGGAGCATGCGGGGGGGGCGGCGCAGGACCGTGTCCCGGTCGTCGGCCACGGCCCGCAGAGCGGCGAAGGGGACGCCGTGGGCGGCGCAGGCCTCGGCGATGGCCAGGCCCTCCATCTCGCAGATCAGGGCGCCGGTCTCGCTGTGCGCTCGTTCCTTGTCCGCGGGCCGTATCAGGGGTTCGGCGACGGTCAACGCCCGGCCCGGGGTTGCCTCGATTCCGGCGGCCGCGAGGGCGTCGGCGAGGTCGTGGCGCAGGGGACCGTGGGCGGCTGGACCGCCGATCCAGCTCTCCACCAGCACCAGCGCACCCCGGGGCAGTTCGGGTCCCATGCCCCCGCAGATGCCGACGTTGACCACGGCAGCAGGCCTGGCCCCGCGGATCCAGCGCACGGTCCGGTGGCGAGCCCGGCGCGGACCCGCGCCGCAGCAAAAGCAGGGCCCGCCGAAGGCCCAGTCCTCCAGCCGCAGGGCGACCACGAATTCCGCGCCGTTCATGGATCCTGGCCCCGCTTGGCCTCCTGCTCCCTCGCGATGCGGATCGCCTTGTCCAGGTAGGCGGGGTCGGTGAGCATCTGCACCTTGTGGCGCAGGTCGGCGTGGACGAAGACCACCATCAGCACCTGGACGATCAGGCGGACCAGGTCGATCCAGACCGCGAGGGTGACCACGGGATCCAGGTACTTGTCGAACAACCCGGCCGCATAGATCGCGGGCAGCAGCAGCAGCACCCAGGGCTGGCCAGCGCCGATCGGGGTGCTGTCGTCGGTTTCGTCGTAGTCGTCCGGCAGGTCGCCGCTGTCGCGCAGCACCCCCTCCAGCCGGCTGGCGAGGCGGACGTTGCGGAAGAAGAACAGCGCGTAGGCAGCGGTCAGCCCCAGCAGAGCCGCGCCCATCAGCCGTTCGCCCGGCACGATCAGCAAGGTCTGGCCGATGGCGCTGCACACCAGCAGCGTCAGCACCTTGCGCCGATCCCACATCGGCCGTCCGGCGTCGGCCATCGTGTTCACCTCCGGTCCGCCGCGGGATTGTATGCGATCGGGTCCGCCGGGGCCGGTCCCCCTGCGCGTTCCAGGATAGACTCGACCCATGCGAGACGAGCTGCGACGCCATGGCTGGGGCGATGAGGCGGCCGAGCGGGTGGCGGCCGCGGTTGCCACCGTGACCGCCGAGAACCGCCCTGGAATCGCGGCGCTGGACTTCGACGACACCTGCATCGCGGGCGACCTGGGCGACGCGATCTTCCACCATGCGGCGGCGGCGGGGAGCCTGGCCGCCGATGTCCTGCCCGGCTGGAGGTCCGTGGCCCCGCCCGGCGCCCCGGACTGGCTCGCGGCGGTGGAGCACGCCCTGGCCGCGGGCGGACCGGCCCGGGCCTACGGCTTCGTGCTCGAGGCGTTCGCAGGTTGGCCGCTGGAGGCCTTCCGCGCCCACTGCCGGGACACCCTGTCCGCGGAGTTGGAAGCCCCCGTGGGGGGACGGCGGCTGGGCGGTCCGTCGGGTTCGCGGGTGCGCAGCGGGATCCGCTTTCGGACGCGGGTCGGGGCACTCGTCGGGCGGCTCCGCGATCTCGGCTGGCAGGTCTGGGTGGTGTCCGGCAGCGCCGAATGGGCCGTCGAGGTGGCCGTCGAGCGCTTCGGCGTGGCGCCCGGACGGGTCAGGGGTCAGCGGGTGGTCGTCCGCGACGGCTTGCTGACGGGGGAGGGGGTCTCACCGGCGGTCTTCGGCCCGGGGAAGGTGGCGGTGCTCGAGCCGCTGCTGGAGCACCCCCCGGACCTGGCCCTGGGCGACTCCCCCAACGACCGCGAGCTCCTGGGCTGGGCCCGGGCCGCGGTGGTGATGGACGCTGGCGACGCCAACAGCCTCGGTCGCGAGGCCCGGGCGCGGGGGTGGGCGGTCGAGCCCACCGGAGCGGTCTGGCGTCCCGATATTTTCGACTGACGGGGAGTCGGCGCTGATCGACGGGGGCCCGGGATTGGGATAGATTGACCGCGGAGGACGGACCGTGGCCAGCTGCGACCGCTGCGGACACACCCTGCCGGTCAACGCCCGGTTCTGCGACCACTGCGGGGTCCGCTACACCTCCTCTGCCCCGGCGATCCAACAAAGTGCCCTCGACCGGCCCGAGATCCGCGCGCTAGTCCAGCGGGCGGAGGAGCTGCGCTCCATCGGCCAGATCGGTCCTGCCCTGGACCTGATCCAGGAAGCGGGCCAACAGGTCAGCTGTGACGAGACCTGGACCCGCCTCGAGTACAGCATGCGGGCGACCATCGCCCGTGGCGCCGTGGCCACCGGGGGTGTGGGCGATCCGCTACCCGGAACCCGCTACCCGGCGATGCAGCTGCGCGCGGAGATCGACGCCCCGGTCACGGCCGGTCCGTCGATCAACCCGGCGCTGCTGGCCTTCGCAAGCGGAGGTGACCTGATCCGGGTGCCGTCCGGAGTGTTCGAGCAGGGAGCCGAGGGTTCGCCCCTGCGGACCACGGTCGGGCAGCTACGCAAGAACGGATCGGCGCGCGCGGAGCCCCTGCCCGGGATGCGGGCGACCCACGTGTTGTGCGAGCGCCAGGGCGGGCGTGTCTGGGTGGCCGGCCCCCGAAAGGACGGCGGTGGGGACGCCGTGGCGGTCCACGATCCCACCGATGGCTGGATCGTGGTGATCCCCCAGATCGACGAATCCGTCACGGCGCTGGGGCTGGGGGCGGCGGGACGTCGGGTGGCGGTGGGTACGGCCCGCGGCGAGGTGCGGCTGATCGACGTCGAGGGCGGGGCGCACCAGCTGCTCGGCGGACGTCACCTGACCCGGGAACCGGTCCTGCGCTGCGCCGCGATGGCCGACGGAGACGTCGCCATGGCCTGGCCCGGACGGGGCAAGCCGGTTCTGCTCGGACCGGTCATCGCCGCGGGCCAGCTGCGGCGGCTGGAAGTGCCCCACCGGGACGTGACCGACGTGGCCCTGGCGGCGGGCGGCCGGCTGGTGGTGACCATCGACGAGGTCGGCCAGCTCTGCTTCTTCCGCGCCGACACGGCCGAGAACGTGGGCCAGGTCCATCTCCCGGTACTCCAGGATCCGGAGCTGCGGATCGGGGGTCCGGACGCATCCCACGAATCGGGGTTGATCCGGCCCGGCGGCAACGTCCTGCACTGCTACGAGTTCCACTACCTGGTGTTCGTGGGCGAGCCGGTGCACGTGATCCGCACCAAACCCGAGAAGCTGCCGGATGGCGGGCAGCTGACCATGGGGCCGTTCGCGGACTACGTGGTCCACTCGGACGGCGGCCGGATCTCGATCCACGAGGCGGGGCTGCGCCCCGGGCGTGGCGGGGAGGACTGAGAAGAAGGCGCCGCGGCGGCGGGTGCTACTCGAACCGGATCGAGCGAACGACCGTGCGGTTCTTTTCTTTCAGCGTGGTCTGCAGCGACTTGATCGCGTCGGACATGTCCTCGTAGGACTGGGTGTTCGCCACCAGCTTGTACAGCCAGAAGGTCACGGTGTTCTCCGGATCGCCGTCGAACACGAAGGTGAAGGGTTCGCGCGTGTCCACCCGGTAGGTCCCCTTGTGATCGTGGGGCGCGCGCAGGGTCACCGCCGCCGGCTGCTTGAGGGTGCACTCCCACAGGATGGGGTCCTCGTCCTCGTCGCTGTAACAGTCCATGTCGGACGAGGTGTTGGGCCGGCTGACGCTGATGCTCTTGACGTCCTTCCAGTCCACGTCCAGCAGGTAGGGCTCCACCGAGACGTTCACCACGCTGTTCTTGGCCGAGTCGTGCCCGTACCAGTCGACGGCGCGGAACACGTGGGTCAGGTTGCCCTTGTGGACCTTGCCGTCGGTCATGGTGACCGAGCAGGGGATGGCGGGGTCGACGTTGGCTGCGCCCAGGTCCAGGGCCTGGGTCCCCGGCTCGACGGGGGCTACGGGTTCGGCGTCGTCGCCATCCTCCTCCGCCGACGGTGGCATGTCGCCGCCGCTCGCCAGGCCAGGGGCCACGATCAGGAACAGGGCCAGAAGGCCGGTCAAGGCGTCGCGCATGGGATCCTCCTCGTTCCAGGCGGGCTCGCGAGGGCCCGCCCGTACAACATCTTGGGCGCGGACGGCCGCATCGTAGCGCGCCGTTTCCCCGCAAGGCAACGACGGCCGCGGCCGCTGCGTTATTCAGCCAGGACCAACTCCAGGGCTTCCATCACGGCGTCCCGCGAGTCGAGGTCGTTGAGCCGCCGCCGGAAGGCGACCGAGCGATGGCGTCCCGCGGTGTACTTGACCAGGTGACCGCGGAAGTGGGCGCAGGCCCGGCCCTCGGCCCCCGCGAGCCCCAGCTCCTCGTTCGCCAGGATCAGCGCGTCGAGGTGGCGACCGATCACGTCCCGCAGCTCGGCGTCCGTGGGGGGGGCGGCGATCCCGCCGTCGACGGCCGCGCGGATCTCCCGGAACAGCCATGGATTGCCGATGGCCGCGCGTCCGACCATCAGCCCGGGCACCCCGGTGGTCTCCAGCATGTCGACGGCGTCCTCGGCGGTTCGCACCCCGCCGTTGCCCAGGACCGGGATCCGCAGCCGCTCGCGCAGCTGACCGATCAGCCCCCAGTCGGCCTCGCCGGAGTGGATCTGGGCGCGGGTGCGGGCGTGGACCGTGATGGCGTCGGCGCCCGCGTCCTGGATCGCCTCGGCGAAGGGCAGGGCGTTCTGCTCGTCGGCGGACCAGCCGGAGCGGATCTTGACGGTCACCGGACAGGAGACCGCAGCGCGCACCCCCGCGGTCATCCGCACCGCGCGCGATGTGTCGCGCATCAGCGCCACCCCCGCGCCCCGCCGCACCACCTTCTTCACCGGGCAGCCCATGTTCAGGTCGATGAGGTCCGGGGCGGCCTCCGCCTCGCACGCGGCCGCCGCCTCGGCCACCCGCTCCGGGTCGTGTCCATAGAGCTGGACCCCGACGGGTCGCTCGTCGTCGATGATTCGCATCAACCGGGCGGTGGCCCAGCCTCCGCGCAGCAACCCCTCGGCGCTGACCATCTCCGACACCACGAGCCCGCAGCCCTGCTCCCGGCACAGCACCCGGAAGCCGGCATCGGTGTAGCCCGCCATCGGCGCCAGCGCCGTGGGGCCATCGAGGGTCAGGGTTCCGATGGTCAGGGTCATGGGGGCTTCCTGAACCACCCGCAGCCGCCTGTCAAGGCCAACCGCGGCTGAATAATCCCCTCTGCGCGGACGTCTACCTCGCCGTGCAACCGGGACCGGTGCGCGAGGTTGAACCCAGGTAACGGTCCGGTAATCGCGCGGCCGGAGGAGGTCGGGCAAGCTTAGGTCAAGGAGTCCGGGGAAGCGCGGTGACTCCAGGGCACGCATAACCACGCAGATGGAGATTTGGAGATGAAGATGGTCGGTCGAAAACAGACGTTCGCCGCGCTACCACTGGCCCTGATGGCCCTGGCCCTGCTGGCCAGCGGTTGTGGCCTGTACGTGGTCGAAGAGGGACGGGGGCAGTGGTGTCACGACGGGTTCGGTGACTGTGACGACGGCAGCTCGAATCCGCGCCCGGGGGATGACGATGACCTCGCGGACGACGATGACGACGGCTCGCCCGCCGCGCCCGATTCCGATGGCGACGGGCTGACAGACGACGAAGAGGAATCGATCGGCACGGATCCCGACGACGCCGACAGCGACAACGACGGCCTCGACGACGGCGAGGAGCTGGAGCTGGGGACCGATCCCAACGATCCGGACACCGACGGCGACGGCTTCAGCGACGGCGGCGAGGTCGGGGACGGCACCGACCCGCTGGACCCCGAGGACGGCGATGACGACGACGACGACGGCGATCCCTCCCAGCCGGGGGACGATGACGACGACTCGGAGTCCGGCTCCGGCGAGTCCGAATGTGACGATGGCTACTGCGACGACGTGGAGTTCGCGTGCATTTGCCGGCAGGGCGGGGTGAGCACACCCTCCTCCGTGTTCGCGCTGGCCCTGGCCGGAATGCTGGTGCTGCTGCGACGGCTGCGCTGACTTGACGCCGGGCCGGTAACGAGACCGGCCCCCCCGAGCCCTCCGGGAGTGTCGCGCCCCCGGGGGGTTCTTTTATAGAGCAACGAACACCTGGCCATACCGTCGCCAGACTCGTCCCTGAAATCACGGACTTTGTCGCTCGTCGGTCACTTGCCTCCGGGCAAGCTCCCTCCTCGCTTCGCGCCTGTGATTCCAGGTACTTCGCCTGGCTCGGTCCGGCCAGGTGTTCGGTGCCCTACGGCGTGTGCAACTCCACCTGGCTCGGCAGCAGGGACAGCCGGGTCGCCCCCTTGCGCTTCTCCACGAAGCCCGGTTCGATGCCCTTGCGGCGCATCATCGCGCGGGTGTCGTGGATCAGCTTGCCCAGCGAGCTGGGATCCCGGCGTTCGGACCCGCGAAGCCCCCACAGCTTGATCCGCAGCCGCTCGTCCGGGATCCAGCCGCGGTTCGGCTCCGGCGTGTCCCGCGGCTCGTCCCGCAGCTCGGTGGCCAGCACGAACAGCAGCAAGAAGCGCATGCTGCCATCGAACTCGCACCGCGCGCCGCCCTGTTCGACCAGGATCGTCCCGGCGGTCAGGTCCTTGGAGTAGAGCACCAGCCGGGTGGGTCGAAACTGTCCGTCCACGTTGGTGGCGGCCAGGGTCGCGGCGCCGCCCTCGGCGGGGGGATCCTCGGTGGCCACCAGCTCCTCGAGCTGGAACGGGCCGCAGGGGCCGAAGATCAGCGTGCTGCCCTCGACCAGATCCACCCAGCGGCTGATGCGAACCCCGTCCACGGTGGTGCCGTTGTGGGAGTTGAGATCCATGATGCGGTAGCGGCCGGCCTGCAACGCCAGCAGCGCGTGGCTCCCGCTGATCCGCGGATCCTCGAGCACCAGGTCGTTCTCGGGCGCCCTCCCGATCGCGAGGCGATCGAAGAATCGCACGGTCTGCCCGGTCTTGGTGTTCCTCAACGTTGGCACAGCACCCTCCGATCCGTCGCGCGCCGATATTCTACCGAACCGGGCCGCGCCGGACACGCCCCGCCCGACGGCCCTTGACCCGCCCCCCGGCGCGGTGCTACCCGTGGCGACCACAATCCGTCCGGGAGGAAGCACGTGATCATCGACGTCGTCACGGTGGGTGCGTTCCAGGTCAACTCTGTGATCGTCGGCGACGGTGCCACCCGTCTGGCGGCTATCGTCGATCCGGGGGACGAGGGGGCTCGCATCGTCGCGCGCGCCGCGGCCCTCGATCTGCAGGTGAGCGCGATCCTGCTCACCCACGCCCACCTGGACCACGTGTGCGGAGTGGCCGCGGTCAAGGAGGCCACCGACGCTCCCATCCTGCTGCACCCGGACGACCGGATGCTGTACGACCGCCTGCCCGAGCAGGCCAAGGCGTTCACCATGTCGGCCAGCAACGGCCCGCCCCCCGATCAGGCCCTCGAGCCCGGCCAGCCGGTGGAGGTGGGTGGGCTGACCTTCGAGGTCCGTCACACCCCCGGCCACTCCCCGGGCAGCGTCTCGTTCATCCTCCACGGCGAGGACGAGGGCGACGGCCTGGTGATCCCCGGGGACACGGTCTTCGCCGGTTCCATCGGCCGCACCGATCTGTGGGGCGGCGACTACGCCCAGCTGATCCAGTCGATCAAGTCCGAGCTGATGTCCCTCCCCGAGGGGTACCGGATGATCCCCGGGCACGGTCCGGAGACCACCGTCGGCCGCGAGAAGTCCAGCAACCCGTTCCTGGTCGGCGGCGGCGGAGCGTTCGGCCGATGAGCGGCGCGGCGTCCGCAGAGACCGCCCCCCGGGGCGGCTGGTGGGAGGGCCTGCCGCTCCTGGTCCCCGCCGGGATCCTCCTGGCCACGATGTGGTCCTACAAGGGCTACATCAAGGACGACGCCTTCATCTCCTACCGCTTCGCCCGCAACCTGGCCGCGGGGCACGGCCCGGTGTTCAACATCGGTGAGCGGGTCGAGGGGTACACCAACTTCCTGTGGATCGTGCTGACCGCGCCGGCATTCTGGTTCGACGCCGATCCTGTCCTGTGGTCCAAGGTGATGGGGGCCGGCTTCTCCCTCGGCGCGATGGTCCTGGTGTTCCTGGGCGCCCGCTGGCTGGGTGGGAACCGCCCGTCGGCCTTCCACTATGTCGCGCCCCTGCTGCTGGCTTGCTCCACCTCGGTTGCGCTGTGGGCGATGAGCGGGATGGCGCCCAGCATGATGCTGTTCGCTGGCACCGCCAGCATCGTGTTCCTCTGGCGGGGGATCCACGAGGACCGCGCCTTGTTCTACGCGCTGAGCGCGGGGGCTGGGGTGATGGCGGCCCTGACCCGGCCCGAGGGTCACATGTTCGTGATCATCGCCGGGATGGCCACCTTCTTCGTGGCGGTGAGGGGCCGCCGGATTCCCCCGGGAGCCTGGTGGCTGGTGGGGGTGGCCGGGGCCGTGCTCGTGCCCTACCACATCTGGAGGTTCGCCTACTTCGGCGACCTGCTGCCCAACACGTACTACGTCAAGGCCGCGACGGGCTCCGAGGTCTACAAGGAGGGCTGGAACCAGCTGGGCGGCTTCATGGCGTTCAACGTCAACTGGGGGATCGGCATCGCCGCCCTCGCCGCGCTGATTCCCCGGAAATACCGCCAGCCCCGGCTGCTGGCGCTGACCCTGTGCCTGTTCTTCATGTTGTACCTGGTCAAGATCGGCCGGGACGAGATGAAGCACTACCGGCTGTTCCTGCCGGTCTTCGGCCTGTACGTGCTGCTGGCGGGGGAGGGGCTGCGTGCCCTGTGCCAGCTGTGGAAGGGCTGGCAGCCCCGCTGGGTGGCCGCGGTCCCGGCCTTTGCCATCGCCGTGGCCCTGGTCGTGCCGTCCCTCCAGTTCACGGTGGAGCACCGCTACGAGGACCGTTACCTGGAGATGAGCGAGAAGTCGTTCCAGCAGATGGGTCGCTACATCCTCGAGCACAGCGACGAGGGCGACAGGGCGATCTTCCAGGACATGGGCGCCTGCCCCTACGCGGGCTACCCGCGGCACTTCGTCGATCCCATCGGGGTGGTGGACTACTTCGTCGCCCACGAGCTGGCCGCCATCGAGCTCAACCCCTTCTTGCGGGGCGTCAAGGCGGCACAGCCGGGGGGGCGGGCGGTGATCCAGGAGTTCGACGCCAGGGTCCGGGACTACCTGCTGGAGCAGGACGCCCGTTTCATCGGCATGGTCGCGTACGTCAGTAAGCGCCCGAAGATCAACCGCACCAACTTCCGCCAGAAGTTCAACGCGGCGATGGACAGCGGAGACCCCGACGCGGTCGAGGCAGTCCTGTCCCCCCGCCTGGGCCGCAACAGCCACCACCACGGCCTGTACACCGACTCCCGCTTCGAGGATCGGTATCACTATGTGCGCACCTGGCGGCGCAACAACGGCTACTACCTGGTCCTGTTCGAGCGCAACGCCCGCCGCTGATCGGCTCGATCCCCGGCCCGGTCAGCAGCAACACTGGGGATCAAGGGGTGGGCGAGGAGCGCGGGACTATCAGCGAGGACCGATCCATTTCGGATGGGGACGACCCGGCACTCGCGCCAGCGGACGACCGGGATCACATCCTGCGCGCGGAGCCCCGGCTGGGCACGAGCCCCGAGGGCATGGCGGCCAACGCTTTCCTGCGTGCTCTGGCCAAGGCGGCTCGCTCGATCCTGCTGTATGACCCCACCAACGAGGCGGTCAAGAACTTCATCGACGAGTACCGGGGCGCCGGGCTGGAGGCCCTGGCGCTGGGTCCGTTGCAGCTGGAGATCCGCCCCTTCGAGATCCTCCTCGGCCGGGAGATCGTGTACCTGGAGCGCGACCGGGAGCGCTCGGTGGCGTTCCGGATGTTCCGCGATGGCGTACGGCGGCTGACCGTCGAGCCGGAGGTCAGCTGGGAAGAGCTCTTCCACCTCCTGGAGATCCTCTCGATCCGCTACACGGGGGTGCGTCAGGCCGAGGACGACATCGTCACCCTGCTGTGGAAGGCGGGTTTCCAGCACATCAGCATCGTGGCGGTCGAGGGGTTTGCCCCCGAGGAGGAGGGGGGCGGCGCAGGCGATTCCTCCGACGCGCCAGCCGCGGGCTCCGAGTTGCTGGGCATGCAGCAGGCGGCGGGGCGCGTGGACGTGCCCGCGGACTGGGACCTGCCGCTGCCGGATCACCGCGAGTCGACCTCGCCGCTGGTCTACCAGGAGCCCGCGGTCGAGGACCTGAAGGCGGCCTGCGAGGAGATCGGATCGATCCACCTGGCCGAGCAGGTCTTGCGGTTGCTGTGGGAGGCCATGGCGCTGGTCAGGGACCCGGCGGACCCCACATCGCTGACCGACCTGTACCACTACATCGGCGAGGTCCGGGATTTCCTGCTCTCGGAGGGGCAGATCGTGCAGCTCGTCCGCCTCGCCCGCGAGATGCGGTCGATGGACGACGTGGTGACCCAGCGCCTCAAGGAGGAGCTGCGACGGCTGGCCGACGAGAGCGCGCTGCGCCGGATCCTGCAGTCCCTGTCGCGTTCGGCCACCGAGGCACCCGACGAGCTGATGGAACTGCTGGAGATGGTGCCCGGGGACCACCTGGCGGCTGGACTACCTGCGCGGCCACCTGGAGAACGCGGACGCCCGGGTCGCCGCGGATATCCTGGCGGCGGTCGGATCGGCCTCCCCTGCGCTGGGGCTGCAGCTGGCCAGCCTGACCGCCACCCGCCCGGAGTCCGAGATCCAGCGGCGGATCCTCGACATCGCCACCGCCGTGGAAGCGGCCGACTCGGACACCGAGCTGCTCCTGTCGCTGTTGGGATCGCCCGAGCTGGACGTGCGGATGGTGACGTTCGAGAAGCTCGGGCAGCGTGGAGATCGCCGGGCCTTCCGCCGTCTTGTCCAGCAGCTGGAGCGGGAGTCCGCCCCCGAGCTGGAGGAGGGCACCGCCATCGGGCGTGCGCTGGCCAGGGTCAACGAACGCCGCGCGTTCGAGGAGTTCGGGCCGTGGATCCGCCCCCCCGGCTGGTGGTCCCAGTTCAAGGCCCGGAACGCACGGCCCGAGCTTCACCAGTGGACCGCCGTGGCGGCCTTCGGCCAGCTGGCCACCCCGGAGGCGGAGGAGGCCCTGGTGTGGCTGGCCAAACGGGCTGGCAACGAGGTGCGCGAACACTGCAAGCGCGCGCTGCATGCCGCCCGGGAGGAGCGCGGCTCATGACCGGCTCGGCCAACGACCAGGATCGACTCGAGCGGACCCTGCGGATGGCGTGGGCCGGCGAGGACCGCGAGCTGGCGGCCCGGGTGCGGGAGTTGGGCGAGGGCCTGGTGCGACAGCTCTACGGCGCGGTCCGGATGACCCGGCTCCACGCCCTGGACAACGCGGCCTACGACAAGCCGATCCACGAGCTGGTCGATACCCTGGTCCGGCTGCTGGACCTGCTGGGGGCCGTCCACCTGGTGGCGGTCGAGGACCAGGTCTACGTCAACGACATCCGGGTCCGCCTCGACCCCCGCACGGATCTGGGTCGCCTGCTGGGCGAGGAGCTGCGGCGGCACCGTGTCGGTGGAATGACCTTCCACGCCCTTCCGACCTCCGAGGAACTGCGCGCCCTGGTGGCCCTGTTCGCCCGCCCGCCCGATCCACGCAAACCGCGTCAGGTGCTCCAGCAGGTGCTGGTCGCCAAGCGCATCGACTGCATCGAGTTGACGGGGGTGTTCCGTTACCGGACCAGCGGCGAGCGGGTCAACATGCCCCGGGCGGACTCGCTGAGGGTGGCGGGGCGCGCCGCGGTGCTCGTGGACGCCGCCTTCGAGAACCTGGGTGCCAACCGCATCCCCAACCCGCTGCCCATCCGCCGCGCGGTCACCGACATCCTGGAGGCCGGGACGGGGGACGTGGGCCTCTGGCAGGAACAGGATGCCGTGTCCGGCTACAGCGCCCACACCCTGCGGGCGGCCCTGGTCAGCATGCTGATCGGGCGCGCCCTGGGGCTCTCGGACGAGGCGCTCCAGGACCTGGGCGTGGCGGCCATGTTCCATGACGTGGGCTACGCGGCCCGCGAGGGCGCGAGCTCCCTGGACGGCGAGGACGACGCGGAGCTGGCCGGTTTTCCGCCGCCCTTCGAACGCCACCCCGCGGCGGGTGCCCGGCTGCTGCTCCGCCAGCGGGGCTTCCACGCCGCCAAGATCAACCGCGTGCTGGCCACGCTGCACCACCACCGGGACCTGGACGACGAGGCCGGCAAGCCCCTCCTGTTCGGTCGAATCCTGCGCATCGCCGAGGCCTACGACAACCTGCAGCGCCCCGACGGCGGCGGCCGCACACCCCCCGACGCGCTGCGCTGCCTGATTCGCTACGCCGGCTCGCGCTACGCCCCGCTGCTCGTCCAGCTGCTGGTCAACGTGCTGGGCTGCTACCCGCCAGGAACCCTGCTGCAGCTCGAGGACGGCCGGGTGGTTCGGTCGCGCTCGGTGGTGCGCAACCTCGCCACCTTCGATCGGCCCCTCTGTGAGCTGGTCAGGCGGGCCAACGGCCGTGCGCCCACGTCCCACGAGCTCGTGGACCTGGCGGTCGAGGGGCGGGTCGAGGCGGAGATGTCCTAGGAGAGGTTATCCGCGGCGGCGGATGGCCAGCGCACCCAGGCCGATCAGCAACAGCCCGGCACTGCCGGCCGCCGACAGCGACGACCCCAGGGTGTTGCACGAGCAGTCGTCGGGATCGTCGTCGTCGTCGTCCCCGGCGCTGTCGTCGTCTCCCGCGGCCTCGGCCTGGAACGTGAAGAACGCGCTGGGATCCGTGTACTGGGCGTCCGGATTGAACACCAGCACCTCGACGGTGCCCGGCTCATGGGCCGGGGTCACGGCGGTCAGCTTGGTCGAGCTGACGTAGGTCGTCGCGGCCTCGAGGCCATCGAAGAATGTCACCGAACCGCTGACGAAGTTCTCACCGAGTACCTCGACGGTCTCGCCGCCGGACTCCACGCCCTCGTCGGGCAGGACCAGGAAGAACTCGGGCGGATAGTCGCCGATCTCGGACTCCTCGATGTAGGTGTAGGCGCCCTCGAGCTCGGCGGTGAACTCGCTGTTGTCGGCCAGCACGTCGATGGTCTCGGGGTCGTGCCAGGCAGGCGTGATGATCTTCATCCGACCGCTGTCGATCAGCGTGGCGCCGACCTGACTGGCGCCGAAGTAGATCCGGGTGTCCACCGTGAAGTTCTTGCCGTAGACGAAGACCTCCTGACCGCCGGTCACCGGGCCATCCTTGGGGGACAGGAACCACAGCTCCACCGGGTGGCCCGTGGTGGGTGATTTGGGGTCGGTCTCGCTCCAGTAGAAGTCGTCCACCAGCACCGCCGAGTCGTAGATGCCGTCGGACATGTCGTAGATCTCGAAGCGCACGTGGATCGTCTCGTCGGGGACGACCGGCGCGATGGTGGTCAGCCAGCCCGTGCCGCCGCCCCGGTAGCCGCAGTCGAAGCCCGTGCCGAGCATCAGCGCCTGGTTGGTGACGGTGAACAGGGCGTTGTTGACCGAGATCACGTTGCCCGCGCCGTCGAACACGATGTTCCCGTTCCAGGCCGCCGAGGTCAGGTGGACCTGGAAGGTGTCGTTGTAGGCCGAACCCACGTAGTCCGGGTACTCGCGGCTGAAGAAGTAGAACGAGAAGCCCAGGGAGTTGGCGTAGCTCGGTACCACGCAGTCCATCTCGAGGTTGACCAGATCGTACAGCTGGTTGCCCTGATTGTCCGCGCCCCAGTGGTAGATGGAGACGTCGTTGCAGCTGCCGCCCACCAGCTGGCTGGCGTTGGACGCCGCGAGCAGCGCCATCGATCCGCTCATCTGTGGCTGGATGATGCCCAGGTTCTGGATCGCGGCGCGCTGCTGATCCTGGCCGTCCGACGTGATGTTGAAGCAGTCGGTGAGACTGACGTCCATCGCCTGGATGACGTCCTCGGCCGGATCGGCGGCCGCCGCGAACGGCAGCAGGTACGCCAGCAGGATGGACAGGGCAAGTCGGCGAGTCGTCATCGATGGTCTCCCCATCAGTCGTTGATTGGCGGTCCGCCCAGGTCCTCGTGGGTCGACAGCTCGTCGATCACGGTGACCTCCATCTCGGGCATCTCGATCTCCATCACGATCCAGGTATCCAGCTCGTCGAGCGCCTCGGCGACGTCGATCCGCGGCTGCAGCTCTTCGCCGGCGATGGTCGCCTCGATCCACGGGGCGACGGTCTGACCCGTGTGGCGGTCCGAGTGGTAGGACACCACCACCTGGTAGAGCCCCTCCTGGGGCGCCTCGAGCTGCACGGTCTCGCTGGCGGGATTGCTCACGTCGCCGCCGTTGTCGTCGTCCCCCGAGTACAGGGGATTGTCGGCGGACGTACCCTCCACCCCCCAGTCGGGGTTCGGGTTGCCGAAGAAACAGTCGCTGCCGTTACCCGAGGGATCATCCGGGTCCCCGACGTCGAAGTACTGACCGTTGGGGGCGATCAGGTGCAGGTCCACGTCCGTGGCCGGGGTGGTCCAGTACATCGAGATCTGCAGCCCCTCCCAGGGCGTCGCCTGGACCGCCAGGTAGTCGGCCTTGCTCGTCAGCTCGGTCTCGGCGTTGGTGACCCGCAGCGACAGCCGGTACGCGCCGGAGACATCGGCGATGAAGGTCGGGCGGGCCGTGTCGACGGTCTCGGTCCCTTCCAGCACGTTGGGGAACTCCAGCAGGGCCTCGCTCCCCGGCGGCGTCAGCACGAACTCCCACTCGTAGGCCAGGAAGTCGTAGGTGAAGTCCGCGTGTTGCGGATCGTACGACTGGGTGCCGTCCAGCTGGACCGACGTGCCGAAAGGACGCTGCACGTAGGGCAGCAAGGCGTCCTGGCCGTCCTGGTCGAGGGTCTCGATCGCCGCGATCGCGATCGGGCGCTCATCGGTCTGGCCGTAGATCGTGTGTTCCGTGCAGCCGGCGCTGAGGATCAGGGCCAGCGCGCACAGGGACGCGATCAGATGGGCGTCTGGGCGCATGAGTCGTACCTTTCGCGGCGGGCTCCTCGCCCGTCGCATGTGCGTGCCCGAATTTACGTACCTGCCCGAAGCAATCTCTAGCAGCCCACTTGCAATATCAGCAAGGTATTTTCGTGGCTTGCAAGGTCGATGCCGCGTTGACGATCCCTTTGCGGCCCGGATATCATGCGCTACTTGCGGAACCTGGAGCCCGGACCGAACCATGCGCCACACGCTGCCTCTCACCTCGCTATTCGCCCTGATGCTCGCTGGCCTGCTCCCGGTTTCCGGATGCCCGGAGAAGGACCCGGTGGACGAGGCGATGGAGGACATGGACTTCTCCATCGACATCGACGCGATCTCCATCGGCGATGCAGCGCCGGACCCCGAGCCGGTGGTCCGGCCCTCCACCGATTCCACCGGTTCGTCCGAGAAGAAGAGCTCGTCCCGGAGGTCCGGCAAGACCATCAGCGAGGACGACGTGGTCTCCGTGGTCCGCAAGAAGAAGGGCCAGGTCCGCTCCTGCTACGAGAAGCAGCTCAAGGGCAATCCGGACCTCTCCGGCCAGGTGCAGGTGGCCTGGACCGTCACCTCCAACGGGGGGGTGAGCAACGTGCAGATCCTGGCCAACAGCACCGGCAACCGAGACATGGAGGGCTGCATCGAGCGCACGATCGGTGGATGGAGCTTTCCTGCCAGCCGCGGATCCGGCGTCGACATCGAGTATCCTTTCCGTTTCGTCCCCGGCGGATGAGAGCAACAGCACTTCCACTGGTCGCTCTGCTGGCCGCGGTCCTCGGGGTCGAGCCGGCCCTGGCAGACGTCACCGTCCGGGTCGAGCGCGGCTCCGATCACGCCGAGCGGATCCGCGTCCGCATGCTGGGCGGCTACCGGTCGTCGATCGTGCTACAGGACGCCTACGCCATCGATCTGGCGGGAACGGTCTTCGAACAACGGTTCTACCTGGACCACCGCCTCCGCGTCGGTCCGGAGCTCGACATCCACGGCCGGGTCTTCGTCGGCGTCGAGCTGGACCTGCTGACCGGGCTCCTCGGCGGCCACCTGCCCGACACCGAGACAGCCTGGGACGAGCGCCTTCGCTGGGACGCATCCGGACTGCGTCACGCCGAGTTCCGCCAGGCTTATCTGCGGGTCCACGGGGAGCGGGCCGTGCTCGAGGCCGGCCTGCTCACCGACCACTGGGGGCTGGGGGCGGTGGTCAACGACGGTGGGCCCGATGGCGACGGCTTCGGCGACGATCCCTTTGGCACCGACGCGTTCGGGGACCGGGTGCTGCGGGTGGGCGTGAACGTCACCCCGGCCCTGCCCGGCGGGACCTTCGGCTACGTCCAGGTGCAGCTGATGCTGGATCTGGTCGCCCTGGACGAGCGCACCCACCTGATCGACGGGGGCGAGCTGGCGCTCGGACCCGGCCTGCGGGTGCTGTACGACACGCCGCTGGCCCGCGCTGGGGGCTGGCTCGCCTGGCGCACCCTGCGCACCCGCGACGGCGCCACCGCCGAGCTCCTGACGGCTGATCTGTTCGTCGATCGCTGGCTCCCACTGGGGCGCCGCGACGCCCGCTTCCACATCGCCGCCGAGCTGGCGGGCGAGGTCGGGCGGACCTCGCTGGAAGCGGGATGGCCGGTGGAGCCGGATCGGACGGCCCTGCGGGGTGCCGCGGTGCTCGACGGGGGCATCGAGGTCGCGGGCGCGCCCCTGTTGTTCGGCCTGCGGGCCGGGCTGGTCAGCGGCGATCCTGATCCCACCGACGGCACCGACACCGGCTTCTCCCTCGACCGGGACTTCAACGTCGGCCTGATCCTCTTCGACGAGGTGCTGGCCGGCGTCGGGGCGCGGGCCGCCGTGCAGGTGGAGGAGCTGACCGGCCGGGATGCCTCGGCGCTGGCCCGCGAGGGGGGCATCGGTGGCGGCCTGTTCGCGCTGCCGTACCTGTCCTACCGCCCCCACCCCTACGTGGATCTGCGGCTGGGGGGGCTGCTGGCGGCGGCACCGACGGGTATCGGCGCCGTCCAGCCCGTGGTCGGTGGTCTCGAGGGGCTGTTCACGGCGGCGGGCTCTCCGCTGCTCGGCGGCGAGCTGGATGTGGCGGTCACCCTGGAGGTGCCCGTGGTGCCAGCGGCCCAGCAACGGACCCGGTTCGGGATCCGGCTGGAGTACGGCCACCTGTTCCCGGGGCCGGCGTTGACCGAGGGCTGGAGCGAGGCTGTGGGTGGCGTCGATCTGTTCGCCACCCGCATGGGGCTGACCTTTTGAATCACCTCCGCCGATTGACAACGGCTCGCGATCGGGGGCAAGAGGGGGGACACGTCGCCAGCTGGCGGCGGAGCCCGAGGATGGTCCGATGAGACGTTTGGCCCCCGCGATCCTGGTCCTTCCCCTGCTGCTGGGATGCCCCGAAGAGGTGGACGATTTCAACGATCTGCTGCCCCTCGATGTGGGCAACCTCTGGGAGTACGACAGCGACGCCGACGACGAGCGGTGGTCCATCGAGATCGCGGACGGCGTGGGCTTCGACGGAGCCGCGTCCTACGACTTCACCATCGAGGTGGGCGGCGTGACCTACGAGCCCCACGACCTGACCATGGGCGAGGATGGCTGGACCGAGGTCAATCCCTCGGACGAGGTCCCGGACCTCTTCCTGAGGCTCCCGGCGGAGGAGGGCTTCGTCTGGGAGTTCGAGTTCACCGGCAACAACGACTCGTACTCGACCATGTCCTACGAGAGCCGCCAGGATCTCAGCACGCCGGCCGGCGACTTCGAGAACACCTGGGAGGTCCTGCGGGACAAGCGCTCGATCTACGGGACCACCGAGTTCACCCAGGTGGTCCGGGACTGGTACGCGCCGGGAGTCGGCCTGATCAGGCGCATCATCACCAACAACGAGGGGGAGAACACCACCCTCGTGTTGACCGCGTTCGAGCTGGTGGTGGACGAGTAGCGGGTCGCCGGGCGCGCGCTCATTCGGGGATCAGTCGCACCGGATTGCGCCCGCTGCTGACCATCGCCGCCACCAGGGTCCGCGTTCGTTCGTAGTCCCCGGGTTGCACCCGGCCCGCCCGCAGGGTGGTCACGCGCCGCAAGACCAGCGCAGACCGCTCCCTCTCGGCTCCGCGGCTCACCTCGACGGTGGGCAGGCGAATGGTCGCCTCCTCCCAGCCCTCGAGCCGTCGGCCGGTGACCCCCGCCCCGCTCAGCCGCACCACCAGCGACTCGTGGTACGGGAGGACGAGCAGCGGTGCGCTGCGTTCGCCTCCCAGGACCAGCGAGGCCAGGGTGGGGGACTGTCCGTCCACCGGCGGCAGCAGGTCCGGCAGCAGCTGGGCGGCCTCGAGCGTGCCGTCGCGGTCGCGGAACAGCTGGGGCACCTGGATCGCCAGATGGAGCACCACCGGCCGGTCCGGTTCCGTCCGCTGCTCGACGGTGGCCGCCAGCACCGCGACGCCCGGGAGGGCCTCGCTGAGCCAGCCCTCGAAGGACTGCAGCCGATCGGCCTCGGGGAGCGACCACATCTCCTCGCGCATCAGCGCGTCGGCCTGGCGGAACAGGCTCAGGCGTAACGTGCCCGACGCGTCACCCGCCTCGTCGACCACCAGGTCGAAGTCCGCGTCGATGCCGGGCAGTTCGCCGGCCCGGGCCGGGGTGCGAGCGGGCAGGGGGGCCGTCGGCGGCTCCAGGGCGACCAGCTCGGCGTCGCGCAGCCACGGAGAGATCCAGCCCAGGGGCACGTAGGGATCGCTCAGGTCGAGCCAGAGGTCGTCGCCGTCGTCCGCCACCCGCAGCAGGGTCACCGGGTAGTCGGATCCCAGGCGGGGCGCATCGCCCAGGGGTGGCAGGTAACCCGGGCGGACACCGACCCGATCCACCGCCAGTCCGGCGGCCTTCAGCACGGCCAGCACGGCGGTCTCGTGGGAACCTGCCCCCGTGACCAGCACGTCCACCGCCTCGGCGCCGGCCTCGGCCTGGCTGGCAGGGGGGCGGATCTCGCGCCGCACGTGGTCCACCACCGCCCGGGCGGCCTCGGCCGGAGGTTTCCCGCGGGCGAGGGCGTCCGCCAGCCCGGTCACCGCCGGGGCCTCCCGGGTGGTGGCCCGCTGGAAGGCGCGGGCGCCGGCCAGGCTCTCGTCCAGGTCGGTCCACGCCACCAGCTGGACCCAGGGAAGGTACTCGTCGGCGGCCGGTGCGAAGGGCTCGGGTACGGGCGGCGGCGAGTCGTGGATCTCCCACCGCAGCCGGCTGCCGCCATCGGGCAGCTCCGTCCGTTCCGGCGGCGGCGCCGTCCCTCGCAGCTCGTAGCGCGCGCCCGGCGGCAACAGGAACACGAGCTCGCCGCGGCGCACGTACTCGTTACCGGCATACAAGGAGACCACCGGTCCCACGTAGGCGCCGTCCTCCCCGCCTCCGTCCGCGCCCGCGCCCGACAGGGCCTGGATCTCCACGGTGGAGCCGGCCCGGAGGTCGCGCAGCGAGAACGAGTCCTTCTCCAGCGGGGGGTCCGCGTCGACGGGCGTCCCGTCCTGTCGCCAGGTGCGGGCCGCCAGCACCTCCATCTGGCCGGGGGTGATCTCGGCGTAGGCGTCGACGGCGGCACGGTTCTGCAGCCGGATGATCCGGTGCAGGCGGAAGATCGAGGCCCCCCCGGTGAAGATCTGCACCTCGCGACGGTCCCGCAGCAGGACGGCCGGGTAGGCCGACACGTCCCCCGACTCGGCCTCGTACGCGGCGATGGCTTCTTGGACCGTGACCTCCGGGGACACCGGATCGTAGCCCACGGGCTCCGGATCACCGCTCAGCCAGGCGGCCCGGTCACCGGTCAGCCGCCACAGCCGCCGCCGCAAATCCAGGTCGGAGGGGTCGATGGCCAGCGCGTCCCGAAGGTGGCCGGCCGCGCGGTCCCCGTCGGTGGCCAGCGCCAGCTCGGAGAGCCGGGCGTGGGGCCAGGTCGCGGCCGGGAACCGCCCGCTGGCCTCCACGAGCAGCTCGCGCGCACCTTCCTCATCGCCCACGGCGCGGGCGAGGCGGGTCCGCTCCTGCCACAGGGAGGAGTCGTAGGGATCGCTGGCCGTCAGCTCGGCCAGCTCCGCCGCAGCCTGGTGCAGCTCGCCCAGATCCTCGAGCAGATCGGCCCGTTCGCTGTCCAGCGGTGTGCCCAGGGCGTCCAGGGCGTCTGCGGCGAGGGTCCTCGCCCGGGCCTCCTCGCCGCGGGCGGCCAGGGTGCCGTGGGCCTCCAGCAGCAGGTCGACCCGGTCCGGGGCCTGGGCCAGGGCCGCGTCCAGCGCGCGCTCGGTCTCCGTGGACCACGACAGCTCCTCGTAGCCCCGGATCAACTCGGTCCAGGCCTCCACCAGGTCGGGGCGCGCCTCGACCGCAGCCCGCAGGGACTCGCGGGCGCCGTCCGGATCCTGCGATCGCTCCCGCCGCGCCAGGGAGACGGCGACGCCAACGAGCGCCGGATCCAGCTCCAGGGCGCGCCGCAGGAGCCGCGTACCCTCGGGCTCCCGCGAGGCGTCGGTCAACGAGGTGTCGGCCAGCAGGCTGAGGCCGGCGCGGCGGTGGGCTTCGGCGCTGTGGGGGAGGGCGGCTGACAGGGCGACGGCGTCCACATGGCCGCGGAACGCCACCCCGGCCAGGGATTCGGCCAGCACCAGGTCCAGCCGCTGTTCGGCGTCGACCGCGCCCCGGAGCACGGGGATCGCGGTGCCGGGTGGGGCGTCCAGTCTGGCCTGGGCCGGGGCGTCGACGTCCCCCGCGGACAGCGGGACGGCCCTCACCGCGAACGAGCCGCGGGTGCCGCCGCTGGCCAGGCGGGCGTGGACCACGTGGTCCCCGACACCCAGGCCGATGGTCCCGTGGTCCTGCTGGTTCGCGTACTCGGACCAGCGGTCGCGCTCCACCAGCACCTCGCCGTCGACGTCCAGGATCATGGCGGAGGTCGACGTGGCGCTGATCAGCCAGCGCCCGGGCTCCGCCACCGTCAGCGTGGCCCAGGCGTCGTAGACCCCACCGCCGGACCGTCCCGGGTGCACGGGCACGAAGGGGACGCCCGTCTCCACGACGGTAGCGGTCTCGCGGAGCAGGGGCGGCAGCTGCCACAGGTCGTCGACCGGGTCGTTGCCCGCGGGGCCCGCCATCTCCCAGCGGGTGAGGTAACCCCTGCGGCCGAGAAGGTCGGCGGCGCCGGTCCGGTCACCGCGTGCGGCCAGTCTCCGCTGGATCAGGCCGAGCAACAGGTCGCGGGTGACCGGATTGGTGCTGGCGGGCAGGCTGTCGCCGTCGATCCAGCCGTCGATCACCGCGGGCAGGCCGGTCACATGAGCCCGGTTGGCCGCGACCAGGCGCCATGCCAGCTCGGCCTCGACGCCGTTCGGCGTGTGATCCAGCAGCTCAACCGCCGCGTCCAGCAACGCCGGAAAACGGCGGTCCCGGCTGGCGGTGCGAGCAAGCCGCCACAGCACCCGCGGGTCTTCGGGGGCCCGATCCCGGGCGCGCTGGAAGAGGTCCGCCTCGGCGGCGCGATCGTTGTGGACCAGGTAACGCAGGGCGCCCAGCCGGGCCAGCTCCGCGCCGTCGGCCTTGTCGCGCCGCTCCTGCTGCTCCAGCTGGCGGATGTCACGGGACAGCTGCCGCGCCACCGGGGTGCCGCGGGTGGCGCAGCCGGGGATCGCCAGCCACAGGACGCCCAGCCAGACCAGGTGGGTACGGCGGCTCACGGCGTGTCCTCCGGCGCCAGCACCACCGACAGCCCCTGGGCGCGGTCGACGGCCAGGCAGAATTCGCGGAACGCCGGGTAGTCGGCCACCGGTACCCGGCGCGAGCGGTAGACCAGCTCGGTGCGGACCACGGCCGCCCCCGCTTCGCGGGTGACCTGCTGGCGATAGCTGGCGTGGGTCGTGTCCA
Source organism: uncultured Rickettsiales bacterium (assembly GCA_964436045.1). Taxonomy (GTDB): domain Bacteria; phylum Myxococcota_A; class UBA796; order UBA9615; family CAYRNR01; genus CAYTBN01. The sequence continues at coordinate 19,670 of CAYTBN010000004.1, read as the reverse complement.
GCTCGACCGGCTCGGGGATCTCGACGACGGTCATGCCCGCTGGCGGCACGATGGTGGTGGACTGGCTGACGGTCCGTGGCACCCGCACGAACACGTCGGTGCGGCGGCTGCCCTCGGGCGCCATCACCTTGCCGAGCCCCTCGGCGAACAGGGTGACCGGAACCCGTAGCCGGTCGCCCTCGGCGCTGGCCAGCGCGGGCACCTCGCCGTCCACCTCCAGGACGAGCTCGTTGCCCTGGTCCTCGAAGCCCTCGACCCTCACGTCGGTCAGCCGGACCCCGGTCAGCCGGGCCTGGTAGTTGTCCTCGAGGTCCTGCCGCCGGGTGGACTCGTCGGGCACGAACCCACGGATCTCGGCGACACCGTTGCCGCGCTCGGTCCAGTGCTCGCTGAACAGCGCGTCCCCGGCGCGGTCGAGGAGCAACCGGGTGTCCGAGGTCGTGACGTTGTCCTCCGGGCTCGACACGGGGATCGTCACCAGCGTCGCGGGGCCGTCGAGGGCGATGCGCAGCGCCAGCGCTCCCTGATCGTCCCAGCGCAGCGCCTCGATGGGAGCGAACTCCGTGGTGCCGTCCAGGTACAGGTCCAGGGAGGGCACGTAGGCGATCGCGTGGTTGAACAGCCGCAGACTCGGCGGGTGTTCGACGGTGCGGCCGTTGGCCACGGTCTGCAGGATGACGATCTCGGCGGGGATGTCGACGGCGGCCAGCATCGCCACCAGCAAGGTCGCCTTGTCCTTGCAGTCTCCATAGCCGCGCTCCAGGACCTCCCTGGCCTCGTAGGGCTTCCAGCCGTGGATCCCGAACTCCAGGCCCACGTAATGGGTGCCGTGGGCCACCTGTGCGTAGATCCGGCGCACGATCTCCCGCTCGTCCGCGGCGCCGGCCGCCAGTTCGCGGGCCTGCCTCTCGCCCTCGTCCCCCAGCAGGAACTGGTCCCGGGACAGCTCCAGCCACCAGTCGGCGACCCGGTCCCAGGTGGCGAAGTTGCTGATCGACAGGTAGGCGCCCACCGAGAAATAACCCGGCGAGTTGGACTCGGAGGGCAGGGCAGGCAGGTCCCGGGCCACCAGCTCGTGGAGCCGTGACTCGCCGTCCTCGGAGACCACCAGCCCGGGAATACCCTCGCCGCCCGCGTGGAGCTCCATGGCGGCCGGCACCACCACCCGGACGGCGATCTCGTCGGTGGGCACCGCGTCCTGCAGCGGCACCAGCGTGCCGAAGAAGTCGCCGAAGCGGTTGCGCTTCTCCCGGCTCTCTCGCTTGAACTCCAGGTGGACCACGTCGCCGGGGCGGGGCTCGTCGAAGGTGACGCGCTTGCTGTACACCGCGTAGTACGCTCCGGCGGCCCGGCTCACCCCGCTGTCCTCGCGGATTCGCCGGGCCGGTGAGCGGGTGCCGTCCGGGTGGATCAGCTCGGCGGTGAGCACGCGCAGGCGTTCCCGGTCGCGGTCGTAGCGCAGATCCACGCCGCCATACACCCGGGCCCCGACCTCGGTGTCGATGCGGACCAGCCGCTGGGTGTACTCCTGCTCGGACCCGCCCTCGAAGACCTGGATCACCTGGCTGTGCAGCAGCACCCGTGCGTGGGCATCGGCGGGGGAGGCGTGCCCGCTGGCCACCACCGCGTCCGGATCCCGTCGCCAGCGCTCCCGCAGCGGATCCTCCTCGCCGGCCAGGAATCCGATGTATTGCTCCAGCCGGGGATTGCGCGGGCGCAGGGTCAGGCTGGTCTCCCAGGCGGCGAAGGCCGCGTCGTCGTCCCCCTGGCGGTGATGGAGGTCACCCAGCTGCTGGTGCAGGCCGGCGGCATCCGGGAACCGCGGGGCCACCGCGGTCAGCCACGCGGCCGCCTCGCCCAGCTCGCCCGCGCGCTCGAGCTCCCGGGCCAGCGCCCGCTGGAAGCTGAGCCCGTCGGGGAAACGGTCCGCCAGGATCCCGGCATCGGCCAGGGCCCCGTCGATGTCGCCCGCCTGGCGTCTCAGTCCCAGCCGGCGGGAGCGTGTCGAGGACAGGTCGGCCAGCTCCAGGCTCCGCGAGTAGGCCTCGAGCGCCCGGCGTTCGTTGCCGAGGTCGAGCCAGATCTGGGCGCGCAGGACCTCGAGGGTGGCGGCGCCCGGGTGGAGGATCAGAAGCCCGTCGACGGCGTCGAGGGCCGCCTCGCCGGCTCCCATGTCCCGCAGCTCCTCGGCCCAGGCGCGGCCCGCGGCGAGGGCATCGGCGTCCGCCCGGGCGGCGTGCAGCGGGGGCAGATCATCCCGCGCGTTCTGCTGGTCCAGCCGGTACTGGCGCAGATCCAGGTGCGCCTGTGCCAGGCCCGGTGCGTCGGCCAGCGCGGCCTCGATGGCGTCCAGCCGCTCCTCGGGCTCGTCGGTGTTCTCGGCCACCAGCAGGAGCAGATCGGCGTCGTCGGCACCCGCATCGAGGGCGCCGCGGGCGAACTCCAGCAGCTTCTCGTCCCGGTCGTCGAAGCACTCCACCGCGGCGGCCAGCCAGGCGGAGCGGGCCAGCTCGGCGGCGGATGCGTCCGCCGCATCGGCGGCGGCCAGCGCGTCTCCGACGGGATCGTGAACCGTCACGTCCGCTGGGTCTGCCTCCTGGGCGACCTCGCCGTCGGGTAGCCGGGTGGACCAGCTCCAGCCGCCAGCCGCCGACCCGTCCGGGGCGGTCAGCCGCAGGTACACCCCCCAGGGCCCGGCCTGCTGGCCAGCCTTGACCCGGACCTCGGTCCACCCAGCGCGCAGGCGGACGCCCACCACCCGCTGGTCTGCCCGCGGCGTCCGGCGGGCCGGATCCTCGAGCAGCCGCCGGCCGCCCACGTCCAGGGCGATCCCGTCGCCGCCCCCCACGTGGAACGCGACCTCCGTGTCCCGCGGGACGTGGACGTAGGACCGCAGGAAGGCCACCGAGTCCCGGCGTCCTTCGAAGCAGCCGGCGAGGTTCACGTAGCCGTGGGCGCCGATGCCCGGCCGCGGGACCCAGCCGGTGGTGGCAGGCGTGTCGCCACAGCCGTCGGCGCAGCCCTCCAGTTCCGGTCCCACCGGCCGCTCGATGTCCGCGCCGCCGTAGTCCAGGAAGGGACCCAGGGTGGCCCAGTCCGCGGGGTAGCCGGCCGCGACGAAGTGGGCGAGGGCAGCGTCGCCCTCGCCGCGGCGGTCGGCCCGGGTGCCCAGCCACTCGTGAAGTCGCGCCGCCAGCAGGGGCTCGGTGGACCGGCGGGTCACGAGGCGCTCCGCCAGCCGGTCGAGGCGCGGGGCGACGTCCAGGTATTCCTGGTGCGCCTGCAGCTGCTGCAGGGCGATCCAGCCGTCCACCGAGCCGGCGCCGCGGGACAGGTCGTCGAACCAGCCGTCGATGCGCCCCCGGGTGTCGGCCTGGGCGCAGGCGGTCGCGGCCGGTCCGGCGGCGATGGCGAGGGCCAGCAAGAGGGAGGGTAGGGAGCGGATCATTCAGGGCATACCGTCGCCACCACCCCGGTCGGGAAGCCCTCGGTGGAGAACTGCTGGATCCGGCGCAGCAGGGCGTCGCGGTCGGGGGGTCCGCCAGCGGCCAGGCCGAAGCGGACCACCGTCGCCTGGGCGTCGGCGGCCAGCCGCGCGCCGAAGTCCTCGGCGTTCCCGCTCAGCTCGAACAGCATCAGCAGCTGGTTGATCTCCGATTGTTTCGGCGGCAGCACCGCGGCGCCGGGATCGCCCTTGTGGACCGCGCGCCGGGTCAGCCGCAGATCGTCCACCAGGCTGTAGGCGCCGGCCACGGCGGGCAGGGCGCGGGTGCGGTCCTGGAAGCCCTTGAGCGCCACCAGGAATTCGGGGGTCTTGCACGAGCCGGCCTCCTCGCCACGGAACGCTACCCAGACACCCGTCGCCTGTGGCCCGGTCCCTGCCACCTCGGCGTACAGCGCCGGATCCGCGCCCGGCGTGCCGTCCAGAGCCAGGATCAGCTGCTCGGCCACCCCGGGTCGCAGCGCCTCGACCACCGCAGCCAGGTCCACCCCGGGGAAGTTCTCGGTCGGCAGCTGGAGGAAGGCAACACTGCCCCCGGGATCGATCACGTCTCCGATGGCGAAGTCGTAGCTGAACAGCAGCGCCTGGAGGCGTCCGGCCTCGGCCATGTCCGCGGGCAGCTGCTCGCGCATGGTGAGCATCTGGGCGCCCAGGGGACCGGGTTCCATCAGCGGCAGCGTGGTGATGGAGCGGATGGCCAGGGTGCGGCCGGTCTGCTCCCCTTCGAGGCGCGCGGTCACCCGGTCCACCGCCGCCAGCACCTCGGGGGTGAACACGGTCCCCCCGACCAGGGGCCTCATGGCCAGGGTGGCGAACGGCTGGGCACCGAACAGATCCGCCAGCGGCTCCATGCACTGGCCGTCGGTGGGGAAGGGCGCCGGGGGCACCGGCTTGGGGCAGCCCGCCAGGAGGAGCAACAGGGCCGGCAGCAGGCGCCGCAGGGGGCGTCCGCCCGGGGCGGGCTTGGCGACGCAGGACATCGAACGGAGTGTAGTGTCGCCCCCGCGGGAGGGTCAACGGCGGTGGGGTCCGATGGTAGGATGCGCCGCGGACCCCGGACGACCGTCGAGGAGATCCATGACAGACCGCCTGCTGCTGGTCGACGGAAGCAACATGGCCTTCCGCGCCTTCTTCGCCATCCCCGGGCTGACCAACGCCCGCGGGGAGCCGACCGGTGCGTTGTACGGCTTCGTCAACACCCTGCTCAAGTTGATCCGCGAGCGGGAGCCGACCCACCTGGCGGTGGTCTTCGATCCCAAGGGGGGATCGTTCCGCAACCGGATCTTCCCGGACTACAAGGGCCACCGGCCGGACATGCCCCAGGACCTGCGTTCCCAGTGGCCACGGTTCGAGCCCCTGGCGCGCGCCCTCGGCCTGTCCCACCTGGTGGTGACCGACTACGAGGCCGACGACGTGATCGGCACCCTGGCCGAACGTTTTGGCGATCGGGCCGAGGTGTGGATCGTCACCGGCGACAAGGACATGCAGCAGCTGGTGACCGAGCGGGTGAAGATCTTCGACCCGCGCAAGGACGAGGAGATCGGGCTGGACGGGGTGCGAGAACGCTTCGGCTGCACCCCCGAGCGGGTGCCCGAGGTGCTGGGGCTGATGGGGGACAGCAGCGACAACATCCCCGGCGTACCCGGGGTGGGCCCCAAGAAGGCCAAGGGCCTGATCGAGCAGTACGGCACCATCGAGGGGGTCTACGAGCACGTCGATGAGGTGCGAGGACCCAAGTTGCGGCAGAACCTGGCCGAGAACCGGGAGCAGGCGGAGCTGTCCCGCACCCTGGCGACCATCGAGCGGGCGGTGCCGCTGGAGGTCACCCTCGACGACCTCACGGTGCGATTCCCCCCCGAGGACAAGGAGGAGCTGGAGCGGCTGTTCGACGAGCTGGCCTTCCAGAAGCTGCTGCCCCAGGTGGGTGCCAAGCTGGCCGGTGTCTCCCGCGAGGGGTACCGCCTGGTCACGGATCGCACCCAGCTGGCAGCGGTGGTCGCCGACCTGGCCGACGCCGAGGTCGTCGCCTTCGACACCGAGACCACCAGCCTGGCGCCCCTGGAGGCCGACCTGGTGGGCATCTCGGTGGCCGCCGACGGGGACACGGCGTTCTACGTGCCCGTGGGCCACGAGTACGAGGACTGCCCGGACCAGCTCCCGCGGGACGAGGTGATCGCGGCGCTCAAGCCGGTGCTGGAAGACCCGTCGGTGCCCAAGGTCGCCCAGAACGGCAAGTACGACCTGCTGGTGCTGCGCAAGGCGGGCATCTGGGTCCGGGGCCTGACCGCCGACACGATGGTCGCCGACTACCTGCTGCGACCCAACCAGCGGACCCACAAGCTGGACGATCTGGCGCTGATCCACCTGAACCACGTGATGATCCCGTTTTCGAAGGTGGTCGAGGATCCCAAGACCCAGACCTTTGCCTCGGTCCCCCTGGAGGACGCGCGGGACTACGCCGCCGAGGACGCCCACATCACGCTGTTGTTGCACCGCAAGCTCGACCCCTGGCTGCGGGAGTCGGGGCTCGACGGCCTGTACCGGGATGTCGAGATTCCCCTGGTTCACGTGCTGGCGGACATGGAGGCCTGGGGCGTGGGGATCGATCCGGAGCTGCTCGAGTCGATGGCCGCCGAGGTGGGTCTGGCCATCGAGGGCAGCCGGCAGCGGATCCACGAGCTGGCGGGCCGCGAGTTCAACATCAACAGCCCCAAGCAGCTCGGCGAGATCCTGTTTGGCGAGATGGGGCTGCCGGTGATCCACAAGACCAAGTCCGGGCCCTCCACCGACGCCCGGGTGCTCAACGCCCTGGCCGCGCGCACCGACAGTCCGCTGCCGGGCGAGGTCCTCGACTACCGCGAGCGGACCAAGCTCAAGTCCACCTACCTGGACGTGCTGCCGGGGCTGGTCAACCCCGCCACCGGCCGGATCCATTCGTCGTACAACCAGACCGTGGCGGCCACCGGACGGCTGTCGAGCAGCGACCCCAACCTGCAGAACATCCCGGTGCGGACCGAGGAGGGGCGGCGCATCCGCAACGCCTTCGTCGCCCCGCCCGGCCGCGTGTTGCTGTCGGTAGACTACTCGCAGATCGAGCTGCGCGTGCTCGCTCACCTGGCCGGCGAAGGGGGATTCCGCCGGGCCTTCGAGGAGGGGGCCGACGTACACCGCCGCACCGCCGCCGAGGTCTTCGACATGATGGAACCGCTGGTGGTACCCGAGCAGCGGCGGATCGCCAAGGCGGTCAACTTCGGCATCATCTACGGTCAGACCGCGTGGGGGCTGGCCGAGTCCCTGGGCATCCCCCGCGGCGAGGCCGCCCGGATCATCGATCGCTACAACGCCCGCTACCCCGAGCTGGCCGCCTTCCGGGAGCAGGTGCTCCAGGAGGCGCGCACCAGCGGGCGGGTGAAGACCATGCTGGGACGCCACCGGCCGATCACCGACATGCAGGCGTCCAACCGCGCCGTGCGCATGGCCGCCGAGCGGGCGGCGATCAACACCCCGGTCCAGGGCAGCGCCGCCGACATCATTAAGGTCGCGATGGTGGCCATCCACCGCCGGCTGCTGGATGAGTATCCGGACGACCGGATGATCATGCAGGTCCACGACGAACTCGTCTTCGAGGTGGCCGAGGAACGACAGCAGGCCATTCAGGCGATGGTCGTCTCCGAGATGGAGTCAGCCGTGCCCCTTGATGTACCCTTGAAGGTAGACGTGGGGGTCGCCCGGAACTGGGCGGATGCCCACTGAACCGAGGGCGCGCATGGACCGCGATCGGATCATCGAAGACCTGCGGCGGCGGGTCGACTCGCTGGAGCATTCCGCCGCCCTCGGCTTGCTCGTCTCGGCCGTGGTCCACGAGGTCAACAACCCCCTGTCGGTGATCCTGATCGGCGCCGACACCCTGCGCCACAGCGGCGCCCACACCGAGACTGTCCAGCGCCATCTGGACGTGCTGAACAAGCAGGCCGACCGCATCATCCACATCACCCGGAGCGTGCAGGGGCTGACTCGCCGGAACCTCTCGGGTGGCGAGGAGGTGGACCTGTGCGCGCTGATGCCGACGTTTGCCGACGTGGAGGAGATCCTCTCGGGCGCCGAGGCGCGGCCGACATTGGTGCTGCCCGACGGCCCGCTGGAGGTGCGGGCCAACCCCCAGCAGCTGCTGCAGGTGCTGCGGTACCTGGCGCGCACCGTTCGTACCCGCGCGGGTGGCGGTCCGCTGGAGGTGCGGCTGGGCAGTGAAGACGTGAAGCTGATCCAGTCGGGGCCGGCAGCCGACCGTTCGCCGGTCCGGTCCCATGCGGTGATCCGGCTGCGGGTGGGCGAGCCCTCCGGCGAGCCGGAACCGTTCAGCAGGCTGGTGCCGGACTTCTTCGGGGAGACCCGCGAGCCGGACGAGGTCGAGCTGATGGCCAGCGGGGAGGTCGTCCGCAAGCTGTCCGGCAAGCTCCTGGTGATCGGCAGCGGAGAGGGCGGGATCGAGATCCAGGCGCTGATTCCCCGGCTGGACAGGTCGAAGGTCAGGTTCTAGTGGCAGTCACATGTTCCCGCTGATCCCGCGCCTGCTGCGTTCTCTCCACGAGGCCCTCGAGGCCCTCATCCGCCCGTTCCCACCCGCGTCGGGATTGCTCCCGGCCCACGCGTTTTTTTTTCCGTTGAATGAACCCCTGCGCGGGGGCGTCAGTCTGATCGGGACGGCAGTTCCGGGCATGGGGTCCGGACGGCCGCTCTGGGCTGACCGGAAGGCACCGGAGTTGCAGGTGGCGTTACTGGCCCGCAGCGTCTCGGATACCGGGTCCTCGGACTCGGACGAACCGCCGCGCAAGCCGGCGCCCCGGATGGCGCCGCTGTCGAACAAGCGCCGCGACGATGCGTCGCGGATGCAGAGCATCGAGCAGCGCGAGCAGGACGCCGAGACGGTCCGGCGGATCCTCGACGGTGACTCCGACGCCTATCGGATCCTGGTCCAGAAGTACCAGCAGAAGGTCTACGGTGTGGTCTACGGCATGGTGCAGAACCCGGAAGACGCCCGGGAGATCAGCCAGGACGCCCTCATCAAGGCCTTCAAGTCGCTGGATCGCTTCCGCTTCGACGCGAGCTTCTACACCTGGCTCTACCGGATCACCGTCAACATGACCATCGACCACCGGCGCAAGATGGCCAAGCGCCGGACCGACCAGTTCGACGAGACGCGGATGCAGAAGGACGAGGCCGGCGGAGCGGCGTACCACCACGTGGAGGCGTCGCCGGTCAAGCGGCTGGAGCGCAAGCGGCTGGCCGACAAGATCCAGTCGGCCATCGACCAGCTGCCCACCGACCAGCGGACCGCGATCATGCTGCGGGAGGTCGAGGGGCTGGCCTACAAGGAGATCGCCGAGGCGATGGACTGCGCCGAGGGGACCGTGATGAGCCGGCTGTTCTACGGCCGCAAGAAGCTGCAGGAGATCCTCAAGGATGTCCGCTAGCGGGAAGGATGGCGCCATGACCACCGAAGTGCGCGACGAGCTGTTCCGGCTCGTGATGCGCTACCACGACGGCGAGCTGCCGGCCACGGAGCGGGCGGAGGTCCAGGCGCGCATCGACGACAGCCCCGAGGCCCAGGCCTGGCTGGCCGACATGGAGGCGATGGGCAACGCGACCTACGAGTATGTGCGCGAGGCCGTTCAGGAGGAGGACTTCTCCGAATACTGGGTCACCGTCGACGAGGGCGTCCGCAGCCCGACCCCGGGTCTGCGCCAGCGCAAGCGCGAGGCGGACCAGGCCGGGCTGGGCGGCTGGTTGCGACGGCATCTGGGTACCTGGCTGGTGCCGGCTGGCGGGCTGGCCGTGGCCGGCGCGGCCGCCGTGCTGGTGCTGGCGGTGGGTGTGCCCTGGGCCACCCGCGACTCGGCGCAGCAGTTCAGCCTCGCCGACTGGGGGGACATCGCGGCGGTGGACAACACCCTGGAGATCGAGGACATCTCGGGTGACGACTGGGCCGTCAGCATCCTGGCGGCGGGCGAGGACCAGCCGATGATCATCTGGCTCGACGACACCCAGGGCGACGGGGGGCAAGGGTGATCCGCGTCCTGCCGGCCCTGGCGAGCCTGCTGCTGGTATGCGCGCTGGCGCTGCCCGCAGCGGCCGCACCCGACGAGGTGGAGGTGATCTACCTGGTCGCGTACGCACACAACGAGGACGCCGAGGTCGACCGCAAGCTGGCCCCGGTCCGCAAGGCGCTGGAGACGCTGGGCTTCTCCGGGTTCCGCTACATCTCGTCGGGCAAGTGGACGATGGGCGCCGGCGACACCCGGTCGGTCAGGCTGGACTCGGGCTACACACTGCAGATCCAGCTGGACGAGATCACCGACGCCAACGCGCGGCTGACGGTCTTCCTGTCCCGCCCCGACAAGAGCGACTCCGCCCGCATCAACCTGCGGATCAAGCCCAATGCCGTGGTGGTCTTCGGTGGCACCGACTACCAGCAGGGCAAGCTCGTCGTCCCGATCCGCGTCAAATACCCCTGACGCCCGCCGCCTTCTTCCCCCCTCTCCGTGTATCATCCCGGCCCATGGACCTGATCGGTGTCGTACATCTGCTACCGCTGCCGGGGAGCCCACTGGACGCGGGCATGACCGGGGCGCTGGCCCGGGCCGAGGACGACGCGCGCGCCTGGATCGACGGCGGCGCCGACGCCCTGATCGTCGAGAACTTCGGCGACGTGCCCTTCCCCCGCGGGGCGGCCGAGCCGGTGACGGTGGCCGCGATGACCCGCGCCGTGCAGCGCGTCCGCGCCCTGGCCGGCGAGCTGCCCGTGGGCGTCAACGTGCTGCGCAACGACGCCGAATCGGCGCTCTCCATCGCCCATGTCTGTGGCGCCCGCTTCGTGCGGGTCAACGTCCACGTGGGCGCCGCGGTCACCGATCAGGGGGTGATCCAGAGCCGGGCGGCCCGGACCCTGCGCCTGCGGAGCCGGCTCGGAGCCGAGGTCGAGATCTGGGCCGACGTGGCGGTCAAGCACGCCGCGTCGCTGGGGGAGAGCGATCCGCGGCAAGAGGCCCGCGACGCGGTGGAACGGGGGCTGGCCGACGCGCTGATCGTCACCGGTCCGGCCACGGGCGAGCGGCCCGACATGGCACGGATCGACGCGGTCCGCGGCGCGGTCCCGACCTCGCGGCTGCTGGCCGGCAGCGGTGTCACCCCCGAGATCGCGACCCTCCTGCGCGACCGCGTCGACGGCGCGATCGTGGGCACCTGGGCCAAGCGCGACGGCCGGGTCGACAGCGACCGGGTGGCGCGGCTCAAGTCCGCGTTCGGGGGCTGAGGGTGCAGCTGGGCCGCATCTGGTGGCTGGGCTTCGTACCCGCGGTGGCGGTGACCATGCTGCTGGTGGGAGCCCGCATCGGCGCGGTTCCGTTCAATCACATCCCCGGCGTCGGCTGGACCCTGCTGTTCGGCGCCTTGCTGTTGCTGCTGGGCTGCGTCGGCCAGCTGGCTGACCGCCGCTGGTGGGCGCTGGCCCTGCTGGCGCCGCTGGCGCTGGCCGAGGGGGCCGGAGCGTGGTGGCTGGTCACCGGACCGGAGCGGGTGGGAGCCGCGCTGGTGGGGCTGGGCGGCGATCGGATGGGCGAGCTGCTCATCGGGTACGTCGACATCTACGGCGTCGGTCCGGAGGTCGACCCGCTGGCGGAGCGGCTGGCGGACGAGGTGCCCCTGCCCCAGGTGCTGGCGTTTCACTCGGCCCACCCCCGCGAATCCGGGCGGCTGGGGATTCCCGACGCCTGCGTTGCCCGGCTGTCCCGGGAGGGCCCGGCGTCGATCCTCGAGCACCTGACGGCGGCCCACGACACCTTCGGCAACCCCGATGGCCTGCTGGCGCCGCTGGCCGCGGCGCTGGACATGAAGTCCGAAGAGCTCGACCACGGCGCGCTGGCCCTCAACATGGGCGTCCTCTACGACATCGCCCCGCCGAACGGGCCGTTTCCCCGGCTGGCCGGCCAGCTGTGCCGGGTCGCCGCCTCGGAAGCCGAGGCGGCCCACGGGGACGCCCTGCACGGGGATCGGGGGTTCGGCGAGTTGGTGCTGGCCGCCGCCGAGGCCGGCAGTCCGACCGCATCGCTGGACTCCCGCGGAGCGCCCGCGGTCCAGGGGCTGTTCGACGACATGCTCCGCCGCCACTACCTGGTGACGTTGCCGGGGACAGGCGGACCGCGGGTGATCCACCTGCGCTACCGCGAGCTGCGCGCGGGCGAGATCGTCCAGACCGGGGATGGACCGCGGCCGGTGGACATCGTGTCGGCTGAATTACGAATACGCTTCGAGCTCGCGGGTGAGGTGATCTACGATCGCAGCTTCCGCGGCGACTCGCCCCTGGATACCTGGCGCAGCCAGCCCCCGGACGAGTCCCTTCGGGGCGCGTACCGCCAGGCCGCCGTCGACGCGCTGAACCAGCAGCTGACCGGCCACTTTGCCCACCTGCGTGTGCCCTGAGACCGCGAGGAGGAAGCCGATGACCACGAGACCGACCCGTCGCCGCGTACTGCAGGGGGGAGCCGCGGGCGCCGTCGCCCTGACCCTGCCCAGCTTTCTCGGCGGTTGTGCCACCACCCGCGCGGCCCTGACCGCGGTCGACCCCGAGCCCCCGGCCAATCCCTTCCTCGCCCACTTCGGCGTGGACGAGGCCCTGATCCAGCGGATCCTCGGGGTCGCCATGTCCCGGGGTGGCGACCACGCCGACCTCTTCTTCGAACACAAGCTCACCCGGGGTTTCGGCCTCGAAGACGGGATGGTCAACGGCGCCTGGTCCAACGTCGACCTGGGCGTGGGCGTCCGGGTGCTGGTCGGGGACCAGACCGGGTATGCGTACACCGAGGAGCTGACCGAGGAGGCCATGCGGGGAGCCGCGGCGACCGCGTCGGCGATCGCTTCGGCCGGGGCGGTGCTGCCACCCCAGAGTTTCGCCCTCCAGCCGGCGGCCGACCACTACCCGGTCGAGGTGACCTTCGGCGACGCGGGGGCGGCGGACAAGGTGGCCCTGCTCGAGCGCCTCGACGGCCTGGTGCGGCAGCGCGATCCTCGGGTGGTCAAGGCCTCGCTGAGCTACGACGACAAGGAGTCGTGGGTCCTGATCGCCGACTCGAGCGGCCGCCTCGCCATCGATTACCGGCCGATGGCCTACCTTGCGGCCTCTGTCACGGCCGAGGCCAACGGCGAGCGCCGGTCCAACTACGCCAACATGTCGGGGCGGAAGGGCTTCGAGTTCTTCGACGACGACCGCATCAACCGGCTGTCCCAGCAGGCCGTCGAACGCACGGTCGGCCTGTTCGAGGCGGTGCGCCCGCCCGCGGGCGAGCTACCCCTCGTGCTGGCGCCGGGCAGCTCGGGGATCCTGCTGCACGAGGCCATCGGCCACGGCCTGGAGGCTGACTTCAACCGCAAGGAGATCAGCATCTTCTCGTCGATGATCGGCGAGAAGGTGGCCGAGCCCTTCGTCTCCATCGTCGACGACGCCACCGTCGTCGGCGCCCGCGGTTCGCTGAACGTGGATGACGAGGGCAACGCGACCGAGAACACGATGCTGGTCGAGAACGGCATCCTGCGCGGCTACCTGCACGACCGCATCAGCGCGGCCCACTACGGCATCGCGCCGACGGGCAACGGCCGCCGCCAGTCCTTCCGCCACGTGCCCCAGCCGCGCATGCGCAGCACCTACATGCTCGACGGCCCGCACACCGCCGACGAGATCATCGCGTCGGTGGACCGCGGCGTGTACGCCGAGACCTTCACCAACGGTCAGGTCCAGATCGGGGCCGGGGACTTCACCTTCTACATCAAGACCGGCTACCTCATCGAAGGCGGCAAGCTCGCGGCGCCGATCAAGGACGCCAACATCATCGGCAACGGGCCCGACGTGCTGGCGAAGATGACCATGGTCGGCGACGACCTGGCCCTGTCCGAGGCGGGCTGGACCTGCGGCAAGGGGGGACAGGGTGTTCCGGTCTCCCAGGGATTACCCACCACCAAGGTGTCGAGCATCGTCGTCGGCGGCGAAGTTGGTTGAGAGGAGCGGGACATGCGCGAGCGACTGCTGACATCGGCGCGGGACGCGATTGCGATGGCGACGGAGGCCGGGGCACCCGTGGCCACCGCATCGACCTGGTGGACCCGCAGCCTGTCGATAAAACACCGGGAACGGCGTATCGAGAAGCTCCAGGAGTCCACCAGCCAGGGGCTGTCGCTGGCGGTGATCCTGGACGGGCGCTACGCGGTCAACTCCACCACCGACCTGCGCCCCGACGCCCTGCGCGCCTGGGTCGCCGAGGCCGTGGCCACCGCCCGCTACACCGCCGAAGATCCCCACAGGACCCTGCCGGACCCGGCCCGCTACGGAGGCCAGACCACCGTCGACCTCGATCTGTTCGATCCGGCGGTGGCGGCCCTGACCGCTGACGACCTGATCCCGCTGGCCCGGGATGCCGAGGCCGCCGGCCTGGACGGCGGCGGCGACGACGTGATCTCGATCACCGCGTCGTCCGGGGCCCGCCACGCCGCGGGCGCCCTGGTGCAGTCCAATGGCTTCGAGGGCAGCAAGGAGGCCACGTCGTTCAGCGTGGGCAGCTCGGTGACGGTCAAGGACGAGAACGAGCGCCGTCCCGCGGGCGGCTCCTACGCGTCGACCCGCTACGTCTCCGACATGCCGCCCGCGCTGGACGTGGGTGAGGACGCCCTGGCCCGGGCGCTGGAGCGCCGCCGCGAGGCCAGGGGCCAGACCCGGGTGGCGCCCGTTGTGGTCGAGAACCGGGTGGCGCGGAGCCTGATCCGGCGGCTGATGTGGCCGCTGTCGGGGCGTGCGCTGCAGCAGCGCAGATCGATGTTCGAGGGCAAGCTGGGTGAGGCGCTGCTGGCCAGCGGCTTCAGCCTGCGGGACGACCCGCACCGGGTGCGCGGGCTGGGTAGCCGGGTCTTCGACGGCGAGGGTGTGGCCACGGCGCCCCGCCCGGTGTTCGAGGACGGGGTGCTGCGCACCTTCTTCATCGACACCTACTACGGCAACAAGCTGGGACTGGCCCCCACCGCGGGCGGCTCCTCCAACCTGATCCTGGAGCCGGGGATCCGCGAGCCTGCCGAGCTGATCACCGACGCGGAGGGAGGCCTCTACATCCAGGGGTTCCTGGGGGGCAACGCCGACTCCACCACCGGCGACTTCTCCTTCGGCGTCCGCGGCCGGCGGATCGAGGGTGGCGAGCTGGGCGCGCCGGTCAACGAGATGAACGCCACCGGCAACCTGATCGACCTGTTCGCGGGCTTCGTCGAGGCGGCCAACGACCCGTACCCCTATTCCTCGACCCTCTGCCCGACCCTGCTCTTCGACGGCGTTCAGATCAGCGGGGCGTGACCTGGCCGAGGGCGATGCGCACCAGCGGCAGGTGGTCGAAGGCCAGCGGCGGCTCGCCCTCGAGCACCTGCGCCAGCGGGAACCAGCGGGCGTCGTTCGCATCGTCGCCACCGCGAGGGGTGGGGAGGGGGCCGCGCAGTTCGCCCCCGTACAGGACCGTGATCGTCCGGTGCCGAGGGTCCCGATCCGGCGTGCCGACCGCCGCCACCTGCCACAGCGTGACGTCGGCCAGCCCCGTCTCCTCCCGGAGTTCCCGGGCCGCGGCCTCCATCAAGTCCTCGCCCTGGGCCCCCTCCGCGTCACCGACGTCCACGAATCCACCGGGCAGGGCCCAGCGGCCGGCATACGGCTCGTTGGCCCGCCGGATCAGCAACAGCTGGTCGACGCCGTCCATCGACCCGATGATGAACAGGTCCACGGTCACGCAGGGCCGACGGTAGGGATAGGTCGGCATGTGCTGGATCGTAGGGAAAACCGGCCCGCGCCGCAAAGAGCTCGCGGAGCGCTGCATCCCAGCTCCCACCACCCCAGAGCCGGGTGCCACGGCGGATGGCCGCCCCGTCGGCTTGCCCGGCCGTGTTCCCCGATGCCCCGTCTCCACCCCAACTCCAGCGTGCCCCCTATCCCCACAACGTGCTATCTCTACCCCATGGGCTCTCGCCGCCAGTACGACGACCTGAAGGCCACCGAGGTCTACTGCCCCAGCTGCCGCGCCGCCATGCCGGTCCGCGAGAGCCTGCTCCTCGTCCTCCCCGACAGCGAGCTGTTCCAGATCACCTGCGCCCGCTGCGGCGAAGAACTGGCCCGCCAGACCCGCAAGGACGGCGAAGGCCCGGTGGCCATCCACCCCGGCCTCCTCCGCCGCCCCCGCTAGTTTCCGTCCCGAAATGGCCCTTTTCCGCGATCTCTGCGTTGGTCCGCACGTTTCCTTGTGCGACGTACACGAGTACGTCTCCGCGGAAACACTTGCCCGCGGATGGCCGCCCCGCCTCGACCTCGCGAAAAATGGCTCATTTCGGAATCGGGAACTCCGCAGGCTCCATCCCGTATTTGGGGATGGAGACTCGCTAGCACCGTCTACCGGATCTCCTCCGTCGCCATGCAAACCACCCGCCCCCGCGGAATCACGTACTGCTTGCCATCCGCAAACGCCACGTGCACCCACTCCTCGTACGCCACCGCCGTGAAGTTGCCCCGCACGTTGTAGGTCGTGTTGGGCGGCGTCGGATGGTCGACGAACATCAGGTACGCCGTCTCGTCGGCGATCTGGACCACCGGCTCCGACCCACCCGCCCGCGCCTCCACGGGCTCGAACACCGTCGCCGCCGCAAATCCCACCGCCCCCGCTAGCCTGCATATCTCACCAGGATCGCCGCGCCCTCGCTAGTCCCCCGACATCACAGGGAATCCCGCTCCCTCGGGAATACAGCCCGGTATTCCGCTCGGTCACGGAATCCCATGTGATGCCGGGGGCCTGCGCGATCATCACGGCACCTGGTGAGATATGCAGGCTCGCCCCAGAGCCAGCGCAGCACCGATCCATTTGTTCTCCATGAAGCACCTCCTCAGGAACCGAGAAAAACCCGTAAAACCAGGTAGTTGAACCTTGCTCAGAAAGCCCGTCTAGTGTAGTAGCGAGAAGCTCGCCAAGGGTGTTTCCCGCCCCACGGCGCCCCCCTGAAAACAGACAGCGTTCCGACGCGTGAGGAGGACCGACCATGGCCTACCTGGGGACATCCGTGGCCCGCGAAGACGACCCGAACACCCGCGCCGAAGCGCGCCAGCAGGCCCTACAACTTCACCAGCGGCTGCAGGCCGCCGTGCGAATCGAGCGCCGGGCCATCCGCGAGATAGCGCTCTGCCTGGCCGAGATGGCCCGCAGCCAGGGTTTCCGCGAACTCGGCTACGCCACCCTGCCCGAGTACGCCGAGCAGGCCTTCGGTTTTCGCTGGGGCAAGGGCGGCCAGCTCGCCCTGCTGGGCCGCAAACTCGCCGATCTACCCGCCATCGACAACGCCCTGACCACCGGCACCCTCGGCTGGACCAAGGCCCGCACCGTCGCCCAGGTGGCAACCCCGGAGACCGAAGACGCCTGGATCGCCGTCGCCACCGTCGAGTCCAGCCGCGAACTGGAGGAACTGGCCCGCGACGCCCTCCCCGGTGCCCCACCCCGGGACCCCCGCCAGGACATCGACCCACCCCGCTACGTCCACGCCCGCTTTCGCATGGAGATGGACCACTTCGAACTCCTGATAAGAGCCCTCGCCCAGGTTCGCCACCACCTCGGCGACCCCGACGCCTCCGCCAGCCAGCTCCTCCTCGAACTCGCGGAACGAGAACTGGCCAGGACGGAGCAAACGATCCCGGACTCGGACTCGGTCTCGGTCTCGGACTCGGACTCGGCTCCGGCCTCGGCTCCGGCCTCGGCTCCGGCCTCGGTCTCGGGCTCGGACTCGGCGGCGGCCTCGGTCTCGGACTTGACCTTACCTCCCAAGCCGGGTGCCACGATGGATGGCCGCCCCGTCGCTTGTCCGGCCGTGCCGCCTCCCAGGCCCCGCCTCCCGAACACGTGTTCGTCCCCAAAGGCTCCGGTGGAGAAAACACCTACCGCACCAACTACCGAATCATCGCCCACCGCTGCCCCACCTGCGAGAAGACCTGGGCCGAGACCCGCGGCGGCCGCCTCGAGCTCACCCGCGCCTCCCGCGAGCGGGTCGAGTGCGACGCCGAACACGTGTGTGGCGACGACTCCGCCGGCACCCCCGGCCACCTCACCCGCACCATCCCCCCGGCCACCCGCCGCGCCGTCCTCGTCCGCGACGGCGGCCACTGCCAGGTTCCCGGCTGCCGCAACCACCGCCACCTCGACCTCCACTACCTCCAACCCCGCTCCCGCGGCGGCGATCACGTCCCCACCAACCTCGTCAGCGTCTGCACCACCCACCACGAACTCCTCCACCGCGACGTCGTCCGCGTCACCCGCGATTCCACCGGAAAGCTCACCTGGCACCGCGGCCTCGGCGACCCCCTCGGCCTGATCCTCTCCATCGACAACGACACCGCCGAGATCGACCACTCCTACCTCTCCGAGTTCGACGGCCCCCCCGGCACCTGGTGCCTGACCGACAACCCCACCCCGTCCTCGTCCCTGGACTCGGCCTCGGCCTCGGACTCGACCTCGACCTCGGCCTCGACCTCGACCTCAACCTCGAACTTGGCCTCGACCTCGTCCCCCACTCCAAAGCCGGGTGCCACGGTCGGCTTGCCCGGCCGTGCCGCCCCCTCAGCCTCTCCTCACCCCCAATCCCCCGAACACGTGTACGCCCCCCCCTTCCACCCGCTTCCCACGAGCCCGAACCTCCTTCACCCTCGGCGACGAATCCCGCATGGCCACCCGGGACATCTACCTCCCTCTCCCCAGCCACCTCGGGTGACCGAAGAGGAGCCACCCACCCCCGATTGACACCCCCCAAACCCCTGCTATACTCCCGCGCTCCTGGGCCGGGATAGCTCAGCTGGTAGAGCAGCTGATTCGTAATCAGCAGGTCGGCGGTTCGAGTCCGCTTCCCGGCTCCAGGATTTACGAGTAAAAACGAGGGGTTACAAGGGCGGCTGCGAAGTCGCTCTTGGTCGTTCTGGGGGTGGTTACGTGCAGGTGACGTACGTCGAGTCAAGCCGTCGAATCGGTCTACTTGTTCGGTTGTTATGCGGCAGATGAAAGGGTGAACCGATGTCGCGCGAAAATCGCGCAATGGTCTTCAAACGACAATTACCTCTATAGGAAGAGTGATTTCGACAGGTCATCAGCATCAGTGATGGTCGGTGTTTCGGGTCGGCGATCCTCGGCGGCGGCCATTTCGAAAGCAGAATGCAACGACAACGGTGCTTTGGCAGCGGCGGGCGAAGTAGTTGGTGTCGCCGGAACGAGTGATTCGCTGAGTCGAAATAGGAACTCGTCGTATGCCTTTGGACCTGGGGGATGTGCACAAGCCCAGGATAATTCGGCGGGCCCGCAGGCCGTAATGACGATAGTTTTCGCAAGTTTCATCGAAGAGAAGATTCCACTGTTGCATTGTCCCAGAATAATGATCTTCGTTGCTGGACATCTGTCCAGCGATTGTGCCAGGTCATCTGGCGATACGCAGTCTTGGCCCCAGGTACAAAAGCCTTTTGCGTTTCCGTGGTTGCTGACTAGCACGATCGCGAGATCATCCTCAGATAGACCACACAGGAGTGACAGTTCATCTTCGATGTCCGAGCGCTCGCCTGAGCGGATTCGTGCCCCTGAGATGCCTAGGCCTGACCCGTCGGCATAGCAGACCGCACAATCGAATCTCCTCGCCTGTAGGGCGAGACACCAACGTTCCAGGTCGTTGCTGTACCGTTTGTGATTCAGCTTGCTGTTGATGCCGCCGGATACCAGCAACGACGCGCGTTGTTGCTTGCTCATAACGAAGTGACCCCGTTCAACTGAATTCCTTCCTCAGGCGGCCACTCGGCATCCACCCAGCAACTCGAGGAATTCGTCTCAATAAATGCGTAGGCACATTCATGTGCCCAGTTCGCTTCGGGGTACTGATCGATGAAGAAGAGATAGCAGCCTCTGAGGTCTGCCCCAACATCTAGTGGCTCATTCATCGCGTTTCGTATTTCTTCAGGATTGATCATCCCGCTTGCGACGTATACCTCTGAGTCGGGCCTTACACGAGAATCAAACTCCTTCCAAAAGGCCTCTGCAGCGTCCAGGAATGTTTGTCCCGGTTTCGCCCCTGTAATTGGTTGACACGT
>CAYTBN010000003.1:178227-197423 GCA_964436045.1 uncultured Rickettsiales bacterium | reverse complement strand
TCGCCCACGAGTACTTCCACAACTGGACCGGCAACCGGGTGACCTGCCGCGACTGGTTCCAGCTGACGCTCAAGGAGGGGCTGACGGTCCTGCGGGACCAGCTCTACTCGGCGGACGTGACCAGCGATGCGGTCAAGCGCATCGACGACGTGCTCATGTTACGTTCGTTCCAGTTCCCCGAGGACGCGGGCCCCACCGCCCACCCGATCCGCCCCGAATCCTACATCGCGATGGACAACTTCTACACCGCCACGGTCTACGAGAAGGGCGCCGAGGTGCTGCGGATGATCCGCGCGCTGGTGGGAGTCGACGGCTTCCGCCGGGGCATGGACCTGTACTTCGAACGCCACGACGGCCAGGCGGTGACCTGCGATGACTTCCGCGCGGCGATGGCGGACGCCAACGGGATCGATCTGGACCAGTTCGAACGCTGGTACGCCCAGGCGGGCACGCCCGAGCTGACCGCCGCGGGCACCTTCGACCCCGATGCGCGGACCTACACCCTGCAACTGACCCAGTCCTGCCCGCCCACTCCCGGTCAGGCGGACAAGGAGCCGTTCCACATGCCCGTGGCCGTCGGGCTGCTGGGCAGCGATGGCCGCGACCTGATCGAGACCCGGGTGCTGGAGCTGCGGGAGCGGGCACAGAGCTTCGTAGTCGAGGGCATCCGCGAGCCGCCCGTACCCTCCCTGCTCCGGGGCTTCTCGGCCCCGGTCAAGCTGACGGCGCCCCTGGACGACGAGCAGCTGGCGTTCCTGATGGCCCACGACAGCGACCCGTTCAACCGCTGGGAGGCGGGCCAGGTGCTGTACACCCGGGTTGCCCTCGGGCTGGTGGACCAGATCCAGGCGGGTGAGGCCGAGCCACAGGTCCCCGAGATGTTGGTGGCGGCCTTTGGTGGGCTGCTCGGCGGTGGCGACGTCGACCCGTCGCTGCGGGCCTTCGCCATGGGGATCCCGGGCGAGCGCACCCTGGGCAACGCGATGGAGACCGTCGATCCGGAAGCCGTCCACGGAGCCCGCCGACTGCTGGCCCGCACCCTGGCCGCCTGGCTGGAGACCGAGCTGCGGGCGATCTACGAGCGCGAGGCCCCCCACGGCTCCTACCGTTACTCACCGGCCGAGGCGGGCCGGCGCCGGCTGCGCAACGGCTGTCTGGGCTACCTATCGGCCCTCGGCCGTGACGACACGACCGCCCTGTGCGTCGCCCAGCTCCACGCTGCCGACAACATGACCGACGAGATCGCCGCCCTGCGCTGCCTGGCCCGGCTGCCCGGCGACGCCTGCGAGGAGGCGCTAGCCCACTTCTACACCCGCTGGAACGAGGATCCGCTGGTGCTCGACAAGTGGTTCTCGACCCAGGCCGGCGCCCAGCGCGACGACGCACTCGAGCGGGTCGACGACCTGCTGGGGCACCCGGACTTCGACCCGCGCAACCCCAACCGCTTCCGCGCCCTGGTGCGCACCTTCTCGCGCAACCAGCCCGCCTTCCACAGGATCGACGGCGAAGGTTACCGCTGGCTGGCGGACCGGGTGCGACAGCTGGATCCGCTCAACCCCCAGGTGGCCGCCCGCACCGCCGAGGCCTTCGCCCCCTGGCGGCGCTTCGACGACGCTCGCCAGGCGCTGATGCGCTCCCAGCTGGAACGTATCGCGCAGCGCACCGGCATCTCCAAGAACCTCTACGAGATCGTGACCCGCTGCCTGGCGGATTGAACGGCGGTGCGGTCCTTTCCGGTGGCGAGTCTTCCACCAACCCCCTAGAGTGCGAGGGGATGGCCGCATTCACTCCACGCCGCCGCCGGATCGTCGGGCGGGTCCTGATCCTCGCGGGCGTTGCCGTCTGGGGGATCTACGCTGTGGTCTGGACCACGGGCGGCGAGCCGGATGGCCGCCACTACCTGCCGGTTCACCTGTCGGGGGTCATCCCCGGGGCGATCCTGGCGCGCTGGGACTGGATCCGGCGCAAGCTCGGTGGCGGTCAGTCCTCGACGCCCAGGTAGCTGTCGTCGTCGACCGCCAGCTCCGCGTCCCCCACGTCCCAGCCGTATTGCCGCGCGACGGGGGCCGCGTAGTCCCGATAGATCAACCTGGCGGTGACCGTGACGGTCTGGCCGGGCCAGGGAGCCGGGAAGCGGTGGGTCGAGCTGCCGGATCCGGCGGACGCGAGCCGGTTGTCGCTGGCCATGTCCACGGCACGGTAGTGGGCCACGCCGCGCTGGCCGTCGTCGTCCACCAGCACCTTGCCGTACAGCCAACCCGGGGCGCCAGCCCGGTCGTAGCCCTCCACCAGATAGACCCGGTCGCCGGGCTGAAGCGCGGGCGCGGCCTCCGCCAGCGTGGCGACCTCGCCGTTGACCGAGGCCAGGGCGACCTCGCCCAGGACGGCGAAGATCGGCAAGCCCTTCTGCTCTGCCGGTAGTCCGGTGAACGAGGCGGTGCCGGGGCCATCGTAGTCGTCCCACTGCCCGGTCGGCCGCACGAAACGGGCCGCCGTGGCGGCCGGCAGGTCGACCCCGGGGAAGGTCAGCTCCAGATCGGAGAGCAGCGCGTCGATCCCCAGCTCGGCCTCGATCAGCAGGCCGCCCACGTCGGGCACGGCCTGGCCACCGACGGCGGCGACGGGGCTGCCGCCGTCGTCCACGGCCTCGACCAGCACGATCAGCTGCCGCATCGGCTCGCCGGTGGGTATCGCGTGGCCGGCGGTCATGTTGAAGACCGTCACCGAGGCCACCAGCTCGTCGCCGTCGAGGGTCACGGAGAGGTCGAGGCCCAGCGTCTGAGCCATGGCCTCGGATACGGCCAGGTCGTGGTGATGCACCTCGCCCAGCTCCCGGAACCAGCCATGGCCCGGGGAGGGGGTCATGTCCAGCTCGGTGATGTTGTAGGTCGAGCTCTCCTCGTCCAGCACGGTCATGTGGCAGGTCTGACAGGTGGCCGTGCCGCTGTATGGACTCGCCAGGTACTCGCTCCAGATCTCCTTGACGGGCAGCCCGTCGGGCCAGCGGACCGGGTCCACCTGCTGGTCGGGGCGCAGGGCCCCGCGGGCGTACTCGTGGCAGGCCGAACACCACCCGCCCTCCCGGAAGCCCGGGCTGTAGGTGGCCCTCATGTTTCCGGCCACCACGTCCGGGTAGGGCCCGAAGATGATCGGGTCGAACTCGTGGCCGAACACGTCGGTCTCCTCGCTGGGGCGCTGGAGCTGGATCGCCCCATCGCGGCCCGGCGAGGTGCCAGGGGTCACCGAACGGATCTTGTGACACATGTCGCAGGACACACCCTCGTCGAGGGCGATCTCGAACGAGCGGACCAGATCGATGGAGCCGCCATCCTCGGGGCGGGTCGGCGAGTGGCAGTCGCCGCAGCTGCCGAAGGTGTCCAGGTCCGCGGCCGCGTCCGGGTGGTCGCAGCCATCTCCGCCCTGTTCACCGCAGTCGTCGTGCAGGAACGGCAGCACCCCGGGACCCAGGTAGCAGCGTTCGAGCACGCCGCCTTCGACGCCGGGCTCCTGTCCCTCGCCGATCCAGCCACCGAGGGCGGCGCAGGTGGCCGGATCCAGGTCGCTGCCGCCGACGTAGAGGTCCCAGACCTTGGAGTTGCGTGCGGAACCGTTGTGGCGAGCCACCGACCACTCGTCGGCGATGGTCTTGTGGCAGTGGCCGCACCAGGCGCTGGTCATGGCGTGGGAGTCGCCGCCAGCCAGAAACGCATAGTCAGGGTTGTCGTCGGCGACCTCGGGCAGCGTGAGGATCTCGATCTCCACCTCGCCGTCCGGTCCCAGGTGCTCGGGGATGTCGTAGCCGCGGGTCTTCAGCTCCTGGCCACCCGCGAGCACCCAGCGGTCGGTGATTCCGTCGTCGCCCACCGTGACGGTCGCCCGCCCGTCGGCGTCGGACAGTACCCACTCATCCTCGAGCGCGCCGCCGGTCAACACGATGGCCCCTTCGACGGGATCGCCGTCCGCGTCGACCACCCGCACCTGGACGTCGCCGGTCCAGCGATCGGAGGTGGTGGTGTCGTCGTCCCCGGTGCTGTCGTCGTCGTCGGCTGCGCTGTCGTCGTCCCCGGTGCTGTCGTCGTCGTCGTCAGCGGTGACGTCGTCGTCCCCGCTATCGTCGTCGTCATCGTCCGTCGGGCAGCCGCAGACCAGCAGCAGGAGCGAGGCTGCCAGCGCGAAGGTGAGATTCAGGACCCGAAGTGGTCCAGGACCACGTCGAACGCCGTCTCGTTGCCATGTCCGGTGTAGCACTCGAGGATCTCCATCTCGGGGGTGAGGATGCACTTGCCGGGCAGAGAGCTGTCAGCCCAGGGGGTCGAGATGAGGATCTCCTTGCTCGGGTCGGCCACGATCGGGATCTGGGGATTCCCCAGCTCGTCGGCGTACGTCTCGGCCACCGATCCATCAGGGGGCATACCGGCGTTGTTCTCGAAGAGGATGACCATGAACTCGACCCCGATGTCCGCGTGCTCGGCCATGAACGCTTCCTGCTCACCCAGGAGGCCAACGGCCTCCGTCTGACAGATGCCTCACCACGCGGCCGTCAGGAAGAGGATGTGGTACTTGCCGACGAAGTCCCACATGTGTACGTCCTCGAGACACTGGTCGATGAAGGGCAAGTTGGCGATCACGTCGCCGTAGTCGGCCCCGGCGCTCTCCAGCGTGCCCGGGTCGGCGTGGGGCCAGCCACAGGCATAACAGACCTCGTCGCCGTCGGTCGGATCACTGACGCAGTCGGCCTCTTCGCCATCGCTGAGGCCGTCGCCGTCGCTGTCGGGGTTGTCCGGATCGGTCCCCAGCTCCAGCTCGCCGCACTCGTCCAGACCGTCGCCGTCGACGTCCTCGTCGGAGCACTCGATGCTGTCGTCGTCGTCATCGTCGTCATCGTCGTCATCATCGTCATCGTCGTCGGTGGCGGTGTCGTCGTCCGACGTCGTCGGGCAGCCGGGGAGCAGCCACAGTGCGGCGCCGAGCAGCGCCGCGAGGCGCGCGGTGTTGGGTAACATATCGACTCCTGTGATGGGCACTCACAGTACTCGGGGGGATCGAGACTGTCCACATCGCGCGCGGGTGACCTACGCTCGTGAGTTCCCCATGGGTCGGACCTGCGGCTTCACAAGGGTGTCGTGCAAGGAGGCGGGTTCAGTGGACTAGACGCCGCCCGGCAGCGTGACGTCACACAGCAGGGGCGCGTGGTCCCAGTAGACCGCGTCCAGCAACTCGTCGGCCTCTCCCGGAACCCCCACCGCCTCGCACTCGCCGGTCAGCCCGTCGGAGACCACCTGGTCGATCCGCAAGCCGGTGACGTGGGTCGGCTGCCCGCCGTCCGCGCTCGATGACAGGTAGCCGAACGGCTCGTCTCCGCCCACGGCCGCCGCCCAGTAGGCGGCCGATGGGTCCGCGGCCGCCAGCGTGAACGGATCGGTGTTGATGTCGCCGGCCACCAGATTGACCGCGCCGCTGGCCGCGGGCTCGCCGTCACCCCGATCCTCGAACACCTGGACGAAATGCTCGACCCGGCAGTCCATATCGTCACCGGACAGACCCGCGGACGCATGGACATCTACCAGCGTGAACGCCCTGCCGTCGGGCAGATCGACCACCACCGCCCCCACCCGCGCGCCGCTCGTGCAGCCGCTGGGCGGCGCCAGCCCGTCCAGCCCGTCCAGGCAGGCTCCGTCCGCCGGGCATTCGCGCAGCTCGCCGAACGATCGCAGCACGCCCACGCAGTTGTCCGGGTGCCCGACCGCACAGGCCACCTGGTAGTCGTCGCCCAGCAGGCGCTCGATCTGCAGCGGCCGGTCGGCGGCGTACTGCTGGCAGACGAAGTCCAGCGCCGGACCGACCTCGATCTCGAGGCACCAGGGGTCGAAGAACAGCTCCTGGAACAGCGCGACCTCCGGCTGCTCCTCGGCGAGGAACGCCGCCAGCGCGGCCTCGGCCGGGTTCCACGCCAGATTGTTGCTGTACAGATCGGACGCGATCTCGGCCATCCCGTCGTCGTATCCGTCGGCGTCGTCGCCGTGGGGCAGGAGGGTGGTGGTGCCGGCGTTGAAGGTCAACGCCCGGAAGGACAGGTCGGCGAGGGGATCGTCGGCGCGGGGCTCTTGGCCCGGACAGCCCACGCCCAACACGAGCAGCGCCAGCACCCCCGCCCACCGGGCACGGCTCTCTCCCATCACCGGAAGCCTCCGGAGCCCACCCTAGTTCCCATCCCCGTCTCCATCCCGAAATGCGGGATGGAGACACCCTAGCAGCGATCACGCCGCTCCAGGAAGGTCACCAGCTTGGCATGGAGGGCCGCCATCTCGGACTCGACCTGGTCGGGTTGCATCGCACCGAAGACCTGGCGGCCCGCGTCGGTGGTGGCCGTGAAGGTTCGACGCCAGACGAGCTCGGTCGTGCCGTCGCCCCGGTCCCGAAGTTCACCGTCGAGGATCATCCACCCACCGACAGCCACACCACGTACTGGATCGCCCGTTCTGGCTCGTAGCGGCTGCAGATCCAGCTCTCGCCCGCCTGCAGCTGGGTGCGGAAGGCGCACCCCTGTTCGGCCACTCCGCTGGCCGTGTACTGCACCTCACAGCTCCAGTCATCGATCCACTCGTACTCCCGCACGGGACACAGCAGGGGAAAGACCTCCGCTGGCGAGGAGGGGACCACGCCGCGGTATTCGAACTCCTTGCGGGCGCCGTTCGGGGTTATTGACTGATTACCGGTCAGTTCGCTGACAACAAAAGGACTCATAATCTCGGCCTCCTCGTAAGTGGGTTAGTTCGGGTCCGGCAGGACCAGGCCGCGGGCAAACAGCTGCTCCGCGGCGATTCGCATCCGCGCCACCCGGTCCGGATCCTCCCCGTGGGCGTGGGCGCGGATCAGGTGGAAGACCGTGGAAAGCAACAACTCGACGGTCTCGGCGGCGGGATCGACGGCCAGGGTCCCGTCGGCATTTCCCTCGGCCACCAGGCTCGAGAACGTCGGCTGCAGGTGGGCCCGCAACGCGTTGCCGACCCGGTAGTGGAGCCCTTCGTTGCCCGGCTTGACCAGCCCGGTCAGGTGCGGACGGCCGATCTCGATGAGGTCCAGCACGGCCGACAGGGTGTTCTGTAGCCGCCGTGGGACGGGGATCGACGGGTCGCTGACCTGGGCCTCCACGGCCTCCCCCACCGGCGCAGCCAGCCGCTCGGCCAGGGCGTCGAGCAGAGCGTCCTTGCTGGGGAAGTGGAAGTCCCTGCGCAAGGCGCTGGAGCGGGCGGCCCGCGGCCGCGACGACTGAGGCCGGTCAGCCGCTCACACCTGGTCCTTGATTCCGTAGCGCTCGATCTTGCGATACAGGGTCCGGCGGCTGATGCCCAGATTCTTGGCGGCCTGGACCTTGTTGCCGCCCGCCTGCTGGATCGCGGCCATGATCGCCTGACGCTCGCGGTCGGCCAGGTTGTAGCTGTCGGCAGCCGGGGAGGCCGGCGGCTGGAAGGGGTAATCCTGGGGTGGCGGCGAGGGCGCGCCTGCCGCGGGCGGTCCGGCGACGGGCGATCCGGGGGGAGGTACAGCCATCAACGAGGGGTGCGGTTGCCCCAACGCCATCGACACCTCGGCCGCGCCGATCTGACGACCGCTGCCCAGTGCCCAGGCGGTACGGACGACGTTGAGCAGCTGGCGGACGTTCCCCGGCCACTCCAGCGAACCGAGCACCTCGGCCACCCTCGGATCGATGGCCGGTGCGGCCGTGCCGCGCTCGGCCGATTCGGCGGCCAGGAAGTACTGCAGCAGCAGCGGGATGTCGCTGCGCCGCTCCCGCAGGGCGGGGATCTTCACGGTGATCGCACAGAGCCGGTAGTAGACGTCCTGGCGGAAGTCGCCCTTCTCCACCAGCGCCGCCAGGTCCTGGTGGCTGGCGGCCACCACCCGCACGTCGACTTTTTTGGTTCGCGCGCTGCCCACCCGGCGGATCTCACCCTCCTGCAACACCCGCAGCAGCTTGGCCTGCATCGCCAGGCTCATGTCCCCTACCTCGTCGAGGAACAGGGTACCGTCGTCCGCCATCTCGAACAGGCCCTTGCGGTCGGCGGTGGCGCCGGTGAATGCGCCGCGCACGTGGCCGAACAGTTCGCTCTCCAGCAGCTGCTCGGGGACCGCTGCGCAGTTGAGGGCCATGAAGGCGCAGTCCTTGCGCGGCCCGTTGAAGTGAATCGCGCGGGCGAACAACTCCTTGCCGGTGCCGCTCTCGCCGTGCACGTAGACCGGGATCTCGGTCTCGACGATGTGGTCGATGGTCTGCAACGCGAGCACCAGCGAGGGATGTTCGCCGACGATCTCCTCGTAGCGGTGACTCAACTGGCCCCGGCGCAGGTCGGGGGCCGGCACGGGCGGCATCAGCTTGGATGCGTCGGAATCCGACGCGGGGGCCGTCGGCCAGCCGGCGGAGGGCGCCGTGGGGGCCTGGGCACCCCGGGCAGGTTCAGCGGAGGGCTGGGGGGGGGTGGCCACCAGCTTTCCACGTAAATCCTCGTTGTCCTCGCGCAGCCGCTGGGTCTCCTGGATCGTCCGTTCGGTGCGCGCCACCATCGCCGCCTGGGCCGCCACCGCCTCGAGCAACGCCAGCTCGCCCGGGCCAAAAGCCGCGTCCATGAACGGGTGGTCGACGTACAACACACCCTCCAGCCGCGAACCCATCCGCATTGGCGCGCACAGCACCGACCGCAGCCGGTGTGCCATCACCGAGGCGCTGTCCACGAAGCGACGGTCGGTGTGCGCGTTGGCGGTCCAGGTGGCCTGGCCGGTGCGCAGCACTCCGTCCAGCAGCTGATCGGAGGTCGGGAAGGGCTCGGGAGTACTGTGGATCAGCGACCGGCCGTTACCATCCCGCAGCCGCATGAGGCCCCGCTCGGCACCGGTGACCTCGAGGGCCAGCGCCAGCAGCTTGTCCAGCTGGATCCGCGGGTCCTGGTGAGCCGCCAGCTCGCGCAGGGTGTCGATCAGCCGCTGCATTCTGTCGCGCTGCTGATCATCGCTGGTATCCGCGGTCAGGGACTCGGGGGGCAGCGCCGCCACCCCCAGCTCGCGAGCGAGCCGCCCCACCGCCCGGTGGACCGGGTGGGTGGCGTCGATCCCCTCGGGAATTCGCGCCTGGATCCAGTCGGCGAGCTGCTGTAACTCTCCGAACTGCTCCTCGGCCTGCTCCCGATCGTCGAGGGAGGCACAGACCATGGTCAGCTCCGCCAGGCTCCGCCAGCGCGCGTCGGGATTGGCGGCCCGCTCCGCCTCGGCCAGCGCCTCCCGGGCGTAGCCGTACGCCGCCGGTAGGTCGCCACCCGGCCGAAGCCGTTCCAGCCGCGCCCTCAGCCGGTGCATGGTGCAGGCCACCTCGGGCAGGGGGGAGGCCTCCATCAGCTCGCTCAGCACGGTTCCGGCCTCGTCGTGGCGCCCCATGTGCAGAGCAACGGCCGCCCGCACCACCCGCGCCGACTGCAATCCCCGCTCCAGCTGCACCGCGACCAGCTCACGCTCTGCGCGTCCCAGCAGGGCGCTGAGCCCCTCGCGTTCGCCGGCCCGCAGTCGCGTGCCGGCCAGCCAGACCCGCGCCTCGCCGGCCGCCAGCCGGTCGTTGGACGCGTCGAACAACAGGATCGAGCGCTGCAGCTCCTCCTGGGCCCGGTCCGGGTTGCCGGCGTAGCTGTACAGGCGCCCCAACCGCTTGCGCGCCGTCGCCTCCTGGATCGGGTGGCCGATCTCCGTGGCCAGGTCCAGGGCCTTGCGGTAGGCATCCAGCGCCTGCGCGTACTCCCCCGCGTGCCACAGACCGTCGCCGTGGCCGATCAACACCCGGGCGTACTGGTTGCGGTCGCCGGTACGCTCGGCCCACTCGACGGCCCGCTGTGTCACCTGCAGCGCCGCCTGGGGATCGCCGGTGTCCCGCAGCATCCGACCCTGCACGTCCAGGGCCGCCAGTTCCTCGGGCGACGCCCCCGCGGCCCGGAACAGCCGGACGGCGGTGCCCACGTCCTCGATGCCGGCCTCGTAGTCGCCGGACATCGCCGCCAGCTCGCCGGACAGCAGGCGCAGCGCCGCCGTCTCATGCTGGGGAGCATCCACCGCAAGATTGCCCAGAGCCAGGTCGCAATACCGGCGGGCGCGCTCGATGTCCTCGGCCATGAAGGCGTCGGCGAGTTCCTTGTAGGCCCGGGCCAGGTCCTCGCACGGTCCGGTCCCCTCCAGGTAACCCACGGACCGCTCCAGCAAGGTCAGGCCGAGGCTGCGCTCGCCGGTCTTCATCGCCAGGCCGCCCTGGTGCAGGGCCAGACGGCCCATGATGGCGGGTCCCACCGCCGATGGGTCCAGCCGCTCCACGTCCCAGTAGGCGTCACTTGCCGCCCGGTAGCGGCCCAGGTGCACCATCAAGTCGCCCAGGGCGATGCCGATCTGTGCCCGCAGTCGAAGGTCGTCGACGGGCACAGTGGCCACCGCCCGCCGCAGCAAGCCCTCGGCGCTGTTGTGGGCAAAACGCGCCCGCGCCCGGTTCGCGGCTCGCAGCAGCACCTCGGCGGCCTTGCCCGGCTCACCCGACGACGCCAGGTGGCGAGCCAGATCCCGCAGGTCGTCCACATCCTCGACGTGGGTCAGCAAGCGGGCGGCGGCGGCGTGGTGTTTGCGCCGCACGGCATCGGGCAGGGTCTCGTAGGTCGTGGCCGCGTGGTGCTCGGCATCGAAGCGGTAACGGGCTTCCCGACCCGCGCCATCGCGACGCACCAGCCCCTGGCCCACCAGACCCTCGAGCAACGTCCCCTGATCGGACTCCTCCAACTCCAGCGCCCCGCAGATCGCCTCCAGGGTCATGGCCCTGCCGGCGAGGGCCAGGAAACCCAGCGAAGTGCGCTGTTCCCGGGTCAGCGAGGCCTGCCGCTGCCGGATCGACTCGGCCAGATCGGCGGGGGTCTCCACGGACTCGAGTTCGGTCAGCACCAACCGCTCGGGCCCGCCGTCCTTGGATTCGACTCGCAGGTGGCGCAGAAGCAGCTCGACGAACGACGGGTTGCCGCCCGTGATGCTGTGCAGCCGGGGCACCAGCCCCGGATCGATGGTCAGGTCGCCGAAGCGGGCGCGCAGCATCGCCTCGATGGCGCGGTCGTCCAGCCCGTCGAGCACGATACGGTCTGCTCCCGGCAGGTCGACCGGACCGCGGGCCGTGCAGACCACGAACCAGGGGTTGTCGTCCCGCAGCAGCAGTGCCCGCAGGATCTCCATCGCCACCACATCGCCCCGATCCACGTCGTCCAGGAACAGGGTGCCTGGTTTGGGGCGGCCGGCCTCGACCAGGAAGTCGGTGACCGCGCGCACCAGGTCGTCGTGGCCCGACGGCGCCACTGCGTCGGCGGCGGGGGCTGGCTGGAGTCCGGGCAGCAGGGCCGCGAGTGCGAGGCCGAAAGGGCCACCGCTGCTCTCGCGGATCTCCTTGCGCTGCCACAGCCGCGCAAGCGGATCGCCCAGCGGCGCGAACGGCACCTCCTCGGCGTAGGGATCGCCGGCGACCACCACTGGCGGCAGCGTGGTCACCGTGGCGCGGAACTCCCGCAGCACCCGGGTCTTGCCCACGCCGGGTTCCCCGGCCAGCAACACGCCGCGGACCGCGTCGCGCTCGCCGGCGAAGCATCGGCGGTAGGCCTCCCGCAGCCGCATCATGGTCACGCCGCGGCCCGCGAACGGGATCTCACCCTCACGCAGCGCACGCAGCTCGTCCGCGGGCAGGACCCCGGCGCGTTCGATGTGGGTCAACACCGCCCGGGCGGAGCCGAACCGAGCCTCAGGATCCCGGTCGATCATGCGACCGACCAGGGTTCTCAGTGCGCGGGGCCAGTCGGCGGGGGGCCCGCCCTCGCGAGGGTAGCCGGGGACCTCGGAGCGGCCGCTGGGAGGCAACAAGCTGATGCCCAGCGAGTACAGGTCGACGCGACCATCGAAGGCCTTACCCTCCAGCAACTCGGGCGCCATGTAGATCGGGGTGCCGCCGGGAGCGCGCTGCCGGCTGCGACCGCGGGCCAGACCGAAGTCCAGCACCTTGGCTCGAACGCCCCCCTCCTCGTCGACGATCAGCAGATTGTCGGGCTTGAGATCCAGATGCAATAGATCGCGCGCGTGGCAATGGTCGA
Organism: uncultured Rickettsiales bacterium; assembly: GCA_964436045.1. GTDB lineage: Bacteria > Myxococcota_A > UBA796 > UBA9615 > CAYRNR01 > CAYTBN01. The sequence goes on along the minus strand of CAYTBN010000003.1, from coordinate 185,283 downwards.
GGATACAGCAGACGTCCGCGCACAGCCGGAACAGCAGGCGCGGATCCGCTGTCGGGGCGACCTCATCCCAGGGGCGCCCGCCGATCCACTCGCCGGTGTAATAGGGCGAGCCGCTGGCCTCGTCCGTGCCGTACTCGTAGACCCGCGCCACCCCATGGTGGCGCAGCCCTGCCCTTACGCGAAAATCGTTGGCGAAGGCCTGGCGTTCCTCTTCCGAGGACGGGCGCAACAGCTTGAGCATCAGGATCCGCCCCGGCCGGAGCCGATCCTCGACCCGCAACAGCTCGCTGCGTTCCCGGCGGTCCACCCGCTCGATCACCTGGTACCGATCGTCGATAACGTCCATGGTCTAGTCCCCGCGCAAGCGGCCATTCTATACCCGCTGCGCCCACCTGTGACACCAGTGTGCGCCAGGGGGGAGGCACAGGCGTGTGGCGGGAAGACACACCCCCGCGCGAGGCGGACCTATCGTCTGTGCAGGATGGGGGAAGGAAGGGAGATCCGGCTCCGCCGGGAGGCGATCAGCAGCAGGCTCCGTAGGCGGGAGTGACCACGAACGAGCTGCCCCACCAACCGGTGCGGTGCTCCACGGTCAACCCGCCCCGGCGAAGCACCTCGTGCCTCTCGCTCTCGTCCACCACGAAGGTCAGGCCGTCGACCACGATCTGCTCATCTGTCTTGCGAGGCTCGTCCAGAGCCAACCCCATGCGGGGTCCGCCTCACCCCCACCCTTGGATGAAGATGCGGACGAATCGTCGACCCTTGTCGTCACCCTCGATCATGCCGCGCAGCTCTTGCTGTGCAGCCAAGGAAATCTGGACCGAATCGGTCATGGAACGAACCCCTTCAAGGCCCGCCCCGCTCCCCTGAGCCGGGTTCATTGTAGGGCCGTCAAAGCCGATTGGCGATTCAGAAATCCTCGCGCCGTCCGGGATCCACGTTTTCATCCACGCCATCCGGTGTGGGAGAATGGCCCTTCTGCGGGCCCGAGCGGGCCGCGGCGAGGGAGCAGGACGGTGGCCAAGGACACCTTCGCGGTCTACGAGCACGCACCCGCAGCCCTGCGTGTTGGTTCGCCTGCGCCAGCGGTCGACTTGCCCTACACCTCTCCGGATGGCAAGCGCTCCCTTCATGTGCGGCTGTCGAGCTTCTGCGGTCACTGGCTGGTGGTGCTCTTCTACGCCCACGACTTCGCCTTCCTCAGCCCCAATGAGCTGCGCTCCTTCCATCAGCGCTTCGACGACTTCCGCAAGGCGGATTGCGCGCTGCTGGCCATCTCGGTGGACGCCCTGGATACCCACAAGCGCTGGCTGCGGACCCCCATCGAGGAGGCCGGGTTGGGGCTGCTGGGCTTCCCGCTGGCATCCGACCCATCGGGGGAGACCAGCACCGCCTACGGTGTGTTCGATCCCAGGACCCAGGCCGCCGCTCCGGCGACGTTCGTGGTCGATCCCGCAGGCGTGGTCCGCCACGTGAGCTACCACCATCCACGGGTCGGGCGGTCGGTGGACGAAACGGTGCGGGTCCTCCACGCCCTGCAGAGCGAACAGCTGTGTCCCGCGGACTGGAAGCTCGGCGAACAGGCACTGGTCCCCCTGCTGGATCTAGGCTCCGGTCGCGTGCTCGGCCCCTACCGGCTGGGCAGGGAGATGGGCCATGGCTCCTTCGGCCGGGTATTCGAGGCGTGGGACACCGGCACTCGCCGTCGAGTGGCGCTCAAGGTGTTGCTGCCCGGCACCGCCGTCGACCCGATGCTGGCCGTGGCCGAGGCGCGAAAGGTGGCGAAGATCCACCACCCCCACGTATGCACCATCTTCGAGGCGGACCTGGTCGAGGGGGTGCCGTCCATCGCGATGGAGTTCATCCCGGGGGGATCGCTGGCCGACCTGATCAGCCTCGGCGCGCTCAACGCGACGCGGATCCGGGTGCTGGCGGCCCAGTCGCTGGCCGCCTTGACCGTCTCCCACGCCCGCCGAATCGTCCACGGCGACCTGAAGCCGGCGAACATCATGCTCGACGCTGGCGGCGCCGCGAAGCTGGTGGATTTTGGCATCGCCCAGCAGACGGGGGACTCGGACAAGACCCGCTCCGCCGACGGCGCCGAGTCGGGGGACGATGCCGGTGGCGGTCAGACCGTGACCCTGGCCTACATGGCCCCCGAGCTGCTCTCGGGCGCCACGGTCTCGCCGGCCAGCGACATCTTCGCCTTCGGACTGATCCTCTACGAGATGATCACCGGTCAGCGGGCCTTCCAGGCTGCCGGATTCGTCGAGTTGCTCCAGCTGCTGCAGAAACCCGACCACACGCCCCTGGCCGATCGGCTGCCCGCTCCCCACAAGGAGCTGGTCCGGTCCTGCCTGGCCCAGGACCCGTCCGACCGCCCGACGGCCAAAGCGCTGCTGGCCCGCTGGTTCGCCGGGAAGTAGGGGCGGTGAGTCAGCTCCCGCGGATCCCCGAGAAGCCGGTCATGGACTCCCCGGGGCAGGTCTCGGCCTATTCCGCTCACCACACGGGCCAGTCCGACGCGGCGTTCCTGATGTGGCTGATGATGTCGGGGATCGACCTGTCCGGCGCCGACGTCGTCGACCTCGGCTGCGGTCCCGCCGCCCTGCCGATCCAGCTGTGTAATGTGTTCGACGGACTGACCGTCACGGGTATCGAACAGTCGGGCCCGATGGTCGAACGGGCCCGGGCCGACATATCGGCTGCGAGCCTGTCCGAGCGCATCACGGTCCACCAGGCCGCCGTCCCCTGGGCCCCTCTGCAGGCGTCGACCTACGGCGTGGTCCTCAGCCACGGCCTGCTCCACCACCTGCCCGACCCCTGCGACCTGTGGCGCGAAGCGATCCGGCTCGCGCGCGACGACGGACGGCTGCTGGTGCTGGACCTGCTTCGGCCCGTGGATCAGGCCGAGCTGGAATCTGCCCTCGGCGAAGCCGCCGGCACCGGCGCTCCGGAGCCGTTGTTGATCGACTTCGCTGCCTCGCTGCAGTCCGCCTACACCCTCGACGAGGTGCGAGCCCAGCTCGTGACGACAAGGCTGTCACACCTGGCTCCCCAGCCGATCGGGAACCGATTGTTCGCCGTGTCCGGCGCGGTCACGGGGCCGCCGCCAACAGGGTAGGATCCCCCCCATGACACCCGACGCCCAGCAGGAGCACCTGCGCGAGATACTCGACCAGATCGCTTCGGGTCACGCGATCCTCTTCCTCGGAGCCGGCTCGAGCCGACTCTGCCGCCGTCCCGACGGCATGGCGGGCCTGACGGGCAAGGACCTTGCCCGGGAGCTCTTGTCGGAGATCAACGACGGCCAGCCACCGCCCTTCGATGTCAGCCTGATGAAGGCCGCCGAATTCTACACCGGTGTCAGGGCGTCGGCCCGGCGCGGTCTGGACCGCTTTCTCTGCGATCGTCTGCAGGGTCTCCAGCCCACCGTCGGCCACCTGATCGCCGCGTCCTTTCCCTGGCGAGCCGTGGTCACCACCAACTACAACCGCGTTGTCGAAGTAGCCTAGGAACGGGCCACGGGGGGCCACTACGCGGCCACCGGGATCCACCCCGTCCGTACAGATGGAGACCTGAAGGCGGCGGACGACAACAACGGCGCCATCCCACTGTACAAGCCCCATGGTTGTATCTCGCTGCCCGGCCAGGGCGCGTCCAGGATGGTCGTCACATCGGTGGACTACTTCCACTCCGAGACCCTGCGCGCGGGGATGTTCGATGCGCTGCGTACACTGGCGCGGGAGTGCACAACGGTGTTCGTCGGCTACAGCCTGGACGATTTCACCTTCCGTAACATCTTTTACACCTTGCATGCCGAACAGGGAGACTGGTCGAATCGGGCCTACAGCGTCGCGCCCATCGCCGATCCCCTCTACCTGCGCTGGCTCTCCCGCGCCATGGACCGCAACTTCAACACCACCGTCGTCGACGACACCTTCGATGGTTTCATGATACGGCTGGCCGCCACTCGCGGCCCTCTTCCCACCCCACTCCAACAGACCGTCGACGTGCTCTGGCCCACAGCGCGGACGGACAACGGCCCCTACCTCGCCGATCTGGATCCCCGCCCCGAGGAGGACTCCTCATGAGATGAAACAACGCGACGGTGAGGGGTGAGTGCGAGGGGAGCTCGACTCGCGGGCTACCACTCGAAGATCCAATTGCGGACCAGGCTCCCGGGCGGCCAGCTGGCCACCGCGACCTCCAGGATCAACAACACGCAAAGCGCGATCACCCCGATGGTCACCCCCCATAGGATCAACCTCTTCTCGCCCGGAGCGAGACTGTTCCACCCGGAGTCGTCGTAGGTCATCCCTCCGGCTCCCGCGGCAGGGGGAACGACAGCGAGGCGCGCTCGTAGGCGCACAGCCCCTCCACGCAAGAGACGGTCCCACTCCCGCACGGGACCACCGCCGCCACCATGGTGCAACGGCCGGAGCAGACGAACCGCTCGCGGAAGGAGCTCACGTGGTCCCGGTGTATCGCCAGGTCCCGGCCGCCGTTCACACAATCACAGCATCCGTTGACGACGTACACACAGTCGTCGTCCTGCTCGCAGCTCCGATGGGCGAGGGTCTCCTCATCGGGCAGCGGGGGAGAGTTCGCCAGCTCTCGCTCCAGCTCCGCCACCGCCGCGGCCCTGGATGCCTCGAAATCGTCGACGGACACCGAGGTACTCTCCCCAGCCCCGGCAGGTTCCTCGTGTACGCTCGAGCACGCCAGGGACGCGGCAACGGCGAAGAACGGGAATGTCGTTATTGGCACGAACAAAACCCTTGCGAGAAGCGACGGCATTCACTCATCCCCCGACCACGGTACCACGCCCTGGGTTGACCGCAGCGGGTGATGGGGGGGGCGGGGCGGGGGGGGGGGCGGGGCGAGATGGCCTTCGTGTCCTGGCGCGCCAGCGACGGCCTGACCGTGCTGGGCGGCGTGGTCCTGTTCGGCGGCCCCGAGGACACCCGCTTCGGCCGCATCCGCGATTCCTCCCGCGCCTTCGTCGAGGTCAAGTACTCGTTCTGATCCCCGCGTGGGATACTCCCTGCCATGTTCGAACCCTGGGTCATCGGCACGATCGCCGTGGGTGTGATGGGTCTGCTGGGGTTGGCCGGAGCACTGCTCGACTCGGCCGGTGTCAAGCGGATGCACGGCTTCCTGCAGGTGCCGCTGGTGGCCTGGACCATCGTCGGTGCGGTCACGGTGATGTGGTCCCGCTCGCCGACGATGTTCGACCAGGTGATGGCGGTCGGCCTGGTGGGGATGACCGGTCTGGTGGGCTATCTCTCCCCCAAGGACGACGACCCGGGCTGGGCCAAGGCGGTGCACTACCTGATGGGCGCGGTGGTGCTCGGCTGGTACGCGGTGATGGCGCACCGGTTCGGCGGCCTGGCGGGGATCGGGGGACTCTGAGCTGAAAGCCTGAGAAGCTAGGAGGCGAGGAGGGCGCCGGCCGTGGTGGGGACGGGGCGGGCCATGTGGGTCGGCCAGTGCAAACGGCTGTCGAGCCAGTCCGAGAACCAGAGGCCTCCCTCTTCGAGGCGCCCATCACCGTGCTCGAGACGGAAGGAGCAGCAGCGGCGGCAGGCCCAGCCGACGCCGCCCATCACCCGCGACTTGACCAGCACGGGGGCGCCGCAGGACGGGCAACGGTCCCATCCCAGGACGCGATGGTTCACTTTGGAGCCCTGTCCGTTCGATTTTGAACCAGTTCGGAGCCGAGTTCGAAGCATTTCCACTCCTGCGCCGGGAGGCTGCAGATCCGAGGCCAACCTGAAGGCCGATCCGGGAATTCACAAACTGTTGACAAGCCGTAGAATGCCGACGACGTCCTGCCGCCGCGGGGCCCCTGGGGAGAGCCGATGACCGATCCAGTCGAGGCGCTGCGGGCCGAGGCCCGGCAGTCGCCCTCCGTCCCCCGCGGACCCGGGTCCAAGGTGGTCCCGCTGCGCACGTTGATCCGCGAGCACGTCCAGCCGGGCATGACCCTCCACCTGGGAGTGACCCACCAGCTCCCCCAGGCCCAGACCGCAGAGCTGATCCGCGCCTTCGCCGGCAGCGATCCCGGGTTCACCCTCGTGGCCGCGGGCGTGGCCGGCTTCGCCATCGCCGCGATCCACCTGGGCCTGGTGCGCAAGGTGATCACGTCGTACGCCGGCGACATCTACCCCTCGCCGGCCCCCAACAAGGTGGTCCAGCGAGTCTACGCAGACGGCTCGGTGATCTTCGAGCACTGGAGCCTATTGTCCCTGTTCCAGCGCCTGGCCGCAGGCGCGCTCGGCGTTCCGGCGATGCCCACCCGCTCCCTGGCCGGTTCGACGATGGCCGAGGACAACGCCCACGCCTTCCACGCCATCGACGATCCCTTCGGCAACGGTGAACCGCTGGGGCTGGTCGCTCCCCTGCGACCGGACCTGACCCTGCTGCACGTGGCCGCAGCCGACGCCGAGGGAAACTGCCTGCTGACTCCGCCGCTGTCCGAGGCCCCCCTGGCCGCGATGGCCGCCCGCCGCGGCATCCTGGTCACCGCCGAACGGATCGTCGAGCGCGACGTGATCCGTGACCACGCCGGCCTGGCCCGCCTCCCGGGCCGCCATGTCCGCGCCGTGGCCCTGGCCCCCTTTGATGGTCATCCGGGCGGGCTCTGTGCCGCCGGCCTGCCCTGGCTCGAGCCCCATGCCGAGGATCCGCCATTCCTGGTGGATTTCCGCCGCTCGTGCCGGAGCGCCGCCGATCTGGACGCCTGGATCGCGCGCTGGGTCGTCGAGCCCGGCGATCACGACGGGTATCTGGCTCGCCTGGGCGACGAGCGGCTGGCGGACCTGCGCGAGCGGGGCGGGGCCGACAGCTGGGAGGCCGAGCTCTCCGCGCTGGGGACCGGCCTGGACCTCGACGCCGCCACCACCGACACCGAACGGATGGTGCTGGCCGCCGCCGACGTGCTCTGCGAACGGATCCTGGCCGCGGGCCACCAGACGATCCTCGCCGGCCAGGGCCTGTCCAACCTGGCCGCCTGGATCGCAGAACGCCGCCTGCGTCGCGGCGGAACGGCGG